>JAJYBU010000032.1 GCA_021778845.1 Acidobacteriota bacterium
CGCTCCAGACAACGTCAGCTAGCCTATAAAACGAACTTACAGAGCCAATTCAAACGAAATCTCGTCACCGAACCATGCCGCAACTCAGCAAAACTGCGCCTGTGGCCTCTTCTTCAACAAGCTCCTAACCAGCTTTCTATTCGACCCCAGGGGGCGAATAGAGCGATGGCTCTCCGCTCTTTGGCCATAAAGCGCATTTCGCCCCCAGGGGGGAGATTGCACTACTACGTCCTTCCGTTGCGAAAGCGCCAGCCGTTACAAGGGTTTGGCAGGTCCGCCCGTGTTCGGGGAACTCTATGTCTGTTTCCGTCCGAAGACCATGTGTCGCGGGAGAGAACGTAGGCGTCGAGTTCGGCGCCGTTCACCATCGCAACCGCCCATGGCTGTCCCGCAACGGAGATCGAATGATATCCACTGCAGTCCATCTTTCCGATCCCCACGAGATTGTCCGCAGGATCGGTAAAGACCATGTAACCGCCCTTTGCCGCAACGCTCGACATGGTGGTCATGTTACTTGGCTCGAAGTAACACAACCGGTTTCCGCTTTCATCAAACACAATGACCGCCGAAGGAATGATGTCGGATGAAGAGTAGACCACACTTGGATTACCATCAGCAAGATCTCCGGTAACGTCATCGACTGCCAAGAGATTAGGAGTAACATTCATTCCGCTAGCAGAGAGAACCCCAGTCGTGCCATCCGTTTTTAGCGTGTGGACCGCCTGACTCTCGGCTTGTGCAACCTGGAAGAGCGTTCCCGTGGTAGGAGAAACCGCAAGCGTGCTCTGGCTTCCACTTCCCAGGAATGCAAAACTCCATTGGTTGCCATACGGACCGCCGGGATGCTGGATCTCCCATGTGTCGAACCATGGTTCGTACGTTCCCTGCTGCCATTGCAATGTAAGTCCGAAACTCGTCTCCCCCGGTGTCAAAGAAAGAGTGATACTTGGAGTGAAGAGTCCGCTTGCATCGTTCAAAATATCCCCGTTCTCGCACCCCGCGCATGTGATTACATACGGAGATACAAAAAACTTGAACGTATCCAGTGCAACGTACCGCGGAGTGAGGCCGGTGATGGTTGGCACCGACGGGTCCACTATAAGCTTTACGCTCGTAGTCACCGACGCGTAGTCTGTGGCATCTGTTGGCGTAAAGCTTACGAACAACGACTGCGTTCCCTGGGCGAGGATGGTCCCCGCGGCGGGATTGTAGACGAATGTTCCGGGTACGCTTGCCGTCGCATCGAGCTGAGTGCTGGTAAGCGCTGCACCGGCGATGATGTCGGCAGGAGTAGGCCAGGTAACGGTCGGCGTTGCCTGATTCACGACAAGCTTTACGCTGGCAGTTGCCGTCGTATAGGTTGTGGTGTCCGTTGGCGTGAAGGTTACGGAGAGCGTCTGCGTTCCTGCGTTGGGCGTAGCGCCCGCGGCGGGGTTGTAGACGAATGTTCCGGGCGCGCTTGCCGTCGCATCCAACTGGGTTCCGCTGAGCGCAGTTCCATACGTGATGGCCGCAGGCGTGGCCCAGGTGATGGTCGGAGTGGTCGCGGGTGCTGGAGGAGGTTGCTTCTGCGCGACTCCACCGCCACCTCCGCTACAGCCGGTGAGAGTCATGACAACGCCCACTCCAAGCGTGTACGCGATAGACAAAACATACGCTGCAACGTTGCTACGCATCGTCGTTCTCCTGTTCTCCCGGCGGCCAAAGTGTACTACTACTGGGACAGAGGACATCCCACCCTTGCGACAGAAAACATCTCAAGAATGCGCACGGGGATGTGGTCACGATCGATGCGCTGGTGACCGGTCGCCCCCCCCTCGGGTGGTGGTGAGTCGACGAGGAGCGGAAGGGTGACACACACCGAATCCTGCGCCCTTGTCAACACGGCGGTTGCGGCCCGCCACCTACATTACCCAGACATTACTTATTTGCGGTTACTATTAGGGGCTTTCCCAGTTCATCAATTCGACCCAGGTGCCCTACGCTATATCCCCCGTCGCCGCCTAAGCCGTAAACCCAAATATCGCTAGTTCTGGTATCCACCGCTAATAGCCCTCCGTTTGCATATGAGAACTGACCGCCAGTTAACCCTCGGGCGGAAGCTACGCTTCTAGTCGGCTGGATCAAGGTGTTACCGGCGATCACTAAGAGCGCGCATGCAATCAGTGTGAGGATCGCTTTTGTGTACAGGTCAATGCGCATTTGGTAGCTCTATTTGGTTTGTTTCCTAGGAGATCAGAGAATGCTGCTACTTGCTACTGGGCCCAGAATACGCATTCCGAGACAATTGCTCTCGTCGCCTACCGACTACAGGCGACGCATATTTCCCACGTGTCGTTCTCGAGCGAGAACGACACGAACGACTTAACTGTTTGAACCTTTCCAAAGAAGCCGGCTGTAATCTCTGTTGGTACAAGATCGTACTCAATGGGCACATGCTTGAGATCCGTGATTCTGCTGGTCAGAATTTTAGGATTTCTGAAGTTGGCAAGCCGAAGTCCAGGACTGTGATCATTGAAATCATAATATTTACTGCGCTTCGCCTTCGCAGTAAATACTTCCGTATACCCTTGTTGATTGCTGGCGACTCGGATGTATCCAAGTTTAGTCAAGAACTGATTCATCGATGGTGAGTATGTACTCACAACGACAGCGTTATCGTTGTCCGCTTTGTCGTCTGGGTCATAGCAGGCGACGCAGGTGAGCAGCGTGTTATCGGCCGTAGTTTGATTAATTTGCTCATTCAGCGTGCTTTGCGCGATCGCCAGTGTCAAAGGGCCGACGGGCTTCGGCATATTTGCGGTACCACGATTGAGCGTGTTTGCCAGCGGTGTGGCGGCTTCCGCCCCGAGGCCCAGCGTCCCGATGTTCACTCCGACCCCGAGCTTTGAAAACGGGCGCATCGAGGGTGCGACCGTATCGACCGCCTGCGCCCGCAACGCGGGAGCAATCGATAGAACGAGGATCACGAGGAGAATGGAACAGGCGGAAAAGATAAAGAGTTTCAACGAATAAGGTGAGGCTGTAGTAGAAACCATGGCAGTGTTCAGCTCCTGAGGATGGATTGTTCAAACAGTTCAATTTGCAATTCTTTGCCCAGCTGAGCATGACCTATGGCTGGTTGCTCCACGGACGCACTCAACCGTCCAGCGATGCTTCGTCCTGCCGATGGAGAACTTCCAGGACAAACCATCGGCGCAGTGGAAACTCCAGTCGCCCATACAGTACCTGCCTTGGCATTTCCGCCAGCAACACAGTTGACCGACCAAGGAACAGGGCAGCTACGATCCCCCGACCCCTGCACGTCCGGAGCCCAAAGTTTATACACGGCACACCTGACTACACGGATATCTCTTATGAAATGAGGCGCTCAGAGACCACGCTTTTGCAAGAGACCAGAAGTGACTGGAATTGACTTTTGTTGACATTGCCCCTTCGGCCTGTGAATTCTTGCGCCTTCGGTCCCCACCGCCTCACCTGCGAACCCAGCTCACGGTAGCCCCCGGCTATGGCGCCTCAAATCACACCAGACGCCCCGCTAGCTGGATGCACTGCTAGGGCGGCCGAGCGATTCGAGGAGTTCAAGAACCTGAAAGAGCGACAGTGCGTGAGCCACGCAATCGATTGTGGGCCAGGAGCATCTGGGCGCACCTGACGGAGGAGTAGTATCACAAGCCGAGGCACAGGCTGCTGTTATCCTGCGGGATGGCCGGAGGTCGAATGCCAAGCTTCCCCGATGCCAACCATGAGGGAGGCGTGGATGAGGAAGCTGTTCACAAACGAGTAGCCCATCCGGACCACAGTCAGGAATCCGCGCACACTCCCCTTTGGCTTTCAGGCTGAGTCACAGAGCAGATGGGATGGTATTTCCGATGGTATCCGCAGTAGTAGATAATCTAAGCATCTGATTCTAAAAGAATAGTGGCTCCTGAGGTAGGACTCGAACCTACAACCCTTCGGTTAACAGCCGAATGCTCTGCCATTGAGCTACTCAGGATCGCTTGAACCAAGCTGGCAACCGGGCGGTTGCTCTTCAACCTTTATAGCAAATACGCGAGGGTGGGTCAAAGAGGCGTTATCCTGATCTTCAATCACAAGGAGCATCTATGCCACGCATCAGCCGACTGAATCGTTCCGAGGTGAGTCCCGAACTCCGCGGCATCTACGACCGCTTTCTGCACGACCGCGGCAATGTCCCCTACTTCTTCCGCACCGTCGCCCACCGGCCAGAGATCATGCAGACCATGGCTGCGCACATGAATGCCGTCCTCAACACCGGAACCCTGCCCACGCGCCTCAAAGAACTCGTCGTGGTGCGCACCTCGCAGCTCAACGGCACCGCCTACTGCCTCGCCAGCCACACTGCCATCTGCCTCAAATTAGCTTGGACGCCCGAACATCTCGCCGCCCTTGACGACTGGCAGACCAGCACGCTCTTCAGCGAGGCTGAGAAGGAAGCCATCCACCTCGCCGAGTCCATGACCCTTCACTCGCACGAATTCACCGACGCCGACTTCGCCAGCCTCCGCCGTTTTTACTCCGAGGGCGAAGTCGTCGAACTCCTCTGCGCCATCGGCCTCTTCAACTACTTCAACCGCTTCAACAATCTCCTCCAAATGGAGCCCACCCAGCCCGCCACCGCCGAGGAACTCGCCGAAGCTGGCGTCCATCCCGTGACCGCTTGACCATCCGTGAGTCAGCTACCGGTACAGCATCACCGCAATACTATATGCGGTGAAGTTATTGGTGGATTGAGCCTGGCACGCACCCACTTCCGCCTCGTGATATCTCCCGCTGGCCAGCTTCTGCTCCAGAATATCCGGAATCTGGTTCAGATCCGTCGCAGTGTAGCGCATGACGAACCACGGCCGCCGACTCCCAGCGTACCCCGTATCCATCTCACACGTCCTGCGCGCATTCTCCGTCGTGGGCAGGATTGAGACCGACGACGCAGCCTGCAACCGTTGCTCTACCGCACGCTCCTGCTGCGCCAGCGACATCTTCGTCACCGAGCGGTCGAAGTCCTCAACTGCATACAACTGCCCATCCCTGCTCACCACACGGATCGCAATCGAATCCACGCGCGGGTCCAGCATATTCGCCCGATGATGAGGCGAGTGCATCCACTCCTCCTGAATCTGCACTGCGCTCGGTGCCTCGGCCACATTCTCCGAGATCACGCTGAAGCGCGCACCCGCTGTCTCTCCTCGCTCAGTCAGCTCCGGCTCACCTTGAAACTGGTGTGAGATCCCCTCATGCTCGGCCATCGCCATCGCATGACCATACGCAGCGCGGTACAGCGAGTCGCTCCACCGCAGCGGCTGCAATCCCCTCTGCGTCCGCTCCGCATTCGCCGCCGAAAACAAATATTGCTCAGCCACCGACACCCGGGCGCCAGGACCCTGCATTGGAGCACACCACGCAACACCGCACCCAAGTACGAGCAGACATCCAGCCAGCCACAATCTCATAGATCCTGTAACCCACATCTTGAAATGAAGTTCCTGCACCAGTCTAGTCGGACAGCACCGGCAGGCGCTCCCTGTAGCGAACCAGCAAGTACAACAGCTTCCGCGCGCTCCAGTACCGTGGCACATAACGCCGGGGCTCTGATACGCAGCGGTAAAGCCAACCCAGGTATCTCCGATCGGCCCACATCGGAATGCGCACCTGGTCGCCGCTGAGAAACGCAATTGCCGCGCCAACACAGTGGATTGCCGGTCGGTAGCTCAAGTTGCGCTTGAGATATAACCCCAGCCGCTCCTGGGTTCCGCCGCCCAGCGTCACAATCACGTGCTGTGGCCGAGTCTCTTCAATCCGTGCCAGCAGAGCCTCATCGACCATCTCTTCTGCCGCATACATCGGCGCAAGGTACACGCACTCCGCGGGCACCTCAAATCCATGCTCCGCAAGCCACGCCAGATTGCGCTCCGCACTCAGCGGGCTCGCCATAATCCACAGCACATTCCCCGGCTGGCGAACCTCCGGCAGACGCAGCAGCTCACACAGGTACTCCAGCCCCGACAGCCGTCGAATCGAATCATGCTGCAACCAGTTCCACACCATCACCATGTAGGCCGAGTCCGTAATGACCGTATCCGCATGCAGCAGTGCTTCGCGATACTGCGCATTGGATCCCAGGTCCTTCAGCGCCGGCGCAGCCGGAATCACCAGCAGTCCGCCAGCCCGCATCCGTTCGACGGCCTGCGTCGCTGTCCCCAGAAAAAACCTGACCCCCAGAATTGTTCGTTGATCGCCATCAACCGGCGGCATCGATCACTTCCCCTTGGCGCCGGCTGCGATCTCCTGCTCAATCCACCGATAGGTCCGTTCCAACCCATCCCGCAACCGGATCGACGGCTCCCATCCCAGCTTTTCCAGGATCATCGTATTGTCGCTGTTGCGGCCATTCACACCCTTCGGAGCATTCAGGTCGTATGTCCGTTTCAGCTTGATTCCCGCAATGTCCTCGACGATATCCACCAGTTGATTAATCGTCACCAACTCGCTCGATCCAAGATTGATCGGCTCATCGATCTCGCTCTCCATAATCATCTGCGTTCCCTGCACGCAGTCGTCGATATACATGAAGCTGCGCGTCTGCTTGCCATCGCCCCAGATATTAATCTCATGCACGCCGGAGTTCTTCGCTTCGATCACCTTCCGGCAGATCGCCGCCGGAGCCTTCTCCCGCCCGCCGGCCCAGGTCCCATGCGGCCCATAGACGTTATGGAACCGAGCCACCCGGCACACCAGCCCATAATCCTCTTCAAAGTGCCGGCACATCCGCTCCGAGAACAGCTTCTCCCATCCGTACCCGTCCTCCGGCAGCGCCGGATACGCGTCCGATTCCTTCAGCGCCACGACCTCTGGATTCGTCTGCTTCTCGCCGTTATAAACGCACGCCGACGACGAGTAAAAAAATCGCCGCACGCCCTTCTCCTGCGCCGCCATCAGCATATGCGTATTGGTCAGCACGCTCAGCATGCACAGCGCTTTATTGTTCTCGATAAACCCCATTCCACCCATATCCGCGGCCAACTGGTACACCAGCCCCACCCCCTCCGCGGCCACCATGCAGTTCGCCTTGTCCTTCAAATCCAGCGACAGGTTCTCGACCCCCTCCGTCACCAGATACCAATCCTCCAGCGGCTTCACATCCACCGCTCTGACGACGTTGATCCCATTTGCCATCAAGCTCTTGACGAGGTGTCCGCCAATAAAACCGCCCGCACCGCACACGACCGCGGTTTCCCCTTTGAGGTTCATCAAAAAAGCTCCAATCTAACCCAGGTCCGTAGAATCACTCTGGCGGCTCTTGTTCTCACCGCTCTTCCAACTGTGTTCTGCTTACTTGGAACCCTGAACTATCGAATTCGTTGTAAGGTCGCTAACTCAAGTTTATGTGTGGGGACAGCGATGTCAAGAATCACTGAGAATCCCCCATTTCCTTCCATTTCAGGTCTATCATCCATGCAGCCGCCATGGACCAGACTCATCGACGACACTCAAGGCTCCGTTCCCTGCTGCAACGCGCCGCTCATCAGCGTCTTGCTCTCGCCGGCTGCATCATCCTCACTCTTTTCTTCCTCTCCGCCGTCTTCGCTCCCTGGCTCGCTCCCCACGACCCCGAGCGCCTCAACCTCAGCGCCCGCCTTCTCCCGCCCTCCACCTCACACTGGTTCGGCACCGACGAACTCGGTCGCGACGTCCTCTCCCGCACCCTCTACGGAGCGCGCGTCTCCCTCACCGTCGCCATCGCCGTCGTCGCCCTCTCGCTCGCTCTGGGGTCCATCCTCGGCATGCTCGCCGGCTTTTACGGCGGCTTCACCGACACCCTCGTCAACATCTATCTCACCAACGCATTCCTCGCCCTTCCCGGAATCCTGCTTGCCGTCATGATCGTGGCCTTCCTCGGCCCCAGCCTCGCGAATCTCATCCTCGCCCTCGCTCTCGCCGGCTGGGTCAACTACGCCCGCCTCGTCCGCGCCCAGGTCCTCACCGTCAAGCAGCGCGAGTACGTCCAGGCCGCCCGCTCCCTCGGCGCCACCGACCTCCATCTCATGCTCCGCCACATCCTGCCCAACATCCTCCAGCCGCTCTTAGTTCAGGCCGCCGTAGGCATGGCCGCCGCCGTCCTCTCCGAGGCCACCCTCAGCTTCCTAGGCCTCGGTGTCCAACCCCCCACCCCCTCCTGGGGAGCCATGCTCAACGACGCCCGCTCTCACCTCTTCGAGTCTCCCTACCTCATGTTCTTTCCCGCCCTCGCCCTCGCCCTCTGCGTCTTCTCCTTCAACCTCATCAGCGATGGCCTCCGCGACTACCTCGACCCGCGCGCCCGCATCCGCGAAGGCCTTTAGCATGCTCATCGGCGTTCTCTCCGACACACACGGTCTCCTCCGCCCCGAACTCCTCCCCGCCCTCGCCGGCGTCGATCACATCCTCCATGCCGGGGACGTAGGCGATCCCGCCATCCTCGCCGAACTAGCCCGCATCGCCCCTGTCACCGCCATCCGCGGCAACATCGACACTCACGGCCCCTGCGCCGCACTTCCGCCCACCGAGGCCATCGAACTAGCCGGTTGCCTCATCTACATCGTCCACGCCCTCGTTGACCTCGACCTGAACCCACACGCCGCGGGCATTGGCGTCGTCCTCTACGGCCACTCCCACCAACCCTCCATTGAGCACCGCAACGGCGTCCTCTACCTCAACCCTGGCAGTGCCGGACCACGCCGCTTCAATCTCCCCATCACCTATGCCCTCCTCCGCATCCAAAACGGCCACCCCACCGCCGAAATCCTCCCCCTCCTCCCTTAGCCATCCCCGCTTGTCATCCTTGGCTGCCAGCGGTGGCCCTCCTTCTGTCGTTGCTTCTGCTAGTTTTTCGCCGTCATCCAGAGCGAAGCGAAGGATCTCCGTATTGGCTCTTGCCGTTGCCCTTCTGCCTGTCATTCCGAGCGCAGCGAGGAACCTGCTTCTCGCGCGAAGCGCGCCCGTTCTTCCCCCATCCTCCAGACCCTTGACCGGAAGCCCACCGCATACACCACCGCAAAATAAATTCCTCAAGAACAGCCCACAATCCGCATGTCAATCCCCCACCACGCCTCCAATCCCACCAAACCCCTGCAAACACAGGCGATTTCTCCTCGACAGACCTGGCATAGTTACCCCCACCCACCCGCTACAATTAAACAAGAGCTCCCACTCCAACCCAAGGTCCAACGGCCGACACATACGGAAGCGGGTAAACAGACTGCCACAAGTCCACCACTAACTCCCCCAACGAGAATACTTTAGCCCCAAAAGTACCCGGGGGGGGGGAGGCCCCCCGCCCACACGGTTCTTAACTCTCGCCGTCCGCGTAGGACTTACCGCCGCATCCTCGGATCGGCCAGCGCATACACCGAGTCCGTCAACAGATTCACCAGCACATACGACAGCCCGATCGCCAGAATGCACCCCTGCACCAGCGCATAATCGCGATTCGAGATCGCCGAGAGCGTCAGCCGCCCAAGGCCCGGCCAGCCAAAGATCGTCTCGGTCACAATCGCGCCGGCCAGCAGCGAGCCAAACTGCAAGCCGATCACCGTCAGCACTGGATTCAGCGCATTGCGCAGTGCGTGCCGATACACCACCACGTTCTCTGACAGCCCCTTCGCCCGAGCCGTCCGAACATAGTCCTGCCCCAACTCCTCCAGCATCGACGTCCTCACCATCCGCGTCAGAATCGCTGCCAGCCCCGATCCCAGCGTAATCGCAGGCAGCACCAGATGCCGCAGAAAGTCGCCCGCGCCAACGCCCGCGCCCGAGACCGGCAGCATCTCCAGATCGATCGAGAACACCACGATCAGAATTGGTCCCAGCGCAAAGTTAGGAAACGACAGCCCCACCAGACTCGCAAATCCCATCGTCCGATCCGGCCACTGATTCGCCCGTCGTGCCGACGCAACCCCCGCTGGAATCGCCAGCCCGACGCCCAGCAGCATCGCCGCCGCCGTCAGCGCCAGCGTGTACGGATAGCGCTGCAAAATCAGATGCAGCACCGAATCGTGCAGCCGCAGTGACTGTCCCAGATTCCCATGCAGCAGCCCGCTCCAGTAGCGCACATACTGTACGCCCAGCGGCGCATCCAGTCCATACGCATGGCGCAATCCCGCAATGTCCGCAGCAGTCGCTCCATCGCCCAGCATCTGCACAATCGGATCGCCCGGCACCAGATGAATCATCAGAAACACCACAGTCACCACCACCCACAACACCGGCAGCGTCGTCACCACTCGCCACAATATCCTGCGCACCGCAGCATTCCGCGAAGAAATCGCCGCTGTCATCGCCGCGTCTCCTCGTCTAACTCGCCCGGTTCTCCGGCCGTCTTCCCCAAACTCTCCTGCGTCTCGATCGGGTCCACGCGCACCTGCGCAATCCGCTGGCCCTCCATCTGGACCACGGCAAAGCGCCTCCCGTTGAAGTCCACATGCTCGCCTTCCAAAGGAATATGTCCCAGCTTCACCAACAGAAACCCCGCCAGCGTCTCCACGCCATACGCCCGCGGAAACTTCCAGTGCAACTGCGTCACCAGGTCGCGCAGGCTCGCACTGCCGTCCAGCAGCAGCCCGCCACCAATCGCTGGCAGCGGCAGATTCCGCCCAGTATCGAACTCATCCTCCAGTTCCCCAACCACCTGCTCCAGCACATCCTCGGCAGTAATCAATCCCAGCGTCGATCCAAACTCATCCACCACAATCGCAATCTGCCGTCGCCGGTCCTTGAACTCCTGCAGCATCTCCACGGCGAGTTTGGTTTCCGGCACCATCAGGACATCGCGCATCACCTGTCGCAGCGCAATCCCCGAAGCGCCGCGGCTCCCCAGTCCCTGCGCCACGCTGCGAAAGTGAATCAGCCGCGCAACATCCTTGGAATATGCAACCCCAATGATGTGATCGCGTCCCTTCGCCGGGTCGTACACTGGCACGCGCGAGTGCTGCTCCTCGACGATACGCGCGCTTGCCTGCTCCAGCGTCATATCCGCCGCCAGCGAGAAGATCTTGCCCCGCGGCGTCATAATCTCGCTCACCCCCACCTGGTTCAACTCAATCGCGCGATGAACCATCTCCTCCTGGAACGGTGGCAGCAGACCCATGCGCCGCGTTGCCGTCGCAAGCATCTTCAACTCCTCGGGCGAATGCGCCGCATTCTCCGCACTCAGCGGCGCATGAAACACCCGTAGCACTACCGCCGCCGACACGTTCATCAACCGCACCGCCGGCCGCGTCATCCGTATGAACACATCCACTGGCCCCGCCACGGCCAACGCAATCCGCTCCGCCCGCTGTAGCGCCAGCGACTTCGGCACCAACTCGCCCAGCAATACCTCAAAGTACGTAATAATCGCGAACGCCAGCACCACCGCAACAGAGTGGGCATACAGCAACTCATGCGCCCGCACCACCGGCAGCCGGTTTAGAAACTCCACACGCGTAAGCCCTTCCAGCACGGCATCAGCCAGCGCAGGCTCGCCCAGGCCGCCCAGCGCGAGGCTGGCGATCGTCACCCCGAACTGCACGGCGGGTAGAAACTCATTGAGGTTGCGCTTGAGCCGCAGCGCCGTGCGCGCCCCCGGACGATTCTGCGCGATCAACTGCTCGATACGCGTCTCGCGCACGCTGACCACCGCAAACTCCGCAGCCACAAAGAAGCTGTTCGCCAGAATGAAGAAGGCGATCAGGCTTCCGTGAACAAGACTCCATTCCAGCATGGTTGGCCTAAAGTCTACACTGGACGCGGCGATATCCCACGCAGCAACGGCCCGCCGAAGCGAAACACTCCGCGGGCCGTACATTCTGCAACCTTGCAAAACCCTTTATACGAGAACGCGCTTCAACGACTGATCAATCGTATCCTTCGGAACAAATCCAACGATCTGCTCAGCGACCTTGCCGCCCTTGAAGACCAGCAGCGCAGGAATCCCCCGGATGCCATAACGTCCCGGCGTCATGTTGTTCTGGTCGACGTCCATCTTCATCACCTTCAGTTTGCCTTGGTACTCCTCGGCAACCGCGTCCACCACCGGCGCAAGCGCACGGCAAGGACCGCACCAGGCTGCCCAGAAATCAACCAGAACCGGTGTATCCGACTTCAGAACCTTCTCCTCGAAGTCCGAATCATTCACCTCAGACGTAAACTGACCTGCCATATCATTCCTCTCCCTTGGTTTGCCTGCTGCTGTCGCGCTTCCCTGCAAACCCACACCATGATAGATGCCGAGCGGTGGAAAACGATGCGCCCGTCTTACAGCAGAGTTCTCTCCACGCCTCCGCTAATCCGCAGCGGCAGCAGTTCCACGTCCGGCCCCACCAGCCCCTGGATGCGTGTCTCGGCCTCCAACAGGGTCGTCTCCTCTGCCAGAAACACCAGCACGGAAGGCCCCGCACCACTCAGCGCAACCCCTGCAATCTCCGGTTCGGACATCAGTGGCAACAGCTTCTCCAGCAGCGGACAAGCCTCAGCACGATACGGCTGGTGCATCCGGTCCTGCATCGCCGTCGCCAGCAACTCCAGCCTCCCCTGCGCAAAAGCCGCCACCAGCAGCGATGCCCGCTGCACATTGAAGATCGCATCGGCCTTCGAATAGCTCTCCGGCAGCAACGCTCGCGCCTTCTTCGTGGCCAAACTGGTCGGCTGCACCACCAGCAGCATCTCCCATCCAGGATCACCCGCGAACGTCGCCGCCTCGACCGCATCGCCTGCCTCCGCCGAGACCGTAAATCCGCCGTACCAGCATGCCGTCACATTATCCGGATGCCCCTCGATGCGGCTGGCCTCCGCGACAATCCCCGCATCCCCCATCTTCAACCCACCAAAATGATCCGCCAGTGCAACTCCTGCCAGCAGCGCAGCGGCACTCGACCCGCAACCCATCCCCAGCGGAATCTCGTTGTGCAGCCTCAAATGCAACGGCAACACCTCAACCCTTGCCCGAGTCAACACATCACGGTACGTATCCAGAATGAGATTGTGCTCCATCGCTCCGCACAGTGCAGCATCGCGTCCTGTAGCCTCAATCTGAAACCCGGCAGCAACGCTCGCCTCCACTGTCAAACGCATTGACAGCGCCAGTCCAGCCGCGTCAAATCCCGGCCCCAGGTTCGCCGACGTCGCCGGGAGCGACAGCCGCAACCCGCTCATCACCTTCGCCGCGCTCACGCCGGCAACGCCGATCGCGTCTGCGCGTCAATAGCGTGCAACACCGCGTCCGCATTGGCATCCAGCACAATCGGTTCATGGCGCAGCCGTGCATGCAGCGCCAGTTCCCCTTCGTCCGCACCGGCCATCTCCGCCTCGGTCAGCAACTCGCCGCGATGGTACTTGATGGTGTACTCAGAGTCCTTCAGCGTGTGTCCGGTCAGCAACAGAATGGCCGTCTCCTCTTTGCCCACCCGTCCATTCGCCACCAACTTCTTCAGTCCTGCCAACGTCACGGCCGAGGCTGGCTCACACCCAATGCCCTCCGCTCCAATCTCTGCCTTGGCCAGCGCAATCTCCCGCTCCGACACCTGCTCGCACCATCCGCCGGTCGACGCAAGAATCCGCACCGCCTTCTTCCACGACGCCGGATTTCCAATCTGGATCGCCGACGCGCGCGTGTTCGCCGTCACTGGCTCCAGCGACACGCCGCCGTTCGCCTGCAGGCTCTGATACAGCGGATTCGCTCCCTCGGCCTGGATCACGCTGATCTTCGGCACCCGATGGATGAACCCCAGATGCAGCATCTCCGCAAAACCCTTCCCCAGCGCCGAACAGTTCGCCAGGTTTCCTCCCGGCACAATGATGTGGTGCGGCACCTGCCAATCGCACTGCTCCAGGATCTCGAACGCCGGTGTCTTCTGCCCCTCCAGCCGGTACGGGTTCACCGAGTTCAGCAGATACACCGGAGCCCGCTGCACAATCTCGCCCAGCACCCGCACGCACCCATCAAAATCCGTCCGCAACTGCAGCGTCGTCGATCCGTAATCCATCGACTGCGACAGCTTGCCCCACGCAATCTTTCCCTCGGGAATCAGCACCATACTGCGCAGTCCCGCTCGCGCCGCATAGGCCGCCATCGCTGCCGATGTGTTCCCAGTCGACGCACACGCCACCCATTCAAACCCGCTCGCCACTGCCACCGATAGCGCCGCCGTCATCCCCGTGTCCTTGAACGACCCGGTCGGATTCATACCCTGATGCTTGGCCAGCAGCCAATTTAGCCCCAGCGCTGCCGCCACCTTCGGCATCTCGTACAGCGGCGTGTTGCCCTCCCGCAGCGTAACAATGCTCTCGTCCGGAACGATCGGCAGCAAATCCCGAAAGCGCCAAACGCCGCTCTGATCGATCCCCATCGTCGAGGTCCGCCGCTCCTGCCACAGATACCGCAGCGCGCTCGGATTCGGCCGATTCTTCTGCACGGGTCTGCTCGCCGAGTAGACCTCCGCCGCGCCTTCGCTTGCCGGCGCACCCTCACTCCACGGATACTCAACTTCAAACAGGTCCCCGCACGTGCGGCAGCGAAAATTACTCTGGGCGTCTTTTGCGGCGATTCGTTCTCCGCATCCGGTGCATCGAAGGATATGAGATGAAGAATTCATGGTTTCCTATAGGGTATCGCAAAGAGCTTCTGCCATGCTCTCTCGCCACGCTTCTCCTGCTTTTGACCGTCCTTCTACCCTCCGCTCGCGCCCAGGCCGCCAAGGAACTCCACATTGCCGCGGCCTCTGACCTGCAGCCCGTTCTGCCCACGCTGGCCGCGGCCTATGAGCGCGACACTGGCATCAAAGTGATCGCCTCCTTCGGCTCCTCCGCGACCCTCACCCAGCAACTCCTCAACGGCGATCCGCAGGATATCTTCCTCTCCGCGGACTTCGTGCATCCTGAACAACTCATCGCCGCTGGCGTCGCCACCGGCTTGCAGGACGACCGCGCCCCAACCCCTTACGCACGCGGTGTGCTCGTCCTCTGGGCGCGCAAGGATTCACCGGCCCA
This sequence comes from Acidobacteriota bacterium, assembly GCA_021778845.1. Taxonomy (GTDB): domain Bacteria; phylum Acidobacteriota; class Terriglobia; order Terriglobales; family Acidobacteriaceae; genus Granulicella. Next base: position 15,022 of record JAJYBU010000032.1, read on the forward strand.
CCCCCTCACCCTCAACATCCTCACCAGCCCCAAGGTGACGAAGATCGCCATCGCCAACGCCGCCCATGCTCCCTACGGCTTTGCCGCCATGAAGGCCCTCTCCAGCCTGCACATCTCTGATCTGGTCGCCGACAAGCTCGTCATCGCCGAAAACATCTCCCAGACCGCTCAGTTCGCTGAGTCCGGCAACGCGCAGGTCGCCCTCATCTCCCTGACCATCGCCAGCTCTCCCCACTTCCGCGAGTTGGGCAGCTTCGTCCGCGTTCCCCCGGAAAGCTACCCGCCGATCCGCCAATGCGGAGTCATTCTCAAGTCCTCGAAAAACCTCTCCGAGGCGCAAAATTTTCTGCGCTGGCTCACCAGCAACTCCACCCAGCGGACCCTCACAAAATTCGGCCTCGATCCCGCTGACCGATATCCCATGATCGTCCCGACATTCCACCGGAGAATCCGCTCCTCCATCCTGCAACTTCCGTCCTCACGCTAGACTGACAGCATCATGGACTTTGCCGCTCTCGGCCTGACGCTCCGTCTCGCCAGCCTCACCACGCTCTGCCTGCTGCTGGTGGCCACGCCGCTGGCCGCGTGGATTGCGAGTGGCCACAGCATCACCCGCCGCATCGTGCAGGCCACCGTAGCTCTGCCCCTCGTGCTGCCGCCCACCGTCCTCGGCTTCTATCTCCTCGTCGGTCTCGGCCCCGCAACGGCCCTCGGACGAACCCTCATCACCCTCATCGGCCATCCTCTCGCCTTCACCTTCTGGGGGCTGCTCATCGGCTCCATGATCTACAGTCTGCCCTTCGCCGTGCAGCCGCTGGTCGTCGCCTTTGCCTCCATCGATCCCGCAACCATCAACGTCGCCCGCGTCCTCGGGGCATCTCCCTGGATCGTCTTCCGCCGCATCACCCTGCCGCTCTCGCGCATGTCCTTTGTCACCGCCGCAGTTCTCACCTTCGCCCACACCGTTGGCGAGTTCGGCGTCGTCCTCATGGTCGGCGGCGACATCCCCGGCGTCACCCGCACCCTCTCCATCTCCATCTTCGACCAGGTCCAGGAGCTTCGCTACTCCGACGCCAATCTCACCGCCGCCGCACTCCTGGCTCTCTCCTTCGCAGCGCTGCTCATCGTCTATGGACGCAGTCGCAGGAGGCCCGAACTTGTCTAGCCCATCTGCCACCACTCTCCAACCCCACCACCGCCTCAGCGTCGACGCACACTTCGGCCCGCTGCATCTCCTCGCTCACCTCCACCTCACCGCCCCCTGGACCGTCATCTTTGGCCCTTCCGGCAGCGGCAAAAGTTCCCTGCTCCGCGCTGCCTGCGGCCTCCTCCATCCAGCCGCCGTGGAGTTCTCCGCCCGCCCCGCCAATCAGGCCGCCTGGCTCAAGATACAGAGTCGCCACCACACCACACCCGTCCATCAGCGCTCCATCGGCTACGCTCCGCAGGGCTCCGTTCTCTTTCCCCATCTCTCCGTGCGCGAAAACATCGCCTTCGCAGCGCAGGTGCGCCACATCCACGACCACCACAGCATCACCGCTGCAATCCATCTCTTCGAACTCGCCCAGCTAGCCCATCGCATGCCCAGAGATCTCTCCGGTGGAGAGCGCCAGCGCGTCAACCTCGCCCGCGCCTTCGCCGTTCCATCAGCCCGTCTCCTGCTGCTCGACGAGCCCTTCACCGGCGTCGATCGTCACCGGCGCGACATCCTTCTCCCTCGCATGCAGCAGCACGCCGCGCACCTCGGCATCCCAATCCTCTCCGTAACCCACGACGTCGAAGAGGCTCTCCTGCTCGATGCCGAAGTAATTCGCATCGAGCAGGGCGCCGTCATCGATCAGGGCCCTGCCACCCGCGTCCTCGCCGACGAGCGCGCCCGCATCCTGACCGTCCTGAATCGCTAACCCACCAGCACCGGCTCCCGCACAAGCGTTACCCCAAACCGTTCCTTCACGCCGCCCACAATCCTCTCCTGCAGCCGTTCGATATCAGCACACGTCGCTCCTCCACGATTCGTCAGCGCCAGCGTGTGCCGCGTCGAAATCCCCGCCGGGCCATCCGCATACCCCTTCACAAACCCGGCATGCTCCAACAACCACGCCGCCGGCACCTTCACCCGCCCGTCGCCAGCCGGCCAGTGCGGAACCTTGCTTGCTTCCAATCTCGCAGCTGCAGCAATGCTCCCCAGCATCTCCTCCCCAATAATGGGATTCTTAAAAAACGACCCGGCACTCCTGCAATCCGCATCGCCCTCCACCAGCAGCATTCCCTTCTCCCGCCGAATCTCACGCACCACCTTCGCAACCTCTGTCAGCGTCAGCCCTTCCATCCCGCCCAGCCGCCGCTGCAAGTCCGCATAGCGCAGATTCGGCTCCCCGCCAGCGCGCAACCGAAACCGCACCCGCGTCACAATATATCGACCCGGCTCATCCATATTGAATAAGCTTTCGCGATACCGGAACCTGCACTCCGCCTTGCTCAACGCCACAAATTTCCCGTCCGAAACATCGAACGCCCGCACCGACTCAATTGTCTCGGCAACCTCCTGCCCGTACGCCCCCACATTCTGCACCGGCGTTCCTCCCACCGACCCCGGAATCCCCGCCAGGCACTCCACCCCTGCCAATCCGAGGCCCGTCATTGCCTCAACAAAATCATCCCAGACCTCACCCGCCCCCACCTCAAAGCATCCGTCTCCGCAGGCCTCCACGCCCATCACGCCTATCTTCAGCACCAACCCCCGAAAGCCCGTATCCCGCACCAGCACGTTGCTTCCCCCACCCAGCACGAACATCCGCACACCATGCTCTCGCGCCCATATCACCGCAGCAACTACATCCTCTTCGGTCGTGGCATCTGCGAAATAACTCGCAGGCCCCCCAATCCCGAACGTCGTCAACGGTGCCAACACCACACCCTCACGAATTTTCAACCTGGTCGTCGTCACCCAACCAGCATACGGCCTCACATCCCTGGGAACGGTTGACACCGCCGATACAATAGAAATAGCGGTAGATCTGATCGTCAGCCTCGCGTCTTTTACTTGACAGGTTGGTTGCAGTCGTAACCCGCGGGTTGACGAGCCTTGGACTGTCACAAGTCCAGCTCTAAACTCAGACTTTCGAAGACTTTAGTCCAAAAAGTACAGGGGGGGACCCCCTCCCCCTGCAACCGAATCCGGCAACGTACAATCAAATCAACGCAGTTCAGTTTCTCCCAGATCCAGGAGGCAACACGATGTACCCAGAGTTAATGCTCATTCCGATGCGCGAAGAGTTGACCAAAGCAGGGATTCAGGAGGCACGCACCGGCGCAGAGGTCGATGCCGCCCTGGCAAAGCCCGGAACGACCATGCTTATCGTGAACTCCGTCTGCGGTTGCGCCGCTGGCAAGATGCGCCCTGGCGTTCGCCTCGCTCTCCAGCACACCACCCAACCCGATCAGACGATCACCGTCTTCGCCGGCCAGGACCGCGAGGCCACCGAACGCGCCCGCAGCTACTTCCAGGGCCACCCACCCACCTCTCCCGCCATCGCCATCCTCCGCGACGGCCAGCTCATCTACCTCCTGCAGCGCTCCGCCATCGAGAACTCGGCCGCTCCTGCTATCGCTCAGGAACTCACCCGGGCCTTCGACACCTACTGCGCCAAGTCGGTAGCATAACGTTATACCCGGTTCAGCAGCATAGATCGTAACTCAATGAGCGGATGGCATTTGCCATCCGCTCTTGGTTCTGACCTGCCTGACACCTGTCCGAATACCGGCTCCATCCCTCAACCTTTGGCGCGATCTGCCGATAAATCAACGATGGCAGAATCTCATAGGGTACCGAACCTCTCTCCGGTGGATAATCCACCGCCACCCGAGACCGACTCGCTCTCTCCATCACCGGCCGTCTGGCTTGCTGGCTCAAGTATGGCCATGACGCAGTTGCGCGCTCAGATCCGCCGCGTCGCGCCCTACTTCCGTACCGCCCTGCTCACTGGAGAGCGCGGCTGCGGCGAGGAATCCGCCGCACGTCTCCTCCACCAACTCTCACCCCTCAGTCATCGCCCCTTTGTAGCCCTCACTCCTGCCGCGGTCGAACTCCTCTTCGGAGGCAACCGCTTGCCGGAGTCAGTTGAAACCCAGGGCATGCTATACATCTCCCGCCCAGAACGTCTGCCCCGCACCGTTCAGATCGCCCTGCTTCGTCTTGTACGCAAGCACGGGTCTCAGGCTCCGCGCATTGTTGCGTTTGCAGAGCGTGGCCTCCGTCCGCTGGTAAGCTCCGGCGGCTTCTCTGCGGACCTCGCAGACTCCCTTGGTGCGCTCCGCATCACGCTTCCATCTCTGCGTGATCGCAAGGAGGACATCCCCGCCTTGCTCACTCACATCCTGCACGACGTCGCCACGCAATCAGGCATCACTCCGCCGCAACTGGCTCCCGATCTTCTCGATGCCGCCATGACCCTCACCTGGCCTGGCAATCTCAACCAGTTGCACGCTGCAGCCGCGGGACTGATCGAGCATCCGTCCGGCCCTGTCCTGCACGCCCTCGATCTCGAGGCGGTCCTGGGCACAATCCCCCAGTCGCCGCTGCACGATCGCCGCGAGATCCGCCTGATGCGCCTTGATGACATCATCCAGGAGCACATTCGCGCCGTACTCTTCGCCTGCAACGGAAACAAGGTGCGCACCGCCGAGGTACTCGGCATCAGCCGTTCCACACTCTATCGCATGCTCGACGCTCAGGTTCAGTCCACACCATCGTCATGCTCCGGTATATCGCTGCGTATGACCGGATAACCCCACGGTCGACATCAAGCTCTCAGCGATGGCTGTTACTCTCATAGCAATCTGCATTTACAGGGCCCCGAAGGCCACGGCTTTGATAGCCTTGCAATATGACCTCTAGAACGAAACCGAAGTCCGCCACCACAGAGCCCGCCGCGGCTTCCACCGCCACCCTCCGGATCGCCGTCCTCGGAACTGGCAAGATGGGTGGCATTCTGGTTCAGGCCTTTCTGCGTTGCGGCCTGTTTCCCAGCAAACACATCGTCGCGACCGTAGCACATCGAGCCCGCGCTGAGGCGCTGAGCCAACAGTTCGGTATCTCTGTGACCACCGACAATCTAAAGGCCGCGCACGAGGCTGATGTCATTCTGCTTGGCGTCAAGCCACAGCAGATGGGCGACGTCGTCCGCGGCATTGCCCCTGCACTTCATCCCGGCAAACTCCTCATCTCCTTCGCTGCCTCGGTCAAGACCGCCGCCATCGAGGAAGCTGCCGGCTGCCAACTCGCCGTCATTCGCGCCATGCCCAACACCCCCGCCATGCTTGGCGCGGGCGTCACCGCCATCTGCCGCGGCAAGTTTGTCTCCGACCAGCAACTTGCGCTGGCCGAGCAGATCTTCTCCACCGTCGGCCGCACCGTTGTCGTCGACGAAAAGCACATGGACGCGGTCACCGGCCTCTCCGGCTCCGGCCCGGCGTTCCTTTACATCATCATCGAAGCGCTCGCCGAAGCCGGCGTCAACGTTGGCCTCCCGCGCGACATCGCCACACTGCTGGCCGCGCAGACTACCTATGGCGCCGCCCGCATGGTGCTCGAAACCGGCTCCCATCCCGCCCTGCTCAAGGACGAAGTCACCACCCCGGCCGGCTGCACGGTCGAAGGCATCCTTGAACTCGAAGAAGGTGGCCTTCGCGTCACGCTCATCAAAGCCGTCAAGCGAGCCACCGAACGCGCTCGAGAACTTGCCTGCGGTTAGTCTTGTCCCCCCCCGCGCGCTCGTATACCGAACGCGCCTTCCGTCGAGCGCTCGTACAATCAACTTCATGCCCAGCAAAGTAGTTCCGATATCCACCCCGGCGAAGCCAAAACCTTCCGACGCGTTGCCGCTCTTCGCGGCCGTCACGGTTGGATTCATGATCCTCGTCATCCTCGAAGGAGCGCTCGTCCGCGCCACCGGGTCAGGTGCCGGCTGCGGCAATCACTGGCCACTCTGCAACGGTGATTTCTTCCCCCACCACCCCCGGCTCACCACCCTTATCGAGTACACGCACCGTTCCATGACCGGCATCTGCACCACGTTGGTCGCCGTCCTCATCGGCTGGACTTTTCTCGCCCGCCCACGCGGCGACCGCGCCCGCCGCTCCGTCGTCTGGTCCGGAATCCTGCTCCTCACCGAGGCTCTCCTCGGCGCCCTGCTCGTCAAGGGCGGCTACGTCGAGAACAACGCCTCGGACATGCGCGTCGTCATGCAGTGCATCCACTTCACCAACACGATGCTCCTGCTTGCAGCGATCACCCTCACCTGGTGGTGGCTCCGCGATCGCCCCCAGCCCCGCATCGTCATTCACGCAGAGACCCGAATGACCGCATGGTTTGCTCTCGTCGCAACCCTCCTCGTAGGCGGTGCTGGTTCCGTCGCTGCGCTCGCTGACACGCTCTTCCCGCCCACATCGCTCCAGGGCGCATTTCTACAGGATTTCTCCGCACACGCGCCCCTGCTGGTCCGCATGCGCTGGCTCCATCCAGCCTCCGCCGTTATCGCCCTCGGCACAGCCATCTGGCTGGCATTACAACTGCGCAGCACCCTCGGCCGCCTGATGCTCGCTCTGATCTTCGCGCAGATCATCCTCGGAGCAACCGACGTAGTTCTCCTCGCTCCCACCTGGTTGCAGATCCTCCACCTTCTAGGCGCAGACGCCTACTGGATGGCCCTCGTCGCAGGCTGCGCCACGGTCCTTGCGCCGCAGCCTCTGAACCCTCCCGAAGCTACGGCCCGGACGCTCAATCGATCCTAGTGCACGATCTTCTTCGTATCCTGCACCGTATCTTTGGCCGCCACTTTGGTTCCATGAACCGTATCCTTCACCGCAACCTTGGTCCCATGCGCTGTGTCTCTGGCTGCAACCTTCGTTCCGTGTACCGTGTCTCTGGCCGCTACCTTGGTACCGTGGACCGTATCGTGCCCAACGGCCTTGGTGGCATGAGCAGTGTCATGCGTCATGTCCTTCATGTCCTGTCCGGCAGTCTGGGCATGTCCAATCCCAAACGAGAGCATCGTGGCCAGCACCGTTCCCGAAACTACGAGTTTCTTCATCTTTCCGTCTCCCTCTGCCGCAGCAATTTCTACATCCATGCCGCGTTGCAGCAAAGGCTAGAAGCATGTCCACCCATACGTCAAGCCCCGCCTCAACTCTCGCCAGTTAACTCGCTTTAACTAGCGCCCTTTCCAAGATAGCTTCACTGCTGGTAGAGTCTTGTAGCATTCCTGTATGATCAATCCCGACTTATAGTAAACGGTTTCTTGCTGACGATCCATCAGGCCACCGCGCACGTCCCATCCAGCAATCATTTGACTCTCAGTTAGTGAGCTACATTGATAATCAATCTGACACAGAAGACCGACAAGAGCACTCGCACAACTGCACCAGCCTCACAAACGTCAACGCGGCCACACTCAGTGACGCTTGGCAACTGTAACAGGAGATAAGAGCAGAGCCATGGCGCTAAATCAGGCAACTACAAACCTACAGTCGTCGAATCCACATCCGGGATCCACCAACTACAGCGCCATGGCAATGGTCACGACTCTCTTCTTCGCCTGGGGCTTCTGCACGGTGTTGAACGATGCGGTCATTCCACACCTCCAAGCCATCTTTGAATTGAGCTATCTGCAAGCGTCGTTGATTCAGTTAGCCTTTTTCAGCTCGTACTTTTTGTTTGCACTTCCTGCGGGCAAGTTGGTCGAGACGTTCGGATACAAATCTACGATGGTGATCGGTCTCGGAATGATGTGCCTCGGCGCGCTTCTGTTCGTCCCGGCAGCCGCAGCCGCAACCTATTCCTTCTTCCTCATCGCAGAAGTGGTTTTGGCTGCGGGTGTCACCATCCTGCAAGTCGCGGCAAATCCTTACGTGACGATTCTGGGGCCTCCGGAGACAGCGTCAAGTCGCCTCAACCTCACGCAGGCCTTCAACACTCTTGGTGACACCGTGGCGCCGTATGTCGGTGGCGCTCTGATCCTCAGCAAGATCGCAACGCTGCCCAACACGGAGCACTTGCAGGGAGCAGCCCTGCTCAGCTACCGCGCCCACCAGGCAGCGACTATCAAGCTTCCCTTCCTCGCGATTGCCAGCGCCGCCTTAATTCTGGCATTAGCCGTGGCGCTATACCGCTTTCCGCGTCTGGAAGTAACGCAGGATTTCCGACCTGCCGGCTTGGATATCGAAAAGGACAGCATCTGGAATCATCGCCATCTCTACCTCGGTGCGGTTGCGATTTTCATTTACGTGGGGGCCGAAGTTTCTATCGGTAGTTTCCTCGTGAAGTACTTCGCGGATCCGAAGATCCTCGGCCTTTCGCTCGGCAATGGTGCGAAACTCGTTACTCTCTACTGGGCTGGGATGATGGTGGGCCGCTTCATCGGGTCGGCAGCGATGCGCCGGATCGCGGCAAACAAGATTCTGATGTGGGCTGGCTTCGGTGCCGCCCTCTTGGTTTTCGGGTCGTTGGTCGGCTCCGGCCATTTTGCCGCTATCACCATTCTGTCGGTGGGACTTTTCAATTCGATCATGTTCCCAACCATCTTCACGCTAGCGGTCGCAGAACTCGGCCCGCTCACCGGACGTGGCTCTGGTTTGCTGGTGCAGGCCATTGTTGGTGGAGCCGTGTTCCCCATGTTGATGGGCTACCTCGCTGACCATTTTGGAATTCACCATTCCCTCCTGATGCCGCTCTTGTGCTACTTTTTCATCGCATATTACGGATGGAATGGCTACAAGATCCTTCCACGCGAAATTCAATCCCATATTGAAATCGCTGAAGCTTAGACCTTGTGTCCGTACAATCGCCAACGTTCTGGTGGGGGCTGATGCTGCCCCTCTTCAGAGCTTTCAACATCATCCGTTACCGGACACATCCGGAAGACGTTAACAACTTTTTAGCCTAAGAGGAGAACAAAATGGGTCGTCAAATGACTATGGGCGTCGTGGTAGGCAATCGTGGCTTCTTCCCCAGCCACCTTGCCACCAGCGGTCGCCTTGAGATGATTGCAGCACTTGAATCCGTGGGCATCAAGCCCATCGTGCTGACACCGGAAGAGACCGCGCACGGCGCTGTAGAGACTTACGAGGACGCCAGGAAATGTGCAGCGCTTTTCAAGCAACACGCCGCTGAGATCGATGGCATCATCATCACGCTGCCAAACTTCGGCGAGGAGCGCGGCCTCGCCGACACGCTCCGCCTTGCCAATCTCAACGTGCCCGTCCTCATCCAGGCCACGCCCGACACTCCCGGCAAGATGGGCATCGCCTTCCGCCGCGACAGCTTCTGCGGCAAGATGTCGATCTGCAACAACCTCAAGCAGTACGGCATCCCCTACTCGCTCACCACGCTCCATACTGAAGCTCCTGACTCCACCGAGTTCAAAGCCGACCTGCAATGGTTCGCAGCCGTCTGCCGCATCGTGCGCGGCCTCCGCAATGTGCGCTTCGGTGCCATCGGCGCACGTCCCACGGCATTCAACACTGTTCGCTACTCCGAAAAGCTGCTCGAGCGCTCTGGCATCACCGTCGAAACTCTCGACCTCTCCGAAGTCATGGGCCGCATAGAAAAGTCCAAAGACAACGACGATGCCGTCCAGGCCAAGCTCGCGGCCATCAAGAAATACATCCCCGTCGGGCAGACACCGGAAGCAGCGCTCATGAAGATGGCCAAACTCGGCGCCGTCATCGACGGCTGGATGGCCGCCTCCGAACTCACCGTCTCCGCTGTCCAGTGCTGGACCTCCATCGAGGAATATCTCGGCATCGTACCCTGCACCGTCATGTCGATGATGAGCGAACAACTCATCCCCTCCGCCTGCGAGGTCGACATCCTCGGCACGCTCTCCATGTACGCCCTCACCCTTGCCAGCGAAACTCCATCCGCGCTCCTCGACTGGAACAACAACTATGGCGACAACCCCGACAAGGCTGTCTGCTTCCACTGCTCCAACCTCCCCAAGCACTTCTTCCGCGAAGGCGTAAAGATGGACTACCAGCTCATCATCGCGGGCACGGTCGGCAAGGAGAACACGCACGGCACACTCGATGGCACGGTCAAGGCCGGCCCCATGAGCTTCGCCCGCTTCTCCACCGACGACTTCACCGGCAAGATTGCCGGTTATGTCGGCGAAGGACGCTTCACTGACGACCCGCTCAACACCTTCGGCGGCGCCGGCGTCGTCGAGATCCCCAACATGCAAAAACTTCTCCGCTACATCTGCGAGAACGGCTTCGAGCACCACGTCGCCGCCAACTTTTCCACCATGGCCAGCCCCGTCTACGAGGCCGCATCCAACTACCTCGGCTGGAAGATGCACCGCCACGAATAGCACGATCTGAACGCAAACAAATCAGGGGGATGCAAGGTGAAACCACACGCCGCGCATCTCCCTGATTTACCCTCATTACACCCATGGTTGGCAGCAAACAGTCCGCACCCGTCAGAAAGTCGCCAACACGAACGACTCGCCGCTCCCCAAAATCTCCGCCAGCGCCCCCCGGCGGACGCCTCATCGATCGCGACGAGAGCTGGCTCCAGTTCAATCGCCGCGTCCTCGAAGAAGCCTGCGACGATTCGAACCCACTGCTCGAGCGCGTCAAGTTTCTCGCCATCTCCGCCAGCAACCTCGACGAGTTCGTCGAGATCCGTGTCGCGGGCATCCTGCAACGGCTTGAAGAAGGCCTCGGGATGCCCCAGCAGCGTGACACCGGCGGCCTCACCCAGGACGAGCGCATGGATCGTCTTCGCAACCGCCTCCACCATTTCAACGACGATCAAACCGCCTGCTGGAAAGACCTCCTCGTCCCCGAACTCAAGAGCGCAGGCGTTAGCCTTCTCACCTGGAAGCAACTCCGCAAAACCGATCGCGAGTTCGTCATCAAATTCTTCCAGGAGCAGGTCGACCCGCTTCTCACTCCCGTAACGCTCGACCCATCGCACCCCTTTCCGCGCGTGCTCAACAAAGCGCTCTGCCTCGCAGTCCTGCTCCGCCACAAACGCAAACCGAAGTCCGGCAACAGCCCAAAGATCCTCGGCGTCATCACCATTCCGCGCTCACTCCCCTCGCTCATCTCTCTTCCCGAGCGCTCCGGCCAGCGCAACTTCCTGCTCCTTGAAGAGCTCATCGAAGCTCACATCGAATCGATGTTTCGCGGCTACAGCATCCTCAACCGCACCGCCTTCCGTGTCACCCGCAACAGTAATCTCTACCTGCAGGAGGAAGAGACCCGCACCATCCTCGAGAGCGTTGCCGAGGAGTTGCACAACCGCCGCAAAGGCGACGCCGTTCGCATGGAGATCGACGCCTTCGCCTCCGACGAACTCACCGAGCGCCTCCGCGTCAACTTCGAACTCGAACTCTGGCAGGTCTTCCGCACCTCGGCTCCCGTAAACCTCTCGCGTCTCATGGCTCTCTACAGCGCCGTCAAGCTGCCCGCGCTCAAGTTCCCCGACTTCCACGGCCGCCGCTTCCAGTTCGGCTCATCCACCAACTCACACCCCAACATCTTCGCCAAACTTCGCAACGGCGACATGCTCCTTCATCACCCCTTCGACAGCTACAGCACGGTCGAAGACTTCATCGAAGCCGCCGCCTCCGATGAGAGCGTCATCTCCATCAAGCAGACCCTCTACCGCACCAGCGCCGACTCGCCCATCTTCAGCGCGCTCAAGGCCGCCGCGCAGAGCAAGGACGTCACGGTCGTCGTCGAGCTCATGGCGCGCTTCGACGAGGCCTCCAACATCCGCTGGGCGCGCGAGCTAGAAGACGCCGGCGTGCAGGTCTTTCACGGCATCTTCGGCTTCAAGACCCACTGCAAGCTCTCCCTCATCGTTCGCCGCGACGCCGACGGTGTCGTCCGCAGCTACGCCCATCTCGGCACCGGTAACTACAACCCGGTCACCGCACGCTTCTACACCGACATCAGCCTGCTCACCGCGCGCCCCGAGCTCACCGACGCCGTCCTCCGCGTCTTCCGCTACCTCACCGCCGACTGGCAAGCCGGCCCCAACGCCTATCGCCCTCTCCTCGTCGCGCCCGTCACCCTGCACAGCGACATGCTCGCCCTCATTGCGCGCGAAGCCACGCACGCACGTGCGGGCCTCCCCGCGCACATCATCGCCAAGATGAACGGCCTCCTCGACCTCCCCACCATCGACGCGCTTTACAACGCCTCGCAGGCCGGCGTCGAAATCGACCTCATTGTGCGCGGCATGTGCGCCCTCCGCCCGGGCATTCCCGGCCTCAGCGAGCGCATCCGAGTCCGCTCCATCATCGGCCGTTTCCTCGAGCACAGCCGCATCTTCTTCTTCGCCAACGGCGGCTCCGACGACGGCCCACAGTCCGAAGTCTTCTGCGGCAGCGCCGACTGGATGACCCGCAATCTCTACGAGCGCTGCGAGGTCGTCTTCCCCGTCGTCGATCCCGCACTCAAACGCCGACTTCGCGATGAGATTCTCGACACCTACTTGCACGACAACCTCAAGGCCCGCCTCATGTCCCCCGACGGCACCTATCACCGTGCACACTCCACCAGCCCCGGCCTCAGCGCCCAGCAGCACCTCATGGAACTCTCCCACACGCCCGAAAAGCAACCTGGCCGGATCAAATCCCTCGTCATAGAAAGCACCCCTGCTGAGGAAGCGGAAAGCATTCTGGCCAAAGAACAATCTGGCCTGTGAATTCAACGCGCGATCATCCCCTCGCACCGAAGATTCATGCCACGGTAAGCCCGGGGATGAAACCTCCATCCTCCCGCGACCAAACTGCTAAACTTAAGTAGTCGAGCGCGGCAGCGAACGCCCGCGTCCTCAAGGAGCACATCATGGAACTGAACAACGGTAACGGCACATCCAACAGCAACGGTGCGGGCCTCCGCCTCAAGACCGGTCTTGCCGAGATGCTCAAGGGCGGCGTCATCATGGACGTGATGAGCGTCGCGCAGTCACGCATCGCTGAAGAAGCCGGAGCCGTCGCCGTCATGGCGCTCGAGCGCGTTCCCGCCATGATCCGCGCCGAAGGCGGAGTAGCCCGCATGGCTTCGCCGAAGCTCATCAAAGAGATCATGGCCGCATCCACCATCCCCGTCATGGCCAAGGCCCGCATTGGCCACTTTGCCGAAGCCCAGGTCCTTCAGTCCCTCGGCGTCGACTTCATCGACGAGTCTGAAGTCCTCACCCCTGCCGATGAGACCTACCACATCGACAAGCACGCCTTCACTACACCCTTCGTCTGCGGTGCGCGCAATCTTGGCGAGGCTCTCCGCCGCATCGCCGAGGGCGCAGCCATGATCCGCACCAAGGGCGAGCCCGGCACCGGCGACGTCGTCCACGCCGTCCAGCACATGCGCCAGATCGTCCGCGAGATCAAGGCCCTCACCGTCCTTGGTGACGAAGAACTGTACAACGCCGCCAAGGTCCACGGGGCACCCTATGAGCTCGTCCGCATGGTCGCCAAGGCTGGCAAGCTTCCCGTCCCCAACTTCTCCGCCGGTGGCATAGCCACGCCCGCCGACGCATCCCTCATGATGCAGCTCGGCGCCGAGACCATCTTCGTAGGCTCCGGCATCTTCATGAAGGAAGGCGCCATTCCGCTGGACGTAGAAGACAACGCCGAAGAGCGCGCCGAAGCCGTCTCCCGCGCCCGCGCCATCGTCCTCGCCACGCTCCACTACGACGACCCGAAGATCGTCGCCGAAGCCAGCGAAGCTGTGATCGGCAGCATGAAGGGCCTGGCAGCCGCCGCCATCGAGGAAAAGGACCTCATGCAAACCCGCGGCTGGTAACCCCTACACCCTTGGCCTGACAATATCTTCATCTTAAGAAGGCTCATCCTATTTGGAAATTGTCATCCTGAGCGCAGCGAAGGACCTGCTTCTCGTCCGGCGAGCCACGAATGCCTGAATCCCCTCACATCGGCGTCCTCGCCCTGCAAGGCGCCTTCGACGTTCACGCCCGCCGCCTCGCCGACCTTGGCGCGACCACCACCCTCGTCCGCAAGCCCGCACAGCTCGACGCCCTCGACGCCCTGGTCATCCCCGGCGGCGAGTCCACCACCTTTCTCAAGCATCTCGAGCGCGCAGGCTTTTACGCCGCCCTCGGCGCCTTCGTCCACACCAAGCCCGTCTTCGGCACCTGCGCCGGCTGCATCCTCCTCGCCAAGGAAGTTACCAACCCGCCGCAAAAATCCTTCGGCGTCCTCGACATAGCGGTCGAACGCAACGCCTACGGCCGTCAGAACGAATCCGCCATTCTCACAGCCGACACAGCCCTTCCCGGCGGCCCGCTCGAGATGGTCTTCATCCGCGCCCCACGCATCACGCGCGTAGGCCCCAGTGTAGAAGTCCTCGCCACCCGCGAAGCCACTGGCCACGGCGCGTCCTCTCCGACGCTCGTCCGCCAGGGCCGCCTGCTCGCCGCCACCTTCCACCCCGAACTCACCGCCGACACCCGCGTCCACCAACTCTTCCTCGACATCGTCCGCAATGCCACGCACCCATAGCCAGCACCACCGTTGCAGCCAATCCACGCATCTAAAGTCTTCATCCTGTATCGAAACGGTTAATTTGACCGTCCCCGGAATGTTCAATTAACCCACACAGCATCAAACCGGAGTAAAGTAAAAAAACATCAGTCCGTCAGGGTCTCCCGCGCCATGCCGACCACCATCACACCCCCGGAGATTGATCGCCACCGCATAAGCGACGGCAACAACGGCCATCGTCCACCGACCGACAAGCGCACCGGCGGCAACGGTGACGGCGATGGCGATAATTGGAGCAATCGACCACGCGGCCATCGTGGTCCCCGCGAACGTCTTTCCCAGGCCCGTATCGGCCTCATGTTCGGCCTCGGCGGTGACCTCATGTTCTTCATCGCCATGGTCAGCGTCTTCTTCGTCTCCAAGGCCAGCGGCCACTTCGACGCCTACAGCCACTTCATCAACGAATGGCTTCCCACCTCTCTGCCCTCCATCATCTGGCTCAACACCGCCGCTCTCCTCCTCAGTTCCGTCACCGCTGAGATCGCGCGCCGTGCCATGTTCCGCGAAGTCGACGCCATGGACGAGTGGTTCGGTATTGGCCGCCCCATCTCCAAACGTGCCACCGTATGGCTTACCCTCACGCTTCTATTCGGCATCATCTTCCTTGCCGGCCAATGGGTTGCCTGGGACCAGCTCGCTGCGCAGCATGTCTTCTTCCGGTCCAACCCCAGCAGCCACTTCTTCTACCTCATCACCGTCACACACGCCGTACATCTCTTCCTTGGCATCGTCGCGCTCATCGTGGCCCTGGCGTTACTCCAGTTCTCACGTTCGCTCATCACCCGTCAGGTCCTGGTCGACACCACCGTCTGGTACTGGCACGCCATGGGAGCCCTCTGGGTCTTCCTCTTCCTTCTCCTCGAATTCGGCCAGTAACCAGCCACCAGCCAAACCTCGAACTCAACTCCGTCCCTCGCCCCAACCTGTTCCTGCACGCTATCTCACCGAACCGGTCTTACTTGCCCAACGTCCAAGTGACACTTCCAATTTTCCTGTCGTATGATTCAACCTAACGAGCCGTGGTAAGACCACGGCAAACCCAGACCGACCGCTTCGCCTGATCGAGAGGAGTCACCATGCCCCCCCAGAAGTTGACGATTAACAATACGGTTCACACCGTCGACGCAGATCCCGACACTCCACTGCTGTGGATTCTCCGCGACATCCTCGACCTCAAAGGCACCAAGTATGGTTGCGGCGTCGGCTACTGCGGAGCCTGCACCATTCTCATCGCCGGCGAGCCCGCCCGAGCCTGCCAGACCCTTCTATCCGATGTCGGTACCGACCCTGTCACCACCATCGAAGGTCTCTCCACCGACGGCACGCACCCTGTGCAGGTTGCATGGCAGGAGGTAGACGTCCCGCAGTGCGGCTACTGCCAGGCTGGCCAGATCATGGCCGCCACCGCTCTACTCGCTTCCAACCCCCATCCCACCGACGCCGACATCGACGCCCACATGAGCTCCAACATCTGCCGCTGCGGAACCTACACCCGCATCCGCGAAGCCATCCACCACGCAGCCGCATCCACTTCAACCAAGTAAAGGAGGTTACGCCCGTGTCCCTCAATCGCCGCACCTTTCTGCAGATGAGCGCCCTCCTCTCCGGTGGCCTCGCTCTCAATCTCTACGACCTCCCCGTCGCCGTCGCGCAGTCCGGCCGTCCCGCGCCGCCCGATATCTCTCCGCGCGCTTTCGTCCACATCGCCAGCGACGGCACCATCACCATCATGGCCAAGAATCCGGAGATCGGTCAGGGCGTCAAGACGATGCTCCCCATGATCATCGCTGACGAACTCGATGTCGCCTGGAGCACAGTGCACGTCCAGCAGGCCGAGCTCGACGAATCCCTCTACGGCGCCCAGTTCGCCGGCGGCAGCATGGCCACGCCGCTCAACTGGGATCCGCTCCGCCGCGTCGGCGCAGCCTGCCGCCAGGTACTCATCACCGCCGCAGCGAAGCGCTGGAACGTCCCGGAGTCCGAGTGCACCACCTCACTCAACAAGGTCCTACACGGCACCTCCAAACGTTCGCTCTCCTACGGCGAACTAGCCGCCGACGCAGCCAAACTCACTCCGCCCCCGCTAGCCTCGGTCAAGCTGAAGGATCCCAAGGACTACCACATCATCGGCAAGTCCCATACCGGCGTCGACACCCGCAGCATCAGCACCGGCAAGCCACTCTTCGGCATCGACTTCACGACCCCTGGAATGTTGCAGGCAGTCATACAGAAGTGCCCCGTCTTCGGTGGTAAGGTCAAGAGCTTCAACCAGGCGGAGATCGAAAAGCTCCCCGGCGTCCGTCACGTTCTCGTCCTCGCTGGCTCTCTCAGCACCGACCCTGTAGTCTCTTCCGACCCCGGCATGGAGCCCGGCATCGCCATCGTCGCCGACACCTGGTGGCAGGCCCAGTCCGCCCGCTCCAAACTGAAAGTCGACTGGGACTTCGGACCCGGCGTCACCCAAAGCTCCGAAGCCATCGCCAAGCGTGCCGCCGAACTCTTCCAGGCCCCACCCGCCAACACCATCCATGCCACCGGCAATGTAGATGCAGCACTCCACAGCGCTGCCAAGACCGTCGAAGCCACCTACACCTACCCCTTCATCGCTCACGCCACCCTTGAGCCGATGGACACCACTGCCTCCTGGAAGGATGGCAAGATCGAGATCTGGACCACCAGCCAGGCCCCCGGCAACGGTCGCAAGATGGTCGCCAAGGAACTCAACATCTCCCCCGACGACATCACCATTCACCTCACCCGAACCGGCGGAGGTTTTGGACGTCGCCTCGCCAACGAGTACATGGTCGAAGCAGCCTACCTCACCAAACAGGTCGGAGCTCCGGTCAAGATCCTCTGGTCGCGCGAGGACGACTTCACTCACGACGACTATCGCCCCGGCGGCTTCCATGCCTTCAAGGCCGGCCTCGACGCTCACGGCAAACTCACCGCATGGCGTCAGCACTTCATCACCTATGGCGTCGATGCCCACTACGCCAGTGGCGCCGGCATGGGCGGCAACGAGTTCCCCTCCGGCCGCATCGCGGACTACGGCCTCTACTCCACGGCCATGCCTCTCTACCTGCGCACCGGTCCGCTCCGCGCTCCCGGCAGCAACACCCTCGCCTTCGTCGGCCAGTCCTTCCTCGACGAAGTCGCCCACGCCGCCGGCCGCGATCCCGTCGAGTTCCAACTCGAACTCCTGCGCTCCACCGACGGCAAGCCCAACCGCCTCCACGATGTCCTCGCCAAAGTAGCCGAGCGCTCCAACTGGGCCAAACGCTCGACCACACCCGGCCGCGGCATGGGCATCGCCTGCTACGCCTCGCATCTTGGCTTCTTCGCCGAGGTCGCCGACGTAACTGTCGATGCAAAAAACCAGATCAAGGTCAACCACGTCTGGGTTGTCGGCGACATCGGCCGTCAGGTCATCAACCCCGCCGCCGCCGACAACATGGTCTACGGTTCTATCGTCGATGGCCTCAGCCAGATGGCTCAGGAGATCACTCTTGACCAGGGCCGCGTCCAGCAGACCAACTTCCCCGATCACCCCGTCCTGCACATGCGCCAGACCCCGGTCATCGACTCCTACTTCCTCATCACCGACAACCCGCCCACCGGCCTCGGCGAACCCGCCCTTCCGCCCATCCTCCCCGCCGTAGCCAACGCCGTCTTCGCTGCTACAGGAAAGCGCATCCGCACCCTGCCCCTGGCCCGCAGCGGTTTCAGCTTCGCCTAAAACCGTCGGCGCTCAACACGCAGCCGCTCCGCTTTCAAACGGAGCGGCTGAGTTCATAGCGGACGCCACCCCCTGAGCGACTACTCCTCTACGGCTTCAACACAATCTTCATCGAATCCGCCTTGGGGTGCGACGCCAGCTCAATCGCCGCCGCAGCATCTTCCAACGAAAATCGATGCGAGATCAGCTTCGTCAGATCCAGCTTCCCTGACCTGTATCCCTCGAATACCAGGTCAATCCCCTCCTGCTGAATCGCCACCGAAGCCGAGTACGATCCCATCAGCGTCTTCTCATCCATGCACACTGCCGCCGGATCGAACGGTGCGCTTCCGTGCTGCGTGCTCGCAAACAGCATCACGCGCCCGCCCGGCCTTATCGCCTGCATCGCGGTCGCAATTAACGCGTCCGCCCCAACTGCGACCAGGGCCACATCCGCACCCCGCCCTTCAGTCATCGCCTTGCAAGCCGCCACCACATCGTCCCGCGCATCCAACGGATGCTCCAACCCATACTGTGCCGCAATCGCGTGGCGCTCCGCATACATATCCGACGTCAGAACGGTCGCACCCGTCTGCCTCGCCAGCGCCGCCAGCAGAATCCCGATGCTCCCCTGTCCCATCACCAGCACTGTATCGTCCGGCTCCAGCGCCAGCAGCCGAATCGCCTTGAAGCAGGTATTCACCGGCTCAATAAACGCCGCCTGCTCAAACGGAATATCGTCCGGCACATGAATCAATCCCGCCGGCGTCACACCATCGCCCACAATCCAATCCATCACGCGAATGTACTCGGCAAAACCACCGCCCGCAGCCTCGCCCAACCCCGCCGTCGTGCCGACCTTCTTATATGTCTCGCACTGCGCAAACGTCTTCTTCCGGCAATAGAAGCAATGCCCGCAAGGAATATGATGGAACGCCATCACGCGGTCCCCGACGCCAAATCCTCGCACGCCGTCTCCCACTGCAGCAATCGTCCCGGCCATCTCATGCCCGAACACCCGCGGCGCAGCATGTGACCCCGTATGAATCTTCTTCAGGTCCGTCCCGCAGATCCCGCACGTCTCGATCCGGACCAGCACCTCACCCGGTCCGATCTCCGGAACCGCAATCGTCTCCGTGCGAACATCATCAATGTCTCTATAAACCGCAGCCTGCATCGTACTCGGAAGTCCTTTAGCCATAACCTTTCTAGACTAAACCCACCTACCCTCAGCGATCACATCCTGCAGCGCCACCTCCAGCCCCGCCAACGCCTTCGCGCTCCCGCGGCCCAACTTCACAGCCTTTCCCCACTCCCACGGCCGCAACGCGGTATACAGCGCAAACGCCCCGGTCCGAAACGACCCCTGCTCACCTGCAAACTTCGCCAACGCACTCAACTCAAAATCATGCGCATCCGACACCCCCTTGATCGCGCGAAACCCCAATCCATGCGCCCTCGCCAGCCGAGCCACGCTCGCCGCCTCCATATCCACGATTGCCGCTCCATAAATATTCACCAGCCGAGCCTTCTCGCTCACACTAGCAATCGTCCCTGCACTCGCCAGTGTCACATCGGTCGCCACAGCCGTCACAAATCGCTCCCCAGTCGATGCATCGATCACCACGCCCGCCTCCATTACCGCCCCTGCAACCACCCCGGCTTCGCACCCACCCGCCAACCCCGTCGAAATCAGCATCCCCACACCCCCTTCCGCCAGCGCAGCCTCCACCGCAACCGCCGCACGTGCCGCGCCCATCCCCGCCGCTACCACCACCGCACCCTCCATCCGATACAGCCAGACCCCACGCTCCAGCATCCGTGCATCAGGCTTTATCCCCCGCACCAGCGCGGCGATCTCACGAGGCAGTGCTGCGACAATGGCGATCTTCTCGGTCATTCGTTTCACCCCATCATACGAGCCCGTGAGCCAGCATCTCCCGCAAGCGTTTTCCGCAGGTTGACAGCCGCGCTTCAGAAGTGGATATTAGGCCTTGCACAATCGTTTGCGCATAACCGCCGTTCAATCGTCGATACGCCATCGCCTCCACGGCTGCTGTCCCGAATCTCAGGAGTCCGCCTTCCATGCACCGTCTGCTTCGACACGCTGTCTCAACGCTCCTGTTCGCCTGGCCTCTCTCTTCGGGCCTCCACGCCCAGGATCCTCAGCCCGCCAGCCCAGCACTCGCCAGCACCGAGCGTGTCACCATCGACGCCCATGCATCCACCACACCCTTCCCACACTTCTGGGAGCAGATCTTCGGCTCCGGCCACGCCATCCTCTCTCTCCGCGACGCCTACCGCCAGGACATTCGTTCCGTTCACCACGTCGCTGACTTTCGCTACGTCCGCTTCCACGGCATCCTCGACGACGAAGTCGGTGTCTACAAGGAAGACCAGCACGGCAACCCCGTCTACAACTTCTCGTACGTCGACCAGATCTACGATGGCCTCCTCGCCAACGGCGTTCGCCCCGTCGTAGAAATCAGCTTCATGCCCAAAAAGCTCGCCGCCAATCCCGACGACCTCCACACCTTCTGGTATAAGCCCAACGTCTCTCCTCCGAAGAGCATGGAGCGCTGGGACGACCTCATGACCCACTTCGCCCAGCACCTCATCGACCGCTATGGCATCGACGAAGTCTCCCAGTGGTACTTCGAAGTATGGAACGAACCCAACATCGACTTCTGGGGCGGCGTTCCACGTCTCCAGTCCTATCTCGCGCTCTACGACCACACCGCCCGCGACCTCAAGCGCGTCAGCCCCCGTCTGCGCATCGGCGGTCCCGCCACGGCCGCGGCTTCCTGGATCCCGGAGTTCCTCGCCCACACCGCTGCCAACCACGTCCCCGTAGACTTCGTCTCCTCCCACGGCTACGCCGACGACACCGTCGAAAACCTCTTCCACACCGACGAAGTCATCCCGCAGGACGACCGCGTCTGCCGCGCCATTCTCAAAGTCCGCGGCCAGATCGACGCCTCTCCCACGCCTCACATTCCACTCCTATGGACCGAGTGGAATGTCATCGGTGCAGACAACGCACGTGACACCACCTACGTCGGTCCCGCACTCGCCAACACCGTCCGCGAGTGCGACGGCAACGTCACCCAGATGTCCTTCTGGACCTTCGACGATGTCTTCGAAGAAGGCGGCCCGGAGCCCAAGCCCTTCATTGGCGCCTTCGGCCTCATCGCCAAGGGCGGCATCTACAAGCCCAGCTACTACGCCTTCGGACTGCTCCACCAGCTCGGTGATCGCCGCATTGCCAACGCCTCAAAAAATCTCATCGTCACCAGGACCGCAGACGGCGGCCTGGCCATCGCCGCGTGGAACCTCGTCGATCCCGGCCAGCACGGCGGGCCGCAGACCCTCGATCTCACCCTCCACGGTGTCCCCGCCAACGCCCGCGTCACCCTCCAGCGCGTCGACGACGACCACGGCAACGTCCTTCCGAAGTATGCTGCAATGGGAAGCCCCGTGGATCCCACTCCCGCTCAGGTCGTCCAACTCAACCGCGAGACAGCTCTGGAAACTCCAGCCCAGACCCAGCTACATGACGGAAGGCTCACCCTGGAGTTGAGCCCCAACGCTCTTCTTCTCATCAAGGTCCAGCCATGAAAAACTCAAGGAACACTATGCGTCATTGGAAGCTTCGCTCTTTTGTCTTTGGATTGGCCGTAACCCTTCTAGTTAGTCCATCCGCGCTCTCGGCCCACGCCCAGCAAGCCTCACAGCCGCAATCTCTGGCTCCGCAGTCTCTGGTCATCGACGCCCACGCCCCCACCACGCCCTTTCCTCACTTCTGGGAGCAGACCTTCGGCTCTGGCCGCGCCATCCTCGCCCTCCGCGCCGACTATCGTCAGGATCTCCACACCGTCAAGCAGGCCACCGACTTCAAGTCCATCCGCTTCCACGGCATCCTCGACGACGAGGTCGGCCTCTACGATCCCGCCCGCCAGACCAAGAACCCCGGCCTCGCAGCACAAGCTGCCAACGACGCCTCCATCTACAACTTCTTTTACGTGGATGAGATCTACGATGGCCTCCTAGCCGAGCACGTCCAGCCCTACGTCGAGCTCAGCTTCATGCCCGAGAAGATGGCCTCCAAGCCCAACTCCCAGCACACCTTCACCGGCAACCCCAACAACTCGCCGCCCAAGGACTACGCTCTCTGGGACGCCATGATCAAGGCCCTCGCCACCCACCTCATCGCCCGCTACGGCATCGACGAAGTCTCCACCTGGAAGTTCGAAGTCTGGAATGAACCCAACCTCGACTTCTGGATGGGCGAACCCAAGCAGGAGACCTACTTCCAGCTCTACGACCACACCGCGCGCGATCTCAAGGACGTCTCCCCGCGTCTGAAGGTCGGCGGTCCAGCCACGGCGCAGGCCGCATGGATCACACCCTTTCTCGCCCACGTCCACGCCGTAGGCGCACCCATCGACTTCGTCTCCACCCACGTCTACGCCAACGACGTCGCCGAGAACGTCCTCCACATCAACGAAGACGTTCCGCGCAAAACCATGGTCTATCGCGCCGTCAAGATGGTCCACGACCAGATCATCGCCTCACCCTATCCTCACCTCCCGCTCATCTTCTCCGAGTACAGCGCCAGCTACTCCAACGAGCCCAACGTCACCGACTCCCCCTTTATGGGCCCCTGGCTCGCCAACAACATCCGTCTCTGCGACGGCCTCACCGAGAGTATGGACTACTGGGCCTTCTCTGATGTCTTCGACGAGCAGGGCGTCGTCCGCACTCCCTTCTATGGGGGCTTCGGCCTCATCGCCGCCGAGGACATTCCCAAGGCCGCGCTCAACGACTTCCGCGCGCTCCACCAACTCGGCGATCGCCGCATCGCCCTCGCCTCCGACTCCGCCCTCGCAACCAAATCCACCGACGGCAGTCTCGTCCTCGCTCTATGGGACTATGCTTCCCCCACCGGCACCGGCCCCACCTACACCTGGCCCACAGGCCCTGCAGGTCCCACCAAAACCTTCGACCTCACCATCAAAAACGTCGCACCTGATGCAACAGTTGAAGTTCTCCGCGTAGATCCCGACCACGGCAACGTCCTCAAGGCCTTTGACGCCATGGGCCGTCCCGCAGGCGACCTCATGCCTGCTCAGGTCGAAAAACTCCGCGCTGCCGGTGCCATGGCTCCAGCCGAGCACCTCCACCTCCACAACGGCAAGCTTCAGCTCACCGTCCCCGCCCACGGCCTCGCCGTGGTCCTCATTGGGAGATAAACAATGCAACGTCGCGACTGCCTCAAACTCCTCGCCGGTGCGGCTCTACTCCCGAACCTGGCCTCGCTCGCCCAAGCCCCGGTTGATCTCCACCTCACGCCCGAGCCCTCCCCTCACTACCCCCTCACCCCAGCCGACGCGTCCTTCCTCGACGACATGCAGCGCCGCGCCTGCCTCTACTTCACCGAGCAGGCCGGCCCCCTCAGCGGCCAGGTCCTTGACCGCGCCACCGCCGGCAACACCACCGGCAAGCTCGACCCGCGCCCCATGGCCTCCATCGCCGCGACCGGCTTCGGCCTCACCGCCCTCTGCATCGCCGACCACCGCAATTACTTCCCCCACACCCAACTCCTCGAGCAGGTCCGACGCACCCTCCGCTTCCACGCCCACACCCTCCCCCACGTCCACGGCTTCTTCTACCACTTCACCGACATCGAAACCGGCGTCCGCACCGGCCGCAACGAGGTCTCCTCCATCGACACCTCTCTGCTCCTCTGCGGCATCCTCACCGCCCGCGCCCACTTCCACAACGACTCCGAAATTCAGGACCTCGCCACCCTCATCTACAACCGTGTCGATTGGCCCTGGATGCTCAACGGCGGCCCGACCTTCTCGATGGGCTGGACCCCCGAACACGGTTTCCTCAACGCCCGCTGGAAAGCCTACTGCGAGCTCATGATGATCTATCTTCTCGCCATCGGCTCCCCCACGCATCCGGTCGCGCCGTCCACGTGGGACGCCTGGGCGCGCCCCGTCATCCACTACGACGGCCTCACCTACATCAGCGGCAACGACCCCATCTTCACTCATCAGTACAGTCAGGCCTGGTTCGACTTCCGCCACCAGCGCGACCACTACGCCGACTACTTCACCAACTCCATCACCGCCACCCGAACTCACGAAGCCTTCTGCATCGCACTCGGCAAACCCTACTCCCCCGACTACTGGGGCATCAGCGCCTCCGACTCCGCCCACGGCTACACCGCCTGGGGAGGCCCCAACGCCGAAGGCCAGGGCTTCGGCGGCATCGACGGCTCGGTCGTCCCCTACGCCACCGCCGGTTCGCTCCCCTTCCTCCCCGAGGCCTGCCTCCGTGTCCAGCGCTCGCTCAAATCCAACTACGGCGACAAAGCCTACGGCCGCTACGGCTTCTGCGACGCCTTCCACCCCCAAGCCAACTACTACGACCCCGACGTCCTCGGTATCGACCTCGGCATCAGCGTCGTCATGGCCGAAAACCTTCGCACCGGCTTCGTATGGGAAACCTTCGCCCGCAACCCCGAGGTCTCCCTCGCCATGCAGCGCGCCGGCTTCCACCGCCAACCCAACCCATGACCCCACTTCCAGCGCTCTCCCGCCGCCAGATACTCAAGGCCATGGCCGCTGCATCCGGCGGCATTCTGGCCGCGTCCGTCGGATGCAGCAGCGGCGGCAGCACTCCAGCCTCCACCCCATCCACCCCCGCTTGGCCTCCCGCACTCCCCGTAGGAGTCTTCTCCCCCACTGCCGCCGACACCGCCTTCCTCGATGCTCTCGAACAGCAGGGGGCTCTCTACTTCTGGGAGCAGGCCAGCCCCACCACCGGCCAGGTCCTCGATCACGCAGCCATCAATCTCAACGGCCAGATCGATCCCACCACCACTGAATCCAGCATCGCCGCCACCGGCTTCGGCCTCACCGCCCTCTGCATCGCCGACCAGCGCGGCTATCTCCCCAACGTCACCCACGCCGACATCGTAGCCCGCGTGCAAACCACCCTCGACTTCCACCTCAACGCCATGCCGAACGAAAACGGCTTCTTCTACCACTTCAACGACGTCAACACCGGCCAACCCCTCCCCTCCGTCGAAGTCTCCTGCATCGACACCGCATGGCTTCTCTGCGGCGTGCTCACCGCCCGCGCCTGGTTCAACGACCCCACCATCACCTCGCTCGCCACCCAGCTATACGAGCGCATCAACTGGCCCTGGTTTCTCAACGGCGGCACCACCTTCGCCATGGCCTGGTACCCTGCCACCGACGCCAGCCCCGGCTTCACCTCCTATCGTTACGACACCTTCTGCGAACTCATGGCGCTCTATCTCCTCGCCATGGGCTCGCCCACCCACCCCATCCCGGCCTCCAGTTGGACCGCCTTCTCCCGCCCCCTCCTCACCTACGAGGGCTACAACTACATCAGCAGCAACACCGACCCCCTCTTCACCCAACAGTGGTCGCAAGCCTGGTTCGACTTCCGTAACAAGAGCGACGCCTACGCCAACTACTTCACCAACTCCATCGCCGCCACCCAGGCCCACGAGACCTTCTGCCTCTCCTACCCGCAGTGGTACACCGAGGACTACTGGGGCATCACCGCCTCCATGTCCATCAACGGCTACGTCGCCTGGGGTGGCCC
>JAJYBU010000033.1 GCA_021778845.1 Acidobacteriota bacterium
CTCTACGAAGCCCTCCGCCAACGCACCCAATCCCGGAGTTCTGATCTCCAATCCCTGCACGTATGAGTCTCTTCACTCCCAACCTCGATCCCTCCACCAACCCCTCGCTCCAGCGCGCACCACTCGCCGAGCGCATGCGTCCCCGCAGCCTCGACGAGTTCTTCGGCCAGACCCACCTCCTCGCGCCCGGCAAGCCCCTCCGTCAACAAATCGAAAACGACGACGCAGCGAGCCTCATCTTCTGGGGCCCTCCCGGCGTCGGCAAAACCACGCTCGCGAAGATCATCGCCAACCTCACCTCTGCCACCTTCATCGAGTTCTCCGCCGTCCTCTCCGGCATAAAAGAGATCAAGCAGGTCATGGTCGATGCCGAGAAGGCCGCCACCTACGGCTCCCGCACCATCCTCTTTGTCGACGAGATCCATCGCTTCAACAAGGCTCAGCAGGACGCCTTCCTCCCCTACGTCGAGCGCGGCAGCATCCGCCTCATCGGCGCTACCACCGAAAATCCCAGCTTCGAGATCAACGCCGCGCTTCTCTCCCGCTGCCGTGTCTATACCCTCCGAGCGCTCGAGCAGCCAGAGATCATCGCCCTCCTCCATCGCGCCCTCGCCGACGGTGCCGACAGTCCTCCGGGACAAGCCCGCGGCCTCGGTGCGCTCAACCTGACCGCCGAAGAGGGAAGTCTCGAGACCATCGCCAGTTACTCTTCCGGCGACGCCCGCAACGCCCTCAACGCCCTCGAAGTCGCAGCCAAACTCACCGAAGGCCGAGGCGAAAAAATCATCACCGTCGCCATCGCCGCCGAAGCCCTGCAGCAGCGCGTCCTGCTCTACGACAAGAAAGGCGAGCAGCACTACGACATCATCTCGGCTCTCCACAAATCCGTCCGCAACTCCGACCCCGACGCTGCACTCTACTGGCTCGGCCGCATGCTCGCCGCCGGCGAAGACGCCATGTACGTAGCCCGCCGCATCGTCCGCATGGCAGTCGAAGACATCGGCCTGGCCGCCCCTGAAGCCCTCAACCTCTGCCTCTCCGCGCGCGATGCCATGCACTTCTTAGGCAGTCCCGAGGGTGAACTAGCCCTCGCGCAGGCGGTCGTCTACCTCGCCCTCGCGCCCAAATCGAATGCCGTTTACACCGCCTACGGTGCCGTCCTCGCCGATATCGAATCCCACCCTGCCGAGCCCGTTCCGCTCCACCTGCGCAACGCCCCAACGAAGCTCATGAAGGAACTCGACTACGGCAAGAACTACCAGTACGCGCACGACATCGAAGGCAAAGTAGCGGCCATGCAATGCCTCCCCGATAACCTCGCCACTCGTCGCTACTACCACCCCACCCAGGAAGGCCGCGAAAAACTGTTAGCCCAGCGCATGGCCGAAATCGCCAAACTCCGTAACGCAAAATCCTAGAATCAACCCACCCAAAATCTGTCGTCGTTAGCGCAGTGGAGAGCTCCCACTCCGCTCGCACCACCAAAACTGCCAGCATCCCCTCCGCCGCAACATCTCGCCTCGACTCACTATTCTCTACACTCTGCCTCACTCTGTCCCCATCGGTTTCGCGTCCTTCTCAATCGCCGTCAGCACCACAGCTTTCGTCAAAAACTCCGGCAGCACATCCGCATTTGACACCTTCCCCGGCGGATAGATCACATACGTCGGAACGCCGCTCCGCCCAACCGCCGCAAGCTCCCGTGTGATCGCCGGATCATACTGTGTCCAGTCCGCCTTCAGCAGTTGCACGTGATTCTTCTCCAGCGCTTTCTCTACGTCCGCAGACTTCAGCACTGCCCGCTCGTTCACCTGGCAACTCAAGCACCACGCCGCAGTAAAGTCGATGAACACCGGATCGCCCGTAGCCCGAGCCGCTGCAAAGTTCGCCTCGGTATACGGCTGCCACACCAGCGTCTCGACAGCGGGCCTGCGCAGCGGCAGCGCCAGCGCAATCGTAATCAGCACCACCGCCGCCACAGCCGAGCCCCACTTCGCCGGCCACTTGCCCAGCGCCCATCCCGCAATCGCCAGCACCAGGAACCCGCTCAGCAGCCACACCATGCGGTCCACGCCCTCCGGCGAATACAACTGCCCATACACCCACGCCAGCCAGATTGCCGTCGCAAACAGCGGCACCGAAACGAACTGCTTCAGCGTTTCCATCCACGCACCCGGGCGCGGCAGAAACTTCGTCCACTGCGGCTGCATACTCAGCAGCAGATATGGCAGCGCGAGCCCCAGCGCGAGCGCCGTGAACACCACAAACGCCAGCCACGTCGCCTGCACCAGTGCAAACCCTACGGCCGCGCCCATCAGCGGAGCCATGCACGGCGTC
Organism: Acidobacteriota bacterium; assembly: GCA_021778845.1. GTDB lineage: Bacteria > Acidobacteriota > Terriglobia > Terriglobales > Acidobacteriaceae > Granulicella. Next base: position 2,338 of record JAJYBU010000033.1, read on the forward strand.
GCTACCACCGTCGCCAGCACGCCGGTAAAGAAGCTCCCTGCCAGCCCCTGCTTCTTCGCCAGTCCACCGCCCGCACTGGTCAGCGATAGCCCAATCTCAAACTGTCCCGCCAGGGACAGCCCCAAAAAGAACACCAGCGAGGCCAGTACGGCCACAAACGTCGGCGACTGCAACTGGAACCCCCACCCCAACCCGCGCCCTCCTGCCCGCAGCACCAGCAGCACCGCAACAATCACCCAGAAGCTCACGACGATTCCCAGCGTATACACCAGGCCATGCGTCCGCTGCCGCCCGCGCTCCTCGTGCCGCGTATTCACCAGCGCCAGCCCCTTCAAAAACAGCACTGGAAACACGCAGGGCATCAGGTTCAGCAGCAGGCCGCCCAGAAACGCCAGCCCGATCGCGCTGAACGCATTCAGATCCGGTCCCGTGCTCTCGTCCGCCGCCACCTTCTTCGCGGCCATCGGCGGCGGCGTCACAACCCCCGGCGTCACCTCCGCCGTAAAGTCATACGCCTCGGTCGAGCTCAACTCCACCAGCGCATGCAGCGTCTTCGGCACGCTCCCAGCATCCGGTGCGCGCTTCAGCCAGATCTTCACCCCATCGGCCAGCGGTTGCAGTTGCTGGCTCGCGGCGTCGTCAATCTGCCCCGAATCGAATGGATACAGCTCCGCATCCGTCTCCCGCGTTCCGGTCTTCAGCGTCACCAGAATCTCTTTCGCATCGCCCACAGCGGTCGCGCTCATCGTCTTCGGCAACTCCAACGGCAGCGCCGCCAGCGCCGACCCCAGCGCACCCACCGGCTTCGCCTCCGCCACCGGCCCCTTCACCACCTCTACATCGATCCCGAGGTGCGCCTTTCCCGGCAGGCACACGCTGCTGCACACCAGCCACCGCACCTCCGCATCCAGGTGCACCTTCCCCGGCTTCATCTTCGGCGACGCCGTCAGCAGCATCGGAAACGCCACCCCATCCTCATACCCATAGTCCATCAGCGGGCCCAGTGGCAGCCGCTCCGGGGGAGGGAATTGCATCGGTCCCGCCGTCATTCCCGCCGGCAGCGTCCACGTAATCTTCGGTGGCTCGCCCGCCGACCCCGCATTCACCCAATACACATGCCAGTGCTCCTCGATCGTCAGCACCAGCCCCGCCTGCAGCGTTCCCCCCACCGCAATCTGTGGCGACAGCGTCGTCAGTTCCGCCGTCAGGTGTTCAGCCTTCACCGGCCCCGGCCCGCCGTCTCCCACTTCGACCATCTGCGCCCGCGCACCCGACCCCACCGTCAGCGCGGCCAGCGCCACGACCGCCAGTCCAGCGCCCCGCATCCACAAACGCCCTCTGTTCATCCCTCCATTGTAGAAGCAACGCAGGCCCCGCCGCTCACCGCATCAGCCGCCGATGCTCCACCATAATGCAACGGTCCATCACCACCCGAATCCCGCCCGCCTCGGCCTTCGCCGCAGCCTCCTCATTACGAAGCCCCAGTTGCACCCAAAGATTCTTCAGCCCCAACGCCAGCATCTCGTCCACAATTGCCGGGATTGCCTTTGGCAGCCGAAACACATTCACCACATCCGGCCGCACCGGCAACTCGCTCAGCGACGCATAACTCTTCTCCCCCAGCGCACTCGCAATCCCCGGATTCACCGGCAGAATCCTGTACCCATGCTCCTGCATATACGCTGAAACCGCATGGCTGGCCTTCGCCGGATCATCCGATAATCCCACCACGGCCAACGTTCGCGGTGCGCCCTCGCGTCCTCCCAGCATCTCCAGCATCGTCTCTGTTTCATTCATGGTTGTTTCTCCATTCGCCTGAAATCCCCAACCTCTGCCCATCCCGAACCTCCCGGGTCACAGTGTCGCTGATTCAGCGCTCGTATTCGTTTACAATCAGATGTCGAAGGCAGTCGCGCAGATCTGGTTCTCAGCCGCCCGGTTTTATTCTCCGGTGCATGGGTTTTTTCCTTAGCTCAAAGCGACCTCTTCCGGGGAGTACTGTTTGTTCCGAACTTTGCGTCACACGAGTATGCACCAGCCAGTAGGGAACCGTCTCCGCCGCGTGAACCTCGCAGGCATCGCCGTTCTCACCCTCTCTTTCGCCGCCGTCGTCTCCCTCACGGGCTGCGGCAACCAGTATCGCCCCGTCGTCAGTGCCATTGGCCCCGTAGGTCCCGCTGGCCAGCCGACCAAGTACGCGGTGGCTGTCTCCAGTCCCAGCGCCACCTCTCCCGGCCTGCTCACCATCGTCGACTTCGGCGGCGATACAGTGCTCTCCACGCCCAACATCCTCACCAACCCCAGCTACTTCATGCTCAGCACCCGCGGCAGCCAGGGCTACGTCATCAACACCGAGGGCTCACTCGACACCTTCCCGCTCTCCAATCCAACGGCATTGATCACCAGCGGCGTCACCCAGACCACCCTGCCGGTCAATAACACCCCGATCAGCATCACCGGTCTTTCCCCGCTCAGCGGCCTCTCCACCATCTTCATCCCCGAGAGCAACACCAACAGCATCGCCGCCGTCAACGCCCTCACCGCCGCGCTCTATGACAATGTTGCCGTCCAGCGCGGTACCAACCCGGTCTACGTTGTCGGCGCCGCCGGTACGCCCCGCGTCTATGCCATCAGCCAGAACTCGCAGCAGTTTCCCGGCGGTGTCGGCCAGGTCGACTCCATCGAAACCATCTCCACCGTCACGCTCTCGGACTCCGCCCAGATCCCCGTCGGTGTCGCCCCCATCTACGGCATCATGACCCCTGACGACCGCCGCGCCTTTATCCTCAACCAGGGCTCCGGCACCGTCTCGGTCATCAACGTCCCCAATAACGCTCTGGACACGTTGCCTCCAGGGATTGTTTCCACCGGTACCCCCACTGGAACCCTCCCACTCTGCAACGCGTCCAATCCGACTGCGACCGTACCCTGCCCCGACTACAATCCCGTGTGGGCCGACCTCGACAGCGTGGACACCCTTCTGGTCGTGGCCAATCAGGGTGCGCCGGGCCAGGCGGGCAGCCTCAGCATCGTCAACGTACCCCTCTGCAATGCGGCTGCCCAGCCCACCAACCCGAATTGCAGCGCCACCAACCCAGTCGATGCCTCAACGTTCGGTCAGATTCTGGCCACCGTTCCCGTCGGCATCAACCCCACCATGGTCTCGGTCCTCCAGGGCAAGGACGGCAATCCTCCTGCCGCCTACGTCATCAATCAGGGCGACAGCACCGGCACCTGCCCCAATAACACCGATGCTGGCACCGTTACGGTCATCAATCTTCAGACCGACAAGGTTGTCACCACCATCTGCGGCGTCTCGGGCAGTGCCGCCACGGCCACAGCCAACGGCACCTCCAACGTGATCTTCGGCCATCCCAACTCCGTATCCGCCACCGGTGGCCAGCCGGCCGGCAAGGTCTACGTCACCTCCTCCGATAACCAGTACATGAGCATCATCTACACCGACACCAACACCGTCCAGACCCACATCCCGCTGCAGGGCAACGGCCTGCGGGTCCTCGTCACACAGCCTTAAGGCAGTGAGTAGTGTGTAAGGAGTAGTCAAAAACGAAAGGCGGGCGAACCTGGTTCGGCCGCCTTTCGTTTTTGAGATTGGGATTGGGAGCACAAGAGAAAAGGCCAGAGGGCTGCGAATCATCACAGCGCTCTGGCCTTCGCTTTCACTACTCCTTACTCACTACTCCTTACTCTCTATCCCTACATTCCCGCCAGCACAATCGGCGCCGTCGGCGTCTTCGATCCGCCGTCATTCTCGACGGTCACGCCGAAGCCCTTGGCGGTCACGCCCCTAGGCAAGTCCGGCATCACCACCGAAGCATTCCCATTCGCATCCGGTTTGAACAGTCCCGCAGGAATCGGAGCCTGTCCAGCCTCGGCCGGCAGCAGCCAAAGCTCGTAGGTCTTCTGCGCCTGCAGCGGGTCCAGGTGGTCGGCCACAAACACCAGCGCGCCGGTCTCCGGAACATAGGTCGCATGGGCCTCCGGATCAAGCTTCGGCACGGCTCCCGCGTTCAGCGGAATATGCAGCGCGACCTGCATGGCGCTGGCATTCTGCAGCGTCTGCATCACCGCTTTGGACTGTTCGCTCTGGGCCACACTCTGGCTTAGTTGAGCCGTGACCACGGCCATATCCTGCTCCACCAGCTTGCGCTGGTCCACCTGCATCCCGGCCACCACGGCCAGGCATGCGGCCACGCCCCATCCCACCCATGCCAGTACCGGGGCCAACCGTCGCGGCTCCCGTTCCTCCGGGGCATCCATCTGGTACATCCGGCTGTTGCGCGGATACAACACCGGCTCAATCTGCTGCTCCACCGGATCGACCGGGATCACCTTCTTCTCCGCGGCCACCTGCCGCAGCAGCCGTTCGCGCGCCTGCGAGGGCGGCGTCTGCGACTCGGCGGTCAGCGCATAGGTCACCAGGTCTCCCTGAATCTCGCCCAACTGCGCCCGGCACACGGCGCACTCCTTCAAGTGCATCGCCGCGCTCTTCATATCGGCTTCCGGCAGAAGCTGCAGCGCGAACAGGTACAGGTCGTCTTGTGTGATGTGATTCGCCGTGTTCATGCCTGGAATGCCTTTCTCAGCGTCAGCAGCGCGCTGCGTATTCTCGTCTTCACCGTTCCCAGCGGGTCGCCGGTCATCTCTGCAATCTCCGAGTGCGTCAGTCCGTCGTAGAACGCCATCTCCAGTGTCTTGCGCTGTTCGGTGGGCAGCAGTTTCACCGCCGCCCGAGCCCGTTCCATCAGCAGCGACCGCTCCGCCTCATCGGCCAGATTGCATGCCGACGCCAGGTTCATCTCCTCCACCTGCTCGCTCGGCCGCTTCCGCCGCAGCATGTCAATCGACCGGTTGCGCGCCACCACCGCCAGCCATCCGCCCAGGCTTCCCCGGGCCGCGACAAAGCTGTTCGGATTGCGCCAGATCTGCATGAAAATCTCCTGCATCACATCCTCGGCCGAAGCCGTATCCCGCAGCACGCGCAGCGCCACCGAGTACACAATCTTTGAGTACCGGTCGAACAGCACCGCCATCGCCCGCTCATCGCCTCGCACTACCCGCGTCAGAAGCTCGGCATCATCCTCTGGCGCCGGCCGGGCCACTGCCGTCGATTCTTCCATGCCACTATTCATTGAACGCACTCGCTGGTCGATTGGATTGCCGCTGGGGCTGTGGAAGCAGGCAACCGTTTGCTACTCTACTGGAATCCGCAACACCCTTCCAGCGCCGTTTCGGGAAGACATCGCTCCTGAAAGCACAGTGTACGTCATTCTCCCTCAACGCCGCGCTGTCGCTCTCCTCCGCATGCCCAACCTTCCGCCTACTCCAGCCCCTGCTTCTTCCTCAGCCCCTTCATAAACCGTTCAATATCCACCACGAACCGCTCATGTTGTCCCTCGCAGATCACGTCCACCTCATCCCGGCACACCACGCTGAAGCGTAGCCGCCGGTTCTCCACCGCTTCCAGCGTCACCTCCGCGGTCACCTTCATGCCCACCGGCGTCGCCGCGCTGTGGCTAAGGTTCACCAGCGTCCCCAGGCTGCGCTGCTGTGGCTCCAGGTAGGGCTCCAGCAGCCGCATGCACGTCCACTCCACAAACCCGATCATGTATGCCGTAGCCAACACGGGCGGCATCTCCGTCTCTGGCGTAAACATCGTCACAACCCGGGTCACGGTCAGCCGATCCTCCACCGTAATCGTCTCCGCATGCTTCATCCCAGCCTTCAAATCCGCAATTGTCATCATGCTTCCTCCCGCCTCTATCGTCTCACCAACCCTGTTCCCGCAACCATCGCACCGCCCACTCCGCTATCCTGTCTATGACCGCCTACGCCATGAAGTTACGCCTGGACAAACTCCTCGTTGACCGCTCCCTCGCCGCCTCCCGCGAGCGTGCGCAGGCGCTCATCCTCGCCGGCCGCGTCCTGGTTAACGAGCAGCGCATCGATAAGCCCGGCACCGCCGTCGACGACACCGTCACCATCCGCATGCTCGGCGACGATCTCCGCTACGTCTCCCGCGGCGGCGTCAAGCTCGAAGCCGCCCTCACCACCTGGAGCATCTCCGTCGCCGGCCTCGCCTGCGCCGACATCGGAGCCTCCACCGGCGGCTTCACTGACTGCATGCTCCAGCACGGCGCGGCATCTGTTCTAGCGGTAGACACCGGCTACGGCCAGATCCACCACAAACTCCGCACCGACCCCCGCGTCTCCCTCCTCGAGCGCACCAACGCCCGCCTCCTCACCCCCGGCCAGCTCTATCCCAGCCCCGCCCTAACCCACGAACCTTGTCATCTCGACCGGAGGCCGAAGGCCGCAGTGGAGAGACCTGCAGTTGCCCCCGCCCATTCCTCGCCCGCCCCCATCACCTTCTTCGCCCTCGACGTCAGCTTCATCTCCGCAACCCTCGTCCTCCCCGCCGTCCTCGCTGCCCTGGTCCCAGCAGGCGAGCACTGGCACGGCGACGCAGTCCTCCTCGTCAAGCCCCAGTTCGAAGCCGGCCGCGAGCATGTCGGCAAAGGCGGCATCGTCCGCGACCCCGACGCCCACCAACTCGCGGTCCACCGCGTGGAGGACGCCGTCCGAGCCCTCGGCGGCCAGGCCCTCGCCCTCATCGACTCCCCCATTCTCGGCATGGAAGGCAACCGTGAGTTCCTCCTCCATGCCCGCTTCGCCTGACAATCCGCCCGCCCCAGACATCCGCCCTCTGCCTAAGCCAATCTCTTGAAGGGGCGGGATTTCAGCCCCGCCAAAAAATGTTAAAGACGAAGCTGGCTTCAGCCTCAAGGGAATGCCGCGCTGCGCCATCAACTTCTTATGAACCGAGAAAACGCAGCCAATCAGACCGAGCGCGGCCGTCCGTCATCTCGTATACATCCCAGGCCATGAACCAGCCTCGTTAATCACGCTTCCCTCGGTACGCCCGTATTCTTTGAAGGCGATCACTCACTTTGCTCGCCCACACAATTCCAAAGAGAAGGCAGCCCAGACCGTTTCCTTTCGGTGCGGAACTGTAGAGGTGTCGTCATGTTGCGTTCCTTCCGCACACTGGCCGTGCATGCTTTGATGGTTGCTGTTTTCAGCGCGACTGCCGTTGCTCAACAACATCTTCCGCCATGGCAACCTTCGCCCGGGCACCGGCAAGTCTCGATCTGGCCCGGAGCTGCGCCCGATCCTGTCGTATACGACGGCCCCGAGTATTCAGAAAAAGTAGAGCGCAAGGATGCTCTCGTCGCAGATAAGCCCTGGATTTCAGATGAGCGCGTCTCTGTGCCAACGATGACCGTCTACCCTCCAAAGACTGAGAACACCGGAGCTGCCGTCGTTGTGTTTCCCGGAGGGGGATATCAGATCCTCGCGATGGATTTGGAGGGCACCGAAGTTTGCGACTGGCTTACATCAAGAGGCATCACTTGCGTGCTCTTGAAATACCGCGTTCCAGGTTCATCGAAGTACCCCACGTCAGGTCCATATCCCCATGCCCCACAAGCTCTGGACGACGCACAGAGGACGATCAGCCTGACCCGGCTTCATGCTGCTGAGTGGCACATTGACCCGCGGAAGATTGGCGTGATCGGCTTCTCTGCTGGCGGTCACCTGGTAGCGGCGACAAGCGTTCACTTCGAGAAGCGCATTTATCCCCGCGTGGACGCAGCAGACGACGTGAGCTGCCGACCGGACTTCGCCATAGCCATCTACCCTGGTCATCTCGCAGTTGACGAGAACAGTTTTGCTCTTCAGCAGGATGTGAAGAACCATCTTTCGAAGCAGACGCCGCCCACCTTTCTCCTCCAGAACGAGGACGACGAGGTAGACGGCGTTGAGCAAGCCCTCGCGTACTACGCCGGGCTAAAGCAGGCCGGAGTTCCAGTTGAAATGCACCTGTACGCACAGGGAGGCCATGCCTTTGGCTTGCGGCGCACCAATCTTCCTGTAACCGCATGGCCTGAGTTGGTGGACAAGTGGATGGTCACAATTGGTATTTTGCCCCAGGAGTAGCACCCGGCGTGATGAGTCCCGCTAAGCGTTCTCGCTTCCCATAACTGGTAGGCAGGATGTTTTGACTGCTTGCATATCCCCACGCCCGCAAAACCGCAGCGCCGCGAGCCCCGCATCCTACTCCACGCCCGCCTCACCCAGAGCCTTTTTCTACTGGCTACTGTCTACTCGCTGCTGTCTGCCGTTACACTGTTCACACGATGCCCAAGGTAGCAATCATCTCCAAGCCGATGAAGCCAGAGCTGGAGTACATCCTCACCGAGCTCGTCGATTGGCTCACCGACAACGGGTTTACTCCCATCCTCGAACCCGACAGCGCCTCCTACATCGGTCTCAGTGATCAGGCCATCCAGCGCTGCGATATGGCCGCGCACGAGCCCGTCATCTGCATCTCCCTCGGCGGAGACGGCACCCTGCTCTCCGCCGCCCGCGCCTTCGCCTACACCAATACCCCCATCCTCGGCGTCAACCTCGGCTCCCTCGGTTTCCTCACCGAGGTCCCACTCTCCGAGCTCTACGACACCCTTGAAGCCTGGATGGCCGGCACCGCCGTCATTGACATTCGCAGCCTCATGCACGCGCAACTCCTCCGCGACGGCCACCTCTTCCGCGAGTGGGAGGCCCTCAACGACATCGTCCTCGCCAAAGGTGCCATCGCCCGCATGGGCGAATTCGCCATCGAGCTCGACGGCCAGTTCGTCGCACGCTTCCGCGCCGACGGCGTCATCGTCTCCACCCCCACCGGCTCCACCGCCTACACACTGGCCGCCGACGGCCCCATCCTCATGCCCACCGTCGACGCCATGGTCCTCACTGCCATCTGCCCCCACCTCCTCACCATCCGCCCCATCGTCTTCCCCGGCGAAGCTGAGGTCGCCGTCGTCGTCGACGTCGTCCCCCACGAAACCTACCTCACTGTCGATGGCCAGGAAGCCGTCGAGCTTCTCCTCAACGACCGCATCCTCTGCCGCAAGTCCAACCGCGTCGTCCACCTCCTCCGCCTTCGACCCAACGGCTTCTTCAACGTCCTCCGCTCCAAGCTAAGCTGGGGCGAGCGCTAGCGTCGAAGCTGGGGTCAACGGTCAGAAAATTTCCCCGCTATGTTGCCCCTGCTATTACTCTTTGGTTGTCATTCCGCAGCGCAGCGGAGGAATCTGCTTCTCCCACCCCGCTTCACCCCCAATTTCGCGACCGTGCGTACGAAAACTGCGCTGAGAGTGTCGAATTGCAGCCCAACATTGCGTTGAGAGTGCTAGAAAATTCGCGAGATGACCTGATTGGCCACCAGCGCCGCAACGTACGCAACCCCTGTCATATAAACGAATTGCAGCGCCGGCAGCTTCCAGCTATTGGTTTCCCGCCGCACCACGATCAAGGTCGACGTACACTGCATTGCAAACGCAAAAAACACCACCAGCGCAATCGCTCCACCCAGCGTAATGTCATGCCGCAGAGCCACTTGCAGCCCCAGCGCGTGTGTTGCCGGATCCATCCCATAGAGCGTACCCAGCGTTCCCACGATCACCTCTCGTGCCACGATGGAGCTCAATAACCCTATTCCTATCTTCCAGTTGAAGCCCAACGGCCGAATCACCGGCTCGATCCAATGCCCAAGGTGGCCAATCACGCTCGTCCCCAGATCCGAGAACTGCCCCCCATGGATCGGCAGCACGCTCATCACCCACACCAGAAACGTAACGCTCAAAATCACCGTTCCGGCTTTATGCAAGAACAACTTACCCCGGTCATACAGCCGCAACCCCAGCGAAGTCACCGTAGGCCACCGGTACTGCGGCAGTTCGAGTATGAAAGGAGCATGGGAAGCCTTCATTACAGAGGAGTTCAGTAGCTTGGCTGTGATCAGCGCGGCCAGAAAACCAATCACATAAAGTCCCAGCATTACCAACGCACGCAGCCCGATGACACCGCCCATAAACTTCTGGTTAGGGATAAATGCAGCAATAATCAGCGTATAAATGGGCAATCGCGCCGAACAGGTCATAAATGGCGCAATCAGAATCGTCGCAATCCGCTCCCGCTTGTTCTCAATGGTACGCGTGGCCATAATCGCCGGAACGGCACACGCATACGCTGAAAGCAAAGGAATAAACGCCTTTCCGTTCAACCCGATGGAGCGCATCATGCGATCCGCAATCAGCGCGGCACGGGCCAGATATCCAGAGTCTTCCAGCACCCCGATAAAGAGAAAGAGCAGCAAAATCTGCGGTAAAAACACCAGAACTGACTGGACCCCATTCCACAAACCATCGCGCAGCATCGCCCGCAGCCAGTTATCAGGCAACAACAAGGCAGCCTTCGCGCCCATTTGCGTCAACAACTGTCCAAGCCCGTCGCTCAGCGGCTGTCCCAGCGTGAATACTACCTGAAACACAGCAATCACAACGGCTAGAAAGACCAGCGGCCCCAGGATGCGGTGCAAAAGGACACTATCCAGACGCCGCGTCCACAGCGAAGCCCTCGGGGATTGGTACTTCGTTCGTGTCGTGACCTGCGTGGCCCAACTGCGGCACGAGGCCGCGCTCTGCAATACAGGCAGATGCACCGGCCTCAATCCATCATCCGGACGACTGCCTGCACGGAGGAGAAAGTCTGGAATCGCGTCCAGTCCTTTGCCCTGTGCAGCGCTGATCAAAGCCACTGGATGGCCCAATTCCCGCGCCATTGCCAGCGTATCGATCTTGCCGCCGCGGGCCTCAAGCTGGTCGGACATGTTCAGCAGGACCAGCGTCGGCAACCCAATCGAAAACACCGGTGCCGCCAGCATCAACTGGCGATTCAGATGGGTCGCATCCAGCACCAGAAGCACGCAATCCGGCTTGGGAACGCCGGGCATCTTGCCGGTCAGTACCTCCACGGCGACACGCGCGTCTTCGGAGTAAGTGGCAAGGCTGTAAATTCCCGGAAGATCGATCAGCGTCAAATCACTGCGCCCGATGCTCTTCATCTTGCCGGAGTGATGTTCTACCGTAACGCCGGGGTAGTTTGCGACCTTCTGACGCATTCCGGTCAAGCGATTGAAAAGGGTAGACTTACCGCAGTTTGGTGGGCCAATGAGTGCCACCGTCCGCAGTCGCACGGTGCCCGTAGGAGACGGAGGCGCGATCTCCTCGATCGGTGCTGCGACCGTGGAATGGCAGCTCATACAGCCTCACCTGCGGCGTTCGAAGTCAGCCGGAGAAAGATATGTTGGGCGGTCTCGTTGCGCAGGCCAACTTCAACCCCATCAATGCGGTACACGCGCGGGTCCCCAGCCGGAGCGCGGCGCAGAATTTCAACACTGATTCCCGGAAGGAATCCAAGGTGCGCCAGGTAGTGGCTCACTTCGTCGGGAAGATCGACGCGTTCCACCACGCCTGCACTGCCCACTTTCGCGTCGCTCAAAGCCATAACGTCCATGGAACCGCATATCCGACCAAGTTGGTCCTCTTTACTATACGACATTCAGAGGATCTTTGCTGTATTTTTATGGCTTCAATACAGGCATCGGAAATGTAGGGGCTTTTGAGAGATGGAAGGTCATGGTGCGCCCGGAAGGATTCGAACCTCCGACCTACTGGTTCGTAGCCAGGCGCTCTATCCAGCTGAGCTACGGGCGCACATTGCATTGCGGCAACTAAGTAAGAATAACCGATGAAAGCCTTGCGATCAAATCTAGCTGGCTGCAGGGGCTACAGCTACTGCCTCTGGCTGGGGCGGCAGCAACGACACGCGCTCGATCACATCAATGCCAGCCCGCCGCAGGAGTTGGTGGATGATCGGCTCGGTGAGCCGTGTCGCGTCGTATTCCACACGAACGGTCTTTTCAGCCTCATTGACCTCGACCATGCGAATTCCATAGACTTTGCGGACCTGTCCGAGAGCCATCATGGCTGCCTCGGTGGGTGCTCCGCCGTAGAGATACATCACATCAAGCTGTGTCATGCTGCTGATTTTATCGTGAGACGGGGTGGATTATGAAGCCAGTTTCCTGAGATATCTCAGGAAACTGGGGCTGGTGAACTCTTGTGGTCCAATCAACTTCCTGCGTATCACGCCCTGCTTGTCGATGATGTAGGTCTCGGGAAAGCGGAAGCTGCCGTAAAGCTTATTCGAGGTCTGCTGCTGATCGAAGACTGTCAGCAAGTCGATGTGCTGACGCGCGACAAAGCTCTGGTATTGGGAAAAGTCTTCATTGCTTGCGACGGCAACGACCTGAATCTGCGGCATTTGCTGCTGCAGGGTCTGGAGGCTCGGCATCTCCTGCACGCAGGGAGCACACCAACTCGCCCAGAAATTAAGCACCACGACTCTGCCGCGCAGGCTTGCCAGATTGACCGAATGCTGCCCGTCATTGATGGAGAATACCGGTGCTACCCGGCCGATTTGATCGGAAAGTGTGCCCCGATCGCAGCCTGTGGTGGTGATGGCGCAGGCTAGAAACGCCATGATTCCTGCACGCATGATGTGTCGCATGATTCGCTGCCCTCGCGTTGAGTCCGATCGCGCTATCTACCTGTTTCTATAATACGAAGTTGTGAATGACACGCCTAGTTTGTCCGGTCTCGCGCCAGAACTTCCGCAGGAAAACCATGTATTTGCTGAGTTTTCTGTCGATGATAAGGCTGTAGAGGCCGCGGTGGAGCCGTCTATTGCGGTGATGGTGGGTGGGGTGGGGTTGCGGCTTTCGGTGGTGATTCCGGCGCGGAATGAGGAAGAAAATCTTCCTAACTGCTTGATAACGCTGCTCTTGCAGGATGATGATCTGTTTCGGCTGGGGCGTGATTGGGAGTTGATTGTCGTTGATGATGCTTCGACGGATCGGACGCGGACGATTGCGGAGGAGGCGGCTTCGCACCATGCGGGGATGCGGGTTCTGGAAGCTCCGCCGCTTGATCTTCGTGCGGGAAACCGAGAATTTACGGGGAAAACGAACGCTTGCTGGCTTGGGGCGCGGGAGTCGCAAGGGCGGTGGTTGCTGTTTACTGATGCCGATACGCTGCATGAGCCGGGAGATTTGGTGCAGGCTTTGGAGGAGATTCAGGCGCGAGATGTGGGGCTTTTGTCGTATTCGCCGCGGCAGATTGTGAGCGGATTCTGGCAGAGGGCGCTGATGCCGCTGGTGTTTTCGGAGCTTGCGAGCGTGTATCCTCCGGCGCAGGTAAATGATGTAAGCAAACGACTTGCTGCTGCAAACGGGCAGTTTTTGATGGTCGAGCGGGAGGTTTATTTTGGGGTGGGAGGGCACCGGGCGGTGGGACGATCGGTGCTGGAAGATGTGGCGCTGGCGGCGTTGGTGAAGGATTCGGGACGGGGGCTTTGGTTTCGCTATGCGCCGGATGCGCTGAGTACTCGTATGTACTTTGGATTCAGCGATATGGTGGAGGGATGGACGAAGAATCTGGCGTTGCTGTTTCCGCATGCTCTGGGGTTAGCGGCCTGGCGGTTGCTGGATGTTGGGTTGTTGCTGCTGCCTATATTGCTGATTCCATTGCGCTATCTGGAGTTCTGGCAGCAGGGGGTGATCCTGCTGATCTGGGCACGGACGCTGGTGCGGTTCTATGGGCGGGTGCGGCGGTCGAACTTTAGTGCTTTAGATTGTGCGATTTCGGTGGCTGCGCTGCCGTTGTTTATCGGGTTGCTGGTGCGGAGTTGGATGAAGCACAGAGTATTTCACCAGGTGGCGTGGAAGGGCAGGGCGTATCGAACGTGAGGTGCGTCATGGCGTACCTTTCAGCAAAAAGTGCCTGAAAAAGCTACACTCTCAGCGCAATCTTGGGCTGCAATTCGACACTCTCAACACGGTTTTCGGTTGCAGGGTTTAGCATTCCTCGCACGATTCGCATCCGACGCGGGTTGAACGCATCCAACCCAGATGCGCTTGTCGGGGCAGAATGTTTTTGTCTGGTGGAAGAACTTTATGATCCTACTCACACGCAGAGCCGATTTTTCAGCCGCACACTTTTACTGGAACCCCGAATGGACGGAGGAGGAGAACGCGCGTGTGTTTGGCAAGTGCGCGAATCGCCAGGGGCATGGGCACAACTACACGCTTGAGGTGACGGTGGCGGGGGAGATTGATCCGGTGTCGGGGTTTGTGGTGGACCTGAAGCAGTTGAAGGACATTATCGAGCGCGAGGTGGTGAGCGTGTATGACCATCGGCATTTGAACTTTGAGGTGCCGGAGTTTGCGGAGGCGATTCCTACGACGGAGAATATTGCGATTGCGATCTGGCGGCGGCTGGAGGGGAAGATTACGCACGCGAAGCTGCATCGCGTGAGGGTGTATGAGATGGCGGATTTGTTTGCGGATTTTTATGGGGAGGGAGCATGAGCGGGGCGATTGTGCGGCAGGTGGCGCATCTGTCGAGGCGGTATCACTTCAGCGCGTCGCATCGGTTGCATGTTGATGCTCTCTCGGCGGAGGAGAACCGCGCGATGTTTGGCAAGTGCAACAACCCGTTTGGGCATGGCCATAACTATGTGGTGGAGGTTACGCTGTCAGGGCCGGTGGACCCGGTGACGGGGATGATTGTGAACCTGGGTGATCTGGATTTGTTCGCACAGCGAGAGGTGATCGATTTATTTGACCATGCGAATCTGAATACTCTGGAGGCCTTTCGCGACCGGGTGACGACGACGGAGCATGTATGTGTGGAGATGTGGAGCATCTTCACCGGCTTTGCGGAGGCGATCGATCATCCGCAGTTGAAGCTGGAGCGCGTACACGTGGAAGAGACGGGAAATAACTCGTTTGATTATTTCGGCGAAGGCGCACCGTTGAGGAGTTGAGCGCGCAGGGGCTGTGATGCAGCGGGATGGACGAATCAGCACGGGAAGAAGTCTTGAAGAGAGGCTGGAGTGAGGTCTATGAAGTTTGAGCTGAATGGGATGGAAGAGCGTGAGTCTGCCTTGCTGGTGAATGGGAATGGCAAAGGAGATCAGACGATGGCGTTGACGGATGCCAGTACGCAGGAGATCTATGCGGAGCTGCTGAAGCGGATTGGCGAGGACCCGACGCGGGATGGGCTGCGGAACACGCCCGGGCGCATGGAGAAGTCCATGGCGTTCTTGACGCAGGGGTACTTGCAGTCTGCCGATGAGGTGCTGCATGATGCGCTGTTCGATGTGGACTATGACGAGATGGTGATGGTGAAGGACATTGAGTTTTACTCGATGTGCGAGCATCATCTGCTGCCGTTTTTTGGCAAGGCGCATATTGCGTATGTGCCGCAGGGAAAGGTTGTGGGGCTGAGCAAGCTGCCGCGAATGGTGGATGTGTTTGCGCGGCGGCTACAGGTGCAGGAGCGGCTGACGCAACAGATTGCCGAGGCGATTGAAGAGGCGATTCATCCGCAGGGAGTGGGCGTCGTGCTGGAGGCGCAACATCTTTGCATGATGATGCGCGGCGTGGAGAAGCAGAGCTCGCTGACGGTGACGAGCTCGATGCGCGGGGTGTTCAAGACGCAGTTGCAGACGCGGAATGAGTTTTTGTCGCTGGCGGGGGCGGAACGGTAGATCGCTGTCAGCTTGTAGCCGAAGGCAAGCACGGACGCCAGTTGCACGCGCGAGAAGCAGGTTCTTGGCCTGGTTCAGGATGACGGGTGTGGTGGCAGGTCGTCTCTGGCGAGAGGTTCCGGGCAGAGCGGTCGCTGACAAAACTGCGAATGTTGCGTCGAAGTGCGCGACAATAGCAACTGCATGAATGGACTTTTGATACTCGATAAACCTGCGGGTATGACCTCGCATGATGTGGTGGCGATTGTGCGCCGGGCGACTGGCGAACGATCGATTGGGCATTTGGGGACGCTGGACCCGATGGCTACGGGCGTGCTGCCGCTGCTGCTGGGTAAGTACACGCGGCTGGCGCAGTTCTTTGGGCAGGCGGAGAAGGCGTATACCGGAACGATACGGTTTGGGTTTGCCACGGATACGTTCGACGCGGAGGGGACGGCGGTTGCAGAGCCGGTGGCGCTGACGAAGTCGCTGGCCGAGTTGCGAGAGTTGGCGCGGCGATTCCATGGTGAGATGGACCAGGTACCGCCGGTGTTTTCTGCGAAGAAGATAGGTGGAGTTCCTGCGCATAAGCTCGCTCGTGCGGGTAAGGACGTTCCCGTAAAAGCGGCGCGGATTACGATTCAGCGGTTTGAGCTGCGGTGGCTGGAGGGGGATACGGCTGCGTTCGGGATGCAGGTCTCGGCGGGCGGGTATGTGCGGTCGGTGGCGCATGAGCTGGGCGAGTTGGCGGGGTGTGGGGCGCATCTGGCGTCGCTGCGGAGGACCGAGGCGGGGGTGTTTACGCTGGCGCAGGCGATCACGCTGGAGGAGTTGAAGGCGATGAGACCGGAGGAGGTGGGGGCGCGGTTGCCGCACCCGCGGTCGCTGCTGGTGGAGATGCCGTCGGTGACGGTGGACGAGCAGACGGCGGGACGGATTCGGAATGGGATGCAGGTGAATGTGCCGGAGTTTTCGGGG
Organism: Acidobacteriota bacterium; assembly: GCA_021778845.1. Taxonomy (GTDB): domain Bacteria; phylum Acidobacteriota; class Terriglobia; order Terriglobales; family Acidobacteriaceae; genus Granulicella. The sequence goes on from JAJYBU010000033.1 coordinate 18,829, forward strand.
GCGCAGATGGTGAAGGTGTTTAGCGGGCCGAGGGAGTTGCTGTGCGTGGCGAAACGGGTGGCGGGGACGCTGATGCAGCCGGTGGTGGTGATGGGGTAAGCACTGTGCCGTCCCACGCATGTCGCATGATGGCGCGGCATGCATGGGGCACCTGGATTGGTGGGATCAGGAGCGAGGGCGATGGCTAGTGTTTGAGCAGCGGTTTGAGGAGGTCTTCGACGTTGCGGGCGACTTGCTGATTGCCCTGGGCGGTGGCGTGGGTGTCGTCGGCTTGCATGCTGCCGGGGACACCGTAGACACCTTTGAGGAGGAAGGGAAGGAAGCGGACGTGGTATTGCTTCGCGAGAGCGGGATACATGGCGTTGAATTTTTTGATGTAGTCGGGGCCGTAGCTGGGGGGGAGGGTGATGCCGGCGAGGACGACCTGGATGCCGCTGGCTTGTAGCTGCGCGATGATGGCGGAGAGGTTGGACTGGGTTTGTTCGAGGGGCAGGCCGCGGAGGCCGTCGTTGCCGCCGAACTCTACGACGGCGATCTGGGGATGGCGGTCGAGGACATGCTGGATGCGGTCGAGGCCGTCCTTGGTGGTGTTGCCGGAGATGCCGTCGTTGAGGACGTGGTAGTGGTAGCCGGCGGCGTCGAGGAGATGCTGGAGGGCGTCGGGGTAAGACTGGCCGGGATCGGTGCCGAAGCCGGCGGTGAGGGAGTCGCCGAAGCAGAGGATCCTGGGTCGGTCCTGCGCGGACGGCGAGGGGCTTTGCGTGGTCGGCGCTGGGGGTGGGGGCGGTGCTGGACTGGTGGCGATGGCTGCGTTGGTGGTCGAGTTGGTGGGCGCGGTGTGGCAGCCCGTTGGGGCGAGAGTCGCCAGAGCGATTAAAACGATAGTGGATAAACTAAGGGCTGTGCGCGCGCGATTCACACTTTGATTTTAGTGTGTGTAGCACTGGGCTCGTTTATGCCGGGCGGGCGCGAAGATTTTGCGGTGATCTTTGCGCTGTAGCGGGTGGATGGTTCATCAGATAGCTGGACAGAAGGCTGACGATTTTAAAGACACATGAGGTTGCGATTGTGGATGGTGCATCGAAGGTGATGGGTTGGGAGGGGCCGATGATTGTGGTGAGGGGTTTGCGGAAGTCGCTGCGCACGGGTGGGGCGACGGTGGAGATTCTGCGGGGGATTGATTTTACGGTGGAGCGCGGGGAGTTTGTGGCGATCATGGGAGCGTCGGGGTCGGGGAAGTCGACGCTGCTGGGTCTGCTGGCGGGGCTGGATGATCCGACGTCGGGGAGCGTGGCGCTGCATGGGACGGTGATCAGCAACCTTGAGGAAGATAAGCTGGCGCAGTTGCGGGGGAAGACGATCGGGTTTGTGTTCCAGAGCTATCAGTTGATTCCGACGCTGACGGCGCTGGAGAATGTGCTGCTGCCATACGAGCTGAACGTCTCTCCGAATGCCGCAGGCGCTGATGCGGGCGGATGGAAGGCGGGTGTGGCGCGGGCTCGGGCGCTGCTGGATTCGGTGGGGCTGAGTGAGAGGGTGGACCATTATCCGGTGCAGCTCTCGGGCGGGGAACAGCAGAGGGTGGCGTTGGCGCGGGCGTTTATTTTGCGGCCGCCGATTGTTCTGGCCGATGAGCCGACGGGGAATCTGGACACGGTGAATGGGAAGCACATTCTGGAGCTACTGCTGGAGCTGAATCGGGTGGAGGGAACGACGCTGGTGCTGGTGACGCATGATCCGGCGCTGGCGGCGCAGGCGGGGCGGCGGATTACGCTGCGCGACGGGTTGGTGGTGAGCGACGAGGTGCAGGGTGCGGGCTCGCCGGTGAGCGTATAGATGGCGGGGCTTTCATACGGGACGGCGGCACGGATTGCTACGCGGGAGTTGCACTCGTCGCGGGGACGATTTGCGTTTGTGATTTTGTCGGTGGCGATTGGAGTGGCTGCGCTGACGGGCGTGCGGGGATTTTCGTCGGCGTTTCGAGTGACGCTGCTGCTGCGCGCGCGAAGCATTATGGCTGCGGACATTGCGGCGAGGACGTATATGCCGCCGACGCCGAATGAGCTGGCGGGAATTGAGGCGCTGCGAGCGGAGGGCAACGATGAGTCGCCGGTGACGGAGCTGCTGTCGATGGCGTCGGCGTCGACGGCGATGGACCCGCTGCTGGTGTCGGTGAAGGCGGTGGACCCGGCGAAGTATCCGTTCTATGGAGCGGTGGTGCTGGCGCCGGCGATGCCGTTGACGCAGGCGCTGACGGATACGACGGTGGCGGTGGGCGATGATCTGCTGCTGCGGCTGCATCTGAAGGTGGGGGATTCGATCAAGCTGGGGACCGAGGTGTTCAGGATCGCGGCGGTGGTGGAGGATGAGCCGGACCGGCTGTCGGGATCGTTTGCGGCGGGGCCGCGGGTGTTGATCTCGCAGAGGGCGCTGGCGGGGACGGGACTGGTGGCGCCGGGGTCGCGGGTGACGCGGAGATATTTGTTCAAGCTGCGGCAGGGGACGCCGGGGCAGGCGCTGTCGGATGCGGCGGTGGCGGCGCTGAAGACGCGGCTGGAGACGCTGCTGCCGGAGGCGCAGATTGCGGACTACCGCGAGGCGAATCCGGCGCTGACGAAGGCGCTGGATGGGGCGACGGGGTTGCTGTCGCTGATGAGCCTGGTGGCGCTGGTGCTGGGCGCGGTGGGCGTTGCGATGGCGATGCGATCGCACTTGCAGCAGCGGCTGGATTCGATTGCGATCATGAAGTCGCTGGGCGCGGGGTCGGCGCAGGTGATGAAGATTTACTTGCTGCAGACGCTGCTGCTGGGACTGGGCGGAGGCGTGCTTGGCGTGGTGCTGGGGATCGGCGTGCAGATGGTGTTTCCACTGTTTTTGGCGAAGCTGCTGCACCTGACGCCGACGCTGCAACTGGAGCCTCATGCGATTGGTTTGGGGCTGGGTGCGGGGCTGTTGACGACGCTGCTGTTTACGCTGCCGCCGCTGCTGGATATTCGCAAGGTGCGCCCGATTTTAATTCTGCGGCGCAATGTGGAGACGATGGACGATCCGTTTGCGACGCGGGTGGTGCGCAAGCTGCGGGGATCGGGGGCGCAGATTGCGGCGAGTGTGTTGATTCTTGCGGGGCTGGTGGTGCTGGCGACGCGGGTGTCGGATTCGCGGCAGGTGGGATGGACGTTTGCGGTGGGACTGGCGGTGTCGCTGCTGGTGCTGCTGGGGATGGCGGCGGCGACGCTGTGGTTGCTGCGGAAGTTTTTGCGCGGGACGGGATTGCGGCTGCCGTCGGTGCTGCGGCATGGGTTGGCGAATTTGTATCGGCCGGGAAATCCTTCGGCGGCGTTGCTGGCGGCACTGGGGCTGGGCGTGATGCAGATTGCGGCGGTGTACCTGGTGCAGCGTTCGATTGTGAACGAGATGCAGGTTTCGACGGCGGGGAATGTTCCGAATATTTTTCTGATGGATATGGGATCGGATGAGGTGGGCCGCGTGCGTGCGCTGCTGATGCAGCAGCCGACGGTGAAGGGCGAGCCGGAGATGATTCCGGTGGTGAGTTCGCGGCTGATGGCGATTAATGGCGTGGCGGTGGAGAAGTTGAAGTTGCAGCACATGGGGCGCGGCGGGTTGGGGTTGAATTTGACGTGGCCGGCGAGGGCGGATGCGCCGCCGGCGGGCGACTTGGTGGTGGAAGGGAAGTGGTGGACGGCGCAGCAGGCGGCGGACGCGGCGCAGCATCCGCTGGTGGCGATTGAGCGCGCAAGGGCGAGCCGGCTGAAGGTGAAGCCGGGTGATACGGTGACGCTCTCGGCACAGGATGAGGCGTTTACTGCGACGGTGGCGGCGGTGTATGAGGCCGATAGCCGCCATGCGTTTTCGCGCGCGGAGTTTATCCTGCCGCAGGCTGCGCTGGCTGGGTTGCCGGTGGTTTGGTACGGCGGCGTGCATTGCGATCCGAGCGCTACGGCAACGCTGCGGCGCGTGCTGTATGAACACTTCCCGACTGTGACGGTGATTGATGTGGCGGCAACGCTGGAGGTGATTCGACAGGTGATGCTGCAGGTGATTTATGTCATTCAGTTTCTGGCCGCGTTCAGCATCTTTGCGGGCATCGTGATTCTGGCGAGTGCGATTGCGGGGACGCGCTATCGGAGGATTCGCGAGGTGGTGGTGTTGAAGACGCTGGGTGCTACGCGGGAGCGGATCGCGTCAATCTTTTCGATTGAGTTTGCGGTGCTCGGATTGATTGCGGGTGCGGTGGGACTGGTGTTTGCGAATGTGCTGGGACGTTACTTGCTGGTGCATGTGCTGCACTTCGAGTATGCGTTTCAGCCGTGGTTGAACCTGGGTGCGTGGTTGGCGGTAGGCGCGATGACGGTGGCGGCGGGATGGCTGGCGAGCCATCGAGTGCTGGGGCAGAAGCCGCTGGAGGTATTACGCGAGGAGTAGTGGCGTTGCGAGTGTGGCGGCTTCGGGCGTGCTGGAGGTTCAGGTGCGCTTAACGATGAAGACGGTTTTGTCGTCGATGAGGGCTTCGTCGCCGGCTTCGCGGAGAACCTCGTCCTGCTGGAGAGCAAACTCCATGAGTGCCTCGCAGATGTTGCGGGCGGACTCCTGGTGGTGTTGCTGGAGGATGGTTTGCAGGTGCGCGCGGACCTGCGGGTCGCTGCCGTCGTAGAGGCCATCCGTGTAGAGGATGAGGATGTCGCCGGGGCTGATAAGGGTGATCTCGGAGATGTCGTCGGAGTTGATGCGGTGGTCGCGCAGACTCATGGAGAAGTAGCGTGTGCGATCTGGATGATCGGCGGGGAGTTGCAGGCCGAGCGCGAGGAATTGCGCCATGTGGTCTTCGTGCACGTCCACCAGCCGAGCATACTTTGCAGAGAAGACCAGCGGAGGAGGATGGCCGAAGTTGGCGAAGCGGAATTGGCCGCCGGGACGGACTTCGCCGTAGAGCATCGTGGCGATCTCGCGGGTTTGTTCGGTCTCGCTCATGCCGAGCGCGTTGCGTGCGGTGACGGATTGCGCAAGCCTCAGATTCAGATTCTCGAAGAGCTTGGGCGTAGTTTTTCCGTAGCGATCCAAATCGGTAAGCATCAACGCGTGGAAGGTGTCGTGAACGGTGGAGGCGATCTTTGCCGAGATGATTCCGTGGCCCTGCGCATCGACGATGAGAATTCCAGCGGTGGAATAGAGGTCATGGAGGTCTTCGGCGACACGTAACTGCTCGGAGCTTCTGGCGAAACGGTACTCGGGATCCATCTCCGGCTTATAGTCGGGGCGGGAGCGCAGCCACTGGAGGTGGTCGTCGACAGAGTTGCGGATGGGAAGGCCGGGAGGCAGAGGTTCGAGGAACTCGACGGCGAGACGTTGGGCGCGCTCGATGCGGGCGTCGATGTCGTAGCGCTGCTGGAAGTTGATGTACTCGAAGAGGTCGCCGCCGACGATGCCGGCAGGGACTGAGGTGCCGAACATCTCGATGCCAGAGATGTGGGGGATGGCGCCTTCGACGGGCATGAGTCGCTGACGCAGATATTCGTCGATGGTTGTAACGCTGGGAGTGTTCGGCATGGGAGAGTCTATGATTGGCCCTTCGAGTTGCTCTCCCAGAGTAGCGCATCCGGAGGCGAGGATCGCATGGGTTGGAGTGCTGGCGGAATCAAGAAGGGAATGAGATTACGGCGCGAGCGAGACTGCATCACGCGAGGCCTGTTGATGGCAGAGGTTGACCCGTGAGGCTATCCCCCGTACACTCACAGAGGCGGCTGATTGTGGCTCCCGCCGAGCCTGCAGCTGCCGATAAAACCTGTATTGCCCCCTCGTTCAATGGTAGGACTGACGACTCTGACTCGTCCAATCGGGGTTCGAATCCCTGGGGGGCAACCAAAACCATGCAAACGCGCCCACAAGGCGCGTTTTTCTTTACCCCTCGCAGCACTTCTGCGCACCTCCTAGATCCATCCAAACCTATCATTATGGGCAACTTATAAGTCGAGCTAACGGACAATCGCCGAAATGCGTCGTCTGAGGAGGTGCGTTGCCGTGCCAGGACAGCCTTGAATAAAGTGGGGTACAGATGGGGGTACAATTTTGCTGAAAGTGGGGTACGGCCCGGTTCGGCGTACTTTAAGGAGAAATCATGGCGCTAACGGATACCGCCGTACGGGGAACGAAACCCAACAAAAAGCCTTTCAAGATGTACGACCGCGATGGTTTGTTTCTTTTGGTGAACCCGAGCGGATCGAAGCTGTGGCGTTGGCGTTACCGCTTCGAGGGCAAAGAGAAACTCATGGCGTTAGGTGAGTATCCGCTCGTAAGCCTCGGTCAGGCCCGCGAACTCCACCTTGCTGCCCGTAGGACGTTCGCAGCGGGGAGCGATCCGATGGCGGAGCGCAAAGCGGAGGGCGAGGCCAAGCAGAGGGAAATCGAAGCTCGGCAGCGGGAAGCGGACAACAGCTTCGAGAACGTAGCCCGTGAGTGGTGGAAGTGGTGGTTGATCGGCAAGTCGCCACGGCACGCGGATACCACCCTGCGGCGTTTGGAAGCGGACGTGTTCCCGGCTTACGGACACAAGTCGATCAATTCGGTAACGGCCGCAGATGTGCGCGAACTCATGATCCTGGTGGAGAAGCGGGATGCGCGGGACGTTGCCAAACGTATCCACGAGACGACATCGCAGATCTTTCGCTTTGCAGTCGCTCGTGACATTGCAACTCGGAACCCTGCTGCAGACTTCAAGCCGAGGGACATTTTGGCCGAGGCCCAGACTCAGAACCGTGCTCGTGTGGATGCTAAAGAGTTGCCCGAACTGCTTGCAAAAATTGACGACTACAACGGGGACGCAGTCACTCGGCTAGCAATGAAACTGATGACGTATACCTTTGTTCGGACCAGCGAAGAGATCGAAGCGCCCTGGTCGGAGTTCGATCTGGACGAGGCCCGTTGGACCATTCCGGCGGATCGCATGAAGATGAAGACTCCGCATATCGTTCCGCTCTCTCGTCAAGCTGTGGAAGTCCTGCAGGCGCTCAAGCAGATTACCGGCAATGGTCACTTTGTATTTGCGGGCGCGCGTGACAAGAGAAAGCCCATCAGCAACAACACGATTCTGTACGCGCTCTATCGTCTTGGCTATCGGGATCGTATGACCGGACATGGGTTCCGCGGACTCGCCTCAACAATCCTTCATGAGCAGGGATTCGAGGAAGCGCATATCGAGTTGCAACTTGCCCATACAAAGCGCAACAAGGTGGCCGCCGCCTACAACCACGCAAAGTATCTCAGCCAACGGTCAGCCATGATGCAGTGGTGGGCTGACTACCTCGACGCACAGCTCGCCAAGGGCAGAAACGCACTGGTAGTTTAGGCGCATCTCTTTGAAGCTTGCCACGCGCTTCGGCCCGACCGCTGGGGCATGCGCCTTCCGCCAGGCAGAGGCTCCGCCAATCGTGAAGCGCGAATGCGTTCTGTCGCCCAGGTCGTGACTTCGGACTTTACCCAGGCCACAGTTCTTGGTCCCAAATGGATAGGCGCTGGAAAACTGTGAGCACGAATCAGTTCGTACAGGCTCGACTTTGATAGGCCGGTTACGCACCTGACTTCAGGGAGGCGCAAGAAGCGTATTTCATCTGAATTGACTGGTTCTGGGATGCTCATAGGAACTCTCCTTGGACAGACGTTCGTATCGGTTTGCGTGGACGGTGCGCGACACCCCTTGTTGCCTGGACTTCAGAGCCGCCGAGCTGCGTCAGATCTGTCATGCGTGCACTGCATTCTCAGGCTTACGTTTGCGACTGCTGAAGTCCAATCGTCATTTGGTATGACCCGATAACGAAACGTGATCGAAAGAAACAGCAGAATCTTCGATTCAGTCAAATTACCCAAGTAACATTTTGAGAAAGATATCTGCCATTCATAGATTTCCCGTTTGTTTGGAGTAGTTTACGGGTACGCATCAGCTGATCGCGCATTCTACGGTCCGCCGAGTATCGCCAAAAAAGGTTGGTGCCCATCATGTATGAAGGACCTGAGTTTCGCCACCTCGTCTCATTCGTTGCAATTGCAGAAGAGTGCAGTTTCACCAGAGCCGCCGAGCGCCTTCATATCGCACAGCCTGCGCTCACCAACCACATCAAGCAGCTTGAAGACGGCCTTGGAGCAATCCTATTTAGGCGGGTTCCGGTAGGGGCCGAACTCACCGAACCTGGGCGTAGGTTCCTCCCGGTTGCACGTCAGATGCTTCACATGCGCATGCACGCAGTGAGAGCCGCCTCGCGCGCAGGTGCTGAAGTGGAGTGGCCGCTGCGACTTGGCTATTCGCCATACATGAACCATGACGTTCTTACGGAGGCGCTCAAAGCCTATGCAGAGATCGTTCCCGATGGCAGGTTTTTATCTTCCAGTGACTGCACGGCGGAACTGCTGGCGATGTTGCACGATGGTCGCCTGGATGCCGCTATTGTGACACTCCCAGCGACAGCTCCTGAGCTATCAAAACACCCCATCTCCGAACACAGCTTGTTGATTTGTCTGCGGAAAGATGACCCTTGTGCGTCGCTGACTGCAATTCCAAAAGAAGTCGTGGCGGAGCGTCTGTCGATCATGTTTACGCGGCACTCGCATCCCGAGCTGCACGACTACATCATGCGAAAGTTCAACCGGGCTGGTATGTCAATCGAGCCTGTCGACACCTTCTCAGCGCCCGCCGAGATGCAGTTCATGGTGAAGACACGAGGATGCTTCGGACTAATCCGAGAAGGTGTACCTTTGGACGTTGCGCTGACGACACGTCCCATGGAGGGCTTCACCCTGCGTATTGGAACTGCCCTGCTGTGTCGGAAGGAGCTTCAGCGGCCGGTGTTGCCACTGCTCGCCTACAGAATGGCCCAAGCCTCCGGTCACGAAGCGGACCTGAACATCCCCAAGAAGCCTGTTCGACGGCTTTGGGAGAACGACTCGGGTGCGCTGAGGAAGCAAGGATGAATCGCTGCATCGCTCCATAACGAAGTGCTATCGGGCGATATCAAATCACGATTGGACGCATCTACAAGCTGACGGTAATGTCACGGCATATCACGACTGAATCGCAGTCGTTGGAGGATGCCGATGATCCGCAGGACTCGTTTACTCAATCGCCCCAAACCGACCCTTCCCAAGCTCCGCGCGCTGTGCAGCGAGGCGAAGCCCATGGTTGCCAGCGCCATCCGCCTCCTGGCTCCCACTCTGCTTGCACTGACATCTGTCAGTGTTGCCCACGCGCAGGGCACGATGGATTTCTCCGGGGCGACAACCTTGATGGCAACCTTCAAGACCTTCGCGATGTATGCCGGCGCGGTCATTTGTCTCGGCGGACTGATCTTCGCGGGCATTCGGATGATGTCGGGAAGATTTCAGGATGCTATCCCCGGACTCTTCGGCGCGCTGTTTGGTGCTGGAGTTCTCGGTTGGGGAGCTGGCTGGATCGGCTCGCTGACCGGGCAGTCGATGTAGGAGGTACATCGGCCATGGCTCGTCGAGGAGAACCGCAGGCAATCAATCAAGCGCTGAATCGTCCCCGAGCCAAGCTCGGACTAGACCTCACAGCATGGATGGCGATCGTATTCGTCTGCATTGCGGTTTTCCTCGTCGGCTTTCGATTCGTGGCGATGATGGCATTCCCCACGCTGGCTGTCGGTGCGTGGCTCATCATCCGCAAACACCCGAAGATGTTTCAACTGTGGGGCCTGAGCCTCAACCAGAAGAGCTACTATGATCCGCGCAAACACTGAGCAGACCAAATACGTTCCGTGGTTCGCAAAGGCCGGCGCGGCTTCCAGCATTGTGCCCATCGCGCGGTTCGTCAACGACCAGAGCTTCGCGCTGAAAGGCGGAGGTTATGGATGCCTGTTCTCTCTGACTGGCGTGGACGAAGAGGGGCTGACGGACCAGGAGCTTGAGTCGCATCTTCGGATGATCGAAGGAGCTTTGCGTGGCTTGCCGGAGGGCGCTTGCCTCTATCAGTACACACGCGTGCGCTCCGGGTTCGACCTGCCGCGTCAACTGCTTTATGAGAACCCGGTCACGCACACGTTTGTGACCGACCGGCTTGAGTTCCTGGAGAGCACGGCAGGCTTTCGCAGAATCGACCTTCACTGGTGTCTGACGGTCGAGCCGTCGAACGTGAAAGCGTTCGAGCGGAAGCCCGATGACAACGCGGCATCGACATCGCAGATGCTGGCAGAGCTGCAGAAGACAGCGTCGTTGCTCGTGGGCAATCTCAGCAGTTCCATCGGCCTACGCCTGCTCGGCAAGCAGGGCGTATTTCAGTTCTTCAGCTATCTGTTCAACCTCGAAGACTGGGCAGAGCGGGGAGAGCTTCACGCCGATACCGGCGTAGACCGCCAGATCGTACACACTCCCGTGTCCTGGGAGAGCGATCATCTGCGGATCGGCAGACGGTTTGTGCAGATGTACTCGCTGAAGACGACGCCGGAGGCATCGCGTCCCTGCCTGTTTGCGGACCTGCTGAAACTCGATTGCGACAGCCTCTTGTGTACGACGTGGCGACCGAAGTCTTCTGCTACGGCTCGGCACGAGATCGACCAGCAGGAGAAGTTCATCAGCTTCTTCAAAGTCGGAGTTCTGTCTCGTGTGATGGCCGGAAAGGATACGGCCTCGCTCGACACCGGAGCCGGTGCCAAGGCTGCCAACAACGCCGTCGATGAGCTGAGCGATGTAATCCGGGCACTCGATAAGAAGGCTCACGGCGAATTCTCCCTGTGTCTGCTGATCGCGGCTCGGAGCGTGGCAGAGCTGCACACGATCTCTCCCACTGTGCATCGCGTCTTCGTCGAAGCACGTGCCCAGGTGATGGAAGAGACGCTGGGAAATCTCTCAGCCTTCTATGCCCTGTTTCCAGGTAACGGGCGGTTCAATGTCTTCCCGATGTGGCTGGCCGAAGACCATCACGCGCGGCTGTCTTCGATCTTTGCCCCGAGCCTCGGTCATCCGCACTCAGATGATCTCGACGCCGAGTACCTGAACATCTTCGAGACACGCACGGGCACACCCTTCTTTCAGGATGCGTATGTGGATGGGGTTCGGGTGCAGCTCATCCTAGGTCCTACGGGCAGCGGCAAGTCGGTGACCGGGAACCTGACCATCGCCCACGAGCAGAAGTACAACGGGTTCACCTACATCTTCGACATCGGTGGGAGTTATGAGAGTGTCGTCGAACTCTATGGCGGGCGGGTAGACCGCATCGGCAAGGACGGTCCACGGGTCAATCCATTCACGCTGGACCCCACCGAAAGCAACATCCAGTTTCTTTACAGCTTCATCAAGCTGCTGCTCACCAACGGTGGCGCTACGCTGGAGCCCGAGGACGACGATGTGATCCACAAAGGCGTGCAGGACATGTACCTGCTCGAAGCGTCGAACCGTCGCCTCTCGAACCTGTTTCTGCCCAAGAAACTCGACCGGTATCTCTCGAAGTGGGTAGGGCGCGGTGTCTACAGCGCGATCTTTGACAACGTGGAGGACAGCCTCTCGCTGTCCCGTGTGCAGTGCTTTGACTTCCAGGGAGTGAACAACGCCCAGTATGCCGACCTGATCGAGCCCTTGATGGTCTGGCTGTTGCGGCGCATCAACGATGTGCTCTACAACCCCGCCAATCTGGGTGTTCCCAAGCACATCCTCATCGAAGAGATCTTCTCTTCGATGAAGAACAAGCAACTGCTTGATGGCGCGCTCGCTTCGATCAAGACCGTGCGCAAGAACCTTGGCGGCGTGACCATGATCGGTCAGAGCGCTGAGGACCTTGGGACGAACGCGGACTCGATTGTGAACTCCTGCACATCGTTCCTCTTCCTGCGCGATGCGACCTTCAACCGGAAGCGGTATGCCGAGTTGTTCAAGATGACCGAGCAGCAGCTCGCTCTCTTCGAGAGCTTGCAGGACCGCGAGGCGCTGTATATGCGCCGCGATGGGCTGACCAAAGTTGTGAAGCTGAACCTCGACAGCCGCAGCTACGCGGCGTTCTCGACGAAGCCGAAGGACCGGGTTCGCCGGTCGAAGTTGATTGCCAGGTATGGACTCACGGAAGGAATCACCCGCTTCGCAGCGGGCGACACCGAGTAACGCCAGAAAGGACAGTACCTATGAAGCCGCTCATCCCGATCGTCATCTCGCTTGGAGTCACGTTGGCGTCACTGCCACTTTGCGCGGCCACGCCAGTACACCCACTGCTTCCCAGTGCGCCGCGCGCGGTCACTGTCTCAGAGTCGCAGACCCCGCCTGTGATCCGCGCGGGCCTGCTGCAATCGACGCTCATCGTGCTGCCCGTTGAGGAGAAGGTCGCCAATGTCTTCGCCGGGGATACGGTGGACTGGGTGTTCGATGGCGGCCACGTGGCCTCGCGCTTTATCAGCGTGAAGCCGAAGACTGCAAATGGATCGACAGACATCCACATCGTCTCTGACCACGGCAACGAGTACACGCTGCAGTTGCGCGAGATATCGAACGATGACGATCCGCACTACGACTCGAAGGTATTGGTCGAACCAGGCGACAAAGCGGGTCGGGACCGGCTGACACAGTTGCCGGTCTTCGTCCCGGCAGCCGAGCTGGATAAAGCCAAGCTCGATGCGGCGCAAGCACAGGCGGCTCAGGCCGCGACGTTGAAGGCGGAGCAGAGCAAGGAAGAGACCTATCGAAGCCAATACCCCGGCTCGCTGCACTTCGACTACGTGTGGGACGAGAAGAAGGGCAAGGAGCTTGGCCTGCAGCAGATATGGCACGACGACCGGTTCACCTATCTGCGCGGCCAGTTCCAGGAGACGCCTGCTTTGTACGAGGTGAAAGACAAGAAGCCGTCGCTGATCAACTTCGACTTCAACGACGGGCTGTACACGGTGCCGAAGGAAGTGGATGCGGGTTATCTGACCATCGGGAAGCAGAAGGTGGAGTTTCATCGCACGTCGGAGGGGAGATAGCCATGAATGAGCCTATCGAACAGGTCGGGGCCACGGTGCCGGACCAGCCCGAGTCGAAACCGCCGCTCAGGAAGGGTATGCCGATGGTGATTGCGATGATCGTCATCGTCGGTGTGATCGGAATTGCGAACATCTCCAGCCTCCTGAGCGGCAACAAGGAGGCCGCAGCGAAGAGTGCGCTGACGATCAGCCCCACCACGCCCAACGCGCAGCAGGTTTCGAGCTTCGAGACGCAGCAGCAGGCGCAGGCGCGGCACGATGCCGATGAACATCAGCGGCAACAGGAGCTTGCCGCTACTATGCAGCAGCTCCAGCAGGAGCAGGATGTTCCCGGCCCGGAGTCGGCCACCACGCCGGCGATGACCGCAGCGCAGCGCGACTCCATCTATGGGAACAGCTTGAATGCACCGCAACATACCTCCAACGTCTCGGAGGCCCAGGCGGAAGCGAAGCAGCGGCGGCTCGCCGTCGAGAAGCAGGCACAGGACGCATTGAACAGCGACACCGTGGCGATTGACTTCTCGCATGGTGGCTCAAACTCTTTACCTGCTGTACTCGCCGAAAGGCAATCTGCAATCGACACAGCGCGGAGTGAGGACAACGCAGCGAGGCCGGCATCCGTGGATACGGCCTCTGCGACCACCTCCAAATCCGATCCGATGTCCCAGTATCCCTTCGACCAGTACCAGGGTCGGCTCTACCGGATCTTCGAGGGCACAGTGCTCGAAGGCGTCGTTACCAACCACATCGACGGCGGCTTCGCCGGCCCCATCCTCGTAATGCTGACGACGGACTACTACTCGCACGATCACCAGCAACTGCTGATGCCGCAGGGTACGCGCCTGATTGGAACCGTGCAGAGTGTCGGCAACTCCGAGCAGCGCAAGATTTTCGTGACCTTCCATCGCGCCGTCTGCCCGGATGGGTTCTCGCTCGACTTCGACAAGTATCTGGGTCTTGACCAGATTGGTACGACTGGTCTCGCTACAAAGGTTGATCACGGCTATCTGCTGGCCTTCGGTGCCGCAGCCGCCATCGGCGGACTCGGCGGGCTTGCCCAGATCGGTAACAACGGCAGTGTGCTGACCCCATCGACCGAGATTCAGAACGGCATCTCCGAGCAGTCAGCCGCCGAGGGCGAAGAGGTGCTCAACCACTTCCTGAACCGCCTACCGGTCATCACGCTCAAGGAGGGCTCTCGCGCCCGTGTGTACATCGGGCGCGACATCCTCATCCCTTCGTACGCGGAGCATCGCGTCGATCCCACGCTGTAACGAAAGGAGGATACCGTGCGAATCGCCCTCGTCAGGCCGAAACGGGCAGTCATCGTCTGGACCGTCATGTTGCTGGCTGTGGCGCTTCTGATTGCGGCGGGCGAGTATCTGTCTCTCGCACGGGTGGGTGCCAGTGTGCTTGAGTTCGTCGGCAACCTCATCAGCTCGTTTCACAGCAACCTGTGGAGCCGGCTCGATCCGACGTATTCCCATTGCTTCTGAACATCTCTGTCATGGAGGCTTCTATGCAGATCTCACGCAAGTACCGTAAATGGCTCATCGGAGGCGGTCTGCTGCTACTGACCACTACGCCGAGCTTTGCCCTCTTCGGGCTCGGCGACATCGTCTTCGACCCGACCAGCTACGCGAGTCTGTTCGCGCAGCTCACCACGCTGGAATCGCAGTACATGATGCTCAAGAACAACATCGAGCACTTCTCCTTCAAGCAGCAGTGGCAGACCACGCTGCAGACGCTGGAGAACGTAAACGTCCGCAACAGGTTTGGTGAGACCAGCGGGATGACGACGGCGCTCAACAGCAACTCGCCTTCGGCATCGACGGCGGGATGGACGGCAGCGACCGTTCCGGTCAGCTCCGACCTCGCCAGCTACGCGGGCAGCCAGGCTACCGGCAGCCCGCAGATGGCCCAGCTTGCGATGGTCGAGATGTCCGATGCCGTCTCGCCGGACTGCCTGACGGCAGTCGGTCAGTACCGCGCAGCCCGCGCCCAGAACAACGATGCGAGCAGCAGTCTGGCAGCCAACCAGTTCGACACTTCGAGTGGTACCAACAGCGAGGTTCAACAGCTCAACCTGCTCAACGCAGCCGAGGCGCAGAAGATGACTGAGATGCAGGCCCAGGGCACCATGCAGGCCTGCCTCGCGGCGCAGATGGCTGTGGCCAACATGCAGCAGCGTAATGCCGCTGCTGCCGATCTCAATAACGCCGTCTTCGTGCAGGTGCAACATGCTACGCACGATATGAGCGCAACCAGCGAAAGCAACACCTGGCAGACGTACCTTCCGTAGGAGCCGTGATGTTCAAGCTGCTGAACATGAAGCTATTGCTTGCCATCCTTGCGACGCTGGCGGTTCTCGCCAGCGCCGCGATCTACCAACGCCATGAGGCCGCGAAGGCCGAAGCGGCAGCCGAGCGGCAGAAGCAGTATGACGACGCTTTTCGCAAACGGGTCGAGGAAGACAAGCGGAAGCACAGCTCCGCTGCCGGCAATGAAAGCAAGACCTGGAACACCTATATCCCGTAGTTGACGAGGAAGTGAGTTGATATGAGCGCCGTCATCGTTCTCGCACAGGCACTGCCGTCCGCATCCTCGGGCATGGACTGGCTCTACCAGTTCACGAACAACCTGACCAATCTCACCACGCAGAACGGCGGCGCGCTCACGCAGCTCGGGCTGACTGAGTTGAGTTGTATCGCCCTGTTCACGTTGATCAGCATGGTCATCAACTGGAACACCAGTTCGATGACCTTCCGGCTGCACCATCATCCTGTGCAGGCTGGCGACCTGACCAACTTTCTCATGAAGCTGATTGTGTGCTGCCTGCTCGAAACCTACTGGGTGAACCCGTTCCCCGGCGCTAGCTTCGGGATCAACCACTTCTTCAGCTACATCGCCCAGGCGATGGTCGCGGCCTTCGACCAGCACTCCCTGGATCAGCTTCTCCAGCTACTCAAGACGGCTGGTGACGGGACGGCGATGCCGTCCTTCACCGCGCCGGTCGAGATCCTCTGCTACGTCCTCGTCCAGATCATGCTTGGCATGGCGTCAGCCATCCTGTTCGTCATCAACTGTAGCGCCTTCATCCTGTACGGCGTCACCGCGCTCTTTGGCCCCGTCTTCATCCCGCTGCTGATGACGCAGAGTTTCAAGGCCAAGTTCTTCCACTTCCTCGACGTACTGATCAGCTTTGCCATGATCCGAGCCGTCGCCGCCGCGTTCATCTACGTGTGGGCCGGGTTTATGAACGGCTTCCTGCAGCAGACCTTCAACGGCAACTATTCGATGGCGATGTGGATTGCCAATCTTATCCCTTGCTTGATGGTTTTCGTCGCGTTCATCATCAATATGCTGTTCATTCCGAGTATGACGCAGGCCATCTTCGGAGGAGCTGCTGGCATGGCAGGAAGCATCGGAAGTGCCGTCGGAAAACTAGCATCTACGGCGGCCGTTGCGGGAGGAGCCTAAATGTTCTGGTATCTGATGGATGTTCTCGCGCTCAAAAAGCTGGGGCTGGCCCGACCACTCCGCTATCTGTTCCTACTGTTTCTGTTGGGATGCCTCGTCGTGGGCATCATCTACGCAGCCGTTGTCTTCCACGCCGTCTCGGAGAGGAGTCAGCATCCCCATGTCCACACGCACAGCACTCATTGATTACTCGCTCACGCCATCGCAGGCGACGCTGGCCGACCAGATTGGCAATGAGGTTTACTCCTCGCACTACGCTGAGCGTAGAACCTACCGGCTCATCCTTGGTTGCGGCACCGCACTTCTCTGCGGTTCTATGTGGCTGAACTTTGCGCTTGCCCATCGTCCTATCGCAAATCGTTACATCCGCATCGACGAGATGGGACGTGCTCAGGCGATCCAGTACACCGACCTCAACTACAGCCCCCGTGAAGGCGAAGTCCGAACCTATCTCACCGATTGGGCGAACTATCGCTACACCATCAACCGGGAGACGATTGCGAAGAAGTATCCGCTGAACTATTACTTCCTCTCAGGGCCGCTGGCGTCGCAGCTCATGGCGTCCGACAACGAGAACCATCTTGTCTCCCAGGTTACGGGTGGGCAGGTGGAGACGAGCGACGTTCAGGTCCGCAATGTCACCATCACGTCGATGTCCGAGGAGACGGTGCAGGGCGTCACCATCGCGCGCGGAACGGCGCTTGTGACCTTCGACAAGCTCTTCTCCGAAGACCACTCCCGCGAGCCGCGCACGGAGCACTGGCTGCTGTCGGTGACGTACTACCTGAACCCGAAGCAGGTCAGCGATCAGTCACGGATTTACCCGCAGTATGAGTTCATCAATCCGCTCGGATTGACCATCACCGAGTTCCACGAGAATCGCGTCTCTGTTGACCCCATGACATCGGGCAGCACCGGTGTGAACCCCAATGGCATCGCGCAGCCGGCGAAGGAGGTTGCTCGATGAGCTTCCAGCTCATACTTCCGTTCTTTCCCGAGGAGCTGCAGCAGCTCTTACTGGATCCTTCCATCTCCGACTTGATGATCAACGGAACGACGGGAGTCTTCGCCGATCGCGGTGGAGTCGTCGAGCACATTCCGCTGGCCAAGCCGTACAGCAACGACCGCTTGCAGGCGGCCATTGAGCGTGTGGCGAGGATTCTGGGTCAGGACCTAACCAGCCAGAATCCGATCCTCAATACACGCTTGCCTGACGGCTCGCGTGTGGCTGTCGTCGGCGCGCCATCTTCGATCAACGGGCCGACCCTCACGATCCGCAAGTTCAACCGCTGGTACAGCTCGGATGAGCTGGTAGAGGCGGGCAGTCTCGACATGCGAGCAAGAGACGCCGTTCTGGGGCTGATTGCCCGGCGGAAGAACGGCATCATCAGCGGTGGAACTGGTTCGGGTAAATCGACGTTGATGAAGGCGCTCCTGGACCATGTTCCGCTGCACGAACGACTGGTTGTCATTGAGCAGCCAGCAGAGTTGAAGATCGCCCATCCCAACGCTGTTCGCTGGGAGGCGGTTGACGCGATCCCGGGTCAGGTTGCCATCACGCCGAGCCAGCTTGTTGCTGCTGCATTGAGACATCGCCCCGACCGCATCATCATGGGTGACATCCGCGACGAGTGCGGTTATGACCTGCTCCAGGCGATGAACACGGGTCATGGTGGAACGTTGTCCACGTTACACGCGGACTCTGCCATCGACGCGCTGGACAGACTGGCGGACATGGCCCTGAGTGCGAGGACGAATCTTGACCAGGCATTTGTCCGGTCGCAGACCGGTAAAGCCGTGGACTTCGTACTGCATTGCGAGCGCAATCCAGAGGGCCGCCGCCGCGTGCGCGAGTTGATTACCGTGGCCGGATACAGTCACGCCGACCAATGCTTCCAGACGGAGGACATCTATCGTGCTTCCGCCGCCTGAGCGTCAGGCAACCAGCTAAGGAATCCAACCCTAATCGAGGTCACTTCGATGGTCGAACATGCTGCCAGATCGGCTGCACAACCCAACTCGTCTCTGAAAGCGCCCCGCGTGGCGTCCGAGAGCTCCCGGACACACCGGAGGGCGTGCTCACAGCCGTCCTTCCGTGGAGTCATTGCCACGGAGATGGTTGCAGTTGGAGCGAACTTCCAGCGCCGTCATCGAGCGTGTGACTTCAGTGCATTCGGGGTTCATCCGACTCGTATCCCGTCCTCTGTTCGGGTTCACGCTTCGGGCCTGTCCTGCGCCCGGCGGCAGGCTCGCTCTTCTGCTTCCGCTAAGCGGCCCTACGGGTTACGGTTTCCAGCTTCGCCGGACCCTCCGTAAATGCAGAGCTTCGGCCTTGGGAGCAGGGTCCACTCGCTGGCTTCGC
Organism: Acidobacteriota bacterium; assembly: GCA_021778845.1. Classification (GTDB taxonomy): domain Bacteria; phylum Acidobacteriota; class Terriglobia; order Terriglobales; family Acidobacteriaceae; genus Granulicella. The sequence goes on from JAJYBU010000033.1 coordinate 37,636, forward strand.
CAAGGGTGACCCGAGCAGCTTACGGGAAATCAACGAAACGGAGATCACCACCATGTACTCAAACAAAGTCACCCTCATCGGATTCATCGGTGCAGACGCGGAAGTTCGCACCAACAACGACCGCAGCCTCACCACCCTCTCGCTGGCAACCAAGAGCTCCTACAAAAAGAACGGCAAGTACATCGAGCACACCGAATGGCACCGTTGCGTCGTCTTCGGCAAGCTCGGTGAGTTCGCCGCCACGCTCAAGAAGGGCGCTCACATCCAGGTCGAGGGCGAGCTGCGCAGCCGCAAGTACGACAGCACCAGGACCAACACCGAAGTGACCATCTGGGAGATCCGGGTGAACTCGATTCTCAAGTTGGACCGTGCCGCCAAAGCAGCGGTGGAAGACGACGACGAAGTCGCCGAGGAAGAGACCGCATAGGCCCTTTCCGTGACTGCGGGGAGCCCGGCAACCACCGGGCTTCTTCGCCCGCTAAAGCCCGCTGTATCCCGCTCGCAACGCAAACCGGATTGGAGATGGTTCGATGACAGACACAGCCAAAGACTTTCTCGCCCGTTGCTTCGCTCCGGGCGAGACGATTGCTCTCCTGCTGCGCACGGAGAGCCCGGCCAGGACGCAGCAGCGTGTGGTCACGCTGGAGCAGGCGCTTGCGCCTCGTTATCTCGGCTGGCTTGCGTATGAAAATGGCAACGGCGCGAACGTCTATGTGGCTGCCAATCCGCTTCGCTCTGGGAGCCGCAGACGCACCAAGGAGTGCATCGCTTCCGTCCGCCATCTGTACCTTGATCTTGACGAAGATGGCGACACCCGGCTCGCTGCGCTCCGGGCGTCGAAGGCCGTGCCGGTTCCGTCAGTTGTTCTCTCCACTTCGGCCGGCAAGTATCAGGTGCTCTGGCGCGTCGAAGACTTCGACCTCTCCACACAGGAGATTATGCTCAAACGGCTCGCCATAGCCTTCGGCGGCGATCCGGCCTGCACCGACTGCAACCGGGTGCTCCGTATCCCCGGTTTCTTCAACTGGAAGTACTCGCCCGCTCACTGCGTCGCGGTCGAATATCCCTCCGATGCAACCTACAGTTCTGCGGACTTCCGTTTGCCGGAGGTGGACCAGCCGGTTGCTCTCCAGCTTCATACCCGAGCGCGTCGTTCCACCTCGCGCAAGGGCAGCCACTCCGAACAGGATTGGGCGTGGGCCTGCCATGAGCTTGCCCATGGCAAAGAGGCGACAAAGTTGACCCACGAGCTTGCCTCACGTCGCTCCGACAAAGCCAATCCGCTGTACTACGCACAGCGGACCATTGACGTTGCCTCCGCACGTCAATGGTTTCTCGAAGGCGCTCCCATTGACGACGTCATCACGGTGCTCGAAGAGCGTCGTCGTTTCGAGCTTCCGGCTGCACTTTGCTGCGCCCGCGCGCGGGAGATTGCCGCGACTGCCCAGCGGATGATTGCGCGCAAAGAATTCGCTTGATCGTGTCACCCAAAGGAGAACGAAATGCCACTACTTGAAGTCGTCCAAACCCACTACCTCAGCGCCTCAATCCGACTCACGGAGCCGACCGCGACTCAGGTTGATCAGTATGCCGCATTCATCCATGCTTCCGGCAACGATGTCGTCGAGCAGGCGCTCGCCTACGTGTTCGCCAAAGACCGTGAGTTCCAGGAGTTCCTTCGTACCCCGGAAGCGCAACGGTTTACGCCGACATTGCGCGTGCGCAGAGCTTCGGTAAATGAGTCTGCGGAACCGTCCGTAAAGAAGCCCGTTTCCGCAGCGTCTCCGGCGCCCCAAGCACCGGCATCTGCGGCGGCTTCGAAAGCATGAGCCTCCTCACAAACCCGTGGCAGAACCACTGCGGTGCTGCGCACCGGAAGAATGTTGACACTCCATCCCTCGGAGGGTGTCGTTTTAGCCGAAAGCGGATTACTGTTGTCATCCGTTTTGGGATCAATGACTTAACGAGGGGCTGATTACAGCTGTAATCCGTTGATTTCAGTTGTAATCGGCCTCTTTTGGAGGTTCCATGCCCATCGCGACCGCACCAAATGTCCTCGCCCCTCAGAGCCGTCCGCAGCGGTCGCGAGGGCGCAGCGCCCGTGACTCTTGCGTCAGTTCCCGCGTGACCGAGGAGGAACTGCGGTGCCTGGAGAAAGCTGCCGCCGACAACGGAAAAGCTGTGAGCGAATGGGCGCGTGAAGTACTGATCGAAGCTGCCCAGCGCACCGGCCCAGATGTAGTCCTGGTGGAACTCGTCGCCACGCGCATGTTGCTGGTCAACATGCTGAAGATGATCGGGCAGACTCGTGCTTTACCCGAGGCTGAATACACGAAAATCCATGCGGAAGTGCAGAAGGTGAAGCGCCGGATCGCCCGCGAGCTGGCAGAGCAGACAGATCGGTTGAACAGTAAAAAGGAGAACTAGACCATGGCATCGTCCTGGGGCAGAAAAGAAACCCTCATTACACCGCCGACCGTGCCGGTCTACACCCTCACGGCATTTGGGGTTTCGGTCATGTGCCTCTGCTTCTTCGCATGGCAGAGGGTCGCGTTTTCCATGCCGATCATGCAGCGGAGCTACTTGACGGAGTACGTCCGCGCTGCCGTGGGCTCGGCTTTTCATCAGGGCGGCGAGTACCGGCTCGTCTATCTCGACGGAGCGAAGAAGAGGCAGCCGCGTATTGCCCTGCCAGTCGATTTCGAGGACGGCCAAACGACGCTCCCGAACGGAAAGACCGTCCCTGTCCAACTCACCGCTTTACCGAAGGCGCAGGGCTATCGGTGGTTCGGGCGCAGCTTGTCGCAGAGGTTCCAGGATGCCTCGCTGTATCGTTGGCTTCGCTTTACGTTCTTCAATGGCCAGAGTATTCCGCGCCTCTTCCTTTTGAGTTACATCGAGG
>JAJYBU010000034.1 GCA_021778845.1 Acidobacteriota bacterium
CGCGCGTAATGTACGCAACATCCGCCTGCTCAATCACGCCTTCGAGCCTCTCCCCCTCGGAGAACCGAATCCCCTTCTCAACCAGTTCCTCGCGATCCCGCTGCGGCAGCCGCAACTGCGCTGGCGAAATCAAATCGATCGTCACCCCCGGATACAGGCACAGCAGCGGCAGCAGTGAATGAATCGTCCTCCCATTCAGCAGGTCCCCCACCAGCGCCACACGCAATCCACTCAGTCGCCCCAACTCCTTCTTGATCGTGTACATGTCCGCAAGCGCCTGCGTCGGATGCTCACCAATCCCATCGCCCGCATTAATAATCGGCACCGGAGAGATCTTCGCCGCAGCCTCAGCCGCGCCAGCCTCATAGTGCCGCATCGCAATCGCATCCGCATAGCCGCTCACCACGCGAATCGTATCGCTGATCGTCTCGCCCTTGGTCGCCGACGAGTTCGCGCGAGCATTCTCCGAAGTCAGCACGCCGCCGCCCAACTTCTGCATCGCTGCTTCAAACGAAAACCGTGTACGCGTGCTGGGCTCGAAAAATAACGTCGCCAGAATCCGTCCACGCAACGGATCCGTCAGTGCGCGAAACACATCATCACGCTCCATTTGATGAGCCGACTCGAAGAGCCACAGCAGAAACTCCGGATCCTTGAACTGCCGTGCGCTGATTACATGCTTGAGCTTTTCCATCGCGGCGAACACTCCCTCAACTTGCTGGGTAAACCTTGCCTTGCAGCACGGTATAAGTCACGCGGCCGGGCATCGTATATCCCTCAAAGGGGGACCAGCCGCACTTCGTCTTCATGTCTTCGCGCCGCACCACAAACGGCGCCTTCGGGTTGAGAATCGTAAGCGAACCAACATATCCCGGCTCGATCACTCCATATCCCTTTCCGAAGCCCTGCGGGAGAAATTCATTTACAAATTTGCCCGGATGATATGCGCAGATCCGTGCAACATCCTGCGCAGAAAATTCGTGCTCCGCCATCAGCCACGTTGCAAACGCTCCATACGTGTCTAGATGCGGCACTCCGCTCACGCCCTGTAGCTTTTCTTCCAACGTATGCGGAGCGTGGTCTGTAGCCACATAATCCACCAGCCCATTCCTAAGCGCCTCAATCAGTGCCAGCCTGTCCTCACGTCCGCGCAGCGGAGGATTCATCTGCAGCCACAGCCGATTCTCCTCCGTCAGCATCGTATCGTCGAAAAACAGATGATGCGGTGTAGCCTCTGCCGTCACCCGAACATCCCGCGCCTTCGCCGCTGCAATCTTCTCCAGGCCGCCCTTGGTCGAGTAGTGGCACAGCTTCCCCACCAACTCATATCGCTCAATCAAGTACAGCGCAAACTCCGTCGCCGCAATCTCGGCCTTCGCCGGCCTCCTCTGCTCGTGCGTCGCAGCCCCGTTACTCTCGCGCAGAATCGCCGGATCCTCGCAATGGAAGCTGATATTCTTCCCGCGATACTTCGCGATCACGCCCTCAAGCTGCTCCTGCGAGGCAAAAAACAAATCCCCCACCGAAGGCCCCATGAACGCCTTATACGGCACGTGCCTTTTGAGCGGACTTGTCTCCGGCCCAATCCCCGCATACAGTGTCACATGCACCGCCGACGCCGCCGTCAGCCTCTCCTTCGCCGCATACCGCGCATCATCCACCGGCGCCACAGGATTGTTCGGCATATCCGCCACCTGCGTCACCCCGCCATGGATCGACGCCGCCGAGATCGTCGCAAAATCCTCTTTATAGACCTGCGACTTGCTCACATCATCTCGTGCATGAATATGCACATCGCCAAATCCCGGAAAGATAATCTGTCCACCAAGATCAAGATCGCTCCTGCCCGTCGGCGGCCCCACATGCTCAATCAGCCCTGTCTCCATATTGATCTCGATCGCGCCCTCAAACTCGCGATCGTGATTCGCAATCCTACCCTCAAGACGCAGCATCGACAGCCTCTCTCGCAGCATTAATCTCATCACGCAGACCACGCGCCGCAGCCGCAGGATCATCGCTGAAAATAATCCCCCGCGAACTGCTGATCAAAAGTCCCTTGCCGCGTGCATTCATCCCCACAGCAACGGCTGCCGCCACATCACCACCCTGCGCGCCGACTCCCGGCACAAGAAAATCAATCTCCGGCGCAACCGCACGAATCCTCCGCATCTCATCCGGATACGTCGCGCCAACCACCAGCATGCAGTTTCCCGCGGCGTTCCACTCCGTACTCACCCGCAGCGCCACCGTCTCCCACAACGGCCTGCCCTCACACTCCAGATCCTGAAACTCCCCCGCCCCCGGATTCGACGTCCGGCACAACACAATACTCACCTTGTCGCGCCTCTCCAAAAACGGTGCCAGCGCCTCTTTGCCGAGGTAAGGATGCAGCGTCACCGCATCAAATCCCATTGCATCAAATATCGAAGCCGCATACCCGCGATTCGTATTGCCAATGTCCCCGCGCTTGGCATCACAGATCGTAAAAATATCCGGATGCTCCCCGCGCAGATACTCCATCGTCAGCTCAAGTTCCCGCAATCCCTGCGTCCCACGCGCCTCATAAAATGCCATATTGGGCTTGTACGAGGCCGCATACTCATGCGTCTGCTCAATGATCCACCGATTGAACGCAAACAGCGGCCACTCCGCTTCCCTGAATCGCACCGGAATACGGTCAAGCTCCGGATCCAGCCCCACACACAGCAGCGAACCCGCCGCCTCCGCCCGTCGATCGAACTTGTTGGTCGCAGTCGTCATCGTCCTCTATTCAAATCCATGCCGTTAAAACCCATGCCGTGCAGCCCAGGAGCGCGGCTCCCTCAGCCAATCGAGCACCACCGCCGCCGCCGCCTCATCAATCATCCCGCGCTCCAGCGCACAATCCAGCACCACTGGAAACGTAGTTGTTGCATGCAGCCGCACACCGGCCTTCGCAAACAACTCCACGGCCTCCGGAAAGTCGTAGCTGATGATAGCCAGACAATCGCTCACCACAGCTCCCTCATCGCGCAGCGCCTCAATCGCAGCAATGCTGCTGCCACCGGTCGTCACCAAATCCTCCACCAGTACCACCCGCTTGCCCGTCACGTCGCCGCCCTCGACGCGCTTCTTCGTGCCATGCTCTTTCAGCTCTTTCCGTATGAACACCGACGGAGTACGCATCGAAAATCCCAATGCAGCACTATGCGGAATTCCTGCCGCTTCCACGCCGCCAACCACATCCACTGCGATTCCGCGCTCCGCAATCAATCCCTCAAACCCGCGAATCACCTTCGCCCACTGCTCCGGCCAGAATGGAAACCGCCGATTGTCGCAGTACACCGGCGACTGAATCCCCGACTTGAACGTAATCGGTGCCGCTGGCCGAAAGCCCACACCCTCAATCGCGATCAGCGCCTCTGCAATCTCGCGGCTCCTGCTCTCATAGCTTGTACGCAACATCTCATAGCTCATGCGCTTGCCCCTTGATCTCCTGCGCCAGCATCGGATTCCACATCGCCGCCGTCGCCGACATCACCGCATCCGCGCCAGCCCTGCGATACTCATCGAACGCCGCCGCATCGCCAGCTCCGCCCACGCCCACAATCGCAAACTTCATCCCCAACTCACCCCGCAGCCGCGCCAGCCGCGACGTCATCGCCACGCCGGCCCACTTCACCGCACTCCCGCACACCCCACTCCGCAACCGCCCCGCACCCGGCAGCGCCTGCTTCCCGTGCTCGTCCAGAATCTCCGCCGAGATCGTGTTGATCGCGGAGATTCCATCAACTGTCTTTCCCACCTCGCGAAGAAAATCCTCCAGCCGGCTCTCATCCTTGTAGTACGCCATCTTGATCACCAGAGGAACACTGCCAATCTCATCCTTGATCGCCTCCACCACCTGCCGCGACCGATGAATATCGAAGCACAGAAGATTCGCCGTCCCCTCATTCGGGCAGCTCAGATTCACCTCGATAATCTTGACTCCAGTCTCTTTCACCAGCCTCGCACCCAGCACAAAGTCTGCAATATAATCCGCCACACTCCCATTCTCCGGCAGCGTTCCCTGAAAGCTTCCCACCACCACCTGACCTGGCCGGGCATACGCAACAACCTCGGCCATATCCCGCTGCCAGACTTCAGGATCGAACGACGGCACGCCAAACGAATTCGTAATCGAAAGCGGTTCACTGTAATTCTGGTTCGCAACCAGCGTGCGGTCCGGCGCAAGATCGCCCTCCACCTTCACCGCCAGCACATTCGGCCACGGATGGCACTCATACCGATGCGTCCGCACCGTCTTGTACACCGGAATATCGAACCCCATATCCAGCGCAGCCTTCACATACTTCCCATTGATCAGCGGACCCGCAGGAATCCCGAACGGGGCAAATACCGGATACCCGAGAAACTGATGTTTCGGTTCAATTGTTTGGGAAGCAGGAGAGGTGTCGGCGAAGAGGCCAAACGGGCCGTGCTCAAAGTTGTCCAGATAGGACTTTGCCGGGTCGTAAAACGGCTCCAAGGGCATGCGCCAGACCACCTATGTCTCTAAGTATAACCCACTGTTTTCCGAATCACCTCGGCTCAATCTGCGCCTCGATCGCATACCGCACGAGCTGCGACCGGCTGCGCACTCCGGCCCACTCAAACAGCTTCTGCAGCACCGCTTTTACAGCGCTCTCGGTCATCTCCAACTCCGCCCCGATCTCTTTGTTGCTCTGTCCCTCCAGCACCCCGCGCAGCACCCTTGCCTCGCGCGCGCTCAACTTCCCACCACCCTGCCGTTCCGGTGGCGCCACCATCTCACCCGACACCAGCATCGCCACCGACGCCCGTGACGAGATCCATCGCTCACCCTGCGCCGTCCGCTGGATTGCCAGCATCAACTCCACTGTCGGCTCCGTCTTCAAAAATATTCCCGCATTCAACTCCTTCACGGCCCGCACCAGTTCCACCGTCCCCATACCCGCCGTCACCATCAGCACCCGCGCCTCTGGCTGCAATACACGCAGCCGCCGCACCAGCTCCAGCCCATCGATGTTTCCAGGCCCCTGCAACTCATAGTCGATCAGCGCCGCATCAAACGTCAGGCCCTCCTGCAACGCGGCCAGTGCGTCCTCTGTCGTCGCAAAGTCTCCGCTGATCTCCACCCCCGGCTCACTCTCCAGCAACCGCCGAAGGCTCTCCCTGAACAGCGTGTGGTCATCCACCAGCAGCAGCCGGATTACCGCCTGATTACCCTTCGCCCTCATGCCTCTCCCTCGACCGAAATCATCTCCACGATGAACGTAGCACCGCTTGCGCCTGATTCATGCGCGAGATCTCCATGAAAGCTCAGCATCATCGCCCGTGACAGATATAGTCCCAGTCCCGAACTCGAAGATCCTCCTGCGAACGGCCGGAACAAACTCGCCGGATCGCTCACTCCCGGCCCATTATCGGAGACCTTTACCTGCACCCGCCCAGCCACCTCCACTGCATCCATCGTCAGCCTCGGCTCTTCCACTGCGACCAGCGCCTTCTCCGCATTGCGCACCAGGTTGAGAAACACCTGCAGCAGACTCTGCTGATCCGCCCAGACCTCGGGCAGTTTTGGCTCCACGTGCCACTCCAGCGCAATCCCCTTCTCGCGTAGCGAAGGCATCAAAATAATCCGCAACTCCCTCAAAAACGATTCGAGCTTCAACTTCGTCGGTTGCCGTCGTGTCAGCGAAAGTTCCAGTGACGCCATCCGTTCCAGCGCCGTCACCAACTGCTGCAACGCCTCAAAGTCTTCCGAAGGCTCTACCGGAGCAAACGTCCCTCGCAGGTTCTGCTGCACCACCGCAATCGCAGCACAAATATTTCGAATCTCATGAAACAGCGCGCCCACCGCCAGTCGCGAGCCCACCAGCACCTGCTCAAGATTCGCCTCCTCGCGGTCTCGTACCTCCGTCGACGCGTCAATGATCATCGCCGTCAGCCGTCCACCGCGCGACGTGCTATACGATGACACCCACACATCCGCCAGAAATGGCTCCTGCGTCACGCGCAACCCCTGGCACTGCAGCATCGTCTTCAAATGCTCCCATCCCTGCCGCTGAATCTGCACCCGCGCCAGAGACGGCACGAACACCTGCAAGGATGAGCCCTCCAGTCGCGCTCCTCCGCCCGGCGCATCACCAGCAAACATGCGCTCCGCAGCGTCATTGGCCTGCAGAATCGTTCCCGTCCCGTCGGAAGTAACAATCGCAATCGAAGAGTTGGCCACTACCAGCCGCAACTGTTCTTCGGCCCCCCGGCGGGCTTCAATCTCAGCCTCCAACGCTTCAAGGTGTAGATGCTCCGTAGTGCGGCGCGTCAACACCTCCGACACATACAGACCCGCTGCCGTGTACGCGAAGAAGTAAAGCGCATCGCGTGCAATCCCCTCTCGCAGTGTCCACGGATAGCCATTCGCGAACTCCACCACTACCGTACACAGCGCACCCAGCAGCGGAATCTGCCAGCGCAGCAGCGCCGTGCTCATCAGCACCACCGGCGCCAGGTACAGCAGCGCCAGCGGAATCGCCTCGCTCAGCCGATGGTCAACATATCCTATGAGCGCAATGCCCGCCACGCCCGTCACAAGCCGGAACGTCTTGCTCGTCATCACGGTGGCTGCGCGTCTCATCGTTGTCTTCATTATTGGTAAATTCACCTCTGACCAGCGCATCCTATCGAAAGATAACAGTGGCTATCGGAAGATACACCTCACGCCGGACGAACCACATTCCTTCTGCGATACCCTTTAACCTAACTGTTTCCTGCCGAATGGAACGCCGCAGCATCCCCCGAAATCTATGAACATGACGCTGAAAAAGCAAGATCAAGACAGCCCGAGCCAGAGTTCTACCCGTCTGCGCCGCATCGCTGCACCGGCGCTTCTTTTCGCCTTCGCCCTCAGTGGTTGCAAGCACGACGCGTCCCCGGCCTCCGCCGGCGCACCGCCCGCCTCAGTGCAGATCGAGGAGATCGCAGGATCGAACCTCGTCCACGTGGACGGCGCTGGACGCTTTTCGCTCGTGCAAACAACTTCGCGTGAGATCCGCAGCACGCTTCAGGTCACCGGCTCGGTCAACCCCGATGTCTCCCGAGAGATCCCCGTCCTCTCCCTCGCCAACGGCCGCGTCATCGCCCTCCACGTCGGTCTCGGCGACTACGTCCACAAAGGCCAGCTCGTCATGGAGGTCCAAAGCCCCGACGTCTCCACCGCCTTCGATGCCTATCTCAAAGCCGTCAACGACGAGCACCTCACCGCCGTCACCCTCGACCGCGACAAGCTCCTCTTCGCCAAAGGCGCCATCCCAAAGACCCAGCTCGAAGCAGCGCAGGATGCCGAGGACGACGCCAAAGCCGATCTCATCGCTGCCGATCAACAACTCACCATCCTCGGCGTCGACAAAAATCATCCCACCGAAACCGTCAAGATCTACGCTCCTGCAAGCGGCGTCATCATCGCTCAAAACGTTACAGCAGCCGGAGCAGCGGGCATCACCTACGCAGGCTCCACCGGCTCCCTCACCATCGCCGACCTCTCCCACGTCTGGATCATCTGCGACGTCTACGAGAATGATCTCGCCGGCATCCATCTCGGCCAGCACGCCGACATCCAGCTCAACGCCTTCCCCGGCAAGGTCTTTTCCGGAGCCATCAGCGACATCGGCGCTCAGCTCGACCCCAATCTCCGCACCGCGAAGGTAAGAATTCAGGTCGCCAACCCCGACCATCTCCTCCGCATCGGCATGTTCGCCACCGGAACCCTCGAGGGCTCGCACCCCGTGCAGCAGACCGTCGTCCCCGCCGACGCGGTGCTCCAACTCCACGACCGCACCTACGTCTTCGAGCCTGCCGGCGATGGCACCTTCAAGCGCGTCCTCGTCAAGACCGGCGTCACCCTTCCCGGCAACCTCCTCGAAGTCCTCGCCGGGCTCAACGTCGGTCAGCAAGTGGTCGGCAACGCCCTCGACCTCGAGAACACCGTGGAGCAGCAATGATCAAGCGGTTAGTTGATTTTGCACTGAACAACCGCTTCATCGTGCTGATTGTGGCGATCCTGCTGCTCGCCTGGGGCATCATCTCCTTCCACAATCTCCCCGTCGAGGCCTACCCCGACGTCGCCAACAACTACGTCAATGTCATCACCCAGTGGCCCGGCCGCTCCGCCGAAGACGTCGAGCAACAGGTCACCATCCCGCTCGAGATCGCCATGGCGGGCCTCCCGCACATGACCCACCTCCGCTCCACCACCCTCGCCGGGCTCTCCAGCGTCACCATGATCTTCGACGATGACAGCGTCGACGACTGGAACCGAGAGAAGGTCCTCGAGCGTCTCAGCCAGGTCACCTTACCCACCGGTCTGCAGCCCCAGATCGGCACCGACTGGAGCCCCGTAGGCCAGATCTACTGGTACACCCTCAAAAGCACCAACCCCTCCGTCGACACGATGCAACTGAAGAGCATCGAGGACTGGCAGCTCGAAAAGGCCTTCCGCAGCGTCCCCGGCGTCGTCGACGTCTCCAGCTTCGGCGGCCTCACCCGCGAGTACCAGATCATCGTCGACCCCGACAAACTCATCGCTTATGGCCTCACCCTCCAGCAGGTCCAGCAGCAGCTCGCCGCGAACAACGTCAACGCCGGCGGCAGCTTCATCGAGCAGGGTGAGCAGCAGATCAACGTGCAGGAGGTCGGCCTTTTCACCAACGTCCATGACATCGGCCAGACCATCCTCAAGACCTCCAACGGCACCGCCATCCGCGTCTCTGACATCGCGCAGGTCATCCAGGGCCCCAAGATCCGGCTCGGCCAGATCGGCAAAACCTGTAAGCCCGAAGACGGCACCTGCGGTCAAAACGACAAGGTCATCCACCGCGACGACGGCAAACTCGTCGACGACAACGACGTCGTCGAAGGCATCGTCCTTCTCCAGAAAGGCGACAACTCCGACACCACCCTCGCCGCCATCCACGCCGAGGTCAAGCAACTCAACGACCACGTCCTCCCACCCGGCGTCAGAATCGTTCCTTTCCTCGACCGCAGCGATCTCCTCCGTCTCACCACCCGTACGGTGCTCGAAAACCTGACCAAGGGCATCTTCCTGGTCGTCATCATTCTCTTCCTCTTTCTCGGCAACCTGCGCGGCGCCTTCATCGTTGCCATCACCATCCCCTTCTCGCTGATGTTCGCCTCCATTTGCCTCGACCTCCGCCACATCCCTGCAAACCTGCTCTCGCTCGGGGCCCTGGACTTTGGCATGGTCGTCGACGGTGCCGTTGTCATGGTCGAAAACATCGTTCGCCACCTCAGCCACGAGCGCCACGCCGACCGCTCCGTCATGGATCAGATCCGTGAAGCCGCCCACGAAGTCCAGCGGCCCGTCTTTTACGCCATCGCGATCATCATCACCACCTACCTGCCCATCTTCACCCTCCAGTCGGTCGAAGGCAGGCTCTTCAAGCCCATGGCCTGGACCGTGGCCTTCGCCCTTCTTGGTGCTCTGATCTTCTCCATGTTGATCGCGCCCGTGCTTGCCAGCTTCCTCTTCCCCAACGGAACCACCGAGTGGGAAAACCCCGTTCTCGCCTGGATCACCACCCACTATCGCCGTACCGCGACCTGGGGCATCGAGCACAAGTTTGTGCCCATCGGCGTCGCAGCCTGTCTCCTCGGAATCGGTGCCTTCCTCGCCTTCGGCGGCGTCATCGGATCGGAGTTCCTCCCACATCTCGACGAAGGCGCCCTCTGGGTCCGCGGCTCTCTCGCCCCCAGCACCGGCCCCACCGAAAGCCTCGCCATCACCGACCACGCGCGCATCGTTCTCGCCAGCTTCCCCGAGGTCACCCAGGTCATCAGCCAGACCGGCCGTCCCGACGACGGCACCGACACCACCGGCTTCTTCAACACCGAATACTTCGTCGACCTCAAGCCCAAGGAGCAGTGGCGTCCGGTCTTCCACGAGGACAAGGACGAGCTCATCGCAGCCATGAACGATCAGCTCCAAAAGATACCCGGCGTAGTCTGGAACTTCTCCCAACCCATCTCCGACAACGTCGAAGAAGCCGTCAGCGGCGTCAAGGGCGAGCTTGCCGTCAAGCTCTACGGCTCCAATCTCAGGACACTCGAAGAAAAGGGTAACCAGATCGTGCAGGTCATGAGCACCATCCCGGGCGTTGCCGACCTCGGCCTCTTCCGCGTCATCGGCCAGCCAAACCTCGAGTACACCGTCGACCGCGCCGCCGCAGACCGTTTCGGCATCAACGTCGCTGACATCCAGGCCGCCATCGAGGGTGCGGTCGGCGGCACCATCAATGGTGCTCCCGTCACCCAGGTCCTCGACGGGGAAGCACGCTACGACGTCATGGTGCGCTACGCTCCCTCCTTCCGCTCCACTCCCGAAGCGATCTCCAACATCCGTCTCCTCGCGCCCTCCGGCGAGCGCGTCTCCCTTGCGCAGCTCACCCACGTCGCCGTACAGGATGGTGCCGAGGAGATCTACCGCGAAGGCAGCAGCCGCTACGTCGCCATCAAATACAGCGTCCGCGGCCGCGACCTCGGCAGCACCGTCCGCGAAGCCATCGACAAGGTCAACCACCAGGTCAAGCTTCCCACCGGCTACCACCTCGACTGGGCCGGCGAATACGAGAGTCAGCAGCGCAGCTCGCGCCGTCTCATGCTCGTCCTTCCCATCACCATCCTGCTCATCTTCATGATCCTCTACGCCATGTTCAGCTCTCTGAAGTGGGCTCTCCTCATTCTCTGCAACGTCGCCATCGCTCCCGTCGGCGGCTTGCTCGCGCTCATGTTCAGTGGAACCCACTTCAGCGTCTCCTCCGGCGTAGGATTCCTCGCACTCTTCGGCGTCTCGGTCCAGACCGGCATCATCATGCTCGAATACATCAACCAGATGCGCGTCAACGGATATCCCATCAAGGACGCTGCAGTTGAAGGCGCAGTCCTCAGGCTTCGTCCCATCATGATGACCATGCTGGTCGCAACGCTCGGCCTGCTGCCTGCTGCCCTCTCGCACGGCATCGGTTCCGACGCTCAGCGTCCCTTTGCCATCGTCATTGTCGGCGGCCTGGTCGGAGCCCTGGTCATGAGTGTCTTCCTCCTGCCCACGCTCTACGTCTGGATCGCCCGCCCTGACGATGTCCTCCCGCAGCCCGACACGGAATTTGAGAGCTAAGCCATGACCACCTTCCGCAAGCCACAACTCGCTGCTCTGCTCCCCGCAGCCATCCTCTTCGCTGCAACGACACTCGCTGTCACCCCGCTCCGCGCTCAAGCTGTCCCGGATCAAACCCTGTCCAGCTCCAGCACCTCCGACCAGACCACCCCGGCAGCTTACGCCGCCAGCGCCAGCTCCGTTCCCGATCCGCGCACCTCTCCCCCCTCGAAGCCCGGCGCTCTCACCCTCGCGCAGGTCCTCGATCTTGCCCGCTCGAAAAATCCCACCATCCTGGCCGCCGAGCAGAACCTCCAGGCCGTCCGCGCTCAGGAGCTCCAGGCTGGCGTCCGCCAGAATCCCAACTTCGGCATCACCGGCGCAGACATCACCGAGCCAGCCAGCGTCAACAATCCCTACGCCTACGCCTTTCAAGTCTCACGCCTCTTCGAGCGCGGGCAGAAGCGCAAGTGGCGTCTGGAAGACGCACGCGCCACCACCAGCCAGACCCGGGCCCAGCTCGAGGACTCCATCCGCCAGACAGAGCTCGCAGTCAAGACCGCCTTCACCCGCATGCTCATCGCCAAGCAGTCCCTCGTCCTCTCCAGCGCCAGCCTCAAAGACTTCGGCCACGAAGTCGACATTGCCCACGACCGCTTCACCGCCGGCGACCTCGGCAAGCTCGACTACGAGCGCCTCGACCTCCAGCTCGGCGACTTCGAATCCGATCAGGCCAACGACATCATCAACCTTCGCCAGGCCAGCGACCAGCTCCAGACCCTCATCGGCGTCGAGTCACCCTCCACCGGATTCGACATCACCGGAGACGTCGTCCCGCCCGTCGTCTCCCAGACCCGGGACCAGATCCTTCAGACCGCCCTCACCAACCGCCCCGACTACGCCGCCACTCGCTTCGGCGTCGCCGCAGCAGAGGCCAACTCGCGCCTCGCCATCGCCAACGGCACCGCCGATCCCACGCTCGAAGGCGAGTTCGACCTCACCGGCCCCGAGCGGTCTGCAGGCTTCAACATCAACATCCCGCTACGCATCTTCGACCGCAACCAGGGCAATAAGGACACCGCCCGCTTTCAGGCCGACGCCTCGCGCCTCACCGAAACCGCCGCCCGCTTCCAGGTCATCTCCGACGTCGATCAGGCATGGATCGCCTACATCCAATCCAAACGCCTCTCCGACCGCTACGGCGCGCACTACCTCGACGAATCCAGCGACGTCCTCTCCATCGCCCAATACGCCTTCGAGCACGGCGGCATCGCCCTCATCGATTACCTCGACGCCCTCCGCGACGCCCGCTCCACCACCCTCGACGCCCTCAACGCCTATCAGCAGACCTGGCTCGCCATCCATCAACTCAGCGCCGCCTCCGCCACCGAAGTCGCTCCATAACCGCCAAAACGCCCCAACATACTTTTGTCGACACTCTTAAGTAAACGTTGCCTTATGATGACAACGGAGAAGAACTTCTTGGAATCGACAGCCGGCCCCTCATCCCATCCCGCCAATCTCGCCTCCCGCCATGCCATCAGCTGCATCGCGCCCGCCCGCGTCAACCTGCTCGGAGAGCACACCGACTACACCGGCGGCCTCGTACTCCCCATGGCAATTCCTTTCGCCACCCACGCCACCATCTCTCCTCGAACCGACGGCCTCTACCACTTCACCAGCTCGCTCTTCCCCGAGGCCCTTACCCTCGACCGCAGCGATCGCTCCCCCGCGCGCCGCAACTGGACCGACTACCCCGTCGGAGTCCTTCGCCAGCTCCAGCAGCGCGGCATCGTCCCCCCCGGCTTCGATCTCCATCTCACCGGCAACGTACCCTTCGGCGCCGGCGTCAGTTCCTCAGCCTCCGTCGAAGTAGCGACCGCCATGGCCCTCCTCGCGCTCGCCAACGTCGAACTCAGCCTCGAAGACATCGCCGTCCTCGCCCGCCGTGCCGAAAACGAGTACGTCCACTCCCCCTGCGGCATCATGGACCAGTTCGTCATCACCGCAGCCAAAGCCGGCCACGCTCTCCTGCTCGACACCCGCGCCCTCACCTACGAGCACCTCCCCATGAACAAGGGCAATCTCGCCCAAACGCAGATCGTCGTCTGCAACTCCATGGTGAAGCACTCCGTAGCCACCGGCGAATACGGCATCCGCCGCCGCGAATCTGAGGAAGGCCAGGCCGTCCTCGTGAAAAAATTCGGCGTCCGCGACCTCGGCGACACCACCCTCGCCCAACTCGAAGCCGCACAATCCGAGATGTCGCCCGCAGCCTTCCGCCGCTGCCGCCACATCATCTCCGACAACGCCCGCGTCCGCGAAGCCAGGCTCGCCATGTTCGCCGGCGACCCCATCGCCTTCGGCAAGCTCATGCTCGCCGGCCACGCCAGCGAGCGCGACGACTTCGAGTGCAGTTGCGCCGAGGTCGACTTCCTCGTCGAGACCGCAACGGCTCTGCCCGGCTGCTTCGGAGCCCGGCTCACCGGCGGCGGCTTCGGAGGCTGCACCGTCAACCTCGTCGCTCGTACCCACAGTGAAGCCTTCGCCTCCGCGCTCAAGGTCGCCTACAAGCAGCGCTTCAACATCGCTGCGGAAACCTACGTCTGCGACGCAGTGGACGGAGCCTACATCCGCAACACCCACCTCCACAGCACAAGCTCCATGAGGGACCGCGTATGATCGACAATCTCTTTCTGGAATCACCCCACCGCCGCTGGAATCCCCTCAAGCGCGAGTGGGTCGTCGTCTCCCCGCACCGTACCCAGCGCCCCTGGCAGGGTCAAACCGAGGACACCTCCAAACCTCAATCTCTTGCCTACGATCCCACCTGCTATCTCTGCCCCGGCAACACCCGCGCCGGCGGCCACCACACCCCCGACTACTCCGCAACCTACGTCTTCGAAAACGACTTCGCCGCGCTCAAGCCCGACGTCCCCAATGCCACCATCGACATCGCCAACGCAGGCCTTCTCCGCGCCCATACAGAGCGCGGCATCTGCCGCGTCCTCTGCTTCGACCCTCGCCACGACCTCACCCTCGCCACGATGAACCCCGCCGCGATTCGCCGCGTCGTAGAGATGTGGGCCGCCCAGGCGGCAGAACTCGGCGCCCGCCCCGACATCCAATACGTACAGATCTTCGAGAACCGCGGCGCCATGATGGGTGCCAGCAACCCCCATCCCCACGGCCAGATCTGGGCAACTGCGCACATCCCCAACGAGCCAGCCCTCGAACTCGCCGCCCAGCTCGCCTATCTCGCTGAGCACAACCAGCAACTCCTCTCCGCCTACCTGGTCCTCGAGCTTGCACAGCACGAACGCATCGTAGCCGAGAATGAATCCTGGGCCGCCCTCGTTCCCTTTTGGGCCGTCTGGCCCTTCGAACTCCTGCTCCTCCCGAAGCAAAACGTCGCTCGCATCGAAGACCTCACATCGTCTCAGCGCGACGGCCTCGCCGCCATCCTCAAGCTCGTCACCAGCGGCTACAACCGCGTCTTCGACACGCCCTTCCCCTACTCCATGGGCCTCCACCCCGCGCCCGCCGACGGTGCAGCCCATCCCGAGTGGCTCCTCCATCTCCACTTCTATCCCCCTCTCCTTCGCTCCGCCACCATCCGCAAATTCATGGTCGGCTTCGAACTCCTCGGCTCCCCCCAACGCGACATCACCCCCGAATCAGCCGCCAGCACATTGCGCACCGCCATCGCCATCTCGAACAAGGAGCCCCAATGAACGTCCTCGTAACCGGAGGCGCCGGCTACATCGGCGGAACCGTCGCTACCATCCTCATGCAGGCCGGCCACCAGGTCACCATCCTCGATAACCTCTGCCACAGCAAGCGTTCCGACCTCCCCGCTGGCGCAGCGTTCGTCGAAGCCGACATCGCCGACCGTCCCCGCATCGAGTCCCTCCTCCGCGAACTCCGCCCCGATGGCGTCCTCCACTTCGCCGCGCTCATCGAAGCCGGCGAGTCCATGCAGAAGCCCGAGCTCTACTTCCGCAACAACACCGCCTCCACCCTCTCGCTCCTCGAAGCCATGCTCGCCACCGGCGTCAACAAGCTCGTCTTCTCCTCCACTGCCGCCGTCTACGGCGAACCCACCTCCACTCCCATCGAAGAGACCGCGGCCCTCGCGCCCACCAACGCCTACGGCGAATCCAAGCTCCTCGTCGAGCACATGCTCCGCTGGTTTCATCGCATTCACGGCTTCCGATACGCCTCACTGCGCTACTTCAACGTCGCCGGTGCCATCCCCGGTCGCGGCGAAGCCCACGAACCCGAGACCCACATCATCCCCCTCGTCCTCGACGTCGCCCTCGGCCGCCGCGACAAAATCTTCATCTTCGGCGACGACTACCTCACCCCCGACGGCACCTGCATCCGCGACTACATCCACGTCGCCGACCTCGCCGACGCTCACATCCTCGCGCTCAACGCCCTCGCCAACCGCGACCGCATGATCTACAACCTCGGCAACGGCAACGGCTTCTCCGTCAAGCAGGTCATCGAAGCCGCGCGCCGCGTCACCGGCCACCCCATCCCCGTCGAAATCAAATCTCGCCGCGACGGCGACCCCGCCCGCCTGGTCGCCAG
The DNA here is from genome assembly GCA_021778845.1 of Acidobacteriota bacterium. Taxonomy (GTDB): domain Bacteria; phylum Acidobacteriota; class Terriglobia; order Terriglobales; family Acidobacteriaceae; genus Granulicella. The sequence continues at coordinate 15,764 of JAJYBU010000034.1, forward strand.
CTCCGAACAAGCCAAAGCCAATCTCGGCTGGCAACCCAAACACCCCGACCTCGACGACATCCTGGCCAGCGCCTGGGCCTGGCACCAGCACCGCCATGCATGAATCCCGCGCCTAAACAGGACGCCCACCTTAGCGACGGCTTCATCGCCGCTAAGGTGGGCGTCGCTCTTAAGCACGACCGATCCCGCTCATCGCTGCAGCCCCCACACTCGCCTTACGGCTGCGCAATCCGAATCACTTCCCCTACCCCGCGCAGCGCATACTCCACACCCTCCGCCGGCAACACCACCACCCTCCACGGATCAAGCCGCACACTCCCCGCAGCACTCTCCACCGCCGCGCCCTCACCCAGCGCAAACAGCATCTGCATCTTCGCGCTCAACCCCAGAGCCACCCCTTCGTTCTTCGCCGCAAATCGATCAACTACAAAGTAATCCGAAGCCACGAGCCGCGTAAATCCACCCATCGCCATCGGCGCAACCAACCCCGCACTGCTGCTAGTCCGCGTCACCGCCAGCCCCGCATCCACATGCAACTCGCGCGGCCGCCCAAAGTCATACAGACGATACGTAATATCGCTGTACTCCTGCGTCTCGAGCACCACCATCCCCGGCCCAATCGAGTGCACCGTGCCCGCATCCACAAACACCATATCGCCAGCCTTCACCGGCAGATACCGCAGCTTCTCTTCGAGCGTTCCATCCGCAATCGCAGCCTTGATCTCCTCATTCGTAATCTCCCCCCGAAACCCCAGTGCCAACTCCGCCCCCGGTTCAGCCGAGAGCACATACCAGCACTCCGTCTTCCCTCGCCCCAGCCCCAGCGCCCCCGCCTGCTCATCATTCGGATGCACCTGCACCGACAGCTTCTCTCTCGGAAACAGCGTCTTCACCAGCAGCGGAAACTCCGCGGTCGCGCCTCCCGCAAACGCCTCCGGATAGCGCTTCGTCAACTCCGCCAGCGACACACCCGCGAACTCTCCCGCATCCACCACGCACGTCTCGGCCGTCAGCCACGCCTCGCCCACCGGCTTGCCCGCCTCCGGCTGCGCATACCACTTCGGAAGCGTCTCCACGCCCCACACCCGCTCCGAAAAAATCGGCCGCAACGACACCGGCCCAATCAGCTTCTTTCCTTCTTGCAGCGCCATCCGCTCCTCCGCCACTCATCGGACGCTGCAACCGCACACACAACGCCTCACCCGTAGCCTACTATGCAAGCGCTCCGCCGTGTTCTCCGCCAGTCATCCGCACCCTGCTACTGGCAGGGTGCGATCCACACCGCATCACCCGATGCCTGCAGATGCAGCACATCGTCCGTCACCAAACCCGTCGCTCCACCCGACTGCATCTCGGCAGCAGCCAGACGGCAGCCCTGCATCCACGTCAGTCCCAGCTTCACATCCAGCGTCGTCGGCTCACTCACACCCTCCTTCGCAGCGCGATGAATCGCCACCACCATCCGTTCGCCGGTTGTTCCGCACGCGCCCTCCGCCGCATGTCCAGCATCGCGCAGATACACCATCCAATCCTCATTGCTGGCCAGCACCTGCTCTGCACCGCATCCCAGCGCATCATGCCTGTGCCGCAGCGCTCCAAGTTCCGCAACCCACGCAAACGTCTTCTGCTGCGCCGCGTTGCGTCCCGCGGCAACGAACGCATTGTCCGCCTCGCCCGCAAACCCGCCGGGAAAATCATGCCGATTGTCCGGGTCGTCTCCCCCGGTCATCGCAATCTCGTCACCGGAGTAAATCTGCGCCATACCTCGCGTCGTCAGCACATAGGCCAGCGCCAGCCGCAGCGACTCCTCGCTCTTCGCCGCCGTCACAAACCGCGTCGTATCGTGATTCCCGAGGAACGGCACCAGCCGCTCCGGGTGCGGATACAGCGCATCCTCCGCCAGCACATCCGCCAGCTTGCTCATCGGAGCACCCTTCACAAACACCTCGCGCAACGCAAAGTAGGTTGGGAAATCAAACGGCGTATACAACTCCGTATCGACGCCCGCTCGCGTCACGCCGCCCGCAAACGAAGACGTGATCACCGGGTCCGCATTGAAAATCTCACCCACCTCCGTCAGGCGCGGATACAGCGCCTTCAACTCGCCATTAAATTCATGCCAGAACGCCCGATCGACATACGGAAACGTATCGATGCGCAGCGCATCCGCTCCCGTCTCTTCGATCCACCACACCGCATTCTGTCGCAGATACTGCGCCACCGCCGGGCTCTCCGTATTCATATCCGGCAACGTATTCGCGAACCATCCATCCAGCGTTCCAACCTTGTCGCGCTCCGGTGCATGAGGATTGATCAGCGCCTGGAAGTTAGTCGCTCCATCCACATGATGCGCCGCCGTCCCATGAAACCAGTCCGGCGCAGGCTCGTCCTTCACCCACGGATTCCCCGGTCCCACATGATTCGGCACCGTGTCGAGCACCAGCTTCATCCCGCGTGCATGCAACGCCGCCGCCAGCGCCTTCAGGTCATCCAACGAACCATAGTGTCCGTCCACACGGTACAGATTTGTCGCTCCGTATCCGTGATAGCTACTCGCCTCATCGTTCTCATACACCGGCGTGGTCCACACCGCGGTCACGCCAAGCTGCTGCAAATAATCCAGGTGCTCCTCAATCCCCTTCAGATCGCCGCCATGCCATCCCCTCGGCTTAGCCCGCTCAGCGACCGCCTCTGCACTGCCCTCCGCACTGCGCGCAGCAGGCCCATCGTTATGCTGGTCCCCATCCGCAAACCGATCCGTCATGATCAGATACAGCACATCCCGCGAAGAGAACCCCGCAAACCCATCGCTCGCAGCTTTCTTTGCAGCAAACGTATAGGGCATCTCCACCTTCGCCGTCCCCATCCGCGCGCGCAGTGTCACCGTCTCCGGCTCGCGCGGTGAAGCCGAGAGCCACAACTGCGCCCAGTGTCCATTCTCCGACGGCACCACCTTCTCAATCCGCAGCGCCGGATCGCTCAACGAAAACCTCGCCGCATCCAAACCTTCTCCCCGCACCAGCAGCATCGGCTTCGGCATCTCCGCCCACCAGTTCGGAGGATCGACCTTCTCAATCTTCAACGTACCTGCCGCCACTTGTCCCATGGCCGCCTCGGGGCCGCACACCAGCGCACCCACGCTCAAGCAGATCAGCCCACACCATGCGGCCCGCCGTAGCACCGCCCATGCCTCTTCTCGGTTCCCTTGCAAGGACATCCCATCTCCTCTTGTATTCCACACGCGTAGAAGAAAGCGGCACCACAAGCCTCTGCAGTGCCGCTCCATTGAGTATTCGCTTCTGGTTAGAAGTTGATACGGGCAGCGAACTCCATCTGCCGCTCCGACTGCTGCCGGGTTGCGGAGATAGAGCCAAAGCCATTCGACACAGGGCTCGTCGTGTAGGTGCCATCCGGATTGCTGAAGCCATCATGGATGTCGCCATCAGGATTGGTGAACGCCGGCGTGTTGAACAGGTTGTAGGCCTGCGCGCGAAGCTGGAACTTTACACGCTTCGTGATCGCGAAGTCCTTGAAGATGCCAAAGTCCGTTGCGTTGTAACCGGGACCAAAAAACTGGTTCCGCTCCACATTGCCTGCACGCGTGTACACTCCCGAGTTCCCGTTGATCGTAATCGTCGGCGGGGGAGCAAACGTTCCCGTGAAGTACGTGACGTGATTCGCAATGGTGGTTCCTCCCACCTGTGCACGACCCACAGTCCTGTACTGAAGCACATCGGCGCGATTGTCAATGTTCCCGATTCCACTCGTGTTGATGTCGAATGGCGTGCCACTCTGAATCGTCACAATGGCATTGGCCTGCCAGCCGCCCACAACCTCGTCGACCACTCGTGGAACCGAGCCACCAAACCTCTGCCCATGGCCGAACGGCAGGTTGTATACAGCTGAAGCGCTGAATACCTGACGCTGATCCTGATCAGAGTTGCCGTGGTTCAGCTGGAACGATGGGCCAGCCGTGGTAATGAAGAAGCGGCTGCCCGCGGCTGCGGTACCCGTCCCAAACGCACCGTTGGAGTTATCCATCGTATGCGACCAGGTGTAAGCACCCGTCACCAGCAGGTTGTTACCAACATTGCGGTTGATCGAGAGTTGCAGACCGTTGTATCGGCCCGTGCCCTCCGCATCGCCTTCGTCGATCGTCTGACGATTGCTGTAGGTCGGAAGGCCCGTTCCCAGCACCGGTGCATTGGCGTTGAACCACGTCATCAGGTGATCGCTCTTGTTGCCCACATACGCAATCGTGAACGACGTAAAGCGATCGATCTGCTGCTGTAGTTGCAGGTTGTACTGCTGCACCATGCTGGTGTGGTTGTTTGGCATTTGCGCGATCACGCTCGAATTCGCCAGCATTGCCGGCGTCACCGCAGCTGCACCGAAGATCGGCAGAGGCAGCGGTTGTGTCGCATCCACGCTATTGTTGTCATTCAAAGGACCCTGTCCAACCAGCGTTACGCGGTAACCGCTGGTCGCCGTGTACTCCTGCACACCGTTGAAGCCGGGGTTGTTGGAGAGTTGGTTACCGACACCACCGCGATCGAGGAAGTAGAAGATTCCGTAACCGCCACGCACTGAGGTCTTGCCATTACCGAACAGATCATAGGCAAACCCGATACGCGGTGCGAAGTCCTTCTTGTCTGTATTGACCAGCGAGCGCGAGTTGCCATTGACTCCTGCAAACAGCAGTTGGCCGGTTGCAATGTCGTAGTTCGCCTGGTTGTTGTTCTGCTCATATGGATAGGTGTAGAGATCGTAACGAAGTCCAAGATTCAGTACTAGGCGCTGGTTGACCTTCCAGTCATCCTGCGCAAAATATCCTGTCTCATAGCTGAACGTCTTGAAGTACGTGCTCGCCGCGCCAATCTCATAGTCCGAGAAGCCCGCCAGCAGTTCCGAGGCCTCATAGCCAGTGAAGCGGCCCGTGCCCGGGTAATTCACGCCGCCGATAACAAAATAACCCTTCGAGGAGTTGCCCTGGAAGAAGTCCACTTCACGACGCATGATGTTCGCACCCGCCTTGAACGTGTGCGCGCCATGCGTGTACGTGATCGCATCCACATACTGGAACGTCTTCTGTGGCACCGAGTAGGGGCCACCGTCACCGGTGTAAGCGATCTCCCCATTATTGCCACCGATCAGCGCTCCACCACCCAGCAGCGGGCTGCGGTTCGCGTTGACGATCCCGAGGTTCGCCGATACCGGCTCGCCCTCCTGCGGATTGATGTACGCATACTCTGGCCGGTTGTAGCCAAAATGGAATTCGTTGATCAGGTTAGCAGTGAGAATCCGGGTATACCCGCCCACAATCGAGCGCGGATGGTTGACGTTATTTCCCGATGCAAAGCCTGCTGGAAGATTCGTGAACAGGCTCGTAATCGTGTTGTTGTCCTGCCCATAGCTGTACCGCACAAACAACTGGTCCTTCGCCGACAAGTGATAGTCCAGCCGCACGTCGAAGTCGTTGTAGTTGGTAATGTTGTGGCGAGTGACAAAGTAGTTGTTGATCACGCCTGGGGTGTTCGGCAGATTGTACGCATTGAAGTACTTCAGGCCCGCCGCGTTGGCGCGCGCCGTCGGTATCACGTTGGCCACGCCGCCGGAGGTAAACTGAGTGCACGTCACCGGATCAAAGATCGCGCCGTTGTCGGCGCTCGCATTGAAGATCTGCTGCGCATTCGCAGCCGTCGTGCTGTATACGTGCCCGTTGGCCGTCGTCACACTGCTGCATCCGGTCAGCCCAGGAAATGGTAACGTTGTCGTCTTCTGCCCCAGCAACTCCGTAAAGTTGCCCTGCCGCATCAACGCCGTCGGAACCGTCTGGAACCCTGAATCCTGCGGCTGCTTCTGCCGTAACGCCTGATAATCGCCAAAGATGAAAAGTTTGTTCTTCCACAGCGGTCCACCCGCGGCAAAGCCAAACTGCTTCCGTTGGAACGGAGGCAGTGCCGTCCCCGGAGGCGCGAAGTACAGCGGGTTCGCGTCGAAGATCTGGTCGCGGAAGTAGCCGAACAGTGTTCCGTGAATCTGGTTCGTACCAGACTTGATCGATGCGTTGACAATGGCTCCGCCAGCGCGGCCAAACTCCGCCGGCGCTACCGCCGTGGTGATGCGGAACTCCTGAACCGCATCCGGCGAAGGAAAGATCACGATCGTATTCACCAGCGACTCGTTGTTGTCCGCGCCGTCCAGCAGGAAGTTGTTGGACTGTGCGCGCAACCCGTTCACCGTCAACGCGCCACCGCCACTATCGGCATAGCGCATCGTCTCCACATTCTGATTGATGCCCGACGCATCCGAGCCATAGGCTCCATGAGTCACGCCCGGCGTCAGCGTCGCCAACTCCAGAAAGTTGCGCTGGCTCAGCGGCAGGTCAACCACCTGGCGCCCCTGGATCACCTCACCGGTCGATGAAGTCGCAAGGTCGACAATCGGTGCCGCACCCGTCACTTCAACGGTTGTGGTCGCCGCACCTGTTTTCAGCTTAAACTCGATCGTCTGCACCTGCTGAATCTGCAAATCGAATGCCTGCTGCTCTTTAGAGAAGCCATTGGCCGAAACCGCTATGCTGTAACGACCGCGAAGCAGCGCCGGAAAGCTGAACACTCCATCGGCGCCAGACATCCTGGTTTCCACTGCGCCCGTATCGGTGTCAGTCAGGGTAATCGTGGCCCCCGGAATCATGGCGCCCGTTGCGTCGGCAACCGTGCCTAGAACGCGCCCGGTATCGCTCTGCGCCCGCAGCACATTCCACGACACCGCCAGTAAACAAACCACCATCAGAACCCGTGCAATCCGGTGTCCCATACGGATGGTTGTAATAATAGGTTGCATATTAATATTGCCTCCAAATATCCTTCCCGGTCCCTGTCATCGGTTACATGCCGATAAAGCAAAGTCCTAGGGAAGGTTCGCTCGCTACGTTGCGGAAACTGCGCACCTCAACGCAATCTTCTTCAGTCCCTTTGTGGCTCTTTTTTTTATCTCCCAACAAGTGCCAGTAAATCAGTGGCTTGAATGCCACTCATCATCTGCGTCAAGTAGTGGTACAGTCTAGAGCGCGAGGCTTTTGCGATGAAATGACAAGTCAGATTACCAATACGAGGCTCAGCTTTGGACTCTACGAGATCGACCTGCAGGCCGGAGAGCTCTGGAAAGCTGGCTTCAGAATTAAGCTCCAGGGCCAACCATTCAAAGTCCTGACGACCCTGCTCGAGAAGCCCGGACAGGTCGTCACCCGTGAAGAACTCCAGTCTCGACTCTGGGGCAAAGACACCGTCGTCGACTTCGACCACTCCCTCGGCACCGCCATCAACAAAATCCGCGAGGCCCTCGGCGACTCCGCGGAAAACCCCCGCTTCATCGAGACCCTTTCCCGCCGCGGCTACCGCTTCATCGCTCCCGTAGGCGTCGTCGAGCCTCCGCCCACCGCCCTCAGCGACGCCCCCGCTGACAGAACACCCACCACCCGCCTCCCTATCCCTATGACCACCACCACCACCCCTCCTGGTGGCCCAACCGCATCCGCCGACGCACCCCCCGCCGCCGCCAGCCTCACCGCCACATCCCCTCCGACGCACCAGGCCCGCCCCAACCCAATCCTCTGGGCCTCCCTCCTCATCGTCGCAGCAGCATTTTTCGCTGCCGGTTATTACCTCGAAGCCACCCACGCCTCCACCGTCCCTCCCCACATTACCCAGATCACCCACAACGGCCACCTCGCTCCCGGCATCGACAGCATGGAGAACCTCGCTGCCGCCGCCACCGACGGCGTCCACCTCTACGCCGCAGCCATCGACGGCGGCCGCTCCATCCTCTCCGCCATCACCATCTCCGGCGGCCTCGTCGAGCCCATCAATATTCCCTCTGAAGTCGCCAGCCCCGCTCTCGGCGACATCTCTCCCGACGGCTCCCGCCTCCTCCTCCGCGACCATCTCTCCCCCGAGTCCGAGCAGCCTCTCTGGGTCGTCCCCACCATCGGCGGCTCCGCCCTCCGCGTCGGCGATGTCCTTGCCCACGACGCCACCTGGATGCCCGACGGGCAAAGCGTCCTCTACGCCAACGGCAACGATCTCTACCTCACCCATCTCTCCAGCCAGCAGCCGACCCACTACGCCTCGCTCCCTGGCCGCGCCTTCTGGCTTCGCTGGGAGCCCAACGGCAAGCTCCTCCGCTTCACCATCCTCGATCCCCTCGCCCATACCCTCTCCCTCTGGCAGATCACCCCCTCCGATCGCACCCCCCGCCGCATCCTCGACGGCTTCAACCAGCCCGCCAGCGAGTGCTGCGGCGTCTGGACCGCCGACGGTCGCTCCTTCGTCTTCCAGTCCTCCAAAGGCGGCAACGACGACCTCTGGAAGCTCTCCGGAACCTCCACCTCCAACCCCATCCGCCTCACGGACGGCCCCCTTCGCTTCGAATCCCCCATCGCCGCCCACTCCGGCAGCCGCATCTTCTTCATGGGAGCCGACGCCCGCTCCGAGCTTGAATCCGTCTCTCCCACCGGCGAACTCATCCCCGTCAAGGGCTTCCTATCCGACGCCGTCCGCGCCGAATACTCCCGCGACGCCCACTGGGTCGTCTGGACCGACACCCAGGGCCAGCTCTGGCGCGCCCGTTCCGACGGCACCCAAAAGCTCCAGGTCACCCCCGACAACATCAGCACCTTCCTCGCCCGCTGGTCTCCAGACGATTCCCGCATCGCCCTTATGGCCCGCGAACCCGGAAAAGCCTGGCAAATCTACATCACTGGCGCCAACGGCGGTGGCTTCCGCCCCCTCCTCCGCGAGGGGCACAACGCAGCCGACCCCTCCTGGTCTCCAGATGGCAAATCCATCATCTTCGGTAACACCAATGACACCATGGGTAAGGACAATCCCACCCGCACCCTCCACCTCGTCGACGTCGCCACCGGCGCCCTCCAGGAAGTTCCCGGTTCCACCGGCCTCTTCAGTCCCCGCTGGTCCCCAGACGGCCGCTACATCGCCGCTCTCTCCGTCGACCAGCGCCAGGTCCGCCTCTACACCGTCGCATCCCACACCTGGGCCACTCTTCCCGTCACCTCTGGCGCAGATCCCGTCTGGTCTCCCGACAGCCGTTATCTCTTCCTTCACGCCTCCCTCGACCCCTCCCAACCCATCGACCGCATCTCCATCCCCGACGGCCACGTCGACGAGATCGTCCGCCTCGCCGACTCCCGCCAGCACGACGCCGTCGACTACGTCTTCGGAGGCCTCAGCCTCGACAATCGTCCCCTCATCCGCGCCCGCATCTTCACCGGCAACTTCTATTCCCTCGACCTCCACTAGCCTCCATCTCATTTTTGTTTGATCCATCCGCGCAAACTGCTTATAAAAAATGAGTTAGCTGTTGAAATTCAAATGAGCGACTTTGGGCTCTCCCTGCATTGCGATGTGACCATGAAATCTGGCCTCTTACTCCTATGCTCGCCCCCACTCCGGCTATCTCCGCTCCGCGTCTCAGCATCCTCGGCCTCACGGCCCTGCTCGTCTGCGCCCTCCCCGCCGCTCTAGCCGCCCAGACCCCAGCCCCGCCGCCCCAGGCCGTCTCCTCCTCCGCACACACCCCCACTGGGCTCCTGCTCTCCGACACCACCCTCACCCTCCGCGTCGACGCCCTCCGCCCCGACGTCCTCCGCGTCCGCCTTTACCCCACCACGCACCCCACGCAAACTCCCGAAGACGCCTCCTGGGCCGTCCTCCCCGCAGCCCGCACGGCCCGCATCCCCGTCACTCCCGAACCCACCGGCTTCTCCACCACCAGCCTCCGCGTCTCCGTCACTCCCGACCTCCGCCTAACCGTCTCCGACCTCGCCGGCCACATCCTCCAATCCGACGCCCTCCCCGTAGCCTGGTCACCCGACGGCTTTACCGTCACCAAAGCAAAATCCCCCGTCGACCACTTCTTCGGACTCGGCGACAAGCCCGGTCCCCTCGACCGCACCGGCGAGGCCTTCACCCTCTGGAACACCGACAGCTTCGGCTGGCAGGAGTCCACCGACCCCATCTACAAGTCCATTCCGTTCTTCCTCGAAATGCACGACGGCCGCACCCTCGGCGTCCTCTTCGACAACACCTACCGCACCTTCTTCGACTTCGGCCGCCAGCGCCCCGACCGCTACACCTTCTCCGCCCCCGCCGGCCCGCTCGACTACTACATCCTCTACGGCCCCGACCCGAAGCACGTCGTCGAAACCTACGCCTGGCTCACCGGCCCCACCCCGCTGCCGCCGCTCTGGGCCTTCGGCTACCAGCAGTCGCGCTACAGCTACACCCCGAGCGCGCAGGTTGAAGATATCGCCGCCCGTCTCCGCGCCGACAAAATCCCCGCCGATGGCATCTGGCTCGACATCGACTACCAGTACAAGTACCGTCCCTTCACCGTCGATCCCGCCACCTTCCCCGACTTCCCCGGCATGGTCCACACCCTCGCCGCCGAGCACCTCCACACCATCGTCATCGCCGACCTCCACATCGCCGACGCCCCCAACCAGCACTACACCCCCTACGACACCGGCATCGCCGGCGACCAGTTCGTCAAGCTCCACGGCCAGAACTACATCGGCCCCGTCTGGCCCGGCCCCTCCCTCTTTCCCGACTTCACCCGCCAGCAAACCCGCACCTGGTTCGGCTCCCTCTACAAGGACTTCGTAGCCGACGGCGTCTCCGGTTTCTGGGACGACATGAACGAGCCCGCCGTCTTCACCTACCCCTCCAAAACCATGCCCAACGACGTCGTCCACCGCATCGACGAGCCCGCCGACGAAGGCTTCGCCCCCCGCACCGCCCTCCACAGCGAGATCCACAACGTCTATGGCATGGAGAACTCCCGCGCCACCCAGGAGGGCCTCCTCACTCTCCAGCCCAATCTCCGCCCCTTCGTCCTCACCCGCGCCAGCTACGCCGGAGGTCAGCGCTACGCAGCCACATGGACGGGCGACAACCTCTCCACCTGGAACCACCTCCGCATGACCACCCCGCAGCTTCTCAACCTCGGCCTCAGCGGCTTCTCCCTCTCCGGTGCTGACGTCGGCGGCTTCGGCGGCAGCCCCTCCCCCGGCCTCCTCACCAAGTGGCTCATGCTCGCCGCCTTCCAGCCCATCGACCGCGACCACGCCGCCAAAGGCACCCGTCCCCACGAGCCCTGGGTCGACGGCCCCGCCCAGGAAGACATCCGCCGCCGCTACATCAACGAGCGTTACCGCCTCCTGCCCTACCTCTACACCACCGCCGAGCAGACCTCCCGCACCGGCATCCCCATCCTCCGTCCGCTCTTCCTAGAAGCCCCTCACGCCACGGCCGACAACCACCCCCTCGACGACGACGCCCCCGGCGAATTCTTCTTCGGCCCCTCCCTCCTCGTCGCCGAATCGCCCCTCCCCGACGACATCGCCCCCTACGAAGTCCACCTCCCTCCCGGCATCTGGTACGACTACTGGACCGGCGCGAAGCTCGACCGCCGTCAGACCCTCACCACCCGCGACCTCGAGATCAAGAATCCCACCGCCAACGCCACCCCCACGCTTCCGCCGCTCATGGTCCATCCCGCCCTCGCCGACCTCCCTCTTTACGTCCGCGCCGGCGCCATCCTCCCCATGCAGCCTCTCGTCCAGTCCACCGAAGAGAAGCCCGCCGGCCCCCTCACCCTCCGCGTCTACCTACCCGCCGCCGATGCCACCGCCAGCACCTCCTCCAACGACTGCTCCGGCGATCTCTACGCCGACGACGGCCTCACCTTCAACTTCCGTCACGGCGACTACCTCCGCCTCCACATCACCTGCACCGTCGCCCCCGACGGCGCACTCACCGTCCACATCCCGCAACGCGAAGGCACCTTCCGCCCCTGGTGGACCCAATACCGCATCGAAGCCGTAGGCTTCACCCCCCACACCTCAAAGGCCACAACCAACGGCCACATCACCGCCCTCGATCGCACCCCCCTCGGCTGGGCCGCCACCGTCCCCGACACCACCCAACCCCAAACCATCACCCTGCAATAGGGACTCTCGTCCTCCAGGAAACCGCTTTCAAGGGGCGGGCGCCAGCCCCGCCGTAAAATCAGCAGGAACCAGCGCGTCTCAGCCGCCAACGGAATTCTGGAGCCTTGTTTTCGGCTTCCCTGCGGCCACAACACCGCCAAACCGCTTCAAAGCAATTACTCTTAAATTGGACATCACCGCGCACTCTACTGAACGAAGGAGTTTTTCTTGGCCGTTCCCATCCGCAACATCAGTGCTCCAGGCTACGACGACGACACTCAGATGAAGACCGACAAGCGCGCCATGAGCGTCGCCACCGGTCTCTTCTTCATGGTCGGCTTTCTCACCTGCCTCAACGACATCGTCATCCCGCATCTCAAGAGCATCTTCGAGCTCAACTACGCGGAAGCCATGCTGGTGCAGTTCGCCTTCTTCACCTCCTACTTCGTCTTCAGCTACCCCAGCGGAGTCCTCGTCGCCAGGTTCGGCTACAAAAAGAGCATGGTCATTGGCCTGCTCATCATGGCCGCCGGAGCCGCCGGCTTCATCCCTGCCGCCAAACTCGCCGTCTTCACCATCTTTCTCGGCGCGCTCATCGTCCTTGCAGCAGGCATGACCGTCGTGCAGGTCGCAGTCAACCCCTACGTCACGGTCATCGGTCCCGCGGCCACCGCCTCCAGCCGCCTCAACCTCGCCCAGGCATTCAACTCCTTCGGCACCTTCATCGCTCCCTTCCTCGGCGGCCTCGTCATTCTTGGCGGAGCCAAGGCCCTCACGCCCCAGCGCATGCACGCCCTCAGCACCGTCGACCTCCAGGCCTACCGCGAACTCCAGGCCCACACCGTCATCCTTCCCTACCTCGGCATGGCGCTGGTCCTCGTTCTTCTCGCCCTCGCCCTTGCCAGCATCCATCTCCAGCCACGCACCTCCGTCGCGGAGCGCACCCAGGACTTCCGCCCCGGCGCCTTCGCCGAAGCCCTCACCAAGCCCGACAGCATCTGGCGCCACCCCTGGCTCCTCACCGGTGCTCTCGGCATCTTCGCCTACGTCGGTGCTGAAGTCTCCATCGGCAGTCTGCTGGTCAACTACATGGGCCTGCCCCAGATCGCCGCTCTCCCCCAGGCCACCGCCGCCAACTTCCTCATGGTCTACTGGGGTGGCACTATGATCGGCCGCTTCCTTGGCTCGGCCATCCTGCAACGCGTCAAGACCGGCAAACTCCTCGGCTTCAACGCCATCATCGCCTGCCTGCTCGCCGTCTTGGCCATCCTCACGCACGGCCATCTCGCCATGTTCGCTCTCCTCTTCGTCGGCCTTTTCAACTCCATCATGTTTCCCTCCATCTTTGCCCTCGGCATCCAGGATCTCGGCCCGCTCACCAGCAAGGGCTCCAGCCTGATGATCGCGGCCATCGTCGGCGGAGCCCTCATCCCTGAAGCCACCGGCAAGCTGGCCGACCTCATCGGGCTGCACCACGCTTTCATCATCCCGGCCCTCTGCTACGTCTACATCGCCTCCTACGGCATAGCCAGCATCCGCCGCCCAGCCGGCTCCGACGTCCTGCTCCCCGTCGAGCCCGCCTAGAGCCGATTGCTCTCAGGTGTAGTCGCCATCATCTTCATGGATGGCATTCCGAAGCGGAAGAATCTGCTTCTTGAACCGGCGACTACACCTGATGGCAATCGGTTCTAACCCCGCAACCTCCCACCCCAGGCCACCAGTCCCTTCAACATCTTTCCTCGATAGAACCGGCAGCCTGGGGAATTGCCCTTCCGGCAGACCGCGTCTCCTCACCGTTATCCAAAGCGAAGCGAAGGATCTCAGTATTTGCCTTTGCTGGAAGCCAAAAGCTGGAAGCGCCTTCCTTCCCTCTACGGCCCCACCACCACCGAAGCCGTAGCAAACCCCGACGTCCCAGTCGCCGCCGCAATCCTCACCACCTGCGCCACTCCCGGAGCCTCCACCGGCGTCACCTGCACCATCCCATTTCCATCCGACACCGCCGAACTTCGCGCCGTCGTCAGCACCGGCGCCGCCGCACAGGATCCACGCAGCGCGCAGGCCCCCTCCCACGCATACGCCGTCTGATAGATATTCACCGCAGCCCCCGGCAGCGGATGCCCCGCGCCATCGCTCACCAGCAGCTTCACCACCGTCGGCAACACACCCTGTACCATGCTCTGTCCGCCGCCACTGGCCACCGCCACCACCCACTGCGACGGCGCCACACCATACACCGTCCAACTCGCACACACCGCCGTCCACGCGCACCCCGTCACCACATTCGTCGATCCGCTGGCAATCGTGCCCACCTGCGCCACCACACCCTCCGTCCCATTAGCCGCCGTCGCGCCCGTCGCCGGAGCCAGCGTAAACCCCGCTGCCGGCGTAGACCACGTCACAGGAATCCCCACCGCCGCCACTCCATCCTGCACCGCACTCAACGACAAGCTCCAATTCCCCGCCGCCCCCGCCGCCAGGTACTGCGCCGCCGCTGCCACCGTCACCGTCTGCACCGGATTCACGTCCGCAATCACCGCCCGCGCCGACCCTCCGCCACTCATCTCCGTCCCACTCACCGTCACGCTTCCCGCAGCCACGCCCATCAGCGGAGTCTGCGCCAGCCCCGTCGTATCGGTCTTCACCACGCACCCCGGCCCGCTCTGGCAGCCCGTCGCCACCGCCGCACCGCCGCCATTTCCCGCTACCACAAAGCTCACACTTGCGCCCGCCGCAGGCGTCACGCCATCCGCCCCATACACCCGCACCGCAAACGGAGTCGTCGCCGTATACCCCGTCTCCAACGACGCTGGCGCCGACACCAGCATCACCTGGTCCGCCGTCGACGTCGAATACGTCAACGCCCCCTGCATATCCGTCGATCCGCCTGTCCTCGGGTCAGTCACCACCACATCCACCCCCGTCCCCACCGTCGCCCCCGCCGCTGCCATCGACGGCGCCATCGCCACAATCTGCGTCTGCGACCAACTCAACACCGTCGCCGCCACCCCATTCACCGTCACCTGATTGCCCGCCGCAAATCCCATTCCCGAAATCGTGATCTGCCCGCCGGCCGTTTGCATCGTCGTCGGCCACACCCCACTCGCGTAAAGAATCCTCCCCGTGTACCCGAAGTCCGGACGTCCCGCTCCAAACTGCTCCGCAATCGCAATCCGCAGCGTCGCAGCACTCGCAGCCGCCGGCACCCGCAGTTGCGTCATCCCCAGCGACAGCGCATTCATCGCCGCCGCCTGGCTCGCCACCGTCGGCAGCGTCCCTGTTGCATCCATAGCATTCCATACCCCGATCACCGGCTGCGCCTTGTGCACCGTCGCCGCTCCCGTCTCATCCAGCGCCGTTGCTTCAATCGTCCAGCTCGTATTCGCATTCACCGCCTGCTCCCACCACGACGTATGCCCGACCCCACACAGCCGCCCATTCCACCATCCAGTCGCACTGAACGCCGCAGGGTTCGTCTCCGTCCCATCACTGCCCGTGCTGCAGCTTTGAGCCCCCGTCTGCTCGCTGATCCATGCCGAGGCCGTCGTCCCCGGCATGACGTTGTATGCGTTGTACGCATACACTCCCCCCGACATCGTTATCACCGGCCGCTGATACGGCCCCACCGCATATTCTCCCCAGTACAGCGGATTGATCGGCTCCGTGCGGAAATACAGATTGTCCCCCTGCGCCCCAGCTGGCAGGTACGAGATATGCCATGCACCCTCATCCCCCGCCGCATTCGTTCCTGCATTCTCACTGGCTGGCTCCGCCCCGCCCACCGGATTTCCCCCATTCTGTTGAAACGGGTAGCCCGTCGTGGCCGAAAACGCCGGATAGTCATAGTAGCCCGATGCCCCCGATAGGATGTACGCCTGCACATCGACCAACTCCATCCCCTGCTGGGAAGAAAAGGTGACTATCCCCGACACCGACACCGCATTCAGGCTGCTCTGCGTCTTCCCTCCGCCCGTCGCCGCCACCGGGTACAGCCCAGCCAGCGCACTGATATCATCCGGCCGCAGCGTAAACGGATTCTGCATGCACTGATAGGTGTACGTCGCGCAGTTCACATCGATCGGATGCATCAGCGGCCACACCGACATCTCCGCAGCAGTGACGTTCCCATTGGTAAACACATCGTCGTCCAACTGCGACCACGCCAGCCCCAGCACGCGCCCAAACACCCTCGTCAACTGGTACTGCATCTGCAACATCTGGTCCGGGTCTGACCCCACACACAACCCATTCAGCACAATCACCGCATGTTCGATCGTCGCATTCGATCCGAACTGGTCCACGCTCTCCACCACGCCATTCTGCCGGCATCCGCTCGGATCGCTCGCCCCACTGCCCAGCAGCAGATCGATCACGCTCCCATCGCTGTCATAGATCACCGGAATCTGCACCGCCGCATAGTTTGTCGCCTCCACATCCGCCGGCCACACCACACCGCTCCCACCAAGGTACGCATTCGGACTGCTCCCGTCCGCAATCACATGCTCCGCCAACTCACCACCCTGCGCCAGCGTCAAATTCGCCGTCGGAATATTCCACACCGCCGCTGCCGCCGCCACCATCGCATCCGCCTGCGCGTGGCTCACGTTCGAACTCAAATCCCCCGGGTCCGTAAAGTACATCGGAGTGCTCGTATACCAGGCCATCGGCACGCCCGCCGTCGTATACCCGCTGGTCCCGGTAATAAACCGCGGCCCTCCCGCCCACGCCGTCGTCGTCACCAACACCAAAACCAACCCCGTCGCCAGCGCCACCATCACATTCAGCATCCCATTCCAGGCCGCGCTCCCACGCCTAACGTTGCGCATCACGCTGCTCCTGCGCCTGCAACAAGCCGGGCACGCTCCCTTGCTCCTGCCGCGAATTCTCCGCCCGCATCGCCTGCTGCACCACGCCCACCGGCAGCGCCACACTCCTCGGCTCCGCCACCGACGTCGTCCGCCAGTTTGCCGCCACCCGCACCGCATCGGACAGCGCCACCCCGCCCATCGCCGCGTCCGCCATCGGCGCCCCCAGCGCCCGCCGCACCCGCGTCGCCAGCCAGCGCGCATCCAGCACCGCCTCGGCATTGGCTCCCACCGGCACCACCGGCACCACGCCCGCCATCCCGTCCACCGGCGAGCTTAATCCCATCTCGCCGTTCGCCGAAACTCTCGGAGCATGCAAAAAGAACATCGCCCGCTGCCCCACCCAATATCGCTGCTGCCCACCCGTCCAACGCCCCGCCCACTCCCGCATCACATACGTTCCGCCCACCACGCCCAGCACCGGCTGCTGCACCGTAAAGGTGATCTCCACCATCCCATCTTTGGGCTCAATCTTTTCCACCTGCCCCACAAACACCACCCCTGCCCGCGCCGCCATCCCCCGCAGCACGCCTCCCAGGCTGGCCGGAGGCACGCTGGCCGCCAGTTCGCTTCCCCCCGGCGCAACAGGCGCCTCCGCCTGCTGCCCATGTGCGACACCACCCACGGCCACCAGCGTGGCCATCATCACCGCAGGCAATCCACTCGCTAACGCACCCCACACCCACCCGCCAACACGCTTCATAGTCTCCCTCTGCAACGTATTTCGTCACAAAGGGGTCATCCCATGAGCCCGGCTACCGCGATTCAGCTTAAATCTCTGGATAAAAATCGAAGAACGCATCGATGCTATGCCGCAGTTGCGCCTCAATCTGCTCGCGGCTACCCTCCACGATGTGCATCGTCACCTGGGCATCATGCCCATTCTTCAGCTTGATCGGCGCTGCCTGCACCGCCTCAATCTCATCCGCCGGCAACAACCTCATTCCATACACCAACACCAAGTCAGCCATTCCTCCATCCTAATCTCTGCCCTTGCACCCTTTCCAACCCGATACAATCAAACTGATATGTCCGAATCGATCGAAGTACGCGACACCGTGATTCTTGGCTCTGGCTGCGCAGGTCTCACCGCCGCCATTTACGCAGCGCGCTCCAACCTCAAGCCTCTCGTCCTCGAAGGCCACGAGCCCGGCGGCCAGCTCTCCATCACCACGCTGGTCGAAAACTTTCCCGGCTGGCCCGAGGGCGTCCAGGGTCCCGAGCTCATCGAGAACATGAAGAAGCAGGCCATCCGCTTCGGAGCCGAGCTCCGCATGGCCCATCTCTCCACCGTCAACCTCTGCAAGTCGCCCTTCGAGCTTCACCTCGGCAAGACCATCGTCCACACCCGCTCCCTCATCATCGCAAGCGGAGCGAGCGCGCGCTGGCTCGGCCTTCCCTCCGAGCAGGCACTCATCGGCCACGGCGTCAGCTCCTGCGCCACCTGCGACGGCTTTTTCGCCTCCGGCAAGGAGATCGCCGTCATCGGCGGCGGCGACTCCGCCATGGAGGAAGCTCTCTTCCTCACCCGCTTCGCCTCCAAGGTCACCATCATCAACCGCAGCGAAAACTTCCGCGCCTCCCGCATCATGTTGGAGCGCGCCATCGCCCACCCGCAAATCGAGTTTCTCCACAACACCGTGGTCGAAGAGTGCCTCGGCGTCGAAGAGAAGGATCTCAAAGGCCTCAAGCTCCTCAACAAGAAGACCGGCGAGCGCTCCGTCCTCCCCATCTCCTTCATGTTCCTCGGCATCGGTCACGTCCCCAACGCCAGGATGTTCGAAGGCCAGCTCGACCTCGACGGCGACGGCTACATCAAGACCGAAGCCAACGTCTTCGTCTCCATCCTCGGCGAACGCATTCACGGCGTCTACGCCTGCGGAGACGTTCAGGACCGCCGCTACCGTCAGGCCATCACCGCCGCCGGCACCGGTTGCATGGCCGCTCTCGAGGTCGAAAAATATCTCGAAGAGCTAGGCCGGTAACCGCGCACAGCGCACTGTAAAATATACGTAAGCAGCTTTTGCAGGCTGCTGCGTATCTGCGCCGGTACGGTAATCGCTGCAACGTCCGCAACTTTTTCGGCGTACGGCCCTCTAACGAAGTGATCTCCTGAGTCTCCATCGGTCTCGGCGATGTCTTTATCCCCCAATTTCACAGGACGGTTTTTTTGCATCATCGTGTCGCGTTGCTCTCAGTCTGTCTATGCTTGGCCGCTGGCGTCGTCCGCGCCCAGTCGCCCAGCCTTCCTGATGCGCCGCAGACCGCAACTGTCCTGATCGCCATCGCAATCCCGCCACCCCCCGTAGCGGAGTCGTCATCTTCCGCCTCAGACTATCCCGACCCCTCCGGCTTCAGCTTCGATCCCACCCAGCAACAATCCACGCCCACCCCATCTCCAAACCAATCCCAGCCTCAAACCAGACCCCCGCGCCACCCCTCAACCGTCCCTCTCGACAGCGACGGCAACCCCATCCCGCTCAGCCACCAGGAGCCAACCCGCATTCTCGGTTTCATCCCCAACTTCCGTTCCGTCTCCGTCGGTGCAAAACCCGTTCCTCCCGGCTGGAAGAATAACTTCAACACCGCCACCCATCAGTCATTCGACTACTCTTCCTTCTTCTTCCTCAGCCTCACCTCTCTCTTCGCCGAAGGCATCAACGAGCACCCATCCCTCGGCAAAGGCATGGACGGCTTTTACGCCTACACCTGGCGCGGCTTCATAGATAAGACCGACGGCACGTACCTCTCCGCCTGGCTCCTCCCCAGCCTGCTCCACGAGGACACCCGCTACTACCCCCTCGGCGACGGCCACTCCATCTTCATCCGCTCCCTCTACGTCATCAGCCGCCAGGCCGTCGCCCGCGATTACCGCGGCCACGACACTCCCAACATCGCCAACCTCGGCGGCAAAGTCCTCACCCAGGTCATCTCCCAGTACTACTACCCCGACGGTTCCTCCGGTTTCGGCGTCCTTGCTGAAAAGTTCGGCTACTCCGTCATGCGTGACGTCGGCTTCTCCGCCATCCGCGAGTTCTATCCCAACGTAGCCGCACACTACGTCCGCAAGCACCACGAAAAGCTGGCCCGCCAGGCCGCCCTAGACGCCCAATCCGCCACTACTCCGTAGAACCTATCTCATACACATCCAGCGCTGGATTCAGCGCAACTGAAGTTGCTCAAGGCGTCTCTGCGGACTGGGATGGCAGGACGCTGGGAAGTGACGGACGAGCAGTGGGAATTGGGGAAGCCGATCCTGCGCCCTCTGCGACGTTAGGACAACCGTGGCCGTCCGTGGCAGCAGTGCGCAGTGGCCCGAAATACCGGACAAGTATCCGCCGTATCCGACTTTCCATCGCCGTTTCCGGCAGTGGGGTCGCGAGGGCAGGTTGGTTGAGGTGTATCCGGCAGATCTAACTTTCAATTACCCACAGTTTTCCGAGCGATGAAGAAGCCGATGTGTTTGCTTACGATGGCTGTGTTTCTCGTCTCCACCAGGCCGTTGTCGCCGATCTTGCGGGGACGGCTGTTAGTCTACTCGATCAGCAGCTTTTCCAGCAGTTGGACGACGGTTTTGTTGATAAACTCGCTGCCGCAGGACCACACGAAGCACTTGGAAGGAAGAGCTCGAAGAGCGCAGGAATTCAGGTCGAGCGAGCGTAGCGTGGCCAGCACTACCTCCCACTACATGATGACCTCGTCGACGGCGTCGGTCTGGTAGATCCCCTTGACATCCGGACGGTGCAGAAACTGATGGGGCACAAAACCATCAAGTTACATTGAGGTACGCACATCTGGCTCCACAGCACCAGTTGGAAGCGGTCCAGCGGCTGTGTGATACTAGATAGGCGCTGATCGGAGCGACTGACTCCAGAACTAGCACCAAGGTTTTGGGCGTGGCTGAGGAAAGCGCGGCGCGACCTAACTAAGTTGATTATTATGAAAGACTTGGGTAATTGCGCCGGGATGGCGGAACTGGCAGACGCAGCGGACTCAAAATCGTCCAAGACAGCGTCTGAAGTCTACTCAAATCATTCACAATAAGCATCTTATAGCGATTCTCGAAGCGCGGTTTCCGTTACACAACTCTTCCACACTTTTGTAGTGTTTTGGATGTCGGGAGGTGCTACTGCATGTCCGAACATCACACCATCCTCGGTGGTAAGGTTCACGTCTACAAACGTCCGAACAGCTCTAGCTGGCAATGCGCGACCTATTTGGCAGGCAAGAACCGGCGCACAACGACCAAAGAAGACAGCCTCTCGAAAGCGAAGGAATTCGCGGAAGACTGGTATTTGCAGTTGCGGGGCAAGCTGCGCGACGGCGAGCTAAAGAGCGGCAAGCCATTCCGGGACGCGGCCAAGTTGTATCTGCGCGAGTTCGACATCATGACGCAGGGACAACGGAACGCAACCTACGCGCGCGGCCAGCACGCGCGTACGAATGGCCATCTCGTTCCTTTCTTTGGCAGCATGGTCCTCCCTGAGATCACTGCGGGCACGATTAACGAGTACCGCATCCATCGCCTCGAGGAGTCGAAGGCGCTACGCGGCAAGCCGCCCGCGCATAACACCATGCACCAAGAGATCGTGACGTTACGCCAGATATTCAAGACGGCGTTGCGTCACGGATGGATTGAACATCTCCCTGATATGTCCGCGCCCTATCGGGCGTCGGCCAAGATTTCTCACAGAGCATGGTTTTCGCCGGAAGAGTACAAGCAGCTTTACGAAGCGACTAGCAAGCGGGCGCAGCACCCGAAGCAGCCGCGCTTTCGCTGGGAAGCGGAACAGCTTCACGACTATGTTCTGTTCTCCGCGAATACAGGGCTTCGCCCCGATGAAGCGATGCGTCTCCAGTTCCGCGATGTGAAGATCGTTGAAGACGAAGGCAGCGGCCAAACAATATTAGAGATCGAAGTCCGAGGTAAGAGAGGCATTGGCTTCTGCAAGAGCACGGTCGGAGCTGTGCGACCGTTCCAGCGCCTGAAGGCTCGTCTGCGTCCTGATGGCGGTCCGGGGCGTGCGGGCAGTCGCAAGGATTCGTTAGAGAGCGGAGAGTGGCAGCAGCCGGGAACAACCGAGTTGCTGTTTCCAAAGTGGTCGCGCGATCTGTTCAACGCGATTCTTGAGGAAGAGAAGCTTCGGGTTGACCGCGATGGCAGACCGCGCACTGCCTATAGCCTTCGTCACACGTACATCTGTTTGCGGCTTCTCGAAGGGGCTGACATCTACCAGATCGCAAAGAACTGCCGGACTAGTGTGGAGATGATCGAGAAATACTACGCGGCCCACCTGAAGACTCAGCTCGATGCTTCTGCGATCAATGTGATGAAACCTCGTCCGAAGAAGGACTCAGCCAAGAAAGAGCCTCGTAGAGTTGAGTCTCATTCGCTGGCGGAGGCGATGTAAGTTGCTCTGCCCGGATGGAAGCATCCGGGTTTCTTTGGCACCGGATCAGGGCCGCTCCGGCCCGCTTTGATCCGGTGCCGCCTCTGCACACGAGCGTGTGCCAGAAGTCGATGCCACGTTAGTCTTGTATATTAGGAATAAAGATTGATTTACCCATTATTGACTTGTATATTAGGCAATAGTGCTGCCTATATCCGCCATCGCAGAGCAGATAGCCCACAAGCGTAAAGCGTTGGGACTAAGCCAGGCCGCGCTCGCGAAGAAAGCACACGTTGGTCGCTCGACCTTGGATGCTCTCGAAAATGGCCGCATGGGAGAGTTGGGATACACCAAGATCAGCAATATTCTTTCCGCGCTGGGACTAGAGATGAAGATTCAGCTGGCCAGCTCTAGCAGGCCGACTCTGGAAGAGCTGATGAGCGAGGAAAGCCATGATTAAGGCCTGGACCGATTCGCAGGAAGCTGGAATGCTTGATCGTTCGGGAGAGCGTGGAAGCAGCTTTGCCTATGCTCCAGAAGCTCCGCCTCAGCGTGCTGTCTCTGTAACGATGCCGGTACGCCTTCCGTCCTGGGACATTCGTTTTGGATTGCCGCCAATCTTCGAAATGAATCTTCCCGAAGGCGTGCTTCGTGAGCGTCTACGCTTGGCCTTCGCCAAAGCTACAGGAAGCTTTGACGAGTTCGATCTATTGGGTGTCGTGGGTCGTTCGCAAGTTGGGCGCATTCGATATACCGGACAGCGTGAGCAGCTTCAGGAAGATGTTCCTTTCCAGTCGGTCGATGAGATTCTGGAGCATCGTCGGGGTGGCGATCTCTTTCGTTATCTCATCGAGAAGTTCGCGACCTTCTCTGGTATCAGTGGAGTGCAGCCTAAGATTCTGGTGAGAGACGAAGCCGCATTCTCTGCGCTTGACGGCTCCGGCAAACGCTTTTCTGAAAGCTACCGGGGCGCAACGCACATTGTGAAGTTCTGGGAGCAGAACGAATTTCCGCAGCTCGCGGCGAATGAATACTTCTGTCTCGAAGTTGCCAAAGCGTGTGGCCTTGAGGTGCCTTCATCTCGTCTTTCTGAAGATGCGAATGCGCTCGTCATCGACCGCTTTGATCTACGTCCCGATGGCACCTATAGAGGTTTCGAGGATTTCTGCGTGCTGAACGCCAGACGAACCGATGAGAAGTATCGCGGCAGTTATGAAACGTCCATTGTGAAGCGGTTCACACAATTTGCGAACTCACCGCATCTCGTCGAAGATATGGAGCGTCTCTTTACGCTCATCGCTCTCAACTGCGCCTTGCGGAATGGAGATGCGCACCTGAAGAACTTCGGCATTATCTACGACGATGTTCAAGGAGAGGCAAGGCTTGCTCCTGTTTATGACTTGGTGACAACGTCGATCTATCTTCCCAAAGACACCATGGCGCTGACGCTGAACGGTACAACTCACTGGCCGAGCGCGAAAGATCTTCAGCGTCTGGGCGAGACTCGCATGGGCGGCACGCCTGCTAGGGTTTCCGCCGTGCTGGAACGCATAGCTAATGCGATGTCTGAGTGGATTGCCCGATGTTTTGTACCAGTTAGCATGTTAGTTTAGCGCAGCTTCTTTTGATTTCAAGTAGCGGTCGTCGGGGGTGTGGGGAAGTGGGAAGCGTTGTTTGCTTTCCACTTCTCCATAC
>JAJYBU010000008.1 GCA_021778845.1 Acidobacteriota bacterium
CCACCCACTACATCGAGTTCGACAAGATGACCAGCGGCCTGCAAAACTCCGAGCTCATCATCATCGCCGCCCGCCCCTCCATGGGAAAGACCGCCTGGGCCATCAACATCGCCCAGAACTGCGCCGTACAAGACGCCAAAGTCGTTGCCATCTTCTCGCTCGAAATGAGCAAGGAATCCCTCCTCCGCCGCATGCTCGCCAGCGAAGCCACCGTCAGCAGCCGCAAGCTCCAGACCGGCTTCATCCCTCGCGAAGACAAGGGCAAGCTCATCGCCGCGCTCGACCGCCTCATGAACTCCAAGATGTTCATCGACGACACCCCCGGCATCACCCTCGCCGAAATGCGCGCCAAAGCCCGCCGCCTGCGTCAGCAGGAGAACGGTCAACTCGACCTCATCGTCATCGACTATCTCCAGCTCATGACCGGCTCCTCCGGCAGCTCCCAAAAGAAATTCGAGAACCGCACCCAGGAAGTCAGCAGCATCTCCCGCGGCCTCAAGGCTCTCGCCAAAGAGCTCGGCGTCCCCGTCGTAGCTCTCTCGCAACTCTCACGCGGCTCTGAGCAGCGCACCGGCGACAAGAAGCCTCTGCTCTCTGACCTCCGCGAGTCCGGCTCCATCGAGCAGGACGCCGACGTAGTCGCCTTCATCCACCGCGAGGAATACTACGATCGCGAAAACGAAGACGTCAAAGGCCAGGCCGAGATCATCATCGCCAAGCAACGCAACGGCCCCACCGGAACAGTCAAGCTAGCCTACCTCGCCGACTACACCCGCTTTGAAAACCTCGACATGGCGCACGGCGGCAACTCCGGCGGCGACGCCTACTAACCATGACCTCACTGCCCCACCCATAAACTGTCATCTCGACCGGAGCCAATCGGCTTTATCGTTTGGCGTAGTGGAGAGACCTGCAGTTTGCTCGCGCTGGCACACTACACACAAATGGGAAATTCAACTACTCCGTCTCACCCGGCACCAGCGTCGGATTGACCTTCATCTCCGCGCGCTCATACGGCCTGCCCTTGGCCAGCGCCGCCTCCAGATCCTTGTCATACCCATAGAGATCATCGAAGAAGTGGGTCGTGCCATCCTCATCCGGCATCGCGGTAAAGTAGCCAACCACCACCGGCAGCGGCGTCTTCAGGTTCACGGTGCGATTATTCAGGTCGCCATTCATCGCCACGTCCACCTTGTCCGCGTCCCAGCCATTCTCCGCATCCGGATCGCTCTGGTCGCCATGCAGCACCCACAGCGCCATCTGGTCCGCATGCTGCAGCCGTATGCAGCCATGCGACTTATCCCGCCGCGTCAACCCAAACAGCATCAGCTCCGGCGTCGAGTGCATATACACGTCATACTCGTTCGGAAACAGAAACTTCACCAGCCCCAGCGCATTCTTATCGCCCGGCATCTGCCGCACGTTGTAGCGCAGATGCTCCAGGTCATGCACCGTAAAGTTCGTCACCACCGTGCCATCCGCCTTGTACACCTGATAATCATTGGCCGCGAGATACCCCAGCCCCTTGCGCATCACATGCGGCACAATCTCCTTCTTGATAATCGATGGCGGCAGATTCCAATACGGCCGAAACACCACATACCGCATCAGCCGCACAAACATCGGCGTCGCATGATTCCCCTTGGCCTGCCCATCGACCACCTCCATCTTGAACGCCAGCGTATGGTCCGGCTCATACGCTCTCAGCATGAACTCCGGCAGATTCACCAGCACCCGTGGCTGGACATAGTTGTCCGGCAGCCAGCGCCATCGTTCCAGCGCATCATCCAGTTGCTGCACGCGCACACTCATCGGCACATTCAGGCTGTCGATCGTCGCCTGTCCCAGTCGTCCATCCGGCTGCAGCCCATGCCGCGTCTGATACCGCTTCACCGCCGCAGCCACCCCCGCGTCATAGCTCACCGTAGCCTTCGCCGTGCCATCTCCCACCACCGTGGCCGGCGCATCGCCCTCAAACTGCAACCGCGCCCAAAGCTGCGGCACCGCCGCATACCATCCCCCCACTCCAACAGGCTTGGTCCCACTCGGCAGCGCTGGTAGCGCAGGCAGCGGTGCCGCACTCTGCTCCATCGCCAGCACGCGATAGGTCGCCAACGACTGCTCCGCCGCCTTGTAGATCGGACTCTGCGGCTCGATACTCTCGATCACCGACGGCACATCCACCGCGTCCACCACCTGATCGTTCAGCAGCGCCGGCACATCGAACGCCGCACGCTTCTCCGGCGTATCGATATCGAAGTTCAGCGACTGCGGATTGATCCGCCCCACATGCAGGTCCTCCACATACCGCATCGCCGAGATCGTCACCGCGACATCGAACCGTGCCACCGCATCCTGCGCCGCTTCCGAATCATCCTTCGTCCGCGCAATCGTATCCAGCCGCTTCAGCCGCCCTGTCCATCGTCCCACACCCGCGTCATCGGCGTCGTAGTCCTCCGGGTTCAACCCCTTCTTCGCCGCATCCTGAAATAACTGCAGCAGCGCCATCGCCGCCCCGGTTGGCCGTCCGTCCCGCGTCCACGCCAGTTCATCATCGCGGTCGTCATAGAACTTCACCACCGCCGCCCGGTCCTCGGCATAGTTCTCCCAGCGCAACCCCGTCAGCGTCGGAGCCGCAACCAGCCGCTCCACATTCCCCGCAAAGTCCGTCGTATTCGGCGGTGACTTCGCCTTGCGAGGATGAAACCGCGCTCTTAGCCCCCTCACACCGCCCTTGCACCCACTCATCCCCAGCAACGCGCAGGAGATCACCACAACAGACACAGCGGAGCCAACAGCGGTTGCGCGAAACTTCATGATGCAGCGACGCCTCAAAGTACAGTTCTCTAAAGCCTATACGCAATCCCAGCCGCCCCACCCATTCCCTCGGCTCCTCACGCTCTACTTCCCCCTCACAACACTCCAGCCATCGACACCCAGCACAGCGCCGCCTGCGTCACCACCACACCCGCCGACAGCACCACAAACATCTTCCGCTCCCGGCTCTCCAGCGCATCGGCAAACACCCCGCCCACAAACGTAAACAGGAACGGCAGCGCCCACACCCACGGAGCGCTCACCACCTGCGTCGTATACAGCGGAAGCAGCATCAGCACCATCAGCAGCGGAGCCGTATTGCCAAAGTAACGGCTGGCCTTATTCCGTCCATACACCACCGCCGCCACCGCCGCCGCCACCACGATCCCCGCATTGGCCGGCGTCATCACGAACCGCCGCGCAGCATTCAGCGAGAACCAGCTCCGCGCGCTGCCGCCGCTGAACACATACAAAAACGCGCTCACCTTGAAGCTGAAGCCGGCAAACACCATCACCATCGCACCCAGCGCCGCATAAATCATGATCTGCGACACATACGCCCGCCGCCGCTCCGCCAAATAGAGGAAGAACCCGGCACCCGCAATGAAACCCACAATCGCCGCCAGCAGATGCGCCATCGCCGTCATGCCCAGCGCCACGGTCAACAGCACAATCCGCGGCTTCCACTTCCGCCGCGGCCCTTGCAGCGCATGCGCCACGCCCATGGCCGTATAGGTCAGCCCATACAGCCCCCACATGGCTAAAATCTCATTATTTGGCCGGGTCGCATATCTCACAATCGCCGGGCAAAAGCAGTACAGCGCCAGCGCCAGCGCTCCACCCTCCGGCCCAAACAGCCGCTTCGACACCCACCAAAGCCCGCCCCCCAGCCAGACCGCAAACAGCACAAACGGCAGCCGCAGCAGGTACTTCACAAACCCCAGCTCGTGCCGCGCCTCCCACGTCGTTCCATTCAGGCTGCCATTGGCAAACACCCGATTCTCCGGCTTGCGAAAGTGGTCCACCGACAGCAGCACCACCCTCTGCGCGGTCAGCGGAAACCCTGCCAGCCGATACGCCAGCGTGCCATCGCCATTCAAATTCCCGCACGTCGTAAAGTATCCCTGCAGCACCGACGGCGCCTCCCACATCTCGCGTCCGCAATGCGCATACCGGTAGTCATTCGCATCCAGCGGCTGATGCCCGATCGTCCACAGGCACTCGCCCAGCAGCATCAGCAGCAGCAGTCCCGCCACCCGCTGCGCCCGTCCAATAGAAAACCCACGCAATCTCATCCAAGCTCAAGTGTATCGAACAGAGAACAAAGTGTAGACGCCAGACCCCCGACGCTTCCGCGCCAGCCTCTATCCCCTACTCCCTATCCTCTACACTCTGTACTAATGGACTCCCTCACCTTCACTCCCGGCCTCGCCTTCCTCTCCTCTGACTCCCCCGCCGTCCCCTGGACCGCGGTCTTCGAGGACGAAGGTTCCGCCGGCTATTTTTACGCCTGCGACCGTTCCCAGCAGACCCACGACCACTGCATCCTCGACGCCATGCTCATCTACAACCGCACCGCCCTCGCCGACCCCGACTCCCCCCGCCTTGCCTCCATCCAGTGGTCCCGCTCCGGCCTCCAGTGCGTCCTCTACCTCGACGGCAGCCCCCAGGCCTTCCTCGACTTCGCCACCCACACCAGCTTTTGCCGCACCAACTTCCCCAACTACCTCGAATCCCCCGCCGACACCTGGCGCAAATCCTCCCACGCCTGGGACGACGCCACCCTCCAGCAATTCGAAGCCGATCTCTGCGCCTGAACCCAG
Source organism: Acidobacteriota bacterium (assembly GCA_021778845.1). Lineage (GTDB taxonomy): Bacteria > Acidobacteriota > Terriglobia > Terriglobales > Acidobacteriaceae > Granulicella. The sequence goes on from JAJYBU010000008.1 coordinate 4,641, forward strand.
TCACCGCCACAAAAATATTCTTCCTTCCTTTCACAAAACAGCTGTCAACTCTACCCACCCGGGAGTATGCTTAGGCAAACTTTCGGAGGCAGCGATGACTGTATCTCCCGATACACGCTGGATCAGCCGCAAACGTCTCGCAAACATTCTGGGGGACCAGACCGGTCCCGCCACCCCAAGGCAGCGCCGAATCGGAAATCGTGTGGCCTTCGGTCTGATGTTCGCCGCGCTTCTAACCATCCTCCTCCTCGACCACTACGGCATCCTGCATTAACCTGCCGCCCTCCGGCAGCACGGCCATCACCGCTAATCGCCCCGCCACCACGCTCTCCAGCCAGCGCTTTCATTACCCCTGCACCCAACCGTCTGAACCGTCTCCACGGCGGCCAGTCCTGCGTTTTTGCCGCAATTCCATGCGTTTTCCAGTCCATCGCTCCATCCACTTCCACCGCCTCACCCTCCCGGGCGCCTACGCAGATCGCAGACCCCCTCAAAATTGCCTGTAACAATTTGTGATCCATGTCCTTTATCCCAATGGAAGATTCAGGCACACTGAAGACGACCTCGGACAGGTAACGATTTATGCTGGAACTCAATGCACTGGACGCGGGCCGGGCATCTTCAGCTACCGCACCCGGCCTCGTCCATCCGTTCACCCTGAACGTTCGCAACGCTTGCCCTCGACCACCCCGTCGCCCGCTCCCCCGCAACACGCGGAGCGGCGCAAGCAAGGAATTCCCATGACGGACCATGTTGCACCCCCCGCATGCATACCCCCTGGCGACTCTCCATTAAGTGCAGACACCCAGATCGCCATCTTCGGCGTCACCCACGTCCTCGCCTCGGTAGGCAGAGCCTTCGTCTGCCTCGACGAGACCTTCCACATCGTCCACGCATCCTATCTGCTCGACGCCATCATGGGCAGCGGCGTCTCCTCCACCCTGGCCGGCCACGCCGTCGAAGACCTCCTCGGCCCCACCGTCATCGGTCCCGGCGCGCCTCTCCGTCAAGCCCTCCTCGAAGGCCAGAAGCGCGAAGGCTGGCGCGCCACCATGCAGTTCGGAGACAGCAAGCCCCGCCTCGTCTCCATCACCGCCGCTCCCATCCTCCACGGCGACTCCAACGTCTGCGACCCCCAGATGAAATACGTCGTCCTGCTTCGCCCCGCCGAAGAGGACGGCATCTGCGCCGACGCCGACACCTTCATCTCCAACGCCATTGTCTGCTCCCCCGCCATGCGCCGCATCTTCCGCCTCGTCGAGGCTCTCCAGCACAGCGAAGCCCCCGTCCTCATCACCGGCGAGAGCGGCACCGGCAAGGAGGTCGTCGCCCGCGCCATCCACGAGAGTTCACCCCGCAGCAACGGCCCCTTCATCGCCGTCAACTGCAGCGCCGTTCCCGCCGACCTTCTCGAGTCCGAGCTCTTCGGTCACATCTGCGGAGCCTTCACCGGAGCTGTCCGCGACCGCGTCGGCCGCTTCGAACTCGCCTCCTCCGGCACCCTCTTCCTCGACGAAATCGGCGACATGCCTCCCCTCCAGCAGGTCAAACTCCTGCGCGTCCTCCAGGGCGGCCACTACGAACGCGTCGGCGAAAGCGTCCCCCGCGTCGCCAACGTCCGCATCATCGCCGCCACCAACGTCGACGTCCGCGTCGCCCTCCGCCAGGGCCGCCTGCGCGAAGACCTCTACTACCGCCTCTGCGTCGTTCCCATCGAAATCCCCCCGCTGCGCCAGCGCCGCGAAGACATCGCACCCCTCGCCGCCCACCTTCTCAATCGCGTCACAGCGCAACGCGGCCTCATACGCCGCATCTCACCTCAGGCCATGCGCTTGCTACTCGAGTACTCCTGGCCCGGCAACGTCCGCGAGCTCGCCAACGTCATGGAGTACGTCGTCGCCGTCGCCAAGATCGAGACCATCCTCCCCGAAGATCTTCCCGACGAGATTCGCACGCCCAGCCCGATCTCTCCTCCACTCTCTTTGGAGCCGGACCCCCACGCAGCGCCCGCACCAGCGGCCCTCGCCAACGCAACCTCTCCGCTTGAGTCCGAACGCCTCGTCGCCGCTCTCGAAGCCCATCACTGGTCCCGCTCCGAAGCCGCCGAGGCTCTCGGCCTCAGCCGCTCCACCCTCTGGCGCAAGATGCGCGAGCTGCATCTCGCCGACCGTCGCAAGCCTTGACACGGTTTGTTTCAGTGTTGCAACGCCCTGTTGCAACATAACGTCTCACTCCCAATCCATATTTCCAATAAAGCCTTCATTTCATTGATTGCGCATTTTGGAATATAACGTGCTTCTTACTTTCATTGAGTAGTTACACGGACCGGCAATCCATCACCCATGCCGCTCCCTGCAGCCCTCACCATGGTGCATATATACGCCATGCGGAAATGAAAGGGAGTAAGTACCGCACATGTCCAACTACACGAAACACGCCTCCACGACTGGCTGCAAACTAGGGTCACTCGCAATTGTATTAATCTCTCTTTCAATGACCGCCTCCGCTGCGGATAACCTCAAGCCTTTTGAAATGGCCTTTAATTCCACCGGCGACATCGCCCCGGTCGTAACCCAGCTGGAGCAGAAGCTTGCTGCCAACGGCTTTGAGGTAGTGGGAACCTACGCTCCCTACACCAACCTGAAGTTCTCCAACGGCGAGACCGTATCAGCCGAGGTCATCGGCGTCACCAACTCAGCGCTCAAACAGGCCGCAGCTCAAACCCCATTCGGTGGCTTCGCGGCCGTCCAGCGCGTGACCATCACCAAGGTGAACGACCAGATCGAGGTAGCCTACACCAACCCCACCTACATGGCCAATGCCTATCGCCTGAAGAGCGATCTCGCAGCCGTGGACACGCAGTTGGGCAAAGCTATCGGAGCCCAGGCGGCCTTTGGATCGAAGAACGGCCTGAGCGCTTCCAACCTGCAAAACTACCACTACAAGATGATGATGCCGTACTTCACTGACCTCGATACGCTCGCGCAATACCCCAGCTATCAGAAGGCTCTCGATGCAGTGAATGCTGGCCTCGCAGCCCACAAAGGCGGCACGGCCAAGGTCTATCAGGTATCCATTCCGGGCAAAGAGCAGGCGCTCTTTGGCGTCGCACTCTCCGGCACTCAGGGTCAGGAGTGCAGTGCCGATAGCCACATCATGAGCATCATCGATGGCAGTCAGCAGAAGTCCACAGGCCACCTGTCTTACGAAATCCTGGTCTCCGGCGGAACCGTCTACGCCCTGCCCGCGAAATTTCGCATCGCCATAAACTTTCCCGACCTGAGCATGATGGGCCCCAATGGATTTATGGCCATCCGCTGTGCCCCAGGCGCAATTCAGGCTGCGCTCAAGGATGCCTCCAACTAAGGCTGCTCAAGCCACACGATGGATCCCATCATCGATCAGCCCACGCTTCCTGTAACTCCTGAACTGAATAGCCAATACACTCTTCTCCCACAACGAAACACCATGCGAACGAAGAAAGAAAGAAAACCTCATGACGACCTATGAGAAGGCCCAGGACAAACCCTCCTGGAGTACATACTTGCGAGCAACACTGATTGCCCTTTCCCTATTGGCCTGCGCAGTTCCTTCACGGGCCACCAATGGCTATCAATTAATCGGCTTCGGCCAGTGTTCCATGGGCATGGGAGGTGCCGTCGTCGCCGCTCCCTGCGATCCCATGACCGCTCTCAGCAATCCCGCCGGCCTCGCGTGGATCCCCGCGCAAACCGCCTTCTCCGGCGAGATCTTCAACCCCGTCCGCAGCACGAACTTCGGCTTCGGCGACACCGGCAGCCACACCAATGTTTACGCCATCCCGGCTCTCGGCTGGTCAGCCCCTGCCGGATCCAACGTCTACTTCGGCGGCGGCATCTTCGGTACCTCCGGTCTGGGCGTGAACTACATGCAGTCGAATACTCCCATGGGAGCCATTCAGGCCTATAGCAGTATCAACTTCATGCAGATGGCCCCAGCCATTGCCCTCAAGCTGACCAACAGACTCAGCGTCGGACTCGCCGTCAATGTCGCCGCAGAACAGGTCTCCTTCGACGAAACCTTCGGCGAGCAGGGCCTCGACCTCACCTCTCCCACCTGGGCCTACGGCGTCGGTGCCACCATCGGCGGCCTCTATAAGGTGAACAATAAAGTAACTCTCGGCGGCTCCTACAAAACCGTCATGAAGTTCACCCATCTCTACTGGCAGGAAGATGAGGAGTTTGTCCCCACAGGCGTCGGCGAGTCCGGCCCGGTCGGCATCTCCGGTGGAGCAGGCACTTATGAGGCCCGCCTCAACTATCCCCAGCAACTAGCCCTCGGTGCCGCCTTCTATCCCGTATCCAAGTGGCTGGTCAGCGTCGAAGGCCAGTGGATCAACTGGCATAGCACCATGAATCAGTTCAAAGTCTTCGGCCCCTGGGTCGGAACCAACCAGGTGGCCCTTCCCATGAACTGGCAGAACCAATGGGTGGGCAGCATCGGAACCCAGTACGACCTAAGCAAGAGCTGGCAGGTGCGTGCGGGCTTCAACTATGGCAATAACCCCATCAAGACGCAGGATCTGCAAGCCAACCTGATTATGCCCGCAGTCGTAACCACGGCCGTGACCTTTGGCGCTACTCAGAAGCTGCCCATGCGCTGGAGTGTTACCGAAGCCTTCATGCACACCTTCAAAAATACAGTCACCGACGGGACATTATTCGGAATTACCGGCCTGGCTCCATTACAGTCCGCTATGTCAGAAAACTCCGCCGGCTTCCAGATCGGATATTACTTCTAGCCATCGTCTCCAGCCATCCTTCCTCGAAGGATGGCTGGATATATCCTTACACAACTAACAAAATGCTTCGACAACTTACAACATTTTCACCTCATGTAACTACAACAAATATCTCTACAACACTGATTAATTTGCAACTTATACGTGATGGAAATCACGGAAAAATATAGCAATATTTCTTACATTTATTGTTAGTAGTTCAGTAAGTACGCAACTAAGTAATCAGGCAAGCAGCTACAGCCACGAGGAGGCCAGATGTCCACGAAAACTACGCATCAGGACCGGCATCTGGACTGCATACGCATGGGCGACTTCTTCATGATCCTCGCCCACTCCACAAGGATGCGCATCTTCTGTGCCCTTCAGAACGGACCCAGGAGCGTGACCCGGATCGCCGAAGAAGCCGAGATCTCGGTCTCCAACGCCTCACAGCATCTGCGCCTCATGCGCGACCGTGGCGCAGTTATCTCCGAACGGCAAGGTCAGACCGTCTCCTATGGCATAGCCGATCAACGGTTTTTCCAGGCAGCCAATCTGATTCGCGAGGCGCTCGATGACCGCAACAGCGTCACCGAATGCAGCCGATTCGCAGTATGCACGCAAGCACTTACTGAAGCAGATCAAACAGATGAAGCTCATTCCATTGAAAGCATCCACCAGCCCATAACCCACTAGAAGGAGACGTTTATGAACACACAGGACCTTACAACTCTCACCGCCGACAAAGTAATCGATGCCCGTGGCACAGCCTGCCCCGGCCCACTGCTCGAAGCCAAAAAAGGCATCGGCGCCGTCAAGGTAGGCCAGGTCATCGAAGTAAAGTCCAACGACAAAGGTTCCCGCAAGGATCTATCCACATGGGCAACCAAGGTCGGCCATGAGTATCTCGGCCTCATCGAAGCCGATGGCCACGACCGTCTGTTTGTGTTGAGGAAGAAGTAACCACCTACAGGGTCCCGGCACGGATCATCCATCCTGCCGGCCCCTGTAGTCCAGAGCAACGATCAAGACCGCGAGCCGAAGCCCGTGGTCAGTAAGAGGTGCGGTATGGCTGACGTTTTCGTTCCTAAGATACTTGTGCTGGCCACTGAAAAGTGCGCCTATCCCGGTGCCGATGCGGTAGGCAAGGCCCACCTGGAATATCCCTCCAGCGTCTACATTTTGCGCGTGCTCTCTCCAGTGCTCTTCCCTGAAGACTTCTTTCTGCGCACCTACAGCAAGGGCATCGACGGCATCATCATCGCCGCCTGCGGTTCGGACTGCCCCTACCACGGTGCCTATGAACGTCTCGCCGCGCGCATCGACACGCTCACTACCGTCATGAAGGACGGCGGCCTGGACATCGAGCGCATTCGCCTCACAGCCATCTGCACGGTCTGCATCAAGGCCTTTCTCAAGGAGATCGCGCAGATGACCGACAACCTCATCCGTCTCGGACCGGTGGACCGCGCGCGCGCCGGCAAGCTCTACGAGGAATCGCTGCAGCGCCTGCAATCCTCCGTCAACCCCGCGCTGCTTGGCAACCACTCCACGTCAGAAAGGGTCTCGCTATGACACCGGCCACGGAACAAAGCAACGCATATCGCCCCGACGCACTCGTCGTTGGAGGAGGCATCGCCGGCATGCAATCAGCCCTCGATCTCGCCGAACAGGGGCTCAAGGTGATGCTCGTCGAGCGTGGCCCCAGCATCGGTGGCCACATGATCTCCCTCGCCAAAGTCTTTCCCACGCTGGACTGCGCCAGTTGCATCACCGCTCCCAAGATGTCCGCGTCCTCGCACCACGACAACATCAAGATCCTCGTCAACACCGAGGTGCAAGGCATCCAGACTATCGGCGGCGTGCACCACGTGAAGCTGCTCAAGAAAGCAACCTACGTCAACTTCGACAAGTGCATCGGCTGCCGTCTCTGCGAGTACGCCTGCGACGCCGAGTACCCCGATCCTCTCGAAGAGGGCCTCGGTGCCAGGCGAGCCATCGGCGTCGCCTTCACCAACGCCATCCCGCAGAAGGCTGTGCTCAATCCCGAACTCTGCGCCACCTGCGGAACCTGCGCTCGCGTCTGCCCCACCGACGCCATCGAGTTCGATCAGCAGTCCGAAACAGTGATCGTCCAGACCGACGCCGTCATCGTTGCCTCCGGCTTCGCGCTCAACTCGCTCAACGTCAAGCCACAGTACAACGCAGCGCGCAGCAGGAACATCGTCTCCGCGCTCACGATGGAACGTCTGCTCGCTCCGCACGGCCCCTATGGCCGCGTGCTCCGTCCCTCCGACGGCAAAATTCCATCGTCCGTCGCCTTCGTTCAGTGCGCAGGCTCGCGCGACGCATCCATCGGTGTCTCCTACTGCTCGCGCGTCTGCTGCATGTACGCCATCAAGCAGGCCATGCTGCTCTCCGGCGCCCTTCCCATCGCCGACATCACCATCTACTACATGGACATCCGCGCCTTCGGCAAAGGCTACGAGCAGTTCTACCAGAACGCCAAAGCCATGGGCGTCAACTTCGTGCGCGGCAAGGTCGCGCGCATCGATCCCGTCGACGACGGCGATCTCTCCCTGCACGTCGAGACCACCGAAGACCCGGAGAACTTCCTGCAGGAGCGTCGTCACGATCTCGTCGTGCTTGCCCAGGGCATGCTGCCCGAGTGGGACATGTCCGGAACCACGCCCGTGCAGCGCGCAGCCGATGGCTTCGTCGCCACCCCGATGCTCACCTCACCAACCGTCACCACCGCGCCCGGCATCTTCGTCGCCGGCGTCGCAGCCGGCCCCAAGGACATCGTCGACACCATCGCCGAAGCAGGTGCAGCCGCCATGCAGGTCAGCCAATACCTCTATCAGAAGCGGTCTGCCAACGTAACCGAATCGCAGTCAGCCGTCCTGGTCGGATAAGGAACGAAGGACACCAGTAGAACCTCGAGGACAAAAGTATGAGCGACAAGAACGATTCCACCAAGCAGCCGGGCACCGAAGACCTCGATCTCGCATGCGCGACTCCTGAAGAAGAAGAGGCGCTGCTCGAAGCCGATCCAACCTATCTAAAACAGCGCGCGGCCGTGCAGCAGCACTTGGAGCAAGTCCGCCTGCAGCGCTCTGATCTGCCTCCCGAGGTGCGCGTCGGCGTCTACATCTGCCGCTGCGGCGGCAACATCTCCGACGTCGTCGACGTCGAGCGCGTAGCGAAAGTCGTCGGCCTGATTCCCGGAGTCGTCACCGCGAAGGTCAACACCTTCTGCTGTTCGGACCCCGGTCAACAGACCATCACCTCCGACATCCTCGAGCAGAATCTCGATCGCGTTGTGGTCGCCTCGTGCTCGCCCTCCCTGCACGAGCAGACCTTCCGCGGCGCTGTCTCCCGCGCCAACATGAACCCGTATCTCTATGAGCAGGTGAACATCCGCGAGCAGGGTTCCTGGGCGCATCGTCACGATCCCGAAGGGGCCACGCATCTGGCCATCCAGATGATCACCGCTGCCGTCGGCAAGTTGCGCTACTCCACGCCTCTCGACCAGATCAAGCTCCCCAACCATCGCAAAGCTCTCGTCATTGGCGGCGGCATCGGCGGCATGAAAGCAGCCGTCGACATGGCAGGCCGCGGCATTCTCGTCATGCTCGTCGAACAGTCCGATCGCCTCGGCGGCCGCCTCAACGAGCGTGGCCGCGTCTATCCCTCCGAGAAGATGGCCAGTGAGTTTGTGACCGAACTGATCCAGAACGTGCGCGCGAACAAGAACATCGAAGTCCTGCTCAACAGCAACGTCACCTCCGTCAACGGCTTCATCGGAAACTTCCGCACCGTCATCACCGGCCCCTTCGGACCCGCTGGTGCGACAGCATCCACCGACCAACTCGTAGGCGCGATCGTCATGGCCACCGGCTACCGCCCGTACGTTCCGCGCGACGGCGAGTTCCTCTATCGCGAAGATCCCTGCGTTCTCACCACGCCGGAGTTCATCCAGTTTTCCCAGAGCATCGATGACCGCACCCGGGACATGGTCTATCGCGGTCGCACCATCCGCAGCATCGCGTTTCTGCACTGCGTCGGCAGCCGCCAACTCGACGGCGTCCACGAGCCGCAACCCGACGGCACCCTCAACACCTACTGCTCGCGCGTCTGTTGCAGCACCATTCTTCAGCAGGCCCTCGCCGTCCGCGAGCGCTTCCCCAAAGTCCGCGTCTACGACTTCCATCGTGACATCCGCACCTACGGCCGCGGCGAAGAGGACTACTACATCAACGCCTCCAAAGCCGGCGTCGTCTTCTTCCGCTTCAACGGCGAAGACCCCATCAAGGTCGAGCGCAACACCAAATCCAATGGCAAGAAATCCGCGCCACTCACCGTCACCGTCAAGGACGCGCTCACCTGGGGTGAAGAGTTGGAAGTCCCCGTCGACATGGTCGTCCTCGGCGTCGGCATGATGCCCAGCCACATCGAGGATCTGGTCGAGAGCATCAAGCTCTCCACCGGCGAAGACCACTTTCTGCAGGAGGTTCACCCCAAGCTGCGCCCGGTCGAAGTTGCCGTCAACGGCGTTCTCCTCGCAGGCACAGCGCAGGGCCCCATGAACATTCAGGAGACGCTCAACGCCGCCGCAGCCGCAGCCGTCAAAGCCGCCTCCATGTTCGCCAAGGACGTCGTCGAACTCAATCCCTTCGTCGCTGTCGTCGACGCATCACGTTGCACCGGCGAGGCCATCTGCGTCACGCAATGCGACTACGAAGGCGCACTCAAGATGGTCGAGGTGGAAGTCGACGGACGCATGGTGCAACGCGCCGAGGTCAACGCCGGTCTCTGTTCCGGCTGTGGAGCCTGCGTCCCCGTCTGCCCCACCCGCGCCCTCGACGTCGATGGCTGGCGCCTCGACCAATACAACGCGATGGTGGACGGCCTCGTCACCGAAGCCCCCAGCGCACAATGCGGCGTACCAGAACTGGTGCACCTGGGCTGACCCAGAGCACCTGAAGGGAGAGATCGACAATGGCAATGAAGACACTAACGGCCCAGCAGAAACAGGCTCTCGCCACCATGCGCGAACGCATAGGCGGGGTCAGCGAAGAAAAGAAGCAGCACGCCAAACAACTAAAGGCTGCGCGCAAGGCGATCGTCCAACTGCTCACCCAGAAGCCGGCCACGGCTCCCGAGATCGCCGCAGCCCTCAACATGCCCAGCGACGAGGCCCTCTGGCACCTCACCGGCATGCGCAAATACGGACATGTCACCGAAGCCGGCGAAGAGGGCGAGTACCTCCTCTATGCGCTCGTCGCCACCGAAGAAGCGGCCGCAACAGCTCACTAATACGTAGTACGAGGGATCGCAATGGCACACGCAATCGATGTTGCACTGATGGACAAGATCAAGAAGCACGGCCCCGGCGGCACGCTGGATGTGAGTGCCTGTTTCAACTGCGGAAACTGCACCGCTGTCTGCCCGCTGGCAGAGGACTCCTCCGGATTTCCCCGCCGCGTCATCCGCATGGCGCAAGTCGGCATGGAGAAGGAACTCCTCGCCGACGAAGACATCTGGCGCTGCTACGCCTGCGGCGAGTGCACCAAGACCTGCCCACGCCAGGCCGACCCCATGCAGTTCATGGCAGCGGCGCGCAGCTACGCCATCTCCCGCTACGACGCCACCGGATTGTCCGGCCTCATGTACCGCTCCGTGACCGTCAACATTCTGGTCTTCCTTCTGCTCTCCGCATTCTTCGTTCTCCTTCTGCTCTCGCACAAAGGAGGCCTCGAAATGGGCAGTAACGGCGCGCTCTTCAGCGGCATCGGCTCCACGCGCCTCTTCCAGTTCATCCCCGGCGAGTGGGTCCACGGCATCGGCATCGCACTCTTTACCGTGATCGGCGTCAGCCTCGCCTTCGGCATCTTCTCCATGATCTACAAAGTCATGAGCAAGAAGAATCTCTCCGGTGAGCGGCCAGCGTTTCCGATCTCCGCGCTCATTCCCTCCATCGTGTCCGCCGTCATGGACGCACTCAATCATCGCCGCTTCCGCAACTGCGACGCGACCGAGCAACCCACCAACGAGCCCATCTATCTGCGCGCCTGGTTCGTCCACGCCTCCATCATGTGGGGCTTCATCGCCATGCTCATCGCCACCACGGTGGACTATCTCTTCAAGCCCATCGGCTCGCCCGTTCCTCCCTGGTATTCCATGCGTCTGCTCGGCCTGGTCGGCGGCCTCGTCTGCCTCTACGGCCTGGCCATCGCCATCTCGCGCAGGATCAGCGCAAAGGAAACGCCCTACGACAAGAGCGCCTTCTCTGATTGGTTCTTCCTCCTGTTGCTCACCGGCACCGTCCTCACCGGCCTGCTCACCGAGGTCGTCGTCTACCTCCCGCACCCGACCCTCTTCGGCTACGCAATCTTCCTCACGCACATCGTTCTGGCCATGGACATTCTCATCCTCATGCCGCTCACCAAATTCGCGCACGTCGTCTACCGGACCCTCGCCCTCGCCCTGCACGAGTGGGCGCTGGCCCCGGCACCGCAAAAAGCCACGGCTGCAGCCAGCAACGCCTAACCTCATACCCGCAAAGGAGCGCCCGTCATGCCCACAGCCACCGAAGTCGATCTCACGCAAGTCAATCTCAATCAAGCCAATTTCAAAGACGCGCTGGAAGCACTCACCGCCCGCGTCGAGGCCATCGAGCAAACCGCCGGCAACGACCACCTCTCCATTGGAGTGATGACCGGAAATCTCGACACCACCATCGCCGCCTTCATCATCGCCCTCGCGGCCACCGCTTATGACATCAAGGTCGATATGTTCTTCACCTTCTGGGCCGTGGCCGCCTTGCGCGATCCAAAGAAGGCCCCACCCAAAAAGTTCATGGAGAAGATGTTCGGCTGGATGCTGCCCCGCGGCTCCCAGGCTCTTCCCCTCTCCAAGATGCAGATGGCCGGCATCGGCCCCAAAATGATCCGCTCGATCATGCAGCAGCACGGCGTCAAGTCTCTCGAGCAGCTTATGAAAGAGGCCGGCGAGTACGGCGTCGAGATCCACATCTGCGAGATGTCGATGGACCTCATGGGCTTCAAGGCCGAAGAGATGATCGACTACCCGCACCTCGATTACGTCGGCGCCGGCACCTTCATCCAGCTCATCGGCGAATCCAAGCAGGCATTCTTCTTATAAATAACTGCCAAACCAGCGCTGGTGAAATAATCAAAGAGACGCATCAGCCGATGAAACCCAATCCTGGGATGGGCAGTGAGTCACTGCCCATTCGTCGTCTCTCGACCATCGCTGAGGAAAGCCGTATCACATCACTATGAACAATCTTGCTGGGAAACGCATCGTCATCGTCGGCGGAGTCGCCGGAGGAGCAGGTGCGGCCACCCGCGCACGGCGTCTCTGTGAAGACTGCGAAATCATCGTGCTGGAGCGCGGGCCCTACGTCTCCTTCGCCAACTGCGGCCTGCCATATTTCATCGGCGGCGAAATCATCCAGCGCAACGCCCTGCTCCTGCAAACCCCCGCGACGCTGCGTGCGCAGTTCAATCTCGACGTCCGCGTCAACTCCGAAGTCCTCTCCATCGACGCGAAACAGCAGGTCCTCACCGTCCGCGAAGTAGCCACCGGCCGTGAGTACGAGTTACCCTACGACGCGCTCGTTCTCTCTCCCGGCGCCTCGCCGCTGCGTCCGCCCATCCCCGGCATCGAGCGCCCCGGCCACTTCAGCGTCCGCAACATTCCCGACGTCGAGTACATCGCAAGCTGGCTCAACGACTGCGACGAGTGCCGCGCCGTCGTCGTCGGTGGCGGCTACATCGGCCTCGAGATGGCCGAGCAACTCAAGGAGCGCGGCCTCTCCGTCACCTTGCTTGAGGCCATGCCCCAGGTCATGACCCCGCTCGATCCCGAGATGGCCGCATGGCTCCATCTCGAACTCGTCGCCAACGGCATCGAGCTCCACCTCAACGATCCCGTCGCAGCCTTTGAGGCCCCCGCAGCCGGCGAGACCGCGCGCGCCTCCGTCGTAGTCCTCAAGAGCGGCAAGCGCGTCGAGGCCGACCTCGTCATCCTCGGGCTCGGCGTCCGTCCCGAAACATTGCTCGCGAAAACTGCCGGCCTCGAACTCGGCGCCCTCGGCGGCATCCGCGTCAACGACCACATGCAGACCAGCGACCCACACATCTGGGCCGTCGGCGACGCCATCGAAGTCAAAGACGCCGTCACCGGCGCATGGAGCCACATCCCGCTCGCCGGCCCCGCCAACCGCCAGGGCCGCATCGCCGCCGACAACATCTGCGGCCGCTCATCACGCTACGATGGCACCTGGGGCACCGCGATCCTGCGTCTCTTCACGCTCTCCGCCGGCTGCACCGGCGCCAACGAGAAGTCGCTCCGCAAAGCTGGCATCCCCTTCCAAACCGTCTACCTTCATCCCGGCTCGCACGCCGGCTACTATCCCGGCGCGCAGTTAATCGCGATGAAGATCCTCTTCGCGCCCGACACCGGCAAGCTCCTCGGAGCCCAGGCCGTCGGCCAGGACGGCATCGACAAGCGCATCGACGTCCTCGCCACCGCGCTCCAGGCCGGCAGAACCATGGACGATATCGCAGAACTCGAGCTCGCCTACGCCCCTCCCTTCGGTTCGGCCAAGGACCCCATCAACATGGCCGGCATGATCGCGCAGGACGTCCTGCACGGCGATGTGCAGCTTGCGCAGTGGAGTGAGATCGCCACCCTCGACCCCGCGCAGACCTTCCTGCTCGATGTCCGCCGCCCCGACGAACGCGCCAAGGGCTTCATCCCCGGCTCCACGCACATTCCCCTCGACCAGATCCGTTCCCGCATGCACGAACTTCCGAGCGACCGCGAGATCATTGCCTACTGCCAGTCCGGCCAGCGCTCCTACTTCACCTCCAGAATCCTCCTCCAGCACGGCTTCCGCGTTCGCAACCTCACCGGCTCCTATCGCACCTGGAAGGCCGCCCAGGACGGGAAATAGCGCAACTCGCATCCCCTCCACCCCCACCCTGCAAATTCTCACTGCGACGATCCACATTGCGGTCTAGAATGGCGTCGTTGAAGACAGGCCTTCTGTCGCTGTCGGCAGCAGAGTCCCTGCTGCGCGATTCGCTTCATCGGGAAGCAGCCGAAGCGCCATCGAGATCACTGAGCAGGAGACGCACATGAAGACCTACGCGAACACCGAACTTCGCAACATTGCCATCCTTGGCCACTCGCACAGCGGCAAAACCTCCCTCATCTCGGCGATGCTCAGCACCGCAAAGATGCCCGCCGTCACCGACAACGGCTCCCCCGTCACCGCCTACGACGAAGAAGAGATCGCCCGCGGCATGACCATGTCCAACGCCGTCGCCTTCGCCGAGTGGAGCGGCATCAAGATCAACTTCATCGACACTCCCGGCTTCCACATGTTCGTCCACGAAGCCCGCTCCGCCATGCTCCCCGCCGAAGCCGCCGTCGTCCTCATCAACGCCCAGACCGGCATCGAATCCGTCACCCAGACCGTCTGGAACTTCGCCGCCGAGCTCAATCTCCCGCGCATCCTCGTCATCAACCAGGCCGACCATCCCAAGGCCGACTCCGCCACCAGCCGCCTTGAAATGATCGAGGCCATGCGCGACCGCTGGGGCCGCCATGTCATCCCCGTCCAGCTCCCCATCATCGACGCCAACGGCTTCCACGGCGTCATCGATCTCGTCACCATGGAGGCCTTCCTCTACACCCCGCACGGCGACGGCACCGGCACCCGCGGCCCCATCCCCGCCGCCCTCGAAGCCGAAGCCAGGGCCGCGCACGAGGCCCTCGTCGAACTCGTCGCCGAAGGCAAGGACGAGCTCATGGAAGAGTTCTTCAACGTCGGCACCATCCCCCTCGACCACCTCATCCAGGCCATCCACGAAGCCATCCGCGAAGACAAAATCTTCCCCGTCCTCTACACCAACAGCCTCGGCAACGTCGGCACCGATCACCTCCTCGACTTCATCAAGGACTACATCCCCTCCCCGCACGAGCGCCCGCCGGTCCCCGCCCACAGCCCGCTCCGCGCCCCCAAATCCACCGGCAACGGCAACGGCTGCATCACCACCGACGCTCCCGCCGACGACACCATCCTCCGCCCCGTCACCGACACCGAGCCCGCCACCATCTACGTCTACAAAACCCTCGTTGACCCCTTCGCCGGCCGCATCTCTTTCTTCAAAGTCATCAGCGGCTGCATCCGCAACGACGCCACGCTCGAAAACTACGCCCGCGGCGAATCCGAGCGCCTCAGCCACATCGGCATCATGCAGGGCCGCAAGCTCGTCGAGGTCCCCGAGCTTCACGCCGGCGACCTCGGCGTCGTCGCCAAGCTCCGCGTCACGCAAACCGGCGACACCCTCGGCGCGCGCGGCCAGGACCTCCGCATCGACCCCCTCCCCACCCCCGAGCCCGCCATGACCTACGCCATCGAGCCCAAATCCCGCGCCGACGAAGACAAGCTCGCCCCCGCCCTCCACAAGCTCATGGAAGAGGATCTCCTCCTCCGCTTCTACCGCGACCCCCAGACCAACGACTTCCTCCTCGCCGGTGCCGGCCAGCTCCACATCGAGTCCATCGTCTCCAAACTCCGCCGCCGCTACCACACCGAAGTCACCCTCAAATCTCCCAAAGTCCCCTACCGCGAGACCGTCCGCACCACCGCCACCGGCCACGGCCGTCACAAGAAGCAGAGCGGAGGCCACGGCCAGTTCGGCGACTGCAAGATCCGCATCGAACCTCTCCCGCGCGGCGGCGGCTTCCAGTTCGTCAACGACATCTTCGGCGGCGCCATCCCCCGCGGCTTCGTCCCCGCCATCGAAAAGGGCATCCTCGAAACCGCCATCCGCGGCCACCTCGCCGGCTACCCCATGGTCGACTTCCGCGCCACCGTCTTCGATGGCAGCTACCACGACGTCGACTCCAGCGAAATGGCCTTCAAGATCGCCGGCCGCCTCGCCTTCCGCGCCTGCATGGAGACCGCGAAGCCCGCTCTCCTCGAACCCATCATGCGCGTAGAAATCGACATCCCCGACGACGCCGCCGGCGCCGTAGTCGGCGATCTCAACAGCCGCCGCGGCCGCATCCAGGGCATGGAAACCCAGGGCCGCCAGGCCATCGTCAGCGCCCAGGTCCCCCTCGCCGAGATGCTCACCTACGGCACCATCTTAACCTCCATGACCCACGGCCAGGGCAGCTACCACATGGAGATGGACCACTACGACTTCGTCCCCGCCGCCCTTGCCGAAAAGATCATCTCCAGCAGCAAACGTCCCGTAGAGGTCGAAGAAGACTAGCGCACCCGGCCCTCCCCAACCCCGTCCTCTCGACCGAAGTGGAACGGCCCTACCGCCGTGCGTAGCGCAGAGACCCTGTATCGGTCGTTGCCCTTGCCCTTGCCCTTGCCGTTGCCGCTGCTCTTGCCGTTGTCGTTGCCGTTGTCGTTGTCGTTGTCGTTGTCGTTGTCGTTGTCGTTGCTTTTTTGGTTGTCATCCCGTAGGGATCTGCTTCTTCTTATGCCGCATCGCCACTCATGACAGCATCGCCGTCACGAGTGGTAGTGATGCTCCCACACCCATCCCCTCGCTACAATCTTCCTATGCACGAAGTCATCGTCTACTCCCGGGTCGGCTGCCACCTCTGCGACGTCGTCAAGGACACCCTCGCGCAGCTCGAAACCGAGGCTGCCTTCCACTGGCGCGTGGTCGACATCGACGCCGACCCCGACCTCCGCCAGCTCTACAACGACCAGGTCCCTGTCGTCTTCATCGACGGCCGCAAGGCCTTCAAGTACCACATGGACAGCGCCCAATTCCTCCGCGCCCTGGCCGCCCGGCATTAGTTCGGGGCCTGCATCCCTCCTCGGCGTCCACCGAACGGTTGCAGAGCCTCTCGCCTCTGCCTCCCACCGCAAGACAGAGGTTCACCGGGACCCTCAGCCCGGGCCGTTCAGCGCGCTCACCCTTGCCGCCTTCCGGCAACGAAGGCGAGCGCACCAGCCGTTTAGTGCGAATCCCCATCGTGATCCACGTCGACACTCGCTGGTGGCGCCGTCGCCGCATGGCTTAGCGAAACCGTATCCGTGGGCATTTGCGACGAGGATGAAGACGATGCGGCCGTTGCAGAGGACGAAGACGATGCCACGGCTGCCGGAGCAGCCTTCTGCGTCTCGGCCAGCATGGCGGTTTGGGCGGCGGAACTGATAGCTTGCAAATTCATAGGAATTACCTCCACAAGGGTTATCGGCCTGCAGCCTGATCTGTTCAGCCCTGGCGAGATGAAGTTATCGTCATCTCGCCGTGCGCCGGGCACGCCACTCAGCACACTCCCACCGTCATGAATGGCGTGGGGTTCCCGTCCCACCAAGTAAACTGGACCCATGACCCTCACCCTCCCCGAAGGCGACTTCAAGGCCTACCTCTTCGACTGCGACGGCACCATCGCCGACTCCATGCCTCTCCACTACATCGCCTGGGACCGCGCCCTCCGCGAGTACGGCTGCACCTCCTTCACCGAGCAGCTCTTCTACGCCTGGGGTGGCCGGCCCGTCGACGACGTCGTCGCCGAGCTCAACCGCCGCGACCATCTCTCCATCCCCATCGCCGAGTTCGCCCACCGCAAGGAGAGCCTCTACTACGAGCGCCTCCACGAGATTCAGCCCGTCCCCGAGGTCCTTGAGCAGATCCGCCTCCAGCACGGCAAAATCCCCCTTGCCGTCGTCTCCGGCAGCACCCGCGAGTCCGTCGTCAAATCCCTCGAAGCCCTCAGCCTCCTCCCCCTCTTCGATACCCTCGTCTGCGCGGGCGATTATCAGCGCTCCAAACCCGCCCCCGACCCCTACCTCCTCGCCGCCTCCCGCCTCGGCGTCGCCCCCCACCAATGCCTCGTCTTCGAGGACGCCGACATCGGCATCCAGTCCGCCACCGCCGCCGGCATGGCCTCCATCCGTATCGCACAGCCCCATGAACGCCCCGCAGCCGCAATTTCGCGCTAGTGCAGCCCAAAACCATGCTGAAAGTGTCGAATTGCAGCCCAACATTGCGCTGAGATAGACATCAAAATCACGCATTTCCCCGAAAACATGCTATTCTGGATGAAGTTGTCCAATAGTACGTTTCCGTCAGGAATCACCATGCCAAAGTTAAAAACCCACTCGGGCGCAGCCAAGCGCTTCAAAAAGACCGCCTCCGGCAAGTTCAAGCGCGGTCAGACGAAGATGCGCCACATCCTCACCTCGAAATCCAACCAGACCAAGTCCAAACTGGGCCGGATCGTGATGGTTTCGAAGCAGGATACCCCGAAGGTCGCACGCATGTTGCCGTACGCCTAAAGCGTTGCGAAAGCAAGAGTTATTCGAGTCAAGCCGCTGAAAAGCAACGGGCCGTCCAAGCGTAAAGGCCCCTGGATTTACACAGTAAATCCACTGAGATTCGAAGCAGCAAGCGAGTGAAGAGGCCTACCTTACCTCCAACCGCTAACCGAAACACGCAAAAGGAGTTAGAGCCATGCCCCGTGTCAAACGGAGTACCAAACGCAACGACCGCCGCAAGAAGATCCTCAAGCGCGCCAGCGGTTATTTCCTCACAAAATCAAAGCTTTACCAGGCAGCCCAGGAAGCCGTCGAGCGCGGACTCAAGTTCGCCTACATCGGCCGCAAGCAGAAGAAGCGCCAGTTCCGCTCGCTCTGGATTGTGCGCATCAACGCCGCCTGTAAGCTCAATGGAATGAGCTACTCCACCTTCATCAACGGCCTCAAGAAGGCAGGCATCGGCCTCGATCGCAAGGTCCTTTCCGACATCGCCTCCAACGACGCCGCCGGTTTCACCGCTCTCACCGTCTCGGCCAAGAGCGCCCTCGAAGCCGCCAAGAAGGCCCGCGCCACCGCGTAAAAACCATCCGCACGAAACACGAAAGACGCGGCAAATGCCCGCGTCTTTCGTGTTTTTCGCGTACCTCTCAGCGCAATTCTGGGCTGCAATTCGACACTCTCAGCACGGTTTTGCTACGCACCCCCTCCCCTCCGCCGGACGCTACACTAGCGACATGAATTTTTCCCGCTTCCCGGCGCTCGCTACGCTGATCTTCTGCGGCCTTCCCCCACTCGCCGCGCAGGTCTCCCCGCCAGCCTCCCAGCCCGCGACCCAGCAGGCTCCCCTGCAGGCTCCCCTGCAAATCGCCATCACCTTTGACGACCTCCCGGCGCACGGGCCGCTGCCGCCCGGCGAGTTCCGCCCCGAGCCCATCCGCTCCATCCTCAAGACGCTGAAGGCCGAGCGACTGCCGCCGGTCTACGGCTTCGTCAACGGCTTTCGCGTGGCCGAGTATCCCTACCAGATCGAACTTCTCCGCGAGTGGATCGCCTCGGGCAACGCGCTGGGCAGCCACACCTGGTCACACCCGGCGCTCGATAAGATGTCGGCGAAGAAGTACATTGCCAACATCGCCGAGAACGAGCCGCTGCTCAAGAAAGTCGATCCGCACGGCGACTGGCACTGGTTCCGCTACCCTTACCTCGAAGAGGGCAACACGCTCGAAAAGCGCGACGCCGTGCGCGGTTATCTCTTCGACCATCAGTACAAGATTGCCGACGTCACGCTGGACTTCGGCGACTACCTGTGGAACGACACGTACGCGCGCTGTGCCGTCCGCCATGATGAGACCTCCATCGCCTCCCTCCACGACAGTTATCTGGCCACCGCCGACGAGTACATCACTTACTCGCGCACCCTATCGCAGCGTCTCTACGGCCGCGACATTCCTTACGTTCTGCTGTTGCACGTCGGCGCGTTCGACGCCAGAATGCTGCCCGACCTCATCGCGCTCTTTCGCCGGCGCGGTTTCCAGTTCGTCACGCTTCCGCAGGCTGAGTCCGACGCGGCGTACAGCGTCGATCCGAAGGTCGCGTATCCCGGCGGCGGGCTGCTGATCGAACTCACCGCGAGCGCACGCAACGTAAACACACCCGACGCAAGCGAGCCCGAGGCGCAGCTTAACCGCATGTGCCGTTGAAGCCGTGCGGTGTTCGGATTCTACCTGCAAAAAGTCAGAACCTTGCGTGGTGCGCTGCACGTCCAATCTCCATGAACATCACGGGTAACACCATTCTCATCACTGGCGGAGGCTCGGGCATTGGCCGCGGCCTAGCCGAAGCACTTCAAGCATTGGGCAACCAGGTCGTCATCGCTGGTCGCCGCAAGGCCGCATTGGAGGAGACTGTTGCCGCGAACCCCGGCATGAAGTTCCTCACGCTGGACATCGAAGACCGCATGGCCATTCGCTCCTTCGCCACTCGCGTGGCCTCGGAGTTTCCAACGCTCAACGTCCTGATCAATAACGCAGGGATCATGCGGCCTGAAGACCTGCTGGCGCAGCAGCACGACCTGGCCGACGCCGAGGCGATCATCGCGACCAACCTGCTCGGGCCCATCCGGCTCACGGCTGCGCTGTTGCCCCTGCTACGCAAGCAGGCGCACTCGACGATCATCAACGTGACATCGGGACTGGCCTTTGTTCCGCTGGCGCATACGCCCACGTACAATGCGACGAAGGCGGCCATCCACTCCTACACGCTCTCGCTGCGCTATCAACTGCGAAAGAGCACCACCGAAGTACTCGAGATCATCCCGCCCTATGTGCAGACCGACCTGATGGATGGTGCGGAAGATCCGCGTGCGATGCCGTTGAAGGATTACCTCGCAGAGACAATAGAGTTGCTGAAGACGCAGCCCACTCCGCAGGAGATTTGTGTGGAGAGAGTGCGCGGCCTTCGGTTCGCTGCGGAGAACGGAAACTTCGACGCCGTCTTCCAGGGGCTGAATACCGCTCGACCTGACGGTCACTAATCGATGTCTCTGCGGAGCGAGGGCGGCGTATCGGCTATCCTGTAGGTATGTCTTCCTCCGCAGAGCTTGATTTCCATACGCCGCAGCCAGACGCGGCCAGCAACAAGCCGGACGGCCCGCCGCCCTTCGAATCGTGGGGCCGCTATCCCGCATACCAGGCAGAGCTGAAACACCTGCACTGGCAGGGAGATTTTCCGCGCGCCATCGACGGCGTGCATCACGGTGCGCTGGCCGTGGGCATGGGCCGCAGCTATGGCGACGTCTGCCTGCTGAAGGACGGCACACTGCTGGAGACGACGTCGATGAACCGGCTGCTGGGCTTCGATCCGGCCACTGGCCTGCTCACCGCAGAGTCCGGCATTACGCTGGCGCAGATCCTCGACTTCGCCGTGCCACGCGGCTACTTCCTTCCCGTCACGCCGGGCACCAAGTACGTCACGCTGGGCGGCGCCATCGCCAACGACATCCACGGCAAGAACCACCACCACGCCGGAACCTTTGGCTGCCACGTGACGCAGTTCGAACTGGTGCGCTCCGATGGCCGCCGCCTCTTCTGCACGCCCACGGAGAACTCCGATTATTACTCTGCGACCATCGGCGGGCTGGGCCTCACGGGCGTCATCACGTGGGCACAGTTGCGGCTCAAGCCCATCGTCAGCCGCAAGATCGACTACCAGGGAATCCAGTTCCACGGCATCGATGAGTTCCTCGAACTCACGCGCCAGGCTGAGCACAACGAGTACACCGTGAGCTGGGTCGATGTGACGTCAACGGGGAAGAATTTCTGCCGCGGCATCTTTATGCAGGGCGATCACTCGCAGGTGCCGGCACCGCTGAGACCATCGCCGAAGCCGAAGCTCGTGTTTCCGATGGAGCTTCCCGGCTTCGCGCTCAACGGGTTTACTGTCGGCACATTCAACGCGCTGTTCTTCAACAAGCAGATCAAGAAGCGCGTCACCACGCAGCCGGACTACGAGCCGTTTTTCTATCCGCTCGACGCCGTGCTGAAGTGGAACAAGATGTATGGCAAGCGCGGCCTGCTGCAGTTTCAGTATGCGATTCCGTGGGAGCATGCGCGCGAGGGTACCGTGGCGATTCTGCAAGCCGTGGCGAAGTCTGGACTGGCGAGCTTTCTCGCGGTGCTGAAGGCGTTTGGCGACGTTCCTTCGCCTGGCATGATGAGCTTTCCGAAGCCCGGCATTACGCTCGCACTCGACTTTCCGATCAAGCCCGAGAAGAGCTTTGCGCTCTTCGACCGTCTGGCGCAGATGACCAATGAGTTTGGTGGCCGGCTGTATCCTGCGAAGGACGCGCGCATGACCAGCGCACAGTTTCAGACCTTCTATCCGCAGTGGGAGCGGTTCGCGCGCTACAAGGATCCGGCGCTGACGTCGGGTTTATGGGAGCGCGTCGTTGGCGGCCAACTGGGTGTTCGCGGAGGTGGCCGATGAGCACTGCGCCCACCCCTGAGCAGCCTCTCGCTCTGCGTACGGAGCGCTCGTCCGGCAACGGGCCACACGCGCCGAAACGCATCCTCGTGCTCGGTGCAACGTCGGGGATTGCGGAGGCCTGCGTTCGTCTCTGGGCCGCGCGCGGCGACAGCCTCTACCTCGTTGCGCGCAATGCCGACCGGCTCGCCGCGGTCGCCGCCGACGCGCGTACCCGCGGTGCTGCGTTGGTGGATACGGCAGTGGTGAACCTCGACGACACCGCCGCGCATCCGGAGATGCTGGCCCACGCGATCAACTCAATGGGCGGGCTCGACATCGCTTTCCTCGCGCTAGGCGTGCTGGGCGACCAACAGCAGGCGGAGCGCAACTTCGCTACCGCCAGCCAGATTCTGCACACCAACTTCAATGCTCCGGTGAGCCTGCTCACGTGGCTTGCGAACTACGCGGCGCAGCGCCACGCGGGAACGCTGGCCGTGCTGTCGTCGGTGGCTGGCGAGCGTGGGCGCAAATCGAACTACGTGTACGGGAGCTCGAAGGCTGGGCTTACCGCGTTTGTGGATGGCCTGCGCAATCGCATCGACCGCGAGGGCGTGCGCGTGATCACGATCAAGCCTGGCCCGGTGCGCACGGCGATGACCGAGAACATGAAGGGCAGTGCGAAGTTCGCGGACGTCGAAGCCGTCGCGGCAACGCTCGTCAAGGTCATCGACAAGGGCTCGGATGTGGTGTACGTGCCGGGCATCTGGCGCATCATCATGGCGGTGATCCGGGCCATTCCGGAGCGCATCTTTAAGAAGCTCAGCCTGTAAGCTCAGCGGCTCTGCTGCTGTTGCGCCTGTTGCTGATGACGCGTCATAGGTGGCGGCTGCTCGGGCATGGCCTGCGCCTTCTCCACCAGCATGGACCAGTCTTCGGGCACGGGGAGCTCGCGGTCCAGCGGCGGCGTTCCCTCGCTCGGCTCCACGCGGACGGCCACGGCAAGCTCGCTCTTGGTGCGGCCGCGGTACACACCATGCGTTGGCGGAACATCTGAGTAGTCGCGGCCGATGGCGGTGCGAATGTGCCGGTCGCCAGCCACGAGATCGTTGGTCGGATCGAAGCCCACCCAGCCTAACTCGGGCAGAAACGCCTCCACCCAGGCATGCGTCGCCGAGCTCTCCGAGCGGTCCTTGTCGGCATCGCCGTGGTAGAGGTAGCCGCTGACATAGCGACAAGGAAGCTGTAACTGCGAGCGCACCAGCGAGATCATGATGTGCGAAAAATCCTGACAGACGCCGGCCTTGCTGGTGAGCGCGAGCTCGATCGGCGAGTCCACGCTGGTGGACTTCGGCTTGTAGTCGAAGTATTCGTAGAGCTGCGTATTCAGCTTGTGCAGCGCGCTCAGTGGATCGTCGCTTCGGCGCACTCCCAGGTGCCTGCCCAGAGCTTCGAGCTCTGGCGTAAAGCGCGCAAACTCGCTGGGCAACAGCATCTCCCAGAAGTCGCCCTCATGCACCAGCCGGTCGAGTTCGTCCCACGCTCCCGGCGGCAGCGACTCCGGCACCTGCGCATGCGAGGCCATCTCCACCAGCGACTCGGCCACGATCACCAACTGCCCATGCTGCCCCGGAATATCGAAGTGGTGCACATGATTCGCAAGGTGGTCGCGATGGCTGAAGACGCGGCAGCGCGGACTCACCGACAGATGAAACGTCAGGCAGCGCTGCTGCGCATCCGAGCGCGGGTGCATACGCGTCTCCATCATGCTTTCGCTGACCGGCGTCTTGTAGAGAAACTTCGTCAGATGGCGGATCGAATAATACATCGGGTTCTCCAAGGAACTATATGCTGCCAAACGGCCCGCTTAGCTGAATGGCCAACGGAAGAGCCATCCAATCCGCCAGCGCCGCTGTTGATGCCAGACGACTGCCGGCAGAAGGACTGAGGCGATGGTGGGCAGAATCAATTGCAGCCAGAACTCATGCGTATGCACGAGGCGAAGCAGAACCTCGCGCGTTGCTCCCTGTGCAAACTGCGCCATAAGAAAGATACCGAGCGAGGCTCTGCCGATCCATGCCCAGGCATCGCCGAAGCGTGTGTTCTCGATAGTGCGGGCGATGAGAAACAGCCCTGCAGTGCCGGTGATGCCCAGCAAAACAGCGAGCCATGCCGACGACGAGCCGAAGCTTGCAGCATAGCGGTAGTGCAGGATGGCGGCAGCCTGAAGCGCAAAGATCGCCACGGCACCCAAGGCTGCAACCCACCGGCTAAGATTGCCCAGCTTGAAGATCGATCGACCCACTAACATGCCCGTGGCCAGAAAGGAGAAGAACCACACCGTTTTATAAATGGTCTCGAAGCCGACCGTCGGCATGAGCGCAGCGGCGACGGCAGCCAGAGCGAAACGCAACCATGCGGGCATTCTGCGGGTGAGCAATGCGAGCATCTGCGTGCAGAAGAGCACAGCAAGAAACCATCCTCCAGAGCCACTAATGAGCGAGGCCACAAGATTGCTCCAATGGACAGGAGACGCGCTTGCTTGGAAGCGGTGGATCCATGGCTCGATTGCCATCAGCAAAACTATCCAACCCACGTAGGGGTAGAGGATGGTCTTCATCTTCTCCAGGGTGAAGTCCAAGGGGCCGCGGCGCTGGATGCTGCCGACAATGAAGAGGCCTGCCACGAAAAAAAAGAGAGGCATGTGAAAGCTGTAGACGTAGAGGTCGGAAAAAAGGCGCGAAGCCCCAGTCCACCAGCCGCGCGCATACATGCCCTGCCCGGTGTGTTCGTAGACAACCAGAAAGATTGCAAGACCCTTTACGATATCCACGGAATTTGACCGTATTGGAGCCGTGATCGGGTCAACAGGAGATGTCAGGATTCGTTCGGTCACTTAGCCCGCCAGTGCTGCTTGAATCGGATAGTTAACGTACAGGTGAACCATGGTCTCATGAATTGCCTGGCACTGACGTTGAATGCCGCGCAGATAGGCTACGAGATCGCCCATGAGAATCTCATCGACGCTGGCGAATCCCAGCGATGCGCTCAGCCTGCCCGAAATGCGGTTCAGTTCGTCGGCTCGCGTCTTGCCCGACTTCTCCTGAATCGCCTGCAGAGCGCACTTCAGGCTGTCAATCGAGAAGCGCAGCGAGTGCGGAAACTCCGCGTCGAGCAGCAGGAACTCCAGAATTCTCTCCGGCGTCAGGTCCGCCGTGTACACCTTGCAGTAGGCTTCAAACGCCGTTGCCGAGCGCAGCAGCCCCATCCAATCCAGGTACTCATTGCCCTCGGGCACGCGGTCGGGATGCGCCCACACATCCGGGTGATACGCCTCCAGCAGCGAGCGCATTGCGGATGCGCGCTCCAGGTAGCGCCCCACCTGAATAAACTGCCAGCCCTCGCCATGTGACATGGTCGAATCGGTGACACCCTGAAACTGGTGCACCGCCTCCATCACGTCCTGCAGAAACGCCGTTGGCTCCGCAGTCGAGTCCACGGCCGCGTCCACATGCATCGCCTGCTTCACCTCCGGATGCGTCACCTCGAGGTACAGCGAGTTCAGTTTCTGCCACTGCTCGGTCGAGATCTGTTCGCGCACCTGCCGTGCATTCTCGCGTGCGGCAATAATGCACGACACCACCGAGGACTTGTTTGACGTATCGAAGGTCAGCGTGCGCGCCAGTTCATACGGATTGCCGTTCCACTTCAGTCGCTTCGGATTGCCCATCGCGTGCAGCATGCGCAGCCATCGATGTTCGGAGGTCATCGCGCTCTCATCCAGCATCAGGTTCAGGTTCACGTCCAGCAGGCGCGTCGCGTGTTCGGCGCGCTCCAGATAGCGGCTCATCCAGTACAGTGAATCGGCGACGCGTGAGAGCATTCGGTCGGTTCCTTTGCTGAATTTATCTTGCTGTGTGATCTTCACTCTACACTGCCTTTTTCTTTCCGTTCATTGCGCTACGGGCCCGGCCTTCATCAGGTCAACAAACATACGGTCAAACCGCTCGACGTCGAGATCCTCCTGCACGTGCACCGGCTGCAACTGGCCTTCCGGCCCGCTGAGCGCAGGCTTGTTCGCCGAAGTCCACGTGAGCGTATCGCCGTAGTCCGGCCCACGCGTTGTATCGACGTCCACGTACAACACCTGCTCTTTGGTGATGATCTTCGGATCGATCCACGCTGCAGCGGCGAGCTCATCCCACAGGTAATAAAAATCGTGCGTGTACTTCGCAAGATACTGCGCGGCCGGCGAATTCGACTGCGCAATCTCGCGCAACATCTGCGGCGTGAAGTACGTCTTCACGGAGATATCCACGTCGGTCAACGTGATGCGCGGCCACTTCGCCCAGAACGTAATGTGCGCCGCCTCGGGATCGAACCAGAAGTTGAACTCGTGACGCGGATGCGTCGCAAACTCCGGATCGCCAGTGCGCGGGTTCAGGCTTCCGCCCATGATCACGATGCCCTGCGTGAGTGATGCAAACTCTGGATCGATTGAAATCGCCAGCGCGATATTGGTCAGCGGCCCCGCTGCGTAGATCGTCACCTGATGCGGATGCGCACGCACTTCACGAACGAGAAAATGTGCAGCGTCTTCCGCGAGTGGCTTCGTAGTGGGCTCACCTTCGGCCAGCGGCGGAATCACGAACGGCCCATGATACGGCTGTGCGCTGGTGTGCGCGGCAAGATCACCCCAGGCTCCGTACCAAGGGAAGCTGCCCTCGGCTGCGCGAGCATGCATTGCTTCCGCCTCGGTATGCAGCAGAGGAAAGACAGCTCCGGGCACCACCGGAACATCGGCGCGATGAATCAACTCCAGCATGCGCAGCGTGTGCGCTACTTCTTCCGGCTCCCACGCGTTGCCGCTGACCATCGTGATGCCGAGCACCTTCACCTGCGGCGACTGCAGCAGCACCATCATCGCCATCTGATTGGACCCGCCCGGGCCTGAGCCGTCCTGGTCGATCAACACGAGGCGTTGCGCGTCGGCAGCCACCACCATCGCCACCGCCAGCGAGCAGCAAAGCAGCCACCGCAACATCGCATGTCTACAACGTGTGCTGATCCGTGTCATCTTCGCACCCTGCTAACTCAACACCCACGTATCTTTCGAGCCGCCGCCCTGCGAACTGTTCACGACCAGCGAGCCGCGCTTGAGCGCAACCCGCGTAAGTCCGCCCGGCACGATCGTCACCTTGTCGCCATAGAGGACGTAGGGGCGCAGATCGACGTGGCGAGGTTCGAGTTCATCACCGATCAGGCAGGGCGCACGCGAGAAGCTGATCGTCGGCTGCGCGATGTAGTTGCGCGGGTTCGCCTTGATCTTCTCGGCGAAGACTTCGCGCTCCCTGGGCGTGGACTGTGTACCGATCAACATGCCGTAGCCGCCCGACTCGCCGACAGCCTTCACCACCAGCTTGTCCAGATTCGCGAGCACGTAGTTGCGCTCTTTTTCGCGCGTACACAGGAACGTCTCGACGTTGTTCAGCACGGGCTCTTCGCTGAGGTAGTAGCGGATAATATCCGGCACATACGCATACAGCGCCTTGTCGTCGGCAACGCCCGTGCCGAAGGCGTTGGCCAGCGTCACGTTGCCCGCACGATACGCGTTGAACAGCCCCGCGGCGCCGAGAATCGAGTCCGGCCGAAACGATAGCGGATCGATGAAGTCGTCGTCGACGCGTCGATAGATCACGTCCACGCGCCGCAGCCCGCAGGTCGTGCGCATGTAGCAGACGTTGTCGTGCACGACGAGGTCGCGTCCCTCCACCAGCTCAATGCCCATCTGCCGCGCAAGGTACGCGTGCTCGAAGTATGCGGAGTTGAAGACGCCCGGCGAGAGCAGCACGATGTTCGGCTCCGGCCTTCCCTCTGGCGCCAGCGAGCGCAGTGTCCCCAGCAGCAGTTGCGTGTACTGCTCGATGGGCTTCACGTTGTAGTTGCGGAACAGTTGCGGGAAGATGCGCTTCATCACGCGCCGGTTAGTGAGCATGTAACTCACGCCGGAGGGAACGCGCAGGTTGTCTTCCAGCACCACGAACTCGCCATTCTCCATACGGATCAGGTCCGTCCCGCAGACGGCGATGTACACATTGCGCGGCACCTGTAGCCCACTCATCTGGCGGCGGAAGTGCTGGCAGGAGTAGACGATCTCGCGCGGCACGATGCCGTCCTTCAGGATGCGGCCCTCGTTATAGATGTCGCGCAGAAAAAGATTCAACGCCGTGATGCGCTGCGTCAGCCCGCGCTCCACCTTGGCCCACTCGGCGCTGGTGATGATGCGCGGCAGCAGGTCATACGGGAAGATCTTCTCCGTTCCCTCTTCGCGGCCATAAACGGTAAACGTGATCCCCTGGTTCAGGAAGCTCAAGTCGGCGGCCTGCTTGCGGCGCTGGACTTCATCCTGGGGCAGAGCGGCGAAGTGCTCCAGCAGCGGAGCATAGTGATCGCGCAGATCATTCTCCCCGGCGAACATCTCGTCGAACGCATGATCCAACGTATAGTTCCACGGCATCGCACCCTTGGGGGTACGCGTGGATTCTGGCAAGATGTCATCCATGGGCTTTCAGTATAGGGGATGTCTCCATCTCCCGCTCCTGCATCTAATAAAGTACCCTTCGTCATGCTTCGGTATTATCTTCGCAGCATCCGTCGGCCTTATCTGAAAAGCAACCTCCCGCCCAGTGACCAAATATCGCATCGCACGACCCGCAATCCGTCTCCTGCTGGCCGCCAGCTTTCTACTCGCGGCGCTCGCTCCGGCCCACGCCTACTCGCTGCTCTCGCACGAGGAGGTGGTGGACATGGCGTGGCCGCAGTACCTTCTTCCTTTGTTACAGAAACGTTATCCCGGCCTCACCCCGGACCAGATCACCGAGTGCCACGCCTACGCCTATGGCGGCTCCGTCATCCAGGACATGGGCTACTATCCGTTCGGCTCCCACGAGTTCTCCAATCTCATGCACTACGTCCGCTCCGGCGACTTCGTCGACGCGCTGCTGCGCGACTCCACCACGCCCGATGAGTACGCCTTTGCGCTCGGAGCCCTGGCTCACTACTACGGCGACACCATCGGCCATATCACCGTCAACATCATCACCGGCGAGGAGTACCCCAACCTGCGCAGCCGCTTTGGCAGCCGCGTCACCTACTTTGACAACGAGACCGCGCACCTCCGCAACGAGTTCGGCTTCGACGTCGTCGAGGTTGCGCATGGGGCGTACTCGCAGGACAACTACCGTAACTTCATCGGCTTCCAGGTCGCCGAACACCTCATGAACCGCGCCTTTGAGGAGACCTACGGCCTGCCCGTCGACGACATCCTCAAGGACGAAGACCTCTCCATCACCTCCTACCGCTACTCCGTCTCCAAGCTGATTCCGAAGATGACCCGGGTGGCTCTTGCCGGTTATGGCAAGCAGATCAAACACGCCAATCCCAGCTTCGCCAAACGCGAGTTTCTCTACCGCCTTCGTCGCACCGACTTCGAAAAGCAATACGGCAAGACCCACCGGCATCCATCCTTTGGTGATCGCGTGGTGGCTTTTTTTCTGGCCATCATACCCAAGGTTGGCCCCTTCAGGGCGCTCAAGCTGCACCTGCCCAACAGCGATCAGCAGACCCGCTATCTGGCTAGCTTCAACGCCGTGGAGGACGCCTATCGTGCCGAACTTCTGCTCGTCACCGCGGCGCCAGCCACCGATCCGCCGGCCCTGCCTCAGATCGACTTCGACACCGGCGCACCGACCAGTCAGGGCGAGTACCCGCTCGCCGACCAGACCTATGCTCAGTTGATCGAGCAACTTGCCAGCGATAAAAATGCCCAGCTCAATCCCGCACTGCTCGCCCACATCAACCGGTTCTACCTTGACCCCAGAGCCAAGGACGCCCTTCGCGACCGGCCAGCGGAGTGGCAAAAGCTCCAGGCGGCGCTCGCCGTCGTACGGCACATGCCCTTCGTGTCTCCGCCAAAAGTCGTCCCTCCGCCCACCAACTCCATCGCCGATGCGGTAAACTAACAGAGACGCGTTTTCTCCGCTTTCTCGAGTCATCGAAGGTTCGCGCGCGTCCAGTCATCCTTCACGACGCGCGTGGTCGATTCCCCTTCTCCCGCGCTCCTTAACAATTTGTTCCAGAACAGGAAGCCCTTACGCAGTGAGCACCTCTACGACCGCCCAAGCCATTCGCAATATCGCCATCATCGCCCACGTCGACCACGGCAAGACGACGCTGGTTGACGCCATGCTCCGCCAGTCCGGCACCTTCCGTGCCAACGAGGCCGTCGCCGAGCGCGTCATGGACTCCAACGACCTGGAAAAAGAGCGCGGCATCACCATCCTGGCCAAGAACACGGCCATCCAGTATCACGACTCCAAGATCAACATCGTCGACACCCCTGGCCACGCCGACTTCGGTGGCGAGGTCGAGCGCGCGCTCAAGATGGTCGACGGCATCCTCCTGCTGGTCGACGCCTCGGAAGGCCCGCTGCCCCAGACTCGCTACGTGCTCTCCAAGGCCCTCGAAGCCAAGCTCACGCCCATCGTCGTCATCAACAAGATCGACCGCCCCGACGCCCGCGTGCAGGAGGTCCTCAACGAGGTCTATGATCTCTTCATCGACCTCGACGCCGACGAGTCCGTGCTCGACTTTCCCGTCATCTACACCAACGGCAAGGCCGGCACCGCCACCATGGACATAGCCGTCCCGGGCACCGATCTGCAGCCGCTCTTCGAACTGATCTTCAAGACCATCCCCGCCGCCCCCGGCACATCAGATGGCGACCTCCAGGTGCTGGTCACCAACCTCGACTACTCCGATTATCTTGGCCGCCTCGCCATCTGCCGCGTCTTCAACGGCACGCTCAGGATCGGCCAGGAGGTTAATCTTTCGCGCGTCGACGGAACGCTCCAGCCGGTCAAAGTCACAAAGCTCTTCACCTTCCACGGCCTCAAGCGCGAGGACACCGTCGAGACCGAAGTCGGCGATATCGTCGCCGTCGCCGGCATCCCCGGCATCACCATCGGCGAGAGCTTCTGCGCGCTCGAAAACCCAAGGCCGCTGCCGTCCATCCACATCGACGAGCCCACCATCGCCATCGTCTTCTCGGTCAACAACGGACCGTTTGCCGGACGCGAAGGCAAGCTCGTCACCTCGCGCAACATCAAGGAGCGGCTGGAAAAGGAACTCCTCACCAACGTCTCCATCCGCGTCGAAGACACCGGCACGCCGGACAACTTCAAGGTGCTCGGCCGCGGCGAACTTCAGCTCTCCGTGCTGATCGAGATGATGCGCCGCGAAGGCTTCGAGCTGATGGTTTCGCGCCCCACCATCGTCACCAAGCGCATTGACGATCAACTGATGGAGCCCTCCGAGATCCTCACCATCGACATCCCTGAGAACTTCGTCGGCACAGTCATCGAGCGCCTCGGCCCCAGAAAGGGCGAGATGGTCAAAATGGCAAATCATGGCTCGGGACGCGTGCGGATGGAGTTCAAGGTTCCCTCGCGCGGCCTCATCGGACTGCGCAACGAGATGCTCACCGAGACTCGCGGCACCATCGTGATGAACTCCATCGCCGGCGAGTACATCCCCTACCAGGGCGAGATTCCGCAGCGTCCCTCCGGCGCTCTCATCTCCGACCGCCAGGGTGTCACCACGCTCTATGCGCTCGACGGCATTCAGGACCGCGGCATCCTCTTCCTCGGCGACGGCGTTGAGGTCTATGAGGGCATGATCATCGGCGAGCACTCGCGCGACAACGATCTCGATGTGAACTGCGTGCGCGAAAAGAAGCTCACCAACATGCGCGCGTCAGGTTCGGACGACGCGGTCCGTCTGGTGCCCTTCAAGAGCCTCACGCTGGAGCAGTCGATCGAGTTCATCGCCGACGACGAACTGGTGGAAGTCACGCCGAAATCACTGCG
Organism: Acidobacteriota bacterium; assembly: GCA_021778845.1. Lineage (GTDB taxonomy): Bacteria > Acidobacteriota > Terriglobia > Terriglobales > Acidobacteriaceae > Granulicella. Next base: position 36,619 of record JAJYBU010000008.1, read on the forward strand.
CATGCGCAAGAAGATTCTGGCCGTCAACCGCCGCCCCAAGGGCACCCGCACCGGCAGCGTCCTCGTATAAATCCAATCACTACCAGTAACGCAAAAGCCCTCCGTGCGGAGGGCTTTTGCGTTACTGCTTGCGTTCAAGCAGCGCTTTCAAATCGAAAGCGTTCGACCCTCGGCTGCTTACGCTTGCTGGCGTGGCGGATGTCGTAGGCAGCCTGCATCGCAAGCCATAAGCGCGCCGTGCTGAGCCCCGCGCGTTCGAGGCGAACCGCAAGATCCGGACTGATCGCAGCGCGTCCGTTCACCACGCGGGACAACGTGACGCGCGAGATTCCAAGATGCCGGGCCGCCTCGGCAATTGAAATATCAAGACCCTCCGGCCCAAAACTGCTGGCCAGAATTTCACCGGGATGGCACGGATTCTTCATCATGGCAGTTCGCCTTTCAGTGATAGTCCTCATAATCAACCAGCTCAACATCCGCTCCAACAAAGCGGAAGGTCACTCGCCAATTTCCGTTGACCCACACCGACCAGAAGCCTTGCCGCACGCCCTTGAGTGGATGCGTGCGCAGATCAGGTTGCGAAAGTTCGGTGGGACTTGAAGCCTGGTCGAGTACGGTGAGGATGCGCTTCAGCTTGGCAGCATGGACAGCCTGCACACCTCGTATGGATCCCGTCTCGTACAGCAGCCTCAATCCCTTATGACGGAAGCTGACGATCACAATCAAGCGTATCGCTTAGCGATACGCAGTGCAAGCGGCGACTCCCTCCAGCGCAGCCGTTCATCCTGGAAAGCTGGACGAGCCGCAGCACGAAGGGCCACCCGCGGGCAGCCCTTCGTCCCAGCCAAAATTACAAGTTACTTCTTCGCGTGGGCGAAGCGCTTGTTGACCTCATCCCAGTTCACGACGCTCCACCATGCGCCGAGGTACTCCGCGCGGCGATTGTTGTACTTCAGGTAGTACGCGTGCTCCCAGACATCGTTGCCCAGAATCGGATACAGCCCGTCCGAAATCGGCGAGTCCTGGTTGGGCTTGGTCACAATCTCCAGCTTGCCGCCCTTGAAGACGAGAAAGCCCCAGCCGGAGCCAAACTGCTTGGTCGCAGCCTCATCGAACAGCTTTTTGAAGTCCGCAAAGCTGCCAAAGTCCTTGGCAATCTGCGTGGCGATTTCGCCGGTGGGATCGCCGCCGCCCTGGGGCTTCATGATCTGCCAGAACATGGTGTGATTCACATGGCCGCCGCCGTTGTTGCGCACGGTGGCGCGCACGTCATCCGGCACGCTCGCCAGGTCCGCGAGCAACTCCTCGGGCGTCTTCTTGCCGAGCTCGGGATGCTTCTCCACCGCGCCATTCAGGTTGGTCACATAGGCCTGGTGATGCTTGTCGTGATGCAGCTTCATGGTCGCTTCGTCGATGGTTGGCTCGAGAGCGGCATAGTCGTAGGGAAGGGGGGGAAGTTCGAAGGCCACGGGAGTTACTCCTTTATCGTTCATCAGTTTAGCCACAGGTTTCGCGGAGCTCCGGCCCCGCGCTTGAATCACTATTCTTGGATGCAGGCATTGAGCCGCACGGTGCTGCCCTGTTGAGAATAGCGCATGAAGATCACGACCATGCGTACCCGCAGCCGGAATTTCCCGTCTAATACCTTCATGAGCGCTTCGAACGGAAACTACCACTGGCTGGACGACGATGGCCCGGCTTTCGGCTCCCCCGGCCTCCCACCCCGTTGGACATCCAGCAAAAAAGATGCCGTTGGCACCGCCTATGCAGCCTCCACGCGCATCTGGTTCACGGCCTCGCATGGCACGCTCAACGAGATCTACTACCCCACTATCGACCATCCCCAGACCCGCGACATGGAACTCCTCTTCACCGACGAGGAGACCTTCTTTCACGAAGAGAAGCGCGACATTGCGTACGACTTCAACTACATCGACGACAACGCGCTGGCCATTCGCGTCTCCGGCCACGACACCAGCGGCCGCTACAAGGTCACCAAGGAGTTCATCACCGACCCGCATCACGCCGTCGTCCTGATGAACGTCAAGATCACCGGCGACGAGGAGATCCTCTCGCGCCTGAAGTGCTACGCTCTGCTTGCTCCGCATCTCGATGGCGGCGGCGCCGGCAACTCCGCCCGCTCCATCGACATCGCCGGCGACCGCTGCGTCCTGGCCTGGAAGAACGAATTCTCTCTCGCGCTCGGTGCGGACTGTGGTTTTACCCGCTCCAGTTGCGGCTTCGTGGGCTCCAGCGACGGCTACTCCGACCTCTCCGAGCACCTACGCATGACCTGGAACTTTGGCCAGGCGCTCAACGGCAACATCGCCATGATGGGCGAGATCGATGTCTCCCGGCAGCGCGAGTTCACCATCGCCATCGCTCTCGGCCGCGGCCACCACTCCGCCATCTCCAGCATGATGCAGTCGCTCTCCGTGCCGTACCTCAAGCACCGCGCGCGCTTCATCAACGAGTGGCACCGCGCCCTTCCGCCCACCGCTCTGGCGCAGTTCTCCACCGATGAGGGCAAGCTGATGCGCGCGTCCCACGCCGTCATCCTCGCCCACGAGGACAAGACCTACCCCGGCGCCTTCATCGCCTCAGCGTCCATCCCCTGGGGCGCCTCCAAGTCCGACGACGACCTGGGCGGCTACCATCTCGTCTGGACCCGCGACATGGTCCAGTCCGCCACCGCTCTGCTTGCCTGCGGACGCATCGAGGCCGCCCGCGGAGCACTCGTCTACCTCGCCTGCACGCAGCATCCCGACGGCGGCTTCGCGCAGAACTTCTGGATCAACGGCGTTCCCTACTGGTCCGGCATTCAGCTTGACGAAGTGGCCTTCCCCATCATGCTCGCCTGGCGTCTGTGGAAGATCGAAGGCCTGGGCAACTTCGACGTCGTCCCGTTCGTCACCTCCGCCGCTGCCTTTCTGGTCCGCTACGCTCCCATCACGCAGCAGGAGCGCTGGGAGGAGAACGCGGGCTACAGCCCTTCCACCCTGGCCGCCGTCATCTCAGCTCTCATCTGCGCAGCGGACATCCTTCGCCACCACGGCTCCGAGGAGGTCGGCCTCTTCCTCGAAGAGTTCGCAGACTGGATCGAGATCCGCCTGGAGCGTTGGACCACGACCACCCGCGGTACGCTTCACCCCGACATCCCGCACCACTTCATCCGCGTCCGCCCGCCAGCCGTCGGCGAGTCCTTCCACAACGATCAGATCCCTCCGGGGATGATCAACATCCCCAACCGCGGTCCCGGCGAGCAGTGCGCCTACGAGGCCTGCGATATCGTCGACGCCGGCTTCCTCGAACTCGTCCGCTATGGCATCCGCAGAGTCGACGACCCGCTCATCGTCGACTCGCTCAAGGTCGTCGATCACGTCCTCAAGATCGACACGCCCTTCGGCCCCTGCTGGCGGCGCTACAACCACGATGGCTACGGCCAGCGCAAGGACGGCGGCCCGTACATGGGCTGGGGACAGGGCCGCGCCTGGCCCATTCTCACCGGCGAGCGCGCACACTACGAACTCGCCGCCGGCCGCGACATCAACACCCACATCACCGCCATGGAGCAGTTCAGCTCCGTCGGAGGCATGCTCCCCGAGCAGATCTGGGACCGGGAGGACCTGCCCTCAGAAGAGATGTACTTCGGCCGCTCCGCCGGCTCCGCCCAGCCCCTCGTCTGGGCTCACGCCGAGTACCTCAAACTCCTCCGCTCCGTAGGCGACGGCAAGGTCTTCGACCGCATCTCCGTCGTCCACGCACGCTATGTCTCAGACCGCGCGAAACACACCTTCCACCGTCATCTTGGCATCTACAAGATCGGCCGTCCCATCGTGGCCGTCGTGCAGGGCGGCACGCTGCGCATCGTGGACTCCAACCTCTTCAGCATCGTCTACTCCACCGACAACTGGGCCACCAAGATCGACCGCGAAGCCCACTCCCTCGGCCGCGTCGGCTGCTTCATCGATATTCCCATCGCCGCCGACCAGACCGGCAGCATCGTCTTCACCCTGCACTGGACCGAGCAGAACCGCTGGCTGGGGCACAACTGCGAAGTCGCCATCGCCGCCGAATCTCCCTCCCAGGGCACCGAGGCCGACCGCCCAAGAAGCTAAATCTACAAAAGTTATCGAGATATAGGGAAAACGTCCTATATCTCGATAACTTTCTATAGCTCCATTGTTTGACGGCTTTCTCCGTCGCCACCACGGTCCGAGGCAAGCACGAACGCACGCCTTTGCCTCTTCTGTTCGACATCTCCGTGAGAAAATAGTAACAATGATCTCTGTCTCTAATGTCACGATGCGCTATGGCGCGAAGCTGCTCTTTGAAGACGTCTCGGTGACGTTCACGGCTGGCCGCCGCTACGGCCTCACCGGCCCCAACGGCGCCGGCAAGTCCACCTTTATGAAGGTTTTAACCGGCGAGATCGACGCCCAGAAGGGCACCGTCGTCCGCCCCCGCAAGATCGGCGTCCTCAAGCAGGACCAGTACGAGTTCGACGCCTACCGCGTGGTCGACACCGTCATCATGGGCAACAAGGCCCTGTGGGCGGCCATGGAGGAGCGCGAACTCATCTACGCCAAGCCCGAGATGACCGACGCCGACGGCTCCCGGCTGGGCGAGCTCGAAGGCATCGTCGGCGACGAGGACGGCTACGAGGCCGAGGCCAACGCCGCCGTCCTGCTCCAGGGCCTCGACATCCCCGACGAGCTCCACGAGCGCAAGATGTCCGAGATCCAGGGCGGCCAGAAGGTCCGCGTCCTGCTCGCGCAGGCGCTCTTCGGCAACCCCCAGGCCCTGCTCCTCGACGAGCCCACCAACTACCTCGATCTCGAATCGATCCACTGGCTGCAGGACTTCCTGAACCGCTACAACGGCACCGTCATCACCATCTCGCACGATCGCCACTTCCTCAACAACGTCTGCACTCACACCGCCGACATCGACTACGAGACGATCATCACCTACAACGGCGGCTACGACGACATGGTTCTGCAGAAGACCAGCGTCCGTACCCGCATTGAGAGCCAGAACGAGCAGCGCGAGAAGAAGATTGCGCAGCTCAACGACTTCATCGCCCGCTTCTCCGCCGGCACGCGGAGCTCGCAGGTGAACTCGCGCAAGAAGGAAGTCGAGCGCCTCGCGACCAGCGAACTCGCCCGCTCCAACATTGCGCGCCCTTACATCGCCTTCAAGATGGAGCGCCCCTCCGGCAAGACCGTCCTCGAGTTCGAGGGCGTCAACAAGAGCTACACACAGCTCGACGGCAAGACCGAGCACGTCATCAACAACTTCTCCGCCATAGTCAACCGCGGCGAGAAGGTTGTCCTGATCGGCCGCAACGGCCAGGGCAAGACGACCCTGCTCAAGGCGCTGCTGGCCAACGCCCCCGGCATCGAGGAGAAGGACGTCTCCATCGACTCAGGTGTTGTGAAATGGGGTCACGAGGTTTCCATCGGCTACTTCGCGCAGGACCACAAGGGCTCCATCCAGCTCGGTATGACCGCGCAGGACTGGCTGCACCAGTACGATCCGAAGGCCGTCAAGGAAGACATTCGCGGCATCCTCGGCCAGATGCTCTTCAAGGGCGAAGAGGGCCTCAAGAAGACTGACGCGCTCTCCGGCGGCGAGGCAGCGCGCCTGCTCTTCTGCAAGATCATGCTGCTCAAGCCCAACGTCCTGGTGCTCGACGAACCCACCAACCACCTCGACCTCGAGAGCATCAACGCGCTCAACCAGGCCATCCAGAAGTACGAAGGAACGGTCTTCCTCGTCACCCATGATCAGGACCTCATCGAAGAGGCGGGTACGCGCATCTGGCACTTCGAAGGCGGCCCCAACGACTTCCACATCACCGACCACAAGGGCCCCTACGAGGAATATCAGCAGCAACTGGCCATGACGGCAAAGTAGCCACGCGAAGATTACAATCGTCGCATGGACACTGGCCCGAAGCTCGCAGCACAGAAGAACGTTCTTGGTCAGCCGCTGGAGACCTGCGGCAGCGACCCCGTCACTGGCTTCTACCGCGACGGCTGCTGCAACACCGGCCCAGACGATCTGGGCACGCACACCGTCTGCTGCATCGTCACAGCGGATTTTCTCGCCGCCTCCGCGGAGCTTGGCAACGACCTCTCCACACCGCTGCCGCAGTATGGCTTTCCCGGCCTCCGGCCCGGCGACCGCTGGTGCGTCTGCGCCGCGCGCTGGCTACAGGTGCAGCGCGCCGGCCACGCCTGCCCGGTCGTCCTTGAGGCCACCCACGAGGCCACGCTCGACATCATTCCCTTCGAGATCCTGCTCCAGTTCGCCGTCATCCCCAAGACGCTGCACTAGCCGTTTTCGACTTCGCTAGCCGTTTTTGCGTAGAGGCATAGGAACCGCGCACCTCGCAGCATTCGCTTCTTGGATAGGCAGGGCTTTAGCTCCCGGGACTTTCTCCTTCCGGCGTCGGCCCTATGCCTGCTGGCCGTTGAGGACCTGCTTGGCGTCCGACAGCGTGACCTTCACATTCATCCGCTGCTGTCCGCGATAGATCGTGAGCACCACCGTATCGCCCGCATGGTGCGCATTCAGCGCGTTCGACAGATCCTGCGGCGTCGTAATCTCCTGCCCATCGCAACCCACAATCAGGTCGCCGCCGAGCATCACCTGGGTGTTGCCCTTGTAGGCCAGTTGGTTGCCGCCGAGCAGCCCCGCACGCGCCGCAGCGCCGCCCGGCAGCACGCGCTCAATCAGGATGCCGTAGTCGGCAGGCAGGCCGATCTGCGCCGCCTCATCCGGCCCAATCGGCAGCGTCACGATGTCCAGCGACGGCCGCCGCGTGTGCCCATAGCGCATGAAGTCTTCCAGCACCGCCTTCGCCGTCGAGATGGGAATCGCAAACCCAATGCCCGCCGACTGGTCCGCTCCTCCGTTCGGGTTCGACGCAATCACCGTCGTAATCCCAATCACGTTTCCGTGCGAGTCCAGCAGCGGACCGCCGGAGTTGCCCGGGTTCACCGACGCGTCCGTCTGGATCGCGTCCTCAATGCGATTGCCCGACGGCAACTGCACCGATCGAATGGCCGAGATGATGCCCCGCGTCATCGTCCCTGAAAATCCAAACGGGTTGCCGATGGCATACACCAGTTGCCCCACCATAAGGTGGGTTGAGTCCGCCAGCGTCGCCGGCTGCAGGTCCTGCGCCCCATGAATCTGCAGCAGCGCCAGGTCATGAATATGATCCACGCCCAACACCGTGGCCTTGAATTTCTTCTTGTTCCACAGCGTCACTTCAACGGTCTGCGCATTGTCGACGACATGGTTGTTGGTCAGGATATGCCCCTGGTTATCGACGATGAAGCCCGAGCCCTGGCCCTGCTGCGGCACCGGCTGCAGGAAGAAATCGCAGCACACCACCTCGGTGCTCGTAATGTTCACCACCGACGGCAGCGCCTTCTTGTAGACCGCAATATTCTGCTGCTCTTCGGCGTCGAACTCGGGCGCGGCGTGCGCTTCGGTCAACGAGAAATTGCCCAGCGGGCCGCTGCTGTTTGAGGTCGTGCCGCCGTCCATGCTGGCTGGTGAGCGGTGCACCAGCCCGGCCAGCGCGCCGGAGGGAACCCAGCGCGTAGAGAGGAAATAAAACCCGCACAGGATCACGAGAACCAGAATCACGGGACGCAGTTTCATCGATCAGCAACCTTCGTAGCGCAGAAGCGCCTCAATCATTATTTTAGACGCGCCCACCCTCGCACTTCGATGCACAAACCCGCTTGTTCAACCCTGTGTCCGGCTCTCCATCTCCAGGAGCTGGCGTTTGCGCTCGAGTCCCCAGCGATAGCCGGCCAGCCGCCCCTCCGATCCCACCACACGGTGGCATGGAACCACGACCGCCAGCAGATTCGACCCACAGGCAGTCCCCACCGCGCGCACAGCCTTCGGCGAACCCACAGCCTCAGCGATCTGCGCATAGGTTCGCGTCTCGCCGCGAGGAATCTCCAGCAGAGCCCGCCACACGCGCTGCTGAAACGCCGTAGCACGGACCTGGAACGGAAGCGTTGCGGCAGTGGGATGCTCTGTGAGCCGCGAGAGCACGAAGCGCACAGCCTCCGTTAACTCCGCATCAGGTCCAGAGGCGTCTGCGTTGGCAGCGCGCAGCACAGCCTGCGGAAAGCGCTCGCGCAACTCGATCGCAGCCTCCGCATCGGAGTCCGCAAACAGCACGGCGCACAGTCCGCGCGCGGTCGTGGCGACCAGCAGCCGCCCCAGCGGCGAGCCGGCCATCGCATAGTGGATCGTCTCCCCCGCGCCGCCCGCCTTCATCGCCGTCGGCGTCATCCCCAGCGTCTGGTCGACGCCCTCATACAGCCGCGACGAAGACCCGAATCCGGCCTCATACACCGCGTCCGTGATCGAGAGCTTCGGCCTGCGCACCTTCTCGCGGAAGCGGTCCTTGCGTTGCTCGCGGGCAAAATCTCCGGGAGTCACGCCGAGCACGCGCTTGAACCCGCGTTGCAGCGCGAACTTGCCCAGCCCGGACGCAGTTGCAAGGTCGTCCAGCTTCGTCCGCTCGCCCGCATGCGCGGTCAGAAATTCGGCAGCTCGTCCGATGGCCTCGGCCTGCGGATCAGCCCGTGGTGCAACGCGGTCGGGTTCGCAGCGCAGGCACGCGCGGAAGCCCGCCGCCTCGGCCAGCGCAGGCGTCGGGAAGAAGCTGACGTTCTTGCGCTCGGGCCGTCGGCTCGGACAGCCCGGCCGGCAATACACACCGGTAGACTTCACCGCATACACAAACTGCCCGTCCGCCGACGCGTCACGCGCCAGCACCTGCTGCCAGGCCCGCCCTGCAAACACCGACGGAGTGGTCCTGCTGTCTGTCGTGCCACCAGAAGTGTGCTTTGGTTTCGCCATGCGCTCGGTTCCTGCGAGGTTAAGACTTGTAATCGCCATAACCAGTATCCTGCATCCCGCCAGCGCGTGCCGCACTCCGCCGATTGCGCCCGAAGTCGGCCCCGCACCCACCCCCGTTAAATCAAACGCGCGCTCGACGAGTACCACCATCGAGCGCGCGCCTTCACTGGCCGAAGCCTGCTTGCTACATGTTCTCAATCATCCGAGTCGCAAACTCACTCGTCTTCACCTTCGTCGCACCCGGCATCTGGCGCTCGAAGTCATACGTCACATACTTCTGTGCAATGGTCTTCTCCATCGACGACTCAATCATCCGCGCAACTTCCTTCCATCCCAGGAAGTCGAACAGCATCACGCCCGACAGAATCACCGAGCCCGGATTGATCACATCCAGGTCCGCATACTTCGGAGCCGTGCCATGCGTCGCTTCGAACACCGCATACCCGTCGCCGACGTTCGCTCCCGGAGCAATCCCGAGTCCGCCCACCTGCGCAGCCGCTGCATCCGAGATGTAGTCGCCGTTCAGGTTCGTCGTCGCCAGCACGCTGTAGTCCGCCGGACGCGTCACAATCTGCTGGAAGATCGAATCCGCAATGCGGTCGTTCACCAGCACCTTCTTCTTCCACTGCCCGTTGCCATGCGACGTACCGATGTTGGCAATCGTGTCCTTCACCTCTTTCACCACAGAGTCCTGGAACGCCTGCGATCCGAAGCTCAGGCCCGGCTCAATCATCTCTGCGTTCTGCTCGGCGGTCAGGTTCGGGTTGGCCTCCAGGTTGCCCAGAATCCAGCTCTCGCGCTCGGTCACCGTCTCATTGCGGAACTCCTGCACCGCAACCTCGTAGCCCCACTCGCGGAACGCTCCCTCGGTGAACTTCTGGATGTTCCCCTTGTGCACGAGCGTCACCGTCTTGCGGCCTACCTCCAGCGCAAACTTGATCGCCGCGCGCACCAGCCGCTTCGAGCACGTCACCGAGATCGGCTTGATCCCAATGCCCGAGTCCTGACGGATCTTCTTCTTCGTTCCCTTCAGCATCTCGTCATTCAGGAACGTGATGATCTTCGCCGCCTCCGGCGTTCCCTCCTGGAACTCGATGCCGGCATAGATGTCCTCCGTGTTCTCGCGGAAGAGCACAATGTTCATCAGCTCCGGATGCTTCACCGGGCTCGGCACGCCGGCATAGTACTTCACCGGGCGGATGCACTGATACAGGTCCATCAACTGCCGCAACGCCACGTTCAGCGAGCGGATGCCGCCGCCAATCGGCGTCGTCAGCGGCCCCTTGATCGACACGCGGAAGTCCACCGTCGCCTTCACGGTATCGTCCGGCAGCCAGTTCTTGGTCTGCGCAAACGCCTTCTCGCCCGCCAGCACCTCATACCACTTCACCGAGCGCTTGCCGCCATAGGCCTTCGCCACCGCCGCGTCAAACACCCGCTGCGATGCCTTCCAGATGTCGCGCCCTGTTCCGTCGCCTTCAATGAAGGGAATGATCGGGTGGTCTGGCACCGTGTACGTGCCGTTGCTGTATTCAATGGGCTGGCCGTCTGCCGGCACTGGAATTCCGTTGTAACTCGTCTGCATAATAAGTATTGACTCCAGAGATTAACGATCGAGATCAGTGGCCCGCAGCTCGATGTCTCCTTCGGCGCGTTCCAACATCCGCAACTATCCTACTACTGCCACACTTCAGTTATCGAACATCCTGTGCGATAAGCGGGCCTCCAGATGTCGCTTACCATCGCACCGCCAAACTCCTCATCCGTCCCGCCCCATCCCCTCCCGCCTCATCCACCCGCTTTCTGCTCCGCCCCCTTGCCGATCAGACAAACGATTGTCTACAATGATCCGCACTCGCACTTCGCCGTTCCTCTCGCCCCGCCAGGAGATCTCGCCCATGAACGTTCGCTTCATCCTTCCTCTGATCCTTGCCTCCAGCGCCTTCTCCGCTCCAGCCCAGACTCCCGCCCCGCACAACGTCTCTCTCTACCTCACCACCGCCGACCGCTCCGCCCTCCTCCAGCTCCAGGCGCCCATCCCCTTCGCCGCCTCGCCCTCCACGGCCACACAGACCATCGACGTCAACGCCGCCAAAACCTACCAGACCATCGACGGCTTCGGCTTTGCGCTCACCGGCGGCAGCGCCCAGCTCCTCATGCACATGGACCCCGACCGGCGCGACGCCCTGCTCCACGAGCTCTTCACCCGCACCGGCGACGGCATCGGCGTCAGCTACCTCCGCCTCACCATCGGCTCCTCGGACATGAACGCCAGCGTCTACTCCTACGACGACCTCGCCCCCGGCCAGACCGACGTCCCCATGGCCCACTTCTCGCTCGCACCCGACCAGGCCAACGTCATCCCCGTCATGAAGCAGATCCTCGCCATCGACCCCACAATCAAAACCCTCGCTTCCCCCTGGTCCGCGCCGCTCTGGATGAAGACCAACGATGCAGCCCAGGGCGGCGTCCTTCTGCCCAGGTACTTCCCCGCCTACGCCACCTACCTCACCAAATACGTGCAGGGAATGAAGGCCGAAGGCATCCCCATCGACACCCTCACCATTCAGAACGAGCCGCTCAACGAAAAGAACACCCCCAGCATGCTCATGCTGGCCGAAGAGCAGGACGTCTTCATCAAGCACGACCTCGGCCCCGACTTCCGCAAGGCCGGCATCCACACCGGCATCGTCCTCTACGACCACAACCTCGACCACCCCCTCTATCCGCTCTCCATCCTCCGCGACCCCGCTGCCGCCCAATACGTCGCCGGCTCCGGCTTCCACCTCTACGGCGGCACTGTCGACGCCATGACCGAAGTCCACAACGCCTTCCCCAGCAAAAACATCTACTTCACCGAGCAGTCCATCACGCAGTCCGACAACGACGCTCCGCTCCACATCACCCAGGCCGTCGCCGACGTCATTGTCGGCGTCAGCCGCAACTGGAGCAAAAACATTCTCCTCTGGAACCTCGCCGCCGACCCCAACAACGGACCTCACACCAACAACGGCGGCTGCGGCAGTTGCTCCGGAGCAATCACCATCGACGGCAACCACGTCCGCCGCAACGTCGCCTATTACACCCTCGCCGTCGTCTCCAAATTCGTTCCGCCCAACTCCGTCCGCATCGACTCCAACGACCTCGACACCCTCCCCAACGTAGCCTTCCGCACTCCCACCGGCCAGCACGTCCTCGTCGTATCCAACGTCACCGCCACCGCCCAATCCTTCGACGTCCGCGCCGGCGCCCGGCACTTCTCCACCTCTCTCAACGCAGGCAGCGTAGGCACCTACGTCTGGTAGCCGCCTACGCTGTCTGGTAATCGCACACAACCCATTGGCTCCGTCATCTAAACTAATTCGGCTATGGCATTCAAGTATCAAGGCGTTGATTTCATCGAGTTCGATTCCCTTCTCTCCGAAGACGAGATCCTGGTCCGCACCAACACCCGAGCGTTCATCGAAGACAAACTCATCCCCATCATCGAGCAGTGCAACCGCGACGCCCGCTACCCCACAGAGCTGATCCGTCCCATGGGCGAGCTCGGATTCTTCGGCGCCACCCTCCCCGACTACGGCTGCGCCGGCATGAACAACGTCGAAGCCGGTCTCCTCTATCAGGAGCTCGAGCGCGGCGACTCCGGCATTCGCAGCTTCGCCAGCGTCCAGTCCGCGCTGGTCATGTATCCCATCCACGCCTTCGGCTCCGACGAGCAGAAGGCCCACTGGCTGCCCAGGCTCGCCACCGGTGAGAAGGTCGGCTGCTTCGGCCTCACCGAGCCCGACTTCGGCTCCAACCCCAGCGGCATGCGCACCCGCGCCCGCAAGGACGGCGACGACTACATCCTCAACGGCGAAAAGATGTGGATCACCTCCGGCACCCTCGCCCACGTCGCCGTCATCTGGGCCAAGCTCGAAGACCCCTCCGCCGAGCCCGGCAAAGAGCCCCGCATCCGCGGATTCCTCGTCGAAACCGACCGCCCCGGCTTCTCCGCCCACGACGTTCATGGCAAGTGGTCGCTGCGCGCCTCGGTCACCTCCGGGCTGTCTCTCCAAAACGTCCGCGTTCCCGCCTCCAACATCCTGCCCGGCTCCGACGGCCTCAAGTCTCCACTCGAATGCCTCAGTCAGGCCCGCTACGGCATCGCCTGGGGAGCCATCGGCGCGGCCATGGCCTGCTACGACACCGCGCTCCAGTACGCCAAACAGCGCAAGCAGTTCCGCAACCAGCCCATCGCCAGCCACCAGCTCGTCCAGGAGAAGCTCGCCTGGATGATCACCGAGATCACCAAGGCGCAGCTCCTCGCGCTACAGGTTGGCCGCCTCAAGGACAAGGGCAAAGCCGGCTTCCAGCACATCTCCATGGCCAAGCGCAACAACGTCTGGATGGCCCTTGAATGTGCCCGCATCTCCCGCGACATCCTCGGCGCCAACGGCATCGCTGACGACTACCCGATCATGCGCCACATGATGAACCTCGAGTCCGTCAAAACCTACGAAGGCACACAGGACATCCACACCCTCATCGTCGGCCAAAGCGTCACCGGCATCGCCGCCTACTAACCCACACCATCCCACATCTCGACCGAAGCGAAGCGGAGAGGCCGCTGTCGTTGCCTTTGCCTTTGCCTTTGCCTTTGCCTTTTTGGTTGTCATCCCGCAGGGATCTGCTTCTGCTCTTGCCTTTGTCCTATCCCCTATCTTCCAGCTCCGCCTCGACCTCGCGCGTCCTCTTCCGCAGCCGTTTCCGCAGCTCCTTCGGCCGCAGCGAGTGCGGATAGTGCACCATCGCGCGCAGAAACCCTCCCCACGAATCATGCGCAATCCTCAGCGACGCGGGCAGCACATACGCATCCATGATCATCTCGCTCAGCAGCAGCGATCCCGCGGCCCCGAACAGTCCAAACCTCCGCGCGGCAAAGTACGTCACCACCACCGTCACGCCGGTCGCCATCGCATACACCTGCGCCAGCCGCTCATGCAGATTGATCGCCGCCACCAGCGTCGAGCTCGTTGACCACAGCGAATAAAACACCACCACCACCAGCAGCAGCCCCACCAGCCCCGGGCTCGACGGCACCTTCCCCAGCGTCCACTTATGCAGGAACGTCGGCCCAAACAGCGCCACAATCGCCACCACGCTCAGGCTCATCAACAGCGCAATCTGGCACGCCCGCCGGTGCAGCGTCCGCACCACGTCCATGTTCCCCGCGCCAAACGCAATCGACAACTCCGGCCACACCGTATTCTTCACCATCTCGACGGACTGCAGCGCCAGCCGCGACACCGTCCTTGCCGTCCCAAAGACCGCCACCGCCTGCGGACCCAGCGCATAGTTCACCGCCATCTGAGACCCCTGGATGTTGAACGCATTGCCCAGCGGAAACCCCATGAACGCCAGCGACGGCCGCGTCAGCCGTTTGATCTCCTTGAACGAAGCGCGCCCCCATCCATAGCTGATCCACGGAATATCCCGCTTCACCATCACGCACAGAATCAGCGTCACCGTAATGTTGGCCAGCGCAAACACCATCGCCGTGGTGCGCGGCCCATAGCCCAGCACCACCGGCACCAACTGCGCCCCAAACGCCGCCAGCGAAAGGCAGCTCTTCAAAAAATTCCCATACGAGTACCGCGCGATGCACCGGTACGCCGACTGCAACAACTGCTCCAACTGCCCGAACAGCACCGCCAGCCCCAGCCAGAACAGCGCCCAGCTCACATCCCGCTCACTGATCGTCGTGATATTCAGCAGCCGCCCCATCGGCAGCAGCCACAGCGCCACCGACATCGCCGCACCCGTCACCCCCATCACCAGCGCGATCCACCACCAGCAACTCTGAAACACGCCCAGCGCCGCATCCTGCTCCTTGCGCGCCATCAGCATGGTCATCTCGTTGCCCGCGACGGACCCAAACCCGATATTCGAAAAACTCAAATACGTCGGAATGCCCGTCAGCACCAGCCACACACCAAAAGTCGTCTCGCCCCAGAAGTGCATCAGCACGGGCACCTGTACCAACTGGATCACGGTCGACGCGGCCTTGCTCACCAGCGTCGTGGCAAACCCCACCAACAGCCGCCGTTTCGTCCGATCATCCATTAGCGACCACCCGCCCTGAGCAAAGTCATTTCCCTCATCCTACCAACCCCAGCCGCACCCATCTGCCCCCAAACCCGCACCACAACGAAGGGCTTTCGCCCCGTGCCTTTGCCTTTGCCTTTCTGGTTGTCATCCCGCAGGGATCTGCTTCTTCTTTTGCTCTTGCCTTTGTCTTTCTGTCTGTCATTCCGAGGCGAAGCCGAGCACCCTGCTTCCAGCTTGCAAAGCAAGCGCCCGTTCCTGTCTTAGCTAGCAGCTAAAGCCGGCAGTCCTACCGCTTCAACTCTTTATCCACCCTCAGCTTCTCCTGCGCCAGCCGCAGCAGCATCGCCTCATCTCCACGCCGCTGCGCCTCGGCCATCTGTACCCGCAGCTCGCGCAGCCGCCGGTCGAGATACCGGTCATGCAGCGAATCCAGCGCTCCCTGCACCTTCGCCGCCGAAACCTCCTCCTCGCTCGCACTCTGCAGCGCACTGGCCAGCAGCGCCCGCGATGCCTCATCCGGCGCCGCATCGAAAGGATGATCCGGCGCCGGTGCATTCACCAGCACCTCCATCACCGCCGCGCTGCCCAGCTCCGCAAACCACTCCGGGTTCTCGCCCAGCCGCTCCGCCGCCAGCGCCCGCGCCGAGTCCGCCTCGGGCAGCACCAGCGCGCACAACAAAATCCTCTCCACCTCGGTCACCGCGCGCGGCTGCGCAGCCTTCACGCTCTCCAGCCGCTGCTGCGCCGCCTGCCTTAGCTCCTGCCGCATCAGCGAGCTTTCAATCCCCAGCTTCTGCGCAGCATTATTCGCAAACTCATCCCGCAGCAGCGCATTCGGCACCCGCCGAATATGCGGCAGCAGCATATTCAGCGCCTTCACCTTGCTCTCCGGAGTCCTACCCGGAAACAGCGTCCGCGCCCGCTCAATCAAATAATCCGCGTACCGCACCGCCCCCCGCACCGCATCCGAGTACGCCGCAATCCCCCGATCCTTGATGTACCTATCCGGATCGAGCCCACCCTCCAGCGTCACCACGCGCACTTCAAATCCCTCCTCCACCAGCAGCGCCACCGTCTTCTCCGCCGCATTCGCTCCCGCCTGGTCCGGATCGAAGTTCAACACCACGCGTTTGGTAAACCGGCTCAGCAACCGCACCTGATGCTCCGTGAACGCAGTCCCGCTCGTCGCAATCACATTCGCAATCCCGCCCATGAACACGCTGATGCAATCCATCTGCCCCTCGACCAGCAGCGCAATATCCAGCTCCCGCATCGAGCCCTTCGCCTTATCGAGATTGAACAGCACCTGCCCCTTCGTATACAACGCCGTCTCGGGCGAGTTCAGATACTTCGGCCCAGCCTTCGCGTCCTGCTCCGCGCTGTCCAGCGCCCGCGCCGTAAACGCAATCGTCTTTCCCTGCTCATTGGCAATCGGAAACGTAATCCGCTTGCGAAACCGTGCATACATCGGCCCCGGCGACCCATCCTCCTGCTCCTTCGCACTGAACAACCCGCTGGCGCGCAGCACCTCTTCGCTGAAGAACTTCCCCAGCCGGTCGCGCATGTCATTGAAGCTCTCCGGCGCATAGCCAATGCGAAACTTCGCAATCGTCTCCGGCGACACGCCGCGCAGCGTCAGATACTCCCGCGCCCGCGCTGCCTCCGGAGACTTCAAACTCTGCTCAAAGTACTGCGTCGCTGCCTCATGAGCATCCATCAACTGCCGCCGCATCCCGGCCTCGCGCGCCTCCTCCGGCGAATTGAACTCCCGCTTTGGCAGCGCAATCCCCATCTTGGTCGCGACGGCCCGCACCGCCTCCGGAAAGCTCAGCGTCTCCATCTTCATCACGAAGCTGAACACGTCCCCATGCTCATGGCAGCCAAAGCAGTAATAGCTCGATGTCGCAGGATAGAGATAAAACGACCCCGACTTCTCCTTATGAAACGGGCACAGCGCGCTCCAGTTCGCGCCGCTCTTGCGCAGCTTCACATACTCGCCCACAATCCGGACGATATCGGCCTGCTGCTTCACGGTCTGAGAAAAACTGTCGGCCATAGCGCTCCCTACAGTGTAGGGCGTCCCGCCCCCTTTCACTCATCCCCTCGACCGAAGCGCAACACGCACAGCGAAGATCCCCTGTATTTGCCGTTGCTCTTGCCTTTGCCTTTCTGTCTGTCATTCCGAGCGCAACGAGGAACCTGCTTCCCACCCGCACCGCGAGCGCCCGCTCTTGCCTTCATCCAGAAGCCAAAGCCTCTTGCGCATTTGTATTTTGTATGCATACAATGTACAAACATGGCGCCCACCCTCCAGATCCGCGTCGTCCTCGACAGCCCCGCCCCGGTCTACCGCCAGATCGTCGACGCTCTCCGTTCCCTCTGCGTCGACGGCCGTCTCACCCCCGGCACCAAACTCCCCACCGTCCGCTCGCTCGCCGCCTCTCTCGGCATCCACTTCAACACCGTCGCCGAAGCCTACCGCGTCCTCTCCGACGAGGGCTGGCTGCTCATCGAAGGCCGTCGCGGCGCCACCATCCTCGACCGCAAGCTCCCCCGCAAGCCCAACGCCACCGCCCAGGCCGCCGCCAGCAGCCGCCTCCGCCACCTCATCGCCGAACTGCAGGCCAAGGGCCTCTCCCCCGATTGGATCCGCCACGAAGCCGAAGCCGCACTGGAGATTAAACTGCCATGAACCCCTCCACCGCCGCACATCTCCTCGCTCTTCTGCCTCTCGCCTTCGTCAGCCTCCTCCTGCCCTGGTTCGGCCAATCGCGCCGCGGCGTCCTCTTCGGCGTCACCGTCTCACTGGACTTCGCAAGCGCCCCCGAAGCCCAGTCCGCACTGCGCAGCTATCGTCGCAGCGTCTTCGCTGTCGTTCTCGCCACCCTCGCCATCGTGGTCAGCATGCTGTGGATCGCGCCCGCGGGCAGCCGCGCCAACTCATTCGCACCCGTGTTCGCCATTCTGCTGGAGCTCGTCGTCACGTACCTGCTCTGGCGTCGCGGAGCCGCGGCCATCCGGCCCCACGCCGCCACCATCCCGCTGGAGCGCCACACCGACCTCGTTCCCGTCTCCACCACGCTTCCCTTCCTCGCCACCGCCGCCAGCCTGCTCCCTCTCGCCGCCACCGCCCTCCTGCTGCACCTCCACTGGAACCAGATCCCGCTCCGCTTCGTGGTCCACTGGAACGCCGCCGGCGAAGCCAACCGATGGGGCACGCGGTCCTTCGGCAGCGTCTTCGGCCCTATCCTTGCCGGCACCATGACGGTCCTGCTGCTCACCGCCAGTTCCATCTTCATCTCCCACGCCAACGGCCCGCAGATGTCGCAACGCCGCCGCGCTTTGGTTCCTCTGGCCGCTCTCGCCTGGGCCATCGTCGGACTCTTCTGCACCCTCGCTCTGCGCCCGCTCCTGCACTTCACGCCTTCGACCATGCTCCTCAGCAGCGCGGGCTATATCGCGGTGGTCCTGGCCCTCAGCCTCTGGCTTGTCCCCCGCAGCGGTCTCGCTCCCTACTCCAAATCCACCGAACCCTACGACAGCACTCCTGACTTCGGCTGGTACGCCGGCATCTTCTACTACAACCCCTCCGACGCCGCCGTCATCGTGCCCAAGCGCTTCGGCTGGGGCTGGACCTTCAACTTCGCCCGCCCCGCCGCCTGGATCGTTCTCGGCGCCATCCTCCTCTTCACCCTCTCCCTCAAAGTGCTCATCTAATCTCCCATCCACCACTTCTCCCGTCGTTTTGCACATACGACACATTCCGCCGCAACAAGCCGCGCGCCCTCGTGTTTTACCCAAACGAGCCCGTTCCATCGGGATTCCGGCAGTCCCTTTGCGGCCGCCCCAAGGAGAAGCATTCATGACCTTCCGCACCAGATTCCGCAGCCTGTTGCTCGCCGCTGCCATCGCCGTGCCGCTGCTCACCGTCCCCGTCGCCCAGGCGCACGCCGGCATCTTCGTCTCCGTCGCCATCGCTCCCCCGGCGCTGCCCGTCTACGCCCAGCCGCCGCTCCCCGCGCCCGGCTACCTCTGGACCCCCGGCTACTGGGCCTACGGTGATGCAGGCTACTACTGGGTTCCCGGCGTCTGGGTCCATCCGCCCGCCGTCGGCCTTCTCTGGACGCCCGGCTACTGGGGCTTTGCCGGCGGCCTCTACGGCTGGCACGCCGGTTACTGGGGCCCGCACATCGGCTTCTACGGCGGCGTTAACTACGGCTTCGGCTACGGCGGCATCGGCTTCTGCGGAGGCATGTGGCGCGGCGGCGTCTTCGCCTACAACGGCGCCGTCGCCAACTTCGGCGGCGTCCACGTCACCAACGTCTACGTCGACCGCAACGTCGTCGTCCACAACACCATCTACAACTCCAACCACGTCGCCTTCAACGGCGCCGGCGGCATCGACCGCCAGCCCAGCGCCGAGGAGGCCCGCTTCGCCAGCGAGCAGCACATCCAGCCCACCGCCAACCAGATGCAGCACCAGACCATGGCCTCCCAGGACCGCTCGCAGCTCGCCAGCGTCAACAACGGCCGTCCCGGCACCACGGCCATCGCCAACAACACGGCCTATCGCCAGGTCGCCCAGCAGCACGCCCAGTCCCAGCCCATCTCCGCCGCTGACCGCCAGGCCGGCCGCGCCTACAACCCCAACAACCGCGCGGCCAACCAGAACCAGCGCATCTCCAACGGCCTGCGCTCCGGCCAGATGACCTCCGGCGAAGCCGCCCGCGCCACCGCCACGCAGTCCCGCATCGACAGCCAGGTCGCCGCCGACCGCGCAGCCAACGGCGGCCAGCTCACCAGCCAGCAGCGCCAGCAGATCAACGGCGAGCAGAACGCCGCCAGCCGTCAGATCTACAACGCAAACCACAACGCCAACACCGTCGCTCCCAACGCCGTCAACAACCGCGCAGCCAACCAGCAGGCGCGCACCGCCCAGGGCCTGCGCAGCGGCCAGATGACCGCCGCCGAAGCCGCCCGCACCAACGCCAACCAGGCCGGCCTCGACCAGCAGGTCCACGCCGACCGCACCGCCAACGGAGGAGCTCTCACCGGCCAGCAGCGCCAGCAGGCCAACCGCCAACAGAACCGCAACAGCCGCCAAATCTACAACCAGAAGCACAACAACCGCAGAGCCCCGCGAGCCAGAGGCTAGCGGCGTTTCCCTACCCGGTAACTCACTCCGGATTCGTTGCAAAGAGCCTGCTCAATGGGCCCGCGCTGACTCCCCGATCACTCGGCGGTCAGGGCCTGTTTTGCGGACGCTCCGCCGAGCGCCACATCATGGATCGCACGACTACGTTGGTGGAGGGCTCACCTATCGTCCAGCCCTCCACCAACAGATCCGCGCCAATAACCGCTGCAAGCCAGACCGCGCCCACACAGTACCCTGCCGCCACATCGCTGGGATAATGCACTCCCTACACCCTGCTTACTCCAATCCCGTCCACCATCAGGAACGCCCCCACCATCAACGCCGCACAGCGCGCCCAGCGCCGCCGCGACCACCAGCACGGCGTCGTTCTTCATCCGGCGCCACCACAGCAACCCCGCAGCCAGCGCGCGAGGGTTGGCGGAGTTGTTGCGGTTGCTATTGACCGGTAAAGGGGTTGGGGGTGCCGGGGGTGCCGGCGGGGGGTGGGGGTGGATTGTAGGGCCGCTCAGGTTCGATGGGGCGCGCGGGGTCGGGGCCGGGGATGGGAATCTGGCCGCCGCGGAGGCCGGCGAGGATCTGGGTCTGGAAGTCGTTGGAGGCTCCCGGATTGTTGGGCAGGAAGAGGGTGTTGGTGCCGCCGCGGGTGCCGATGTCGCGGAGGGTGTCGAAGTACTGGGTGAGCAGGACGAGGGCCATGACTTCGCCAGCGGAGGAACCGGGGACGCCGTGCTGGAAGTGCTCGATGGAGGCGGAGAGGCCGTCGATGATGGCCTGACGCTCGCGTGCGATGCCGTTGCCCTGGAGGGCCTTGGATT
Organism: Acidobacteriota bacterium; assembly: GCA_021778845.1. Lineage (GTDB taxonomy): Bacteria > Acidobacteriota > Terriglobia > Terriglobales > Acidobacteriaceae > Granulicella. The sequence goes on from JAJYBU010000008.1 coordinate 57,580, forward strand.
CGGCTTCGGCCTCGGCTTGCTTGACCTTGAGAATTTTTTCGGCTTCGCCGCGGGCCTGGGCGGCGACCTGGGCGCGCTGCGCGGCGTTGATGTCGTTCATGGCGGCTTTGACTTTGATGTCGGGAATGATGTCGGTAACGAGCGCAGTGAGGATGTTGAAGCCGAAGCCGGACATGATGTTGTCGAGCTCGTTTTTGACCGCAACGGAGATGCCGGATTGCTGCTCGAAGGTCTCGTCGAGGGTGAGCTTGGGGACGTGGCCGAGGATGCTGTTGAAGACGAAGGACTCAATCTGCTTTTGCGGCGCAGAGAGACGGTAGAAGGCGTCGTAGATCTTGTCGTCGAGGACTTGATACTGAACGCTGACGGGGATCTGGACGAAGACGTTGTCGTGGGTCTTGGTCTCGACGGAGAACTGGGCTTGCTTGACCTGGAGATCGACGAAGAAGACGCGCTCGGCGAAGGGGATGAGGATGTGGGGGCCGGGGCGGGTGATGCGGTCGAACTTGCCGAAGCGCTCGACGACGCCCGCGGTGAAGGTGCGCACTTGATAGTAGGTTTTGGCGATGAGGACCAGGACGAAGAGACCGATGAGGAAGATCAGGATGAAGATGAATGGCATACGTGCGCCCTTTCGCGGTACATGGCGAGGATATACCCGGTGCGGAGAGTGGATAGGCTCAAAGCTGTGTGGGCTCGTGATGGCCGGTGGAACTACAGCTCTCTCCGCTGCGCTTCGGCCCGGATGGCAGAGCTTGGGTGCGGTGATGGGTGCGCTACCCCACCCATCACGTAAATGCGCGTGATGAATGGGGCACCCGAAGTTGCAGGTCGGTCAGGCGAAGTTGATGCGGAGAGCGATGCCGAGATCGGAGGCAGCGGTGGGCGTGGAGGGGAGGGTGACGCGGAGGCCGGTGGTGTCCTGGGTGAAGCGAAGGGCGTCGGCTTCGCGGCCAAGGAGGCGGACGTCGACGGCCTTTTCGGGTTGCTGCGGGCTGTTGGTGGCGAGGGATTGGATGATGAGCTCGCTGCTGGCGGGCCAGCCCTGGACGAGGGCGTAGAGGGTTTTGCCTTTGGTGGTGAAGCGGATGTCCTGGGCGGTGAGGTCGGGCTGCTTGCCTTCGTTGGGGTCGAACTCCTTGCCGTTGGGCTTGATGACGACCTTGGTGGAGGGGCCTTCGCCGTGGATCTTCCAGGGGCGGGTGGAGTAGATGGCCTCGCCGTTGATTCCGGTCCACTGGGTGATGGCGGCGAGGATGCGGAGCTCTTCGGAGTCGGGCTCGCCGGAGGCGGGGAGTGGGACGTTGAGCAGCAGGTTGCCGTTCTTGCTGACGATGTCGACGAGCATGTCGACGACTTTCTTGGGGGTCTTGTAGGTGATGCCGAGCTTGTAGTGCCACTCGCCGATGCAGGTGTCGGTCTGCCAGGGGTGGGGATCGATCGCGTTGAGGACGCTGCGTTCGTGGTCGAGGACGCAGGAGGCGCCGTCGAGGCAGTCGGTGAGGGTCTTGCTGAAATAGACGGCTTCACTGCGGCCTTCGTAGGAGACGGGGCCTACGTTGTAGAGTTCGGCGACGGTGCCGAGGCCGTACTCGCCGAACTCGATGCCGCCGTCGGTGTAGAGGAGGTCGGGCTGGTGCTGGTCTAGGAGGTCTTTGACGCGGTTGAAGTACTGGAGCTTCCACCAGTCGGGTGCGACGCGGCCCATGTCCTGGGCGGTGTGGGCGAAGTTGGCGGGCATGCCGGCGTAAGAGTGGTAGAGGTCGGCGAAGGCGGGGTTCTGGCCGTCGTAGGGGATGTTGGCGTAGGGGCCTTTGGTGTCGGCGAGGTGGGAGGGAGCGAACCAGTCGAAGGAGTTGGAGAGATGCTCGGAGACGCCGAAGCGGAGGCCGCGCTTGCGGGCGGCGGCGGCCCAGAGGCCGACGACGTCCTTGCGCGGGCCGGAGGCGACGGAGTTCCAGCGGGGCTGATATTTAGAGTTCCAGAGGTCGTAGTTGTCGTGGTGGACGCCCATGGAGAAGAAGTATTTTGCGCCGGCCTTCTGGTAGAGATCCATAAGATGCTCGGGGTCCCATCGGTCGGCGGTGAAGAGGTGGATGAGGTCCTTGTAGCCGACCTTGGATTGCGGGCCAAAGCGCTTGAGGTGGTACTCATATTGCGCGGTGCCCTCGACGTACATGTTGCGGGCGTACCAGTCGCCGTCGCCGATGGCGGACTGCGGGCCCCAGTGAGACCAGATGCCGAACTTGGCGTCAGCGAACCAGTCGGGCGTGGTGTAGGCGCGGAGAGAGGCGCGGGTGTTGGTGAAGGGGCCGGGCGTGATGCTGAGCGGCGGCGTGGCGGGTGATTGGCCGGGAGCTTGGGCGAAGGCTTCGGGCTGTGAGAATGCACGGCGCAGGGCGAAGGCGGGAGCGGCGCTGGCGAGGAGTTGCAGGGTCTTGCGGCGGGAGAGCTTCATGGGGCGTTCCTTCGCGGAGGGGATGGCGCTGCGAGTAGAACTATATTGGTTTAGTGAACGTTTTCTCAAGCAGGGAGGGAGCCGCCGAGGGACTTGGAGCCTGCGAGCGTGGGATCAGGCGATGCGGGCGCGGGGTGGGGTCGTGCGGGACTGGATCTCGAGGAAGCACTGGATGAGGGTGACGGCGGCGGGGGTGACGCCGGAGATGCGGCTGGCCTGGCCGAGCGTGAGCGGGCGGACGCGGTCGAGCTTTTCAACCATCTCGCGGGAGAGGCCGGAGCAGGCGCGGTAGTCGAAGGTGGGGGGGATGGCGCGGGCTTCGTCGTTGCGCAGGCGGGCCATGCTGCGCTGCTGCTGGGCGAGGTAGCCGGCGAACTTGATGGTGGTTTCGACGGTCTTGAGCTCGTTGCGGACCCAGGCTGGGAGCGTGGCTGGATAGTTGGCGGCACAGAGCGCGGCCAGCCAGGGTGCGAACTCGGGGACGGACTGCATGCGCGGAAGAAGTGTGGGTAGCAGGGACTCGATGGAGATGGAGGGGCGCTTGAGGAGTTGGGCGAAGAGGTCGCCGCGGGCGGGCGGGGCTTCGTTGGAAGCCCGTGTCTCGGAACTGAGACGTGGGGCACTCGGAGGTGAGGTGAGGAGAGAGATGTCGGGGTCGGTGAGGCGGGTGGTTTCGAGGAGGGTTTTGAAGGCGGCGGCGCGGGCTTGTTTGGCTTCGAAGGCGGCGAAGGAGCGGTCGTCGATGAGACCGAGGCGGCGGCCGTCGGGGGTGAGGCGGGTGTCGGCGTTGTCGATGCGGAGGTGGAGGCGGAACTCGGCGCGCGAGGTGAACATGCGGTAGGGCTCGTCGGTGCCCTTGCTGATGAGGTCGTCGATGAGGATGCCGGTGTAGGCTTCGGTGCGGTCGAGAGTGAAGGACGCAGGGGATAGAGGATAGAGCGTAGAGGGCAGAAAAGAGCGGGCATGAAGGGCGGCGTTGATGCCGGCCATTAAGCCCTGGCAGGCGGCTTCCTCATAACCGGAGGTTCCGTTGATCTGGCCGGCGAGGTAGAGGCCCGAGAACTTCTTGACGCGGAGGGTGCGGTCGAGTTCGGTGGGGTCGATGGCGTCGTACTCGATGGCGTAGCCGGGGCGGAGCATCTCGGCGTTTTCCAGGCCGGGAATGCTGCGGACCATCGCCTGCTGGACCTCCATGGGGAGCGAGGTGGACATGCCGTTGATGTAGACCTCGTGGGTGTTGAGGCCCTCGGGCTCGAGGAAGAACTGGTGCGAGGCTTTGTCGGGGAAGCGGACGATCTTGTCTTCGATAGAGGGGCAGTAGCGCGGGCCGATGCCTTCGATCTGGCCGGTGAACATAGGGCTGCGGTGGACGTTCGCGCGAATGAGGGCGAGGGTCTCGGGGGTGGTGGTGGCGATGTGGCAGGAGATCTGGCGCAGAGGTGGAATCCATTGCGATTGTGCCGCTGCCCGTGAAGCAGGGCCTTCGCTGCGCTCAGGATGACCAGTCTCTGAAAGGGTTTGCAGGGAGCGGAAGCTGAAGGGGGTGGGGTCGGCGTCGCCAGGCTGCTCCTCGAATTTGGACCAGTCGATGGTGCGGCCGTCGAGGCGGGGTGGGGTGCCGGTCTTGAGGCGGACCTGGCGGAGGCCCAGCTTCTTGAGGTTCTCGCCGAGCAGAACGGAGGCGGCTTCGCCGGAGCGGCCGGCGGAGTATTGCTGCTCGCCGCAGTGGATGAGGCCGTTGAGGAAGGTGCCAGTGGTGACGACGACGGCGCGCGCGGCGATGCGGCGGCCGTCGCGGAGGAGGACGCCGGTGATGCGGGGTGTCTGGTTTGAAGCTGCCGCAGGTTCAACTTCAGGGCTCTCCACGGCGCTGGGCTCCGGTCGGGATGACGGATCAGCGGGAGGGTCGAGAATGAGGTCGATGACTTCGGCCTGCTTGATGAAGAGGTTGGGGATGGACTCGAGCTTTTCGCGCATGCGGACGCGGTAGAGAGCCTTGTCACACTGGGCGCGGGGGCTCCAGACGGCTGGGCCGCGGGAGGTGTTGAGGAGACGGAACTGGATGCCGCAGGCGTCGGCGACTTCGCCCATGATGCCGCCGAGGGCGTCGACTTCGCGGACGAGATGGCCTTTGGCAACGCCGCCTATTGCGGGGTTGCAGGACATCTGCGCGATGAGGTCGAGGTTGAGGGTGAAGAGGGCCGTGCGCAGGCCCATGCGCGCGGCGGCCGCGGCGGCTTCGCAGCCCGCGTGGCCGGCACCGACGATGAGGACGTCAAAGTGCTCGGAGAAGGTTGGGGTGTCGGTTTGGTGGGAGAGGGACACAGAGTTCTATTTTAGAGGGTCAGTGCGGCAGGCGCGCGCCAAAGGCCCAGAGCTGAAGCCCTTTTCGCCGGGAGCATGATTCAGCGGGCTGAAGACCGCTGTTCATCCGGCACCCGGTTCGATTGCGACACCGGGGTTCGGTAGGATGGAGGGATGGTTGAGTTGAATGCGGTTGAGGCGCGGGTTTTGGGGGTGTTGATCGAGAAAGAGATCAATACGCCGGAGTACTATCCGCTGAGTTTGAATGCAGCGGTGAATGCGTGTAACCAGAAGAGCAGCCGTGAGCCGGTGATGGAGTTGAGCGAGGCCGAGGTGCGGACGGCGCTGTTTGAATTGGACCAACTGGGGCTGGTGCGGACAATTGCCGAGACGCGGGCAACGAAGTTTGAGCATCGGGTGCGGGATGTGCTGAATCTGCGGCGGGATGAGGTGGCGGTGATGTGTCTGCTGCTGCTGCGCGGGCCGCAGACCTCGGCGGAGTTGCGGGCGCGGACGGAGCGGATGTATGCGTTCGATGACAATGCGGCGGTGATGGCGACGCTGGAGCGACTGGCGGCGCGGGAGGTTTCAGGTCAGGCTGAGCCGCTGACGCAGTTGATGCCGCGGCAGCCGGGAAGCCGCGAGGCGCGGTGGGTGCATCTGCTGAGCGGGCCGGTGAGCGAGGTGGCGGTGGCTGCAGCCTCTGGAAGCGCGCGCCCTAAAGGCGAGACGCGGGGTGCGCGAGAGGATGAGGGTGACGGTGGGGTGGGGTTGGCGCAGCGGGTGGAGGCGCTGGAGGAGATGGTATTCACCCTGGAGCAGCGGCTGTTTGCGCTGGAGCAGGCTGCGGAGGCTAAGAAGCCGGAGACAGACTGAGCAGCGTTTTTTCAAGGCTGGCGGGATCTTCGACGTTGGTGGTGGCGAGGGCTCGGTCGATCTGGCGGTTGAGGCCGGTGAGGACTTTGCCGGGGCCGACTTCGATGTAATGGGTGACGCCGGATTGATGCAGAAGCCCGATGCACTCAACCCAGCGGACGGCGCCGGTGACCTGGCGGATGAGGGCGTCGCGGACGGCGTCGGCGGTGGTGAGGAGGCGGGCGTCGACGTTGGAGGCGACGGGGAAGGCGGGGTCGTGGAAGGGGATGGAGGCGAGGTGGGTGGCGAGCTGGAGCTGCGCGGGCATCATGAGCGGGCAGTGGAAGGGAGCGCTGACGGGGAGCATGACGGCGCGCTTGGCTCCGAGTTCCTTGCAGCGTTCGGCAGCGCGCTCGACGGCGGCTTTTGAGCCCGAGATGACGGTCTGGTCGGGGGAGTTGAGGTTGGCAGTGGCGACGACTTCGGGAGCGAGTTCGGCGGTGGCTGCGGCGCAGGCGGCTTCGATGTCCGCGATGGGGAGGCCGAGGATGGCGGCCATGGCGCCCTGACCGGCGGGGACCGCGGACTGCATGAACTGGCCGCGGGCGCGGACGGTGCGGACGGCGTCGGCGAAGGAGAGGGTGCGGGCGGCGACGTGGGCGGAGTACTCGCCGAGGGAGTGGCCGGCGGCGTAGTGGATGAAGAGGTGGCGCGCGTGGAGTTCGTGCTCGAGGACGCGGAGGGCGGCTATGGAGACGGTGAGGATCGCGGGCTGGGTGTGCTCGGTGAGCTTGAGGGTGTCGTCCGGGCCGTTGAAGATGATGTCAGAGAGGGAGAAACCGAGAGCGTCGTCGGCTTCTTCGAAGACGGCGCGGGCGGCGGGGTGGGCGTCGTAGAGGGCGCGGCCCATGCCGACGGATTGCGAGCCCTGGCCGGGAAAGAGGAGGGCGATGAGGGGGGTGGGTGCCGGGTTGGTGGCTGGTGTGGTCATGTGGGATCGATTCTCTTGAGATAGTTTAGCGGGTTGAGACTATTCGAGGGGGGTGGTGAGGAGGGTTTGCCGGACTTCGCCGTCGGTGAGGGTGTAGAGGGCGAACTGGCGGGTGGATTGGGAGCGGAGTTCGAAGAGGAGGCTGGCGCGGTGGGTGGCGTCGGGGTCGACGGCGTCGACGAGTCGGAACCAGGGGGTGCGGTCGAGGTGGGTGGCGTCGGTGATGGAGAAGAGGACGGGATGGAGGGTTGCTGAGGGGCCGGGCTCGGCGATGAGCGTTAGGTAGACGGGGCCGCCGGTGGTGAGGGGTGATTCGGTGGTGAAGATGAAGGTAGGAGGGCCACCGTCGGTGAGGGTGTAGGCGGAGAGTTGCTCATTGGTGAGGGTGAGGGCGGGTGTTGCGAGGGAGGCGGAAGTGAGATTGTTGAAGGCGATGTAATGGGCGAGGGGCGCGAGCGCGAGGGCTTCGACGGAGTGGAGGGTCTGGGCGCGTTCGGTGGCGTTGGCCCAGGGGCGGGTGAAGGTTTGCGGGGCACGGTTGGCGGCGTCGGAGACGGCTGCGGCCTGGTGGAGATCGGGCGGAAGGGTGGCGAGTTGGGGCGTGACGTCTGCGTTGGCGGGGATGCCGCGATGCAGCGTCGGCCGGTCCGGGTCTTCGTTGAGCGGGGTGGCCGGAGGGGTGACGTAGCCGGGTTGCTGGTCGGCCTTCTTGTGCTTGGCCTTGCTGATGGGGTGGGAGCGGCGGAGGACGGGTGGGGCGTCGCTTATGTCGTCGATTGCGGAGATGGTGGGCGGGGTTGTGGAAGTTTGAGCGCTGGCGGCTGCGGCTGCTTCGGCGGCGGTGAGGAGGTGGCCGAAGCCGACCCAGGCGCGGTGGGTATTGTCGCCGGAGCGGGTGGGGAGGTAGTCGGCGGACTGAAGTTCGAGGGTCTGGCCGGAATGCTCGATCGAGTAGAGGGTGCCGGGCTGGAGCGTAAAGGGAATGGGCCGGGCAAGGTAGACGCCCGCGTCTTCAAGATGGCCGTTGATAAAGAGAGAGACGGGGATGAGGCGCGCTGCGGTGGGATGGGCGAGGTCGCCAGTCCACTCATAGACGGCGAGGGCACGGGTGACCGGGGCGGGGGATTCGACGGCGTGGGTTTGTGCGTGCAGAGTGGCGAGCAGGAGCGCGTTGAGGAGGAGCGAGCCGCCGAGAACGAGGCGCGGATGCATGCTTGCGAGTTTACTTCGGAACGCTCGGACGCGAGCCGGGGAAGAGGTTGCGCGCGGAATGTAGGGGGCTTTGCTCGCGCTGGCGGTATAGTGACGAGATAATAGACCAACGCGCTCTCTGTTGAATGGTGATGAGAAAAAATGATCGGGAGAGCCATAGCTGACGATGGGGAGAGCCGTAGCCGACGATGAATGGTGCTGAACGAGTCGCGGAGTCGAGCGTGGTGGCTGCCGAGGGGAGTGGGCCTGCGGTAGGGGCTCGGCTGCGCGCGGGGGTGGCGCTGTGCGTGGACCTGGATGGCACGCTGGTGAAGTCGGACACACTGCTGGACACAGTGCTGGTGGTGGCGCGGCAGAAGCCGTTGGAGCTGCTGCATGTGCCGGGCTGGATTGCCGAGGGACGTGCGGCATTCAAGCGCCACCTGACGGGTCTGGTGGCGCTGGATGTGGAGCATCTGCCGTATAACCGGCCACTTCTGGAGTACCTGCGGCAGCAGTATGGCGAGGGCCGGGCGATCTACCTGGCGACGGCTGCGGATAAGAGGTTGGCGGAACGCGTGGCGGCGCATCTGGGAATCTTTGCGGGGGTTCTGGCGTCGGATGGAGAGACGAATCTGGCGGGTGGCAATAAGCTGGCGGCGTTTCGCGCAAAGTTTGGAGACGCGTTCTGCTACATCGGAAATGCGCGGCCGGATGTGGAGTTACTGGCGGCCTGCGAGTCGCCGATGGTGGCCAATCCCGACAGTGCGCTGCGTGCGGGGATGAAGCGCATGCGGACGGTGGCGGCGGCGAGTTTTGAGGACCGGGGCTCGGCGCTGCGAAGTTGGCTGAAGGCGATCCGGCTGCATCAGTGGGCGAAGAATGCGCTGATCTTCGTTCCGCTGCTGCTGGCGCACCAGTGGCATCTGCGCATGTTTGGAGCAGCGATAACGGCGTTTCTGAGCTTCGGGATGTGCGCTTCGGCTACCTATATTGTGAACGACCTGCTGGATCTGGAGGCTGACCGGCGCCATCCGAGCAAGCGAAGGCGACCGTTCGCGGCGGGGGATCTTTCGGCGATCTCGGGCGTGGCCGTGGTTTGCCTGTTGCTGGTGGGCGCGGTCGCGCTGGCGCTGGCGCTGCCCCATATTGTCGCTGCGTTGCCGGGTACGGCTCAGCTTAAACATCCGTACAAATTTCTGGAGTGGCTGGGTTTTTATACGGCCGTCACGCTGACGTATTCGTTGTATCTGAAGCGGAAGCTGCTGTTGGATGTGTTTGTGCTGAGCGGGTTGTACACGGTGCGGATTCTCGCGGGCAGCGCGGCGACGGGGATTCCGATGTCGCCGTGGCTGGCGGGCTTTGGCGTATTTTTCTTTCTGTCGCTGGCGTTTGTGAAGCGCTTCAGCGAACTGGAGAGCCTGCGGGAACGTGGCGGCGCGGTGAGCAATGGGCGCGGATATTTTGTCGGCGACCTGGAGCAATTGCGGGCGCTGGGGACGGGGTCGGCGTATGCGGCGGTGGTGGTGCTGACAATGTATATCAGCAACGCGGAGACGAATGTGCTCTATCAGCACCCGGTGCGACTGTGGGTGGTGGTGCCGGTGCTGCTGCTGTGGCTGAGCCAGGTGTGGATGCTGGCCAGCCGCGGCGAGATGGACGAGGACCCGGTCGTGTTCGCCATTACCGACAAGCGAAGTCTGCTGCTGGGCGTGCTGATGGCGGCGGTGATTTTGTGGGCGCTGTAAGGACGGTGTTGGGGTGCAAGGCAGCGTTCATTTATCCTGAAGATTCGACACCATGAGCACAGCGATTCCAGAATTGAAGCAGTACGATGAGGCCGAGCTTGATCGCGTCTTCGCAGAGCTAGAGGCTGAGGTGGCCGCGCAGACCCGCGCGCTGACCAGCGATGAGGCCATGGAAGCGTTCCGCCTGGAGTGGCTGGGGCGCAAGCAGGGGCGGCTGGGACAGTTGAGTGCCGCGTGGCTGAAGTCGGCGCCGATAGAGGCGAAGAAGTCCCTCGGCATACGGTTCAACAAGCTCAAGGCGCGGATTGAAGAGGCGCGCGCAGCGAGTGCCGCGACGGAGATGAAGGCGGCAGGTGCCGGGCTGGATGTGACGCTGCCGGGGGCGGGGCAGCGGATGGGGGTGGAACATCCGCTGGTGAAGACGATGGCAGAGATTGTCAGCGTATTTCAGCGCATGGGGTATTCGGTGGGGTTGGGGCCGGAGGTGGAGACGGACTTCTATAACTTCGAGGCGCTGAACTTTCCGCCGAATCATCCGGCACGCGATACGCAGGATACGTTGGTGGTGGCCGGGCAGGAGGCGAAGCCGCTGCGCGAACGGCTGCTGATGCGCACGCATACGTCGCCGGTGCAGATTCGGTCGATGCTGGAACAGGCGCCGCCGCTGCGGCTGGTGATTCCGGGCAAGGTGCATCGGAATGATGCTGCGGATGCGACGCACTCGCCGGTGTTTCACCAGGTGGAGGGGCTGTGCGTGGATACGAATATTACGTTCAGCGATCTGAAGGGCACGCTGGATTTTGCGATGAAGGCGTTCTTCGGGTCGGCGGTAAAGACGCGGTTTTTCCCGTCCTTCTTTCCCTTCACGGAGCCCAGCGCGGACGTACAGATTTCGTGTATTTTTTGCGGCGGCAAAGGTTGCCGGAAGTGCAAGCACTCCGGATGGATTGAGCTGCTGGGCTGCGGGATGGTGGACCCGGCGGTGTTCGAGTCGGTGAATCAGCGGCGCGTGGAGATGGGGCGCGAGCCGTTGTATGACACGCAGAAGATTAGCGGGTTTGCGTTTGGTATGGGCGTCGATCGGATTGCGATGATGAAGTATGGGATCAGCGATATCGGCTTGCTGTACTCGGGCGACATGAGATTTCTGGAGCAGTTTGCGTGAATATTTTGACGAAGTGGCTGCGCTCGTATTTGCCTGAACTTGCGGTGGACGATCGCCAGCTTGCGGAAGATTTGACGCTGCGCGGCATCGCCGTTGAGGGCGAGTTCGACGCGGCGTGCGGCGGTCGTCTGTATGAGATGGACATCACGACCAACCGCGTGGATGCGATGAATCATTATGGCGTCGCGCGTGAGGCTGCGGCGATTTATGACGTCGCGCTGAAGCCGTTGAGTGAGAGCATTGGCGCGGCGGTGGTGGAGACGAAGCCGGGTGCGGGGTTTCCGGTTCGCATTGAGGCGCGTGATTTGTGCGGACGGTTTACGGCGCGGGTGATTCGCGGCGTGAGCGTCGGGCCGAGTGCGGGATTGATTGCGGAATATTTTGCGGCGCTGGGACAGAAGCCGATTTCGGCACCGGTGGATGTGACGAACTTCGGTTGGCTGGCAATGGGGCAGCCAACGCATGTGTTCGATCTGGACAAGGTTGTCGGCGGGATTGTGGTGCGGCGGGCGCACGCAGGCGAGAAGCTGGCGCTGCTCGATGGTACGGAGAAGACGCTGGTTGCGGACGACCTGGTGATTGCTGATGAGGTGAAGGCGCTGGGGCTCGCGGGCGTGATGGGTGGGTGGGAGTCGCGGGTAACCGAGGAGACGAAAAATATTCTGGTCGAAGCAGCGTGGTTCGATCCGGCGGCGATTCGGGCGAGCTCGCGGCGGCATGGCTTGCATACGGACGCGAGTCATCGGTTTGAGCGCGGTGCGGATTTCGATGCGGCCCCGCTGGCGAATCATCTGGTAACGCGGATGGTGGTGGAGCAGAGCGGCGGCGAGGTGGTGGGTCCGCTGGTGGACGTGGTGGTTGCGGAGTGGGCGGCGAAGACCGCGCAGCGCAAGGCGATTTCGCTGAAGGTGAGCGAGGTCGAGCGGCATCTGGGCACGACAGCCGATGGGTTGGGGATCGGCGAGGCGGTGGTTGCGCAGTATCTGAGTGCGCTGGGATGCGTGATGACGCAGACTTCGGCGGGCGAGTATGCGGTGAAGCTGCCGAGCTGGCGGTTGGACCTGGAGCGCGAGATTGACTTGATTGAAGAGGTGGCGCGCGTCTACGGGTACAACCGGTTTGCGGATACGCTGCCGAGCTTTGCAGGGGCGGTGCGGGAGTTGCCGCATGCGCTGCACGAGGCGACGATTCGCGAGACGCTGCGTGGGATGGGATGGTCGGAGGCGATCTCGAGTACGTTTACTTCCGCGGAAGAAGCGGCGGTGTTTGGCGGTGCGTTGGGTGGGGTAGCGATTGGGAATCCGTTGAGTGCGGAGGCAGGAATGCTGCGTCCATCGCTGGCGCCGGGTATGGCGACGATGCTGGCGCATAATCTGCATCGGGATGTGAGCAGCGTGCGGTTGTTTGAGATGGGCACGGTGTTTGGTGGATCGACGGCCGAGGTGAAGGAGAAGGTTGGGCTGGCGCTGGGAGCGACTGGCGCGGCGGTGGCAACCGCGTTGTTCAAGGCCGACGATGCGCTGTTCTATGAGACCAAGGGCGCGATCGAGGCGCTGCTGCAAAAGTTCGAGGGCGCGGTTGGCTTTGATACGAATGCGCTGCCGGCGTGGATTGCGGCAGGACGTGGAGCGAGGGTGCTGCTGGGCGGCGAGGCGGTTGCGGTGTTTGGAGAGTTGAGTGCGACGGAGTTGCAGTCGCGCAAACTGCGGCAGCCGTGCGTGATTGCGACCATCGATGCGCAGCGGTTGTTCGAGACGAAGCTACGCCAGCCGGTGTCGCGGGAGTTGTCGCGGTTCCAGGCGGTGGAGAGAGATTTTTCGTTTGTGTTTCCGGATGCGGTGACGTGGGCGACGATTGAGGCTGCGTTACATAGGGAAAGTGCGGGGTTGAAGCCGGATGAGTTGCGCAGTGTGCTCCCGGTGGAGATCTTCCGCGATGCGAAGGGAAAGTCAATTGCGGCGGGATCGTATTCGCTGCTGCTGCGGGTGGTGTTTCAGTCGCACGAGCGGACCTTGACGGAGGAAGAGATCACGCGCTGGTCGGAGTGGGTGGTGGCGCAACTGACGGGACTGGGCGGGACGCAAAGAGCCTGAGCGGCTGCAACGCGCAGCACGAAAGTCGCGGCTTGCGGAGAGCGCAGCGAACAAAAGGGAATTCAGGTATATACCCCTGCGGGGTATATACGAAAATCCTCCGCACTGCGTCCTATACTTCGAGATGAGAAGGGCGTCCAGACGCCTTGAAGGAGCAGCACATGGGATCCGCAAGTATCAGTGTCGATGAGTTTCAGGCGCTGGAGCAGAAGGTGCTTCAGACCGTCGAACTGATCAAGAGAGAGCGCGAGGCAAGAGCCACGGCAGAGGCCGCACGCGCTGCGGCTGAGGCCGAAATCGCCGCTACAAAGGCTGAGCTTGCTGCGCGCAAAGACGAGTTGACGCTGCGCGGCCAGGAGATTGTTGCGCTGCGACAGGAGTTGGCGGCCTCCGGCGATGCGCAGGGTGAGATTCAAAGCCTGCAGCGAGAGCGCGAGGCGGTTCGGCTGCGCGTGGAGAAGATGCTGGCGAGTATTGAAGAAGTGGTTTAGCAGCGCGTCGTTTGAGTGTGCAGGCGCGGAGCCGGAATGAGGCAGGAGCGGTAGTGGCAGAGATGCAGCAAAGAAGTGCGGCGGAGATCTCGCGGGCGGAGTTGGAGGCGCGCGATGGTGGGGCCGTGGTTGTTGATATATATGATCAGATCTATCAACTGCGCGGTGTGAATTCGGAGTATATCGAACGGCTGGCGTCGGTGGTGGACTCGAAGATGCGGGCAGTGTCGGCGCATGGAGCGACGGTGGATTCGCTGCGCGTGGCGGTGCTGGCTGCGCTGAATCTGGCGGATGAGCTGGTGACGCTGCGGGGGCGATACGAGGCGCTGAGCGCGACCCTGGAGGCGAGCCGTCAGACTGCGGCGCAGAGCGCGGTGCGGTCGCGTGCGGGGTCGCTGATGGGCATGCTGGACGCGGTGCTCGAAGAACGCAAGGCTGGCTGAGGCAGAACGCGGAGCGAGCCGAGGCTGCGACGTGGGACGAAGCATTCCGGGAAATCTTCTTGATCTGGACGTCATCCTGCCGGATGATAGGATGCACGCGAAGGCTGGTGCTTCGTTCGGAGTGTCTGCGTGCTGCTGAAGATCGTTGCTTTTGCGATGGCTGTCGGGCTGCTCGTGATGCCGCCGACGCTGGCACATGCGCAGGCTGCTGCTGCGGCTGATGATTATCACGCGAATCCAAAGTTTATTGCGGCGGTGAAGGAAGCGCGGCAGATGGAGCACGAGAAGCGCGCGGGCTTCGCGGCCGATGCGTACAGGAAGGCGAACAAGATTGCCGGTGGACGATGCGTGGAGTGCGTTGAGGGCCTCTACGATGTGCAGATGATGGGCGGCAGCTACAAGGACGCGATGGCCACGGCCAAGCAGATGGAGGCCATGGCGACGACGCCGATGGTGAAGTCGGTGGCGGCGTACGACCGCGGGCGCGCGATGGTGGCCAGTGGAGCGGAGAAGCTGAAGCCCGAGCAGTTGGAGGAGGCGCGCGCAGCTTTTCAGGAGGCGGTGGATCTGTATCCTGCAAACCTGGCGGCTCTGTTCAATGATGGCGTGATGCTGGCGCGGTTAGGCAGGATGGACGAGGCGCGCAAGGACTTCCAGCAGTGCCTGGGGGGTTTGAAGCCCGGGAATCCGGCACGGCTGCGCGTGGAACACTTTGCCGACGACCCTGAGCTGGCGACGCACCGGATGGCTCCGGCGTTTGAGGTGACTGCGCTCAATGGAGCGAAGTTTAATCTCGACGCGATGGGGGGGCGCGTGGTGCTGATCGACTTCTGGGCGACGTGGTGCGGACCATGCAACGAAGAACTTCCGCACCTGCGCAGGATTGCGAAGGAGTTTGCGGATGATCCGTTTGTGATGATCAGCGTGAGCTGGGATGAAGATGAGGCGAGGTGGAAGGAGTTCATCGAGAAGAATGGCATGACGTGGGTGCAGTATCGCGACGCAGACCACAGGCTGGCGAATGAGTTTGGCGTGACGGCGATACCGCACTACTTCACGATTGACTCGGATGGGGTGCTGACGTCGGAGATGATAGGCTCGGGGTCGGATGTGGAGGGCAAGCTGAGGAAACTGATTGCGAAGGCGCGGGAAGCGAAGGCGGTGGCGCGGACAGATGGACCTCCGACGAGTGGGGTGACGGCGGCGCCCGGAAATTAGCCTGCGTGGCGCGAGTTGCGGAATCGGCGCTTCCCGGATAGCATCCAACTTAGAGACCGGCCTGCAAAGCAGGTACGGAGAATACCGCAGGTTGAACCAACATTCATTGAACAGGGTTTCAGCTCGTATACATGGCTTGGTGTGCTAGGTCCGCCAGTCCGGAAAGCCTAAAGAGCCACGGCTGGAGCCCACCGCTTAACGCGGGTTCACCTGCGCCTCACTGTACGGCCCAGCGGGTCGGTCTTTACTAATTTGCTAAGTGCAGTGATTGGGATTCACGTTCGCGTGGCTGGGGTGGTGGGCTCGCGCCGCGTATGCTCGAAGAGGTGAGCGAGTTTCTTCCATCGACGATGATGTGGCAGCCAGCGATGCTTCTGGTTCGCGGCGTGCTGCGCGTGGGGATGCTGCGGCTGTCGGTGTATGGGCTGTGCGCTGCCGTGGGGTTGATTGCCGCGCTGTGGCTGAGCCAGAAGACTGCAAAGCTGGTGGGGCTGGGCGCAGAGCAGATGTGGGATGCGGGCTGGTTTGCGGTGACGGCGGCCTTTGTGATCTCGCGGCTGCTGCTGATCGTTGGCGACGTGCGCGGGTTTCTGCGTCTGCCGCTGGTAATGCTGATGCTGCCGTCGTTTACCTATGGCGACATGGTGCTGACGGGGGTAGCGATCGTGGTGTACCTGAGATGGAAGCGGCTGCCGATGCTGAACGTGATGGATGCGTGGGCTCCGTGTGCCGCGGTAGTGGCGGCGGCGCTGAGCCTGGGACGATTCTTCGAGGGAACGAACCAGGGGATGCCAACGAGCCTGCCGTGGGGGCCGGTAGTGCCGGGCAGTGCGGGGTTGATGCATCTGCATCCGGTGCAAATGTACGCAACGCTGGCGGCGGCGGTGCTGATGGTGGTGCTGATGTGGATGCTGCAGCGGCGGCGGCGGGCTGGAGTCGTGGCGGCGGCGGCGCTGGTGGCGGGGGGAGCGGTGACGTTCCTGCTCGACATGATCACGCAGCCGTTTGAGATGAGCGGCCATGCGTGGCTCGATCCGGCGCAGTGGATTGCGCTGGGGGCGATGGTCGCGGGGTCGTTGATGCTTATATTTTTGAAGGAGCTTGCTTAATGCCATCGCAGAATATGTTGCCCAAAGGGAAGAGACGGCAGACGGTGAAGCACGAGTACCGGGCGCAGCGTACGCTGGCGCAGGAGCGCGAAGCGGCCCTGCGGGCTGCGGGTGTGGTTGAGGAGGAAAGCGCGCCGGAGACAGGCTACGTGACGGAGGCAGAGCTGCCGCGCTCGCCATTTGCGGGGATTCCGGGGCTTGTGACGAGCGGGCCGAGTGGCGGCAAGCATCCGCAGGAGGAGCAGTCTGCGCGGCGCTATCCGGCTCCGAAGGTGTACGTGGAGGAGCGCGAGATTCAGGTGCTGGACGATCTCGAGGCCGAGGACGGAGTTCGCAGTTTTGCGGCGGAAGACGCCGCTGCCGGGATGAGGCTCGATGCGTATCTGGCCAAGGCGCTTCCGGAGGTCAGCAGGGCGCGCGTGGTGTTGATGATCGAAGGCGGGCAGGTGGTGGTAAACGGCGAGCCTGCCCGCGCGAAGCAGAAGCTGAAGGGCGGAGAGTTGATCGAGATCGAGGGCGATCCACGACCCGCGCCGCTGCATGCGACTCCGGAAGATATTCCGCTGACGATGGTGTATGAGGATGAGGATCTGGCGGTGGTCGACAAAGCTGCGGGGATGATGGTGCATGCGGGCTCGGGCGCGGCGGAGCATAATCGCGGGACACTGGTGAATGCGCTGCTGTTTCACTTCAGTGACGGTCTGAGCGAGGTGGGCGGAGCGCTGCGGCCGGGCATCGTGCATCGGCTGGACAAGCAGACCAGTGGGCTGATTGTGGTGGCCAAGAACGATGTGACGCATCGCAAGCTGAGCGAGATGTTCTCCGAACGGCGGCTGCGCAAGACGTACATCGCTCTGGTGCATGGGGACGTGAACGAGGATGAGGGAACAATCCAATTGCCGATCAGCCGTGATCTGGTGCGGCGCATCCGCATGACGACGAAACGCGCGGGCGGACGGAGCGCAGTCTCGCACTGGAAGGTGCTGGAGCGGGTGCAGGGAAGGTTCGGGAAGTTTACGTTGCTCGAGGTGCGGATTGAGACGGGGCGGACGCACCAGATCCGCGTGCACATGCAGGCGATCGGACATCCGGTTGTGGGTGATTTTCTGTACGGAGCTCCGCACCGAATGTATCCGATGGTGGCTGCGGAGGGTGGGCTGAAGAGCCGCCCGGCCGCGTCGCGCAGCGAGGAGGAGAGTCTGACGCTGGATCGCAACTTCCTACATGCGGCGGAGTTGGAGTTCTTGCATCCGCGCACGGGGAAATCGTTGGCGTTGCGCTCGGAACTTCCGGAGGAGTTGACGGAGTTGCTGGAGCAGCTTCGGCAGGTGTGAAGGATGAGCGAGAGGTCGGCGCATGGGGCGTCCAATTGATACGATGGGAAGTATGAGAATCAGCAGAAACGGGGGATGGGCTGGCGTCGCGGTCGTGTGTGCCATGATCGCGCTAGGCGCTACGGCTCAGACTTCGGCCCAGACCGCAGCCCAGACTTCGACCCAGACCACGCCACCGCAACCCGCAGCGCAGGCTTCGGCGCAACAGACGACAGCCGCACCGGCGCAACAGACGCCGCCGCCGGCTGAGGAAGCACTGCCGCAGGCTCCGACTCTGCAACTGTTCTCGCGTGAGGTCGATCTCTTCTTCGCCGTAACGGACAAGCATGGGAACTTCGTCACCGGGCTGCAGCAGCAGAACTTCGGCCTGCTCGACGACGGACGGCCGCCTGAGCGCGTGATCCGTTTTGTGCAGCAGACAAATCTGCCACTGCGGCTGGGCATCATGATTGACACGTCGAGCTCGATCCGCCAGCGCTTTCCGTTTGAGCAGCAGGCCGCGATCGACTTTCTGTTGCAGGTGATGCATCCGGTGGACCGGGCATTTGTCGAGGGCTTTGATGTGCAGACCGACATCGAGCAGGACTTCACCAACCGCATTGATCTGCTGGACAGCGGCATCAGCCGGCTGCGCCCGGGCGGCGGAACGGCACTGTACGATTCGCTGTATAAGACCTGCCGCGACCAGATGCTGACGCTGCAACAGACCGCCGATGTGCGCAAGGCGATGATCCTGGTCTCCGACGGCGATGACGATTACAGCCGGGCCACCGAGGATGACGCGATCAAGATGTGCCAGCGCGCCGAGACGATTGTGTATACCATCAGCACCAACACCGGCCCAAGTCGGGACAAGGGCGATGATGTGCTGTTGCGGATCTCGGATGCGACAGGTGGACGGGCGTTCTTTCCGAAGCGGATCGACGATGTTTCCGAGGGCTTTCTGAATATCGAAGCCGAGCTGCGCAGCCAGTATTCGCTGGTCTACGTTCCGGCGAACTTCAAGCAGGATGGGTCGTTCCGGACCATCTATCTGCAGTGCCTGGACCCGCGCTACACGGTGCGGGCGAAGAAGGGCTACTTTGCGCCCAGGCCGCCGGAGTAGCGGCCGACGCAACTTCCCGGGACAATATGGGGTCTATCCATGCAGCGAGGTTTCTATGAAGCTGCGTGTTTGTAGCACCCTTTTGGCTGTGGTTCTTGTTGCGCCGCTTACGGCGTTTGCGCAGGAGCCCGCGGGCGTCGCCGATACGCTCCGGAATATGACCTCCGAGCCGGCAAACCACACGGCCTTCACATTCGATCGCGATATGCTGCAGTCGGCTGCCGGGTTTCTGAATGACGGCAAGGGGCCGCCGATGCAGCTCAACAGCATTACGGTTGAGAACTACCGGTATCACGAGCCGGCGTTTTATATTCCCGAGCGTATGCACGCTCTGGTGGCTACCTTTGGTGCGGCCGGGTGGAAGCACCTGGTGGATCAGCATGCGCCGCCGCGTGACGCCACGATGCCACAGCGGACACTCACCGACCTTTGGCTGCACTTCACTGGCGCGGACATCGACGACGTGATGGTGCTGCTGCGGGGTGGGAGGGAGATGACCGTCATTGAGCTTTCCGGCCAACTGCGGCCGCTCGACCTGGTGCATCTGAGCGGGCACTTCGGGATTCCGAAGGTCGATCCCGATGCGGTGATGGTTCCTGCGCCGCCGGGGAAGTAAAGACAGGGGATACAGGATAGAGCGTAGAGGATAGAGGGCGCGGCTACCAGCCGTAGCGTTCGACTTCGCCGAGGAGGGCTAGTTTGCGCTCGGGCGGGAGGAAGCTGGCCTCGATGGAGTTAGCGGCGATCTCGCGGAGCTGGTCCAGAGGGAACTCGAAGGCTTGGTGGGCCAGGAGGTACTCGTCGAGGAGATTGGCGCCGAAGAAGGGTGGGTCGTCGGAGTTGAGTGTGACCATCAGGCCGTCTTCGAAGTAGCGGCGGACGGGGTGTTCGTCCAGGGATGAACAGCAGGCGGTGCGAAGGTTGCTGGTGACATTGAGTTCGAGCGGGATCTGGCGTTCGGCGAGGACGGAGATAAGGTCCGGGTCGTGTTGCGCGCTGAGGGCGTGGCCGATGCGTTCGGCACCGATGTTGACGGCGGCCCAGATGCTCTGCGGGCCGGTGGACTCGCCGGCGTGGCAGGTGAGGCGCAGGCCGGCGGCCTTGGCTTCGGCGTAGAGTTCGCGAAAGTCCTGGGCGGGGCCGCGGGCTTCGTCGCCGCCGATCCCGATGCCGATGACGCTGGGGTACTGGTGCTGGAGTTCGGCGGCCTTGCGGAAGACGCGCGCGCATTCTTCGAGGCCGAAGTGGCGGACGGCGTCGATGATCCAGAGCAGGGAGAGGTTGAAGTCCTGCTCGCCGCGGAGGCGTCCGCGCTCGATGGCGGCCATGACTTCGTCGACGTCGAGCCGAGCGAAGTGGTAGAGGATGCCGATGGAGATGTAGACCTCGGCGTGGCGAACGCCCTGCGCGGCGAGGTCGCGGAGCATGTTGTAGGTGATGGTCTCGTAGTCGGCGGCGGTGTGCAGGCGCTCGGTGACGGCCTTGAAGCTCATGAGGAAGCTGGGGAAATCGGTGTAGCTGTAGACCAGGCAGGCGTCGGCCAGCGTGAGCGGGTGGGGGTCGTTGCGGAGGGAGAGCTCGACGAGCGTCTCGGGCGTGATGGAGCCTTCGAGGTGCAGGTGGAGCTCGGCCTTGGGCAGACCGCGCAGCCAGACTTCGGGGTCGGGCTGGTCGGACTTTGGAATTTGCCGGGTGCGGACCATCGTCCTAGTGTAGCCAATTGTGCGGCAGGGGGTGGAGAGCCGGTCATGTGGTGAAGTGACCACCGGATCGGAAGGCGATGGCGCTCTGCGTGACGACGAGTTTGCGTCACTCGGCGGTGATGAAGTTGTAGGACATCGCTAGGATTGGATGCCCGCGGCGGAATTCGATCAGACTCCGAGGCGGAGATTCTCAACCCATCGGAGTTGTTCGGGAGTGTTGGGGGTCTGCATGCCGCGCGCGTAGGAGATGCGCCGAAAGGCGTCGTCGGCGGAGAGGCCTTCGCGGCGCAGGAGGGCGGCCAGCAGCAGGGCGGATCGTCCAATGCCTGCGCGGCAGTGCACAGCAATACTACGGCCCTGGAGCAGGTCGTAATGCAGCGTGTCGATGAATCGGAGAAAGGCTTCGACGGAGTCGGGAACGTCGCGGTCGGGGATGGGGAAGCTGCGGAACTGGATGCCACGGGCAGCGCACGCGGCCTCTTCGTGTTCCAGACCGAAGTCGGCTGCTTCGTCCGGCGGCAGCAGGGAGACGAGTACCTGGACGCCTTCGCGCCTGAGTGTGCGAATTTCGTCGTCAAGCCGGCTGCCTCCATGCGGCATGGGCATGATGGCAAGCTTTGCCGTGGAGTCGGTATCGATCCAATAGGCCATGCTTCAGCCCTTATAGAACTCGCTGCGTTTGCGGCTGTAAAAGACGTAGATCACCAGGCCAATCGACAGCCAGACGAAGAAGCGGAGCCAGGTGATGATCGGCAGGCCGGCCATCAGCAGAATACAGAAGAGCACGCTCAGGCTGGGGATGACGGGGCCGAAGGGCACGCGGAAGCTGCGGTGGCGGTCCGGGTCTTTGTAGCGCAGGATGATGACGCCGATCGAGACCAGAGCGAATGCGAAGAGGGTACCGATATTGGATAGGTCAGTGAGTGTTCCGATGTCGAAGAGGCCGGCGGGGATGGCGACGACGATGCCCGCTACCCACGTGGCGATGGCCGGGGTACGGTACTTGCGGCTGACTTTGGAGAAGAAGCCGGGCAGCAGGCCATCGCGGGACATGGCGAACCAGACGCGGGACTGGCCAAGCTGGAAGACGAGGATGGACGAGATCATGCCCGTGATGGCGCCGATAAGGACGAAGAGCCGAACCCAGTGGAGAGAGTGCCCGCCTGGCAGAACGGAGAGCTTCTTGAGCGCATTGACGACGGGGGCAGCGTCGTCCACCATGCTCTGCCAGGGAACGAGGCCGGTGAGGACGACAGCGACACCGATGTAGAGGACGGTGCAGACGATGAGCGTCGCAATGATGCCGATGGGGAGGTCGCGCTGCGGGTTGCGGCACTCTTCGGCGGCCGTGGAAACCGAGTCGAAACCAATGTAGGTGAAAAAGATGATGGAGCCGCCGGTGAGGATACCGGACCATCCGCTGGGAGCGAAGGGATGGTAGAGCGCGGGCTTGATGAACTGCGCCCCGGCGAAGAGGAAGATGAGGATAGCGGCGAGTTTGACCAGCACCATGATGTTGTTCGTGCGGGCAGATTCGCGGATGCCGCGCACCAGCACGACAGTGAGCAGAAGGACGATCAGGAAGGCCGGGATGTTGAAGCCGAAGTGCCAGCCGGGCTGGTAGATCCAGTTGGAACTGAGATCCTGAAGTCCACCGGGAAGGAAGGCCGGGGAGATCCATTTAGCGGTCGGATGAATGCCGAACCAGTCCATGAGGTCAACGATATGCGCGGCGAAACCAACACTGACGCTCATGTTGGAGCCAGCGTATTCAAGGATGAGATCCCAGCCGATGATCCAGGCAATGAGTTCGCCCATGGTGGCGTAGGTATAGGTGTAGGCGGAGCCGGCGATGGGGATCATGCTGGCGAGCTCGGCGTAGCAGAGACCGGTGAGCGCGCAGATGATGGCGACCAGGACCAGCGAGAGCGCCAGCGCAGGGCCAGCTCCGGGGCGGCCAGCAAGCGCCGAGTGGTGGATGATGTAGTCGGCCACGGGCGCGTGGAGGATGGAGGTAGTGTCGAACTTTTCGCCGGCGATGGCGGTGCCGATTACCGTGAAGATTCCCGATCCGATGACAGCGCCAATCCCAAGAGCAGTGAGCGAGACGGGACCGAGGGTCTTCTTGAGCGCCGTCTCGGGCATCTCCGACTCGTGGATGAGCTTGTCAATGGACTTGGTGGCGAAGATTTGTCGTGCCAGGGTGCTCATGCCTCGTCGTGAAAGATGATTCGATTAGCAACGATTGTAAGCGGGAGAAGGCTGGCTGGCGAGGGGGCGACGGATTCGATGGAAGGATCATGAAGAACAACGGCGAACGGAGGCTTCTCCGCTCGCCGTTGGGTGAGGATCGCGTGCGTTAGCGTTTGGACTGGCCGCGAGCTGCCTTCTTGATCTTGGCCTTGTTCTCGCCACGGGCTCCGGTGCGGGGAGCCTTGGGAGCAGCAGCTTTGCGTGCGGCGCGTTTGACCTTCTTGCGCTCGATTTTATCGGTGATGCTGGAGGTATCTGCCATGCTGTGTCTTCTCTCTCTACTCGAATATGTGTTCGGCGCCGCCGGCCTACAGGCGAGCAGGCTCAGTTAGAGCCGTTCGAGCTGGGCGAACTTCTCGACCAGCTTCTTCATGCCGTGACTCCTAAATTGTACGGTAAGCTTGGCATCTTCGCCGTCTCCTTCTCGAGCGAAGATGATGCCTTCGCCATACTTCGGGTGGCGAACCCTCGCCCCTTTGCCGAGACCGGTACGGCCGGTGGGCGCAGAAACTTCCATGCGTGGCCTGGACGCGAAGCCCGCCGACGCACCTTTGCCGAAGGTTCCGCTTTTGCCGAAGAAGGCGGCGGTATTGTCCAGCGGGCCGCTGCCAGTGCCGCGTTTGACGGCGCCAAAACGCTGCGCTGCGTAGGATTTTGGACCGCTGCCGGTGTCCTGCGACTCGTCTTCGTAGGAGTAGTGGCGTTCGCTGCCGAAGTCGTCGCCGCCCGCGATGCGCTTGCTGCGCTGTGGATAGGGCGTTGCGTAGGCGCCGCCGTAGCTGGCGGGGGAGAGGTCTTCGATCAGCCGCGAGGGCACCTCTTCGAGGAAGCGCGAGGGCATCGAAGACTCGGGGCTGTCGTTGCCATAGCGGCGGCGATAGCGTGCGCGCGTCATGATGAGAGTGTCCATGGCGCGCGTCATGCCGACGTAGCAGAGGCGGCGCTCCTCTTCCATCTGCGTTGGGTCTTGCAGCGTGCGCGAGTGCGGGAAGAGGCCTTCTTCCATTCCCGCCAGAAAGACCAGCGGAAACTCGAGCCCCTTCGCGGCGTGCAGGGTCATCAGCGTGACGCGAGCCTCGGCCGAGTAGGAGTCGGCATCGGAGACCAGCGCCGCGTGGTCGAGAAATTCGGAGAGCGTTTCGCCGCGTGAGGTCGCGTCCTGCGCGGCGTTTGCGAGTTCCTTGAGATTCTCGATGCGGGAGAAGCTCTCCGGCGTGGCTTCGTCTTCGAGGGCACGAATGTAGCCGGAACGATCGTTGAGGAACTTGATGAGCTCAGGGAGGGTTGCGGGGCTGCCGGGTTTGCGGAAGGCACGTGCATCCGCCTCATTGGCGGCGTCGTGATCACCCGCCTGGGCTGTGACGATGCGGTCGAGGCGCTCCTTCGCTGCGTCAAAGGCACTCTGTTTGAGCGGAACCGGGGCGAAGGGATTGATGCTGACGGCGGCGGCGGGCGGCTCTTCGATGTGCGCATTTTCCGGGGCGATCGTGCTGATCTCCTCGCTGGGGCCGAAGTCGAAGTCGAAGTTGAAGCTGGTGTCGAAGTCCGTGCCCGCGTCGTTGGCCGCGATGGAAAGTGGGGGCTGCTCGTCTGGTTGCTCGTTTGCGGCAAAGCCAAAGTCGAAGTTCGCGGCATTGTCGTCGGCAGACGGTCCAAGGCTGATGGTTGCGTCGTCGTCGAACTCGTTGCCAGTCAATATGTTGGCGTCGGCCTCGATAGCGACATCGCTGCTCAGGCTGGCGGCGAAGTCGGGGCCGAGCATCGCGCGGGCATCCTCGATGAGCTTGCGGAAGTTGCTGAGGGCAGCGAGCGCGCGGGCCGGGAGCAGCTTTTCATCGACGGCGCGGGCGATAGCGTCCCAGGAGCTCATTCCGGTGGTAAGCGCAATCCGCTCAAGGGTTTCCATGGTGGTTTTGCCGACGCCGCGCGGCGGAGAGTTCACCACGCGGCCCAGGGCGATGGAGTCGTGCGGGTTCTGCACCAGCTTGAGGTAGCTGAGGATGTCCTTGACCTCGGCGCGGTCGTAAAAGCTGAAGCCGCCGACCATGTGGTACTTGATTTGATAGCGGCGCAGAGCCTCTTCGACCAGTCGCGACTGCGAGTTGGTGCGGTAAAGAACGGCACAGCGCGGAGTTTCGGCCGGATTGTCGGTGCCGGCGGCGACGTCCCGGAAGTATTTGGCAATGCGGTCGGCGATGAAGAGGGCTTCGTTTTCGCCGTCAGGCGCCTCGTAGTAGCCGATGAGCGAGCCACCCTCGCGGGTGGTGAAGAGGTTTTTGCCCTTTCGCTGCGTGTTCTGGGCCACAACGGCGCTGGCGCCTTCGAGGATGATCTGCGTGGAGCGGTAGTTCTGCTCCAGCCGGATGGTGCGGGCTTTAGGGAAATCCTTCTCAAACTCAAGGATATTGCGGATATCCGCGCCTCGCCAGGAGTAGATGGACTGATCTTCATCGCCGACGACGCAGACGTTGCCGTGTTTGCCGAGCAGCTTCATTAGCTCGTACTGGGGGCGGTTGGTGTCCTGATATTCGTCGATTAAGAGGTATTTGTAGCGACGGTTGTAACGCTCACGGACCTCGCTGGAGGACTTCAACAGGCGCACGGTTTCGAGCAGTAAGTCGTCGAAATCCAATGCGTTAGCCTTCGCCAGCTCCTTCTTGTAGATCTCGAAGATGTGGGCGATCTTCTCTTCCATGGGGTTGGTGCTGGCGAGAAAGTACTCCTGGGGGTCGATCATGTGGTTCTTGGCCCAGGAGATGCGGCCGAGGGCTACGCGGGGCTTAAGTGCTTTGTCGTCAAGAGATAGGCGCTTCAGGGCCTGTTTGACGACGGCTTGCTGGTCGGTCTCGTCGTAGATGGCGAAGCTGCGGGTAAGTCCTGTATTGCCAACACGCAGGGCCTCGATATCGCGGCGGAGGACGCGCACGCAGAAGCTGTGGAAGGTGGCGATGGTGGGTTGCGCGAGGGTGCTGTGGCCGAGGATCTTTTCGACGCGCTCGCCCATCTCTTTGGCGGCCTTGTTGGTGAAGGTGACGGCCAGGATGTTGTCGGGGGAGACGCCGCGCTCTTCGATGAGGTACGCGATGCGGTGAGTGATGACGCGGGTTTTACCGCTTCCGGCGCCGGCGAGCAGAAGCACGGGGCCGTCCACGGCGAGGATTCCCTCGCGCTGCTGGGGGTTCATGTTTGCGAGTAGATCGGCCACAGGCTCTATTCTATCGGGCTGGGGTGGAGGCGTTTTCCGCGTGAGTTTCAGAGCACTCTCAACGCAATGTTGGGCTGCGCGAGAACACTCTCAGCACGGTTCTGGGATGAGGGTGCTGCCGGCCTCTCGATTGCGCGGCAAAAGCGCTGCTCCGGTCGAGAGGTCAGCCTGGTCGCGACGGGTCAGGCGCGGGGTTGGTTGCGTTCGTGCCAGAGGATCTGACGGAGGATGCCCATCAGGGTTTCGGCCTGGCGGTGGGTCATGCCCTCGCGGTGGGAGGCGCCGAGCTGCTGGATGAGCTGGCGGACCAGCGGCTCGGAGGCGTTGGCCGGGAAGCGACGGGTGTAGCCGGTGGCGTGGAGGACGTCGAGGAGGAGTTGGGTGAGGCGCTCGCGGTCTTCGGCGGTGGAGAGGGCTTCGTGGAGGGGTGGAATTTCGATGGAGGATTCGAGGCCGCCACGGGTGAGATCGTAGAGGCAGACGGCGACGGATTGGCCGAGGTTCATGGAGAGGTGGCGCTCACCCTCCGGGGCATACATGGGGATGGTGGTGAGGAGCGTGGCGTGGGAGAGCTGGTCGTTCGTGAGGCCGGTCTTTTCGGAGCCGAAGAGCAGAGCGACTCTGGTGAGTTGCTGGGGATTGTCGCCAGCCGATGTCTCAGTGGTGAGGGATGGGGCATCCGGAGTGTTCATGGCGGCGAGGATGAGGGGGGTGGCCTGCTGCAGAGGGAGGATGGGGTGCTTGAGCTGGCGCTCGCCGATGGCGGTGGTGGCGACGATGAGGGTGCAGTCGGCGATGGCGGCGGCGAGGGTATCGAAGCGGCGGGCATTGCGCATGACGTCGGCGGCGGCGACGGCGGACTTGGCTTCGAGTTGCGCGGCTTCAAATGGCGCGGCGAAGTCGTTGGCGATGCGGAGGTCGGAGAAGCCGAAGTCCTGCATGGCGCGTGCCGCTGCGCCGATGTTCGAGGGGTTGCGCGCGCCGACGAGGACGATACTGAGGCGGGAGCGGGCGGCGGTGGAGACCATAAAGCAGAGTGTAGAGGATTGAAGGCAGAGGATCGTGAGAATCGCGGCGTGGGTCGGGGCTCACGTTGTCATTCAGGGCTCAGCGAAGAGCCCCGGTAGTTGCCCTGGCCCACGGAACACATCCCCGCGGCTCCCGTGCATTTATAGTCATCCTGTAGCCTCGGGAGACCAGCATCCCCATGCAGCGCAAGCGCATCATCCTGGTGATCATCGCAGTGGTCGTTGTCCTTGCCGCGATCCTCGCCTACGTCCTCTCGCACCGCGCCACCCCACTCGCCTACTCGGGCACCATCGAGACCCGCGAGATCCAGATCGGCTCCAAGATCGGCGGCCGCGTCACCGCCGTCTTCGTCGAGGAGGGCCAGCGCATCTCCGCCAACGCCCCGCTGGTCACGTTCGACGCGCCCGAGTTGCAGGCCCAGCGCGATCAGGCTGCGGCCACCGTCCTCCAGGCCCAGGCCGACTACAACCGCCTCCAGCGCGGCAACCGTCCCCAGGAGATCGCCCAGGCCGACGCCACCCTCCGCGAAAACAAGGCCCTCTACGACGAAGCCCTCAACGGCCCCCGCCCGCAGGACATCGCCCAGGCCCGCGCCGACTACGCCGCCGCCCGCGCCAACTCCCTTGATGCCGCCGCGACCTACGAACGCATGAAGCCGCTGGCCGCAAAAGACATCATCTCCCGGCAGCAGTTCGACTCCTACACCGCCCAGCGCGACAACACCGCCCAGCTCGCCAGATCCGCCCGCGAGCACCTCGCCCTGCTCAAAGCCGGCACCCGTGCCGAAGACATTCAGGCCGCACGCAACCGCTATCAGCAGGCCCTCGCCGCCGACAAGCTCATGCACCAGGGCTTCCGCCGCCAGGACATCCTCGCCGGCAAAGGCCGCCTCGCCCAGGCCCTCGCCCATGTCGCCGAGCTCGACGCCAGCCTCCGCGAAGCCCACCTCGTCTCCCCCGCCAACGCCACCGTCGAGACCGTCAGCGTCCGCCCCGGCGACCTCGTCCCGGCCAACCAGATCGTCATCACCCTGCTCGAATCGTCGCAGCTCTGGGTCAAGGTCTACGTACCCGAAACCGACCTCAGCCGCCTGAAGGTCGGCCAGGCCGCCACCGTCACGGTTGACTCCCTTGGCGGCCGCCACTTCACCGGTTCCATCCAGGAGATCGCCTCCGCAGCCGAGTTCCTCCCCCGCAACGTACAGACCCGCGACGACCGCGAGCACGAAGTCTTCGGCGTCAAGGTCCACGTCGACAACCCTGACGACATCCTCAAATCCGGCATGGCCGCCACGGTAACCCTGAAATGAGCGGCACCGACGCTGTCATCGACGCCCGGCACCTCACCATCCGCTTCGGCGCCGTCACCGCCGTCGATGATGTGAGCTTCCACCTCGATCGCGGCGAGCTCTTCGGCTTCCTCGGCCCCAACGGCTCGGGGAAAACGACCATCATCCGCGCCCTCTGCGGCCTCATCCCGCTCACCTCCGGCGACGCCACCATCCTCGGCATGGACGTCCGCCAGCACGCCCCCGACATCAAGCAGCACGTCGGCTACATGTCCCAGAAGTTCGGCCTCTACGAAGACCTCACCGTCCAGGAGAACCTCAACTTCTACGCTGCCGCCTACGGCCTCTCCACCGCCGCCGCCCGCGCCCGCATCGCCGAACTCCTCGACCTCACCAGCCTCCATCCCTACTTCACCCGCCGCGTCTCGCAACTCTCCGGCGGCTGGAAGCAGCGCCTCGCCCTCGCCTGCGCCATCATTCACTCGCCTGAGGTCGTCTTCCTCGACGAACCCACCGCCGGCATCGACCCCGTCGCCCGCCGCTCCCTCTGGGACCTCTTCTTCCAGCTCGCGGGCCAGGGCGTCACCTTCTTCGTCACCACGCATTACATGGACGAGGCCGAGCGCTGCGGCCGCCTCGGCTACATCTACATGTCCAAACTCATCGCCCTCGGCTCCGTCGCCGACCTCCAGCAGCTACCCGACGCCAACCCTCCCAACACCTCCCGCCTCGAAGTCGAGTCCCCTCAGGTCTCCGTCCTGCTCGCCCAGCTCCGCCAGTTCCCCGGCGTCCGCGAGGCCACCATCTTCGGCCGCTCCATCCACGCACTCGTAGAAACCCCCGCCATCGACAACCTCCGCGCCGCCTTCCCCCAACTCACCCTCCGCACCATCCAGCCCTCGCTCGAAGACATCTTCGTCACCCTCACCCTGCACATCATGGGTGAGCAAAAATGACGCTGCCCACCTCAACTCCGGCTTCGCGCCACAGCAGGATCTTCGGCCTTCGCCCCGTCGCACGCAAGGAGTTCACGCACATCCTGCGCGACCCCACCACGCTCTTCTTCGCGCTGCTGATCCCCATCATCCAACTCTTCCTCTTCGGCTACGCAGTCGACACCAACGTTCGCCAGGTTCCCACCGTCATCTTCGACGAATCCCACACCCAGGAGAGCCGCAGCCTCATCCAGGCCTTCGCCGCCTCCGACATCTTCAAGGTCACCACGTACGTTGAATCGGCTCCGGCCATGTACGCGACCATGCGCTCCGGCCGCGCCCGCGTCGCCATCCGCATCCCCACCGACTACGCCCGCAACCTCCAGCAGGGCACCACCGCCAGCGTCCTCGTTCTGGTCGACGGCTCCGACTCCTCGGTCGCAGGCATCGCCGTCGACGCCTCCACCGGCGTCGCCCTCGAGCAGTCCCTCGCCCGCATCCCCGGCCTCACCGCCCAGCCCATCGAGGTCCGCCCCTCGGTCCTCTACAACCCCGCCACCCGCTCGGCCAACTTCTTCATCCCCGGCCTCATCGCCGTCCTTCTCCAGACCATGACCATCCTGCTCATCGCCCTCTCGCTGGTCCGCGAGCGCGAGCGCGGCACCCTCGAGCAGCTCACCATGACCCCCATCGCGCCCCTCGGCCTCATGCTCGGCAAGATGATCCCCTACGGCGCGCTCGCCTTCGGAGAGCTCTGCCTCATCCTCACCATCATGCGCGTCATCTTCCAGGTGCCCATCCACGGCAGCGTCTTCGTGCTGCTGCTCCTGTCGCTTCCCTTCCTGCTCACGGTCCTCGGCCTCGGCCTCATCATCTCCACCCGCGCCCACACCCAGGCCGAAGCCTTCCAGCTCTCCATGGGCACCATCCTGCCCTCGGTCTTCCTTTCCGGCTACATCTTCCAGATCTCCACCATGCCCGGCTTCTTCCGCGCCATCAGCGCCGTCATCCCGGCGCGGTACTATATCGAGATCATCCGCGGCATCGTCCTGCGCGGCTCCAGCTTCACCGACCTCTGGCGCAACGCCCTCATCCTCACCCTGATGGGCACCGCCGCCATCCTGCTGGCCGCCCGCGCCTTCGTCAAGCAAAGCACCGTCTAGCCCCACCCCGCCCCAAATCCCGCTGGCAGTTCTTCCCCCGCACACCCCGCCAGGATGCTACCCTCAACCCAGCGCATGTCCGACCCCACCAACAAGCTCTATTACGGCGACAACCTCGAAGTCCTCCGCGACTACATCCCCGACCAGTCCGTCGACCTCATCTACCTCGACCCGCCCTTCAACTCCCGGCAGGACTACAACGTCCTCTTCGCCGAGAAGGACGGCAGCCGCTCCGCCTCCCAGATCACCGCCTTCAAAGACAGTTGGGAGTGGAACCTCGAAGCCGAGCGCACCTATCAGGAGGTCGTCGAGAGCGGCGGCCGCGTAGCCGACGCCATGCGAGCCTTCCGCACCCTCCTCGGCGGCTCCGACATGCTCGCCTACCTCGCCATGATGGCCCCCCGCCTAGTCGAACTCCGCCGCATTCTCAAAGAATCCGGCTCCATCTACCTCCACTGCGACCCCACCGCCAGCCACTACCTCAAACTCATTATGGATGCTGTGCTCGGCCCGCAAATGTTTCGCACAGAGATCATTTGGAAGAGAACAAATACGCATAGTGACTCGAAACGTTGGAGTGATGTTTCGGATTCAATTTTGTACTACAGCAAATCCAGCAGTGTTATCTGGAACCCACCATATGCGGAGCATAGTGAGAAATATCTAGAAACGAAGTATCGGTACTCTGACGACAAGGGCCGCTACAGACTGGATAATATGACTAGCCCAAGCCCCCGCCCAAACATGATGTACGAATGGAAAGGATTTCCTTCTCCGCCACTTGGATGGAGATATTCCCGCGAGACGATGGCGAAGCTCGATGATGAGGGGAGAATCCAGTATCCAAACAGCCTCTCAAAACGGCCCCAGCTTAAGCGATACCTGGAACAGTCCTCGGGCGTTCTAATGGGAAATGTTTGGACGGACATCCCACCCATCAACTCGCAAGCCCAAGAGCGCCTCGGCTACCCCACCCAAAAACCAGAGGCCCTCCTAGAACGCATCCTGAAAGCCAGTTCCAACGAAGGCGACGTAGTCCTCGACCCCTTCTGCGGCTGTGGCACCACAGTACAGGTGGCCCAAAAGCTCAACCGCCGCTGGATCGGGATCGACATCACCCACCTCGCCATCGGCCTCATCAAAACCCGCCTCGACGACGCCTTCGGCCCCGAAGTCCGCAAGACCTATCAGGTCATCGGCGAACCCACCGACGTGCGCGGCGCAGAACAACTCGCCGCCGAAAACAAATATCAGTTCCAATACTGGGCGCTCGGCCTCTGCGGAGCCCGCCCCGCCGAAGCCATCAAGAAAGGTGCCGACCGCGGCATCGACGGCCGCCTCTACTTTCACGACGACCGCTCCGGCGACTCCAAACAAATCATCTTCTCCGTCAAAGGAGGCCAGAACATCGGCGTCGCCGAAGTCCGCGACCTCATCGGTGTCCTCCAGCGCGAGCGCGCCGAGATCGGCGTCTACATCTCCTTCGCCGAACCCACCAAACCCATGCAGAAAGAGGCCGCCGAAGCTGGCTTCTACACCTCAGCCGACGGCAGCAAATACCCCCGCCTCCAACTCCTCACCATCGCAGGCCTGCTCAACGGCACCCAGCGCCTCCAGCGCCCCCTCCACGTCCGCGACGTCACCTTCAAAAAGGCCCCTCGCAGCCGCGCCGATGCCCCCAGAACCTCACCCTCAACCTCACCGACGACTAACCCAGCGCCAACGGCGCGACATATACCAGCCTGGGGCGAAGCCCTAGGATAGGCGTCAGCGGAAAGGCCTTTTTCCATGCTGCCGCAGGCCGGAGTGCAGGCGCAGCCGGAACGACTGACTTGTCTTCCTCCCGGCCGCCCACCCCTCCGGCCCACCCCTCCGGCCCGCAGCCACGCCGAAGCCTCCCGCCGTCCGCGCAGGACTACCGCTGCCGCCCCTCGCTGACGACCTCCAGCTTCTCCTTCAGCATCCGTTCCGAGTGCTCATGCGCTTCGCGCGACAACTCCATCGCGCGCTTGGAATGTTCGTGCGCTCCCATGTGGTCGTTCTTGTCATGCGAGGCCGCAGCGGCCTCATGAGCGTGCGCGGCCTGCAAGTGCCGTTCAGCCGCAGGCGAGTGGGTCTTGGTTTGCATAGGCATGGATACATCTCCTCACCCGCTAGGATGCCGCCCCCACTCCCCAGGAAGCCTTCCGCCCGTCCTCCCGTCGCCGCCCCACACCTTGTCAACCCCCCTGAACCCTCCAGAACCCACAAAACCCCCGTCAACACTGGCGATTTATATTTCCAAAATCTGGCATAGCACCCCACACCCACTCGCTACAATGGATACAGGGGCAAAACAGCCAAACCCAATCACTGCATACGGCGCATCGTGTGCCAGCTAACCCCCATCGATAGAATAGGATACCCGCAACTCCCCTGAATCGAATACTTTACCCGCAAAAACGCAGCAACCCACCTGTTTTGAATACCTTGAGCGAAAAGTACGGGGGGGAGGGGGGTGGGGTGTCAGGCCCCAAACGAAAAGGCGCCCGCTCCCGGCGAACCTCCGCCAAAGAACCAAGCGCCTCTTCTACTTCCTGTTTCCTATTTCCTGCTCTTAGCTCTTACCGATTGAAGTTGACTTCCTCTTCCTCCTCAACGCCATAGCGCCGGAGGAGATTGGGCAGGTTCTGCGAGAAGGCAGCGCGCGGCATCACCACATCGCAGCCGGCCTCAACAGCCTTGGCCTTCAGGTCGCCCTGCAGGTGCGAGAGGAACCCGACGATCGACGCCGAGCGCTTCAGCTTGGTCTTCAGCTTCGGAATCAGCGTCAGCGGCTTGGCGTTCGCATTGTTCAGGTCGAACACGATCAGCGCGGGCTTGTTCTCCTCGCCGTCGGTCATCTCCGCCAGTGCTTCCTTGTCGTTCTTCATGAACGCAACCTTCACGCCCAGCTTCTTGGCCGTCTCCTGGATCTTGGCCTGGAAGAACAGTTCCTCGATGAAGAAGTAGATGTGGGTCTGCGCTCCCTCCGGAATCGGAATCGGCCGCGGCATCGAGCGGTCGATCGGCTGCGAGTCGCCCGTATGGCGATGCCCGCTCCGCCGTCCCTGGCCCGGCATCTGGATCGTCGACGGCGGCGTATCGCCAAACTCCCCCGACGCCCGATAGCTATGGTCCATCGGCCCTACGAACCCGCGCTCGCGAGGCTGTCCGCCGCCGCCCTTGCCCTTGCGCTTGAACCCGCCCGCCTGGTTGCCGAAGTTGTCCGGCCGATAGCCGTTCCCCCCGCCATATCCGCCGCCATTCGACGCGCCAGCCTCCGCCCGGAAGTCATTCCCCGGGTTCTCGTTGCGACCACCGCCGCCGCCGCCCGGCCGCCGCTCCCGGTCCCTGAACTTCTTCTTCCAGCGCTTGCCGCCCTGCGCCTGACCTTGACCCTGACCATTGGCCTGCTGGCCACCTGTCTGCGGCCGACGCGCCTGTTGCGGCGCAGCCGACGCCGCCAGCGCCAGGCTCTCACCCTCCATCACCAGCGGCGCAGCCTGCGGACCCGCATCTCCGTCGCCACCGGCGACAGCCTGACCATCCCCGGCCACCTTATTCTTCCGCTTGCGCCGCCGCCGCCGACTGCTCTTGCTCTGGCCCATACCCGGCCCGGGCTGACCGCCATCGCTGGCATCTCCCGACTCCGAAGATTCGAAGTCCGAGTTGCCGTAGTCCTCGCCGCTATACTCTTCCGTCGCGTTGTACGACGAAGCCTCTGCTACATTCTGCTCTGACATGGTGCTGTGATTTCCCCTTGCAATTGGGTGCTTGAGGCGTCTCGGACGTGTCGCTGTATGAGCCCTTCAGTCCATACTGGACCGAACCGGGACTGTCTCCGAAACGGGTCAATCGTAGTCTCTCTCAAGCGTTGACTCAAAGATGATTTGTCGTACCTTGCCGGCAACTGTTACCGTCTGGGCGATTGCGCCCCTAGGCCATTCCCGGCCCGCCTGCCACACCCGGCAAACGGCTTACTGCTCTTGAATTACCTGTTCATTACAAATCCATCGTTGGGAGTGAAGCCTTCGTTCTGCGTCTACTACCCCAAATCCCGCTCAGCCCTCATTGTTTGGCTCAGCGTCTCTACTACATTCCTGGAGCGACTCTTGGGTTCGCCAAATCTGATTGAACCTCATCTTGGTCCAGATCTCCGCAGCACGCTATCGGTTGATCCTGGAGCGAATGGCTACGATCCTCGCAACCCATATGCCTTGTCCTACTGCACCGGCATCTGCGGGAACCCACGCTAACTGTTCTACCGGCTCATCAAGGTAAACAACCTCACCGGGGGACTCACGGCGCGATCGAAACCCCTTAGCCTACGGAACAACATGATCTTACGCTTGGTGCGAGAGAAGTGCAACCGAGAAAGAAATATCCTTACGCATCCGGGAATCAGCCTGAGAAACCATGGAGATAACCCCTTTCCATGCACGGCTATAATCCCCGCCGAAAGTCCTCGGGCCATCTCCCCTCCCCGGAAGATGGCCCTCAGCCCCTAACAGCCAGTCACTGGCCTCCAGAATGGTCCTCTAGGAGCCGAAGCCCTTGTGGAACCTGCTTGGTGGGGGAAATCCCTCTAAATGGGGAAATCTGCATCCCTTCGCCCGAAAACCGCTCAGGCTCCAAGCATCCGTCCGTCAAGCACTCTGGTCAGCGACTTGAACCCGAACATAGAAAAGAGAAGCAATCTCCATGCCAAACGGAAACTGCTATTTTCCCCATAAAGTCCGCAGACCGCTCATGGAATGCCACCAAAAACAGGAAGAGCCGACACCGAATCTCCGTTTTTCGGAAGAGACCCGCGTCCTCTGCACCCAGCCGATTCTCCGCGCTTGATTGACCGAGCCCAACGCGTCTCCTATAATTGCGGTCAGCCGACTGTCCTCTCGCGCCCGCGACCCTCTCCTTCATTTTTTTGATGATGAGACAGAGCAAGCTGGCAACACCCTCGGGTGTTCCAACGGGTGGAGGAAGGTGCGGCAGCCTTCCCTGCGGCGCTTTGCGCCGGGAGTAACCCAGCCGTAATCTCCGGAATCCGGATCCTTTAAGGAGTCTCAAACACCGCATGAACCGCACCCTTGTCTTTGCTACTGCGCTGGCAACCGGCCTCGCAGCTTCCTCCCTCGTCGCACAGTCCACGGCCGCCAAGGCCCCCGCTCCTGCCCGCGCAACCCCTACAGCTCCGGTCGAGGTAAAGCCCGAGGCCATCCCCGCCAAGGTCGCCGTCATTGCCTTCGAGCAGGGTGTCGTCGCCACCAACGAAGGCCAGCGTGCCGTCGCCGACATCCAGAAAAAGTATGAGCCGAAGAAGGATGCGATCCAGGCACAGTCCGCCGAAGTCGACTCCCTCAAGAAGCAGTATCAGGCCCTGCCCGCAACCCTCTCCGATGAGGAGCGCGCCAGCCGCCTCAAGGCTATCGACACCAAGGAGAAGGCGCTTCAGCGTGATGTAGAAGATGCGCAGAATGCCTATAACACCGACGTGCAGGAAGCCTACGGCAAGGTTGCCCAGAAGTTCGGCGGCACCGCTGTCAAGTACGCTCAGGAGCACGGCTTTACGCTGCTCTTGAACATCGGCGGACAGCAGCAGCTCCCCACCGTGCTCTGGTGGCAGCAGACGACCGACATCACCCAGGCCGCCATCGACGCCTACAACGTAGCCTCCGGCGTAGCTCCGCTCCCGCCGCCGACTCCGGCTCCGCACCGCGCTCCTGCTGCCGGTCCGAAGCAGTAGTCGTTCCCCACCAAATCAGCAACCAAGTCGCAAGAAAATGGAGGCCTCCGGGCCTCCATTTTCACGTCTTGCAACCCCTTCTTCGCATCTCTGCAGCTTTACGTGCAGCCTCGTCTTACTCTTCTCCTACCTTCAACACCGCCAGGAACGCCTCTTGCGGGATATCGACCTTGCCAATCCGCTTCATCCGCTTCTTGCCTTCCTTCTGCTTTTCCAGCAGTTTGCGCTTGCGGCTGATGTCTCCGCCGTAGCACTTCGCAATCACGTTCTTGCGAATCGCCGTCACCGTCTCGCGTGCAATCACCTTTGACCCGATCGCCGCCTGAATTGCGACCTCGAACATCTGCCGCGGAATCAACTCACGCATCTTCGACACAAGAGCCTTGCCACGCTCATACGCCGCATCGCGGTGCACGATGATCGACAGCGCATCCACCGGATCGCCGCCAATGAGAATATCCATCTTCACCATCGGTGAAATCCAAGATCCCGCCAGGTGATAATCCAGCGACGCATAGCCGCGCGACACTGACTTCAGACGGTCATAAAAGTCCAGCACAATCTCATTCAGCGGCAGCTCATAGGTCAGCATCACGCGCGTCTCAGACACATACTCGAAGTTCTGTTGACGTCCGCGTTTATCCTCCACCAGCTTCAGAATCCCGCCGACATACTCCTCGTTGGTCAGAATCTTCGCCGTGATCACCGGCTCGGCAATCGAAACAATCTCGGTCGGGTCCGGCCAGCGCGAAGGATTATCCACCTCCAGCACCGACCCATCCGTCATCGTGAGCTGGTACCGCACGCCCGGCGCCGTCGTAATCAGGTCGAGGTTATACTCGCGCTCCAGCCGCTCCTGAATAATCTCCAGGTGCAGCAGCCCTAGAAATCCGCAGCGAAATCCAAAGCCAAGCGCCGCCGACGACTCAGGCTCAAAGTTGAAGCTCGCATCATTCAGCCGCAGCTTCTCCAGCGCATCCCGCAGCAGCGCATGCTCGTGCGAGTCGACCGTATACAGCCCGGCAAACACCATGCTCTTGATGTCTTCAAATCCCGGCAGCGCCGCAACGCACGGCCGGTCCACATGCGTAATCGTGTCGCCCACCTTCGTATCGGCGACGTTCTTGATCGTCGCAACAAAGAACCCCACCTCGCCCGCGCTCAACTCATCCAGCACCACCGGCTTGGGCGTCATCACGCCCATCGACTCCACATCAAACTGCCGGCCATTGGACATGATCTTGATGCGATCGCCCTTGCGCAGCCGCCCGTTGATAATGCGCGCCAGCACGATCACGCCGCGATACGCATCAAACCACGAATCAAAGATCAGCGCCTGCAGCGGCGCCTCCGCATCACCCTTCGGCGGCGGCAGCAGCATCACCACCGCCTCCAGAATGTCGGCAACATTCAGTCCCGTCTTCGCACTCACGCACACCGCATCCGACGCCGGCAGTCCCACCGACTTCTCAATCATCGCCTTGGTGCGCTCAATGTCCGCGCTCGGCAGATCGATCTTGTTGATGACCGGCAGAATCTCCAGGCCGCCGGCAATCGCGAGATACGCATTCGCCAGCGTCTGCGCCTCCACGCCCTGCGAAGCATCCACCACCAGCAGCGCTCCCTCGCACGACGCCAGCGACCGCGACACCTCATAGCTGAAGTCCACGTGCCCCGGCGTATCAATCAGGTTCAACTGGTACGTCTGACCATCCGACGCCGTGTACATCATGCGCACCGTGTGCGCCTTGATCGTGATGCCGCGCTCGCGCTCCAGGTCCATCGCGTCCAGCACCTGCGCCTGCATCTCGCGCGAGGTCAAACTCCCGGTCAGCTCAAGCAGCCGGTCCGAAAGGGTTGATTTTCCGTGGTCGATGTGCGCGATGATCGCGAAGTTCCGTATATGCTTTGGATCCATTGGGAGTGCAAAAGGCCTTACTGTCCATCTTAACACCCGCATGGCCCCACACGGTGCGGCTCCTCCTGCCCCAGTCCGCCTCGTCACGTGGCAATGTCACAAATCGACCGTGGTACGTTTGTGGTAGTTGCGTTCCGAGTGCCGCGCGCCCGAAGATCAATGCTTTTGCAGGAGATCGCAGTAATGCCCCATTTGACTCACCGAAACCACTTACAAAGTCTAGACGGCATCCGGGGCTTGGCTTTTCTGATGGTCTTCTTCTTCCATGAATACCCTGGTTCGGCTAAGGATCCAATCTCGCGGATCACGACAATCGGTTGGACGGGAGTCGATCTATTTTTTGTTCTATCCGGCTTTCTCATCACAGGAATTCTTTACGACACCCTGCAACAGCCGTACTATTTTAGAAACTTCTATGCCAGACGCGGATTGAGGCTCTTCCCCGTCTACATGGTGGTCGTCTGCCTCATGCTTGGAGTGAACTACGCGCTGGGTGGAAGACCCACTATTTGGGCGCTGCCATACTTTATTTACGGCAGCAACATCATCCAGAATCTTGGAAAGAACATTGGAATTTCTGGCTGGATCGGTACGGGTCACCTCTGGTCTCTCGCCATCGAGGAGCAGTTCTACCTTTTTTGGCCATTAGTAATTGCTTATGTTCGAACAAAGCGCCGAATCTTGTGGGTCTGCTGCGCAGGCAGCGTACTGGCCGTTGTTTTGCGCTGGGTCGTCGTTGGCCACACTGGTTTACCGCGGGAAACGCCCTATGTTGAACTGCCAATGCGACTCGACAATCTTCTGTTCGGCGGCGCAATCGCAATCATCTTGCGCAGCGATAGAGTACTCACGTTTTTGTCTCGTACGAAGATTAACTGGGGCGTGGTCGCAGGAGCAACCATTCTCGTGCTTTCCGTGATTGCGTCAAGATCGGCGTCAGCTTTTGAAGCGCCAATGGTTCGTTACGGTTATCTGGGCTCTTCGATTTTGTTTGCGTCGTTGATCGTTCTTGCTATACAACCCGATTCATGGGCTCATCGACTCGGCAGCATTCCTCTCCTTCGTACCTTTGGGCGATACAGCTACGGCTTATATCTCATCCACTTTCTTCCCGACGGATATATGCATCATGTTTATGATTACTTGAAAGTGACAACCGGGACCGCTTCCGATTCGACCAACTTGGTTGGCCATCTTCTGGGGGTAGCAGTTTTTCTGGTTTATCTTGCGCTTCTTCTGGGGGTTGCGGCGGCCAGCTATCACACCATCGAACTTCCGTTATTAGGTTTGAAACGGCATTTCGCGTATAGCGACGAACGAAAGGTTCACCATCTACAATCGGACCAATCGACCGTAATTGCTGTCGAAGATGGTGGCTGATCCATCCACTGGCAGAAACTCGTCTCGACAGAACCCTTACAATGACTAGGTTGATGGTGAACCTGAAAACTACCTCTCTCGTCGGGCGTTGCGCCCTCGCCACAGCCTGCGCGCCGCTGCTCCTTGCGCTCGTTGGCTGCCCCGGCGCCAGCCCCGGCAGCAGCGCCTCTCCGGGCCATACCGCGGCGAACACCACGGCACCCACGCTGCAGCAGCAGGCCGCTGACCAGGCCCAGTCCCAGCAGGCCACACAGCAGATCCTCGCGGCACAGCACACGCAGAAGGTGCAGGCCCTCATCGCCAAGGCTCAGGCCAGCTATCAATCCGGCGTCGCCAACTACAACGCCAATCGCCTCGACGCTGCCCGTCAGGACTTCGACTTCGCCGTCGACACCATGCTCTCCAGCGGCATGGATCTCAAAAACGATCCGCAGCTCGCCGACGAATTTGACCAGCTTCTCTCCGCCATCAACTCCCTCGAACTCGTCGCTCTCAAGCAGGGCAATGGCTTCTCCGAGCAGATCGAAGAGGCCCCGCTCAACGCCGCCAACGAGGTCACCTTCCCTCCCGACCCCGTGCTCGTCGGCAAGATCGCCGACGAACTGAAGACCACGCAGTCCGATCTCCCTCTCGTCGTCAACGACTACGTCGCCGGCTGGATCAACTACTTCACCAACTCTGCCGCCGGCCACGCTCACCTCGCGCGTTCGCTTGAGCGCGCCGGCCGCTACCGCGGCATGATCGCGAAGGCGCTGCACGACCAGGGCGTGCCCCAGGACCTCATCTATCTTGCTGTGGCCGAGTCCGGCTTTCAGCCCCAGGTCGTCAATGGCAGCTCAGGCGCAGGCGGCATGTGGCAGTTCATGCCCTTTCGCGGAGCCTACGGCCTTGAGCGCAACGGCTTCTTCGATGAGCGCTTCGATCCCGAGCAATCCACCATCGCCTACGCGAAGTACATGAAGGAGCTCTACAACCAGTTCGGCGACTGGTACCTCGCGATGGCAGCCTACAACTGGGGCCCCGGCAACGTACAGCGCGCCGTAGCTCGAACAGGTTACGCAGACTTCTGGCAGCTCTACCGCCTCAACGCTCTTCCCGCCGAGACCAAGAACTACGTTCCCGGCATCATCGCCGCCGCCATCATGGCCAAGAACCCCAGGCTCTACGGCCTCACCAACATCGTCCCCGACGCACCTGTGCTCTCCGACGAAGTCACTACCACCTACGCGATTGACATGCGCCTCGTCGCCGATCTCACCAACTCCACCGTCGCCGAGATCGTCACCCTCAACCCCGCGCTTCTCCGCCTCTCCACGCCCACCGACACTCCCTACGATCTGCACCTTCCTCCCGGCACCCACGACATCTTCATCCAGCGCCTCAAAAACATTCCCGTGGAAGATCGCACCAGTTGGCGCTTCCACGTTGTCAAGGACGGCGAGACGCTCGACCAGATTGCCGAGTCGCTGCACTCCCACGCCAGCGAGATCACCACACTCAATAGCCTCACCGATCCCGTCGAGCCTGGCGATGAACTCGTCATTCCCATCGCGGCAAGCGCCCGGCTCTCTCCCGGCGAGCGCTACAAGATGCGCCGCAACGATACCCTCGTCACCGTCGCAGATCGCTTCGGTGTCAGCGTCGAGCAGTTGCGCCAGTGGAATCATCTCTCCTCCAATCGCGTCGCACCCGGCCGCTCGCTCTACGTCGTCGCGCCCATCCGGCTTGCACCTCACACCCGCACGCATAGCCGGCACAGCGGCCACACATCTGCGCATACATCAACCAGGACGGCACACAATGGCCGCACCCAGCAGGCCCATTCGCATGCAGTCAGCCACACCACCGCATCCCACCCCGCAAAGAAAAAGAAGAAATCTAAGTGATCCCCATCACGTTATGTGGACGCTTTCAGGGATGCCAGTAGAAAAAAATGCACTGCACCTAAAAAGGTGCTTGCTATTTCATGCCTCCACGCGTAATCCTGTTGACACCATCCGTGTGGTGTATCTCTATCGCATGGAGTGTGATTCGGACTTCGAGTCATACAAGTGAATCGATGACGGATTCAACGCAATACAAGAAAGACGTAGTTGGGGGAGAACGTTATGTTGCAAGACGAAGAAACGATCAAGCTCTACGCAGCAGGCTACGACGAAGAAGACACTGACGACGTGATCGATCTCGATTCACTCGATGAAGAAGATGAGGAAGAGGAGTTCAATATCGTTTCCATCAACCACATTGAGGAAGCAGAGATCTTCACCCCTCCACCCACCCCCGTCGCCCCCTATGAGCCGGCAACCCGGCTCTCGGCCGAGCCCACATCCAGCGCTCCACCGCCTGCAGCCGCCGCACCTAAGAAGATGGCACCCAAGAAGGTTGCTGCCAAGAAGCCTGTGAAGAAGGCTCCGGCGAAGAAGGTTCCCGCAAAGAAGGCTGCACCCGCCAAAGCTGCACCCGCCAAAGCCGCGAAGGCCCCGGCGAAGAAGGCCGCAAAGAAGGCTGCGAAGAAAGCCCCGGCCAAGAAGGCCCCTGCAAAGAAGAAAGCTGCGGGCAAAAAGATTTCAAGTTCTGCCGCGAAGTCAACACGTGCTCTGCGCGGCGGTAAGGCTGCCCCTAAGAAGGCAGTCGGCAACAAGAGCACAAGCAACAAAAAATCGACTATGAGAGGTAAGACCTTGGCAACGAAGAAAGCTGTGAAGAAGGCTGTGAAGAAGGCTCCTGCAAAGAAAGCCGTCAAGAAGGCCGTTGTAAAGAAGGCCGTAAAGAAGGCTCCTGCGAAGAAGGCCGTCAAGAAGGCCGTCAAGAAGTAGTCTTCCCTAACCGCAGTACAAGGCAAGCAAAAGCGCCCGGCTCCCTCTCACGAGGCCCGGGCGTTTTTGCGTCTGCTGCAATCCCGCATCGACTACTTCTTCATTGCCTCAATCGCCGCCAGCACCTCTCCGCTGTGCGCCTGGATGTCCTTCACCTGCCACTCCTTCACAATCTTGCCCTCGGGCGAAATCAGGAACGTGTCGCGCTCGGCATAATGAACCGGACCAAATGACTTCACCGGCACGCCATACGCATCCACCACCTTGCGGTCCGGGTCCGCCAGCAACTTGAACGTCAGAGAGTCCTTGGTACAGAACGATTTGTGGCTATCCACCGTGTCCAGCGAAACGCCCAGCACCACTGCATTCAACGCCTCATACTTCTTCAGGTCGCGCTGAAAGTTATGCGCCTCGATCGTGCATCCGGCGGTCTGGTCCTTGGGGTAGAAGTACAGCACCACCCACTTGCCCTTGTACTCGCTCAGCGACACTTGTTTGTCTTCCTGCGAGGGCAGCGTGAAGTTCGGCGCCGCCGTTCCAACCGCCACCATATCGCCTGCCGCGGCCACATTCCGCGTCAGCGCAAAACTGCCCGCCAGCGCCACCGCACATCCTACTGCCATCCAACGCTTCTGAACCATGGGAGATCTCCTGTGCGCGTCACTCTTGCTGCGAAATCGGCGCCAGCCGCCATCTTATCCACCGCCGCATACGCTCGGCAACGGCCGCTCAATCCTGAGCGCTCTCCATCGCTGCACCCACCATCGCGATCCCGGCAGCATTGGCCGCCGCAATCATCCTCTCCCGATCGAACACCAGCGTGCGCCCGGCCTCCACGCACAGACACGTCGCTCCGGCCGCCCGCATCACCTCAATCGTCGGCACGCCCACCACCGGCACATCGA
Source organism: Acidobacteriota bacterium (assembly GCA_021778845.1). Taxonomy (GTDB): domain Bacteria; phylum Acidobacteriota; class Terriglobia; order Terriglobales; family Acidobacteriaceae; genus Granulicella. Next base: position 100,444 of record JAJYBU010000008.1, read on the forward strand.
AGCGCATGTCCTGCTTCGGCTTGGCGACCTTCACCACCGTCAACCGCCGTTCCAGCGTACTCTCCCCCTGCATCCCCACACCCTGCTCCAACGTCCGGAAGATCTCTCCCGCGCGCGCAATCGTCGCGTCGGTTCCCTCCATCGCCTCCACCGCCACGCACGCGCTCGCGGCGATCACCACCGTCTGCCCCAGGTCGAACCCCGCAATTCCCCGCGCCACCTTCAGTCCATACTCCATGTCGCCGCGTTCGGTCGCATCCGGCGCTCGCTCCGTCATCACGCCCACCTGCGCCAGCATCGGTTCCAGAAACGCCGTCGACGACAGCAGCGTGATGCCCTCATCCTCCAGCACCTTCGCCACCGCACCCAGCAGCATGTCCGTATTGCGCGTACGCAGATTCAGCAGCAACTTCGCCAGCCGCCAGTCCGGCCGTATGCTCGAAAAAATCTGTTTGTGCTTTACCTGCCCTGCCATCACGGCCCGCGTCACACCTTCACGCTGAAACATCTCGATCAGCCGCGAGAGCTCTCCCAGCGAAAGCCAGTGCACGCACACGCCTTCCGGATCATGCGCCCCCCGCTCGTCGATCTCGGCATCGGTCTCTTCCTTGATCGCCGCCACCACCACGCGCAATCCCTGCGCCCGCGCCGCATCCAGCAGCAGAAACGGAAACCGCCCATTGCCCGCAATCAGCCCAAGCGCCTCACCGCCGCTGCCCGGCATAATTACTTGATCACTCCGCGCTCGCTCGCAGCCACGAACTCGGCCAGGTACTTCACATGCTCACCGCCTGCACCCTTCGCCATCATGTCGTGGATCACCTCCAGCGCCTGCGTTGTATTGCGCTTTCCGCTCACCAGCGCGCGCATCGCCGTCGCCAGTTCGCGCAACTGCTCGGCCGTAAATCCGCGCCGTTGCAGCCCCACCTTGTTCAGCCCATACGCATGATTATTCCGCTCCACCGACGTCAGCGAGTACGGCAGTACGTCCTGGGTAATCGTCGTCGCCCCGCCAATAAAGCTGTACCTCCCGATGCGGCAGTACTGATGCACCGGGCACAGCGCGCCCACCACCGCAAAATCCTCCACCACCACATGCCCCGCCAGCGTCGCCGAGTTCGCCAGAATGCAACCATCTCCCACCGACGAATCATGCCCAATATGCACATACGCCATCAGCAGGCAGTCCGAACCCACCCGCGTCACGCCTCCGCCCAGCACCGTCCCCCGCGAGATCGTCACCGACTCGCGAATCACATTGCGGTCGCCAATCTCCACCCTCGTCGGCTCCCCCGCATACTTCAAATCCTGCGGCGCAACACCCAGGCATGCAAACGAGAACACGCGATTGCCGTTGCCCAGCCTCGTATGCCCATCCAGCACCACATGCGACACCAACTCGCAGTCCTCACCCAGCACCACATTCGCGCCGATCGTACAGAACGGCCCCACCGTGCAGCTCGCCGGTATCACCGCACCCTCCGCCACTATCGCCGTCGGATGAATACTCACTTCGCTTTCGCCTCCACTGCCGGCTTCTTCCCCCCACGCGGCACCAGCATACACATGATCGTCGCCTCACAGGCAAGCACGCCATCCACTGTCGCCCTGCCCGACAGCTTCACCGCCGTGCTGCGCCAGTTCAGTACCGTCACCTCCATCCGCAGTTGATCGCCCGGCACCACTGCCCGCCGAAACTTCGCATTCTCGATCCCCGTGAACACCATCAACTTGCTGTCGCGGTCCGGAATCTCCGTCAGCAGCAGAGCTCCGCCGGCCTGCGCCAGTGCCTCAACAATCAGCACGCCGGGCATAATCGGATAGTCCGGAAAGTGTCCCGTGAAGTGCGGCTCATTCGCCGTGACATTCTTGATGGCCACAATGCGCTTCTTCCGCTCCATCTCCACCACGCGGTCGATCAGCAAAAACGGGTAGCGATGCGGCAGAATCGCCATAATCTCGACGATGTCCAGGGTCATCTTCTCCACCGGCGCACCGGCGGCAGAAACAGTTTCGGGTTCAGCCTGCTTGGCTGCGGGAGTCAAAATCGAATCACTCATAGCGAGGCCCAGAATACCACCGCACGCGCCCCTGCAGCGTTACTTACCCTTCGTCACCAGCTTCCGGCTGGGATCGAAAAGCTCCGCGGCCAGCTTCACGTTGTACACCGCTCTGGTCAGAAACCTCTCGCCGGTCATATCGCCGTTGTGCGTCGTAACGATCGAATACGGCGTCGCGATCCCCTGCACCACATGGTAGTCGGCAAACTCCTCGACCTCGGTATTCCAGTCCTTGTACACCGGATCGCGCCATCGAAAGCTCAAGCTCAGCGGCAGATGCGTGCTCTGGTCCAGCGTCAGCGTCACCGCATCGTTTCCGGCGCTCACAACGCTCACCTCATCGGCCGCATGGCGCTCCACCATCTTCGACCCCTCATCGATCACCATCACGCCCGGCTGCTTCAGCCACTCCTCCACCACGGTCTCCACCGAGTGCCTCCGCCACCGCTGATACTCCTCCACCTCCATCGCCGACAGCGGTCGCGTTCCCTTGTACGTAATCTCGTAGCCGTTCTCGCCCGTCCACACCTCCGCCACATCCCGATGGTCCTTCGCCACGATCGCCCCAAAGTGCGAGATCATCACCACCCGCTCGCCAAACGGCTGCACGCGGTAATACTCCTCAAACTGCGTAGCCCCGCCATCCGGCTGCCCCTTGTAAAACCTCGCCGTCCGTCCCTCGAAGATCCACGTCTGCCGCTGCAGCCATGCGTCTCCTCCCAACGCCGCGACCATCGCCTCCAGCAGCTTCTGCCCCCGGGCCGCATCCTCCACACGCGCAACCTGCGCACTCGGCACCGCCGCAGCCTGCGCTCCCGCGCTCAAACACCCTCCACCCAACACCACTCCCACGCAAACGCACTCTCGCCATCCGCGCAGCATCATCCCACCAGCACCGCGCCGCCATTTACGTTGAACACTTCGCCGGACACAAACCCCGCCCACTTCGTGCACAGAAACACCACCGGCCCGGCAATCTCCTCCGGCTCCGCCGGACGCCCCAGCGGAATCAACCCCAGCGCCTTCTTCGACGCCACCGGATCACTCAGCGTCGCCTCCGACATCTCCGTCCGCACCCATCCCGGCGCCACGCAGTTGCACAGAATCCCCTGCGGCGCCAGCTCACTCGACAGGCTCTTCGTCAGCGAGATCAGTGCGCCCTTGCTCGCCGCATAGTCCGCATGAAACGCCTCACCCCTCTGCGCCGCCGTCGACGCAATCAGCACCACATGCCCTCGCGAAGCATTGGATGTCCCATCTTCCGCCGCAGGGACACGGGCCTGCGCCAACATCACCGCCACCGCCGCCTGCACCAGCCCGAACACGCTGTCCAGATTCACCCCCAGCGTCCCGCGCCACTGCGCCGCGCTCATCGTCGCAATCGGCTGATCGTGTGGCGGCCAGATCCCATGATTCACCACCACGCAATCCAGCCTCCCGAACACCCCGACCGCCGCAGCCACCAGCGCCTGCCCATCCTCCACCGTCGCCAGTTCCTGCTTCACGGCGCGGCAAACATCCTCGCCCCCGCAAGCCTTTACCAACTCCTGCGCCTGCGTCTCTGCGCTGCGATAGCTGAACACCACCCGCGCTCCCGCCTGCCGCAGCAGCCGCACCGTAGCCGCTCCAATCCCCCGCGACCCGCCCGTTACCAGCACCACTTTATCTTCCAGAGAGAGCGAGACACCGCCCGTTGGTTGTGAGAAACTCATGTCGAAGTTGTAGCAGGTCTCCGCGCTGGATCCAATTCCCGTTCGCCAGGAGTTCCCCGATGAAATACGCCGTCCTCTCGTCTCGCCTTCTACTCGGCCTCATCTTCTTCGTCTTTGGCATGAACACCATCCTGAACTTCCTGCACATGCCCTACCCCGCCGGCGACGCCCTCATCTGGTACGGCATCATGGCCGCGCACTCCTGGATGTCCTTCACCGCCATCATCATGATCGTCGCCGGTCTTCTGCTTCTCGTTGGCCGCTTCGTTCCGCTGGCGCTGGCCCTGCTGGCGCCCATCATCGTCAACATCCTGCTCTACCACGCTCTGCTCTGGCCCCACGGATTCATCCCGGCCGTCGTCGTCACCTTGCTGGAAGTCATCCTCCTTATCGCCTACCACCGCAGCTTCGCCCCACTCTTCGTGCCCGACCCACCCATCAGCACCCCGAAGCCTTAGCACCCCGAAGCCTTAGCGATTTAGCCCAGCAACCACGCTCCCGCAACTACGCGTGCCGCTTCCCCCTGGCTGCCGCCTTCTCCTCTGCGCGCCTGGCCAGCAACCGCCGCCGCTCCGCAATCAACTTCCCCCGCGCTCGCTCCGGCATCGCCAGCACCTCGCGCACGCCCTTCGGCAGCTTCGCCAGCGTGATCGCATGCGCGGCACGCAGCTCACTCTCCCACTCGGTATTGCGCAGCACGACCCACGCGTCCACGGCCACCCAATGAATGCGCGCCATATACGGCGCCGGCACCATCCCCTCGCGTTCCACCAGCTCCGCAAACCTCTCCGGCCCAGCCGAGTAGCTCACCACCCCATGCTCACCCGCATCCAGATTCATCAGGCAAAACATCTTCCCGCCAATCGCCTTGTCCCCCACCCAGAACACAAGATTGTCGCCCCACTGCATCGTCTCGACCACATGCGGCAACCCCAGCAAAAACGCCCGCGCTCGCTCCACGTCCATGCGCCAAAGTATAAGCCACGACCGAACTCGCCCACCCCACCACGCGAAGCCTCCCGCCGTCCGCGCAGGACCGCAGGACCTATACTTTAACTTGACCCATGCCGACCCAACCTCACACCGCATTCCTCCCCGTCGCCGACCAGCTCGACCTCATCACCAAGGGCGCAGCCGAGATCATTCCTCCCGCCGCCGCCACCGCGCCCGACGGCCTCCGCGCGCGCCTCGAAGACTCCCGCCGCACCGGCATCCCTCTCCGCATCAAGGCCGGCTTCGACCCCACCGCCCCCGATCTCCACCTCGGCCACACCGTGCTCATGCGCAAGCTCAAGCACTTCCAGCAGCTCGGCCACACCGTCATCTTCCTCATCGGCGACTCCACCGCCCTCATCGGCGACCCGACCGGCAAGAACGTCACCCGCAAGCCCCTCACCCGCGAAGAGATCGCCGCCAACGCCGAGACCTACAAGGAGCAAGTCTTCAAGATCCTCGACCGCGACAAAACCGAGGTCCGCTACAACTCCGAGTGGCTCGACAAACTCGGCTACTACGACATCGTTAAGCTCCAGGCCAAGTTCACCGTCTCGCAGATGCTCGAGCGCGAAGACTTCCACAAGCGCTTCCAGGCCGAAGAGTCCATCGCCATGCATGAGCTGCTCTATCCCATCATGCAGGGCTACGACTCCGTCATGCTCGAGTGCGACGTCGAGCTCGGCGGCACCGACCAGAAGTTCAACCTCATGCGCGGCCGCGACCTCCAGCGCGACGCCGGCCAGAAGCCCCAGATCGTCCTCATGACGCCCATCCTCGAAGGCCTTGACGGCGTCCAGAAGATGTCCAAGTCCCTCAACAACGCCATCGGCATCAAAGACCCCGCCAGCGAGATGTACGGCAAGCTCATGAGCATCAGCGACGATCTCATGTGGCGCTACTGGACCTTCCTCACCGACCTCCCGCAGTCCCAGATCGACGCCATGCAGGCCGACGTCGCCAGCGGCAGCCTGCATCCGATGCAGGCCAAAAAGAATCTGGCCCACTCCATCACCGCCGACTTCCACTCCCCCGCCGAAGCCGCCGCCGCCGCCGAATCCTGGGCCACACAGTTCCAGCAGAAAGGCGTCGCCGAAGACCTCCCCGTCGTCGAAATCAGCCTCGCCAGCGAAGGCCTGCTCGCAACCGACACCACCGAGCCAACCCTGCGCATTCCAAAGCTCCTCCAACTCGCCGGGCTCGCATCCTCCACCGGCGAAGCCACGCGCAAGCTCGCCGAGAACGCCGTCTCCATCGACGGCACCAAGTTCACCGGACGAACCCTCTCTCGCAAGGCTCTCGGCGATGAGCCCACTCTCCGCCTCGGCAAAAAAGCCATGCGCATCCACTGGATCGAATAGCTCGGCGCTTTGAAGTGGCGGGGCTTCAGCCCCGCCATACACCACCCGTAAGAAGAGGGGCTTTAGCCCCGGGGGGAACGGATGCGGCCCACACGAGAACTCTTCCGGCAAGCAGACCAGACCTGCTTCGCCACCTTCCAGACCTCACACCGCCAGTGCTTCTTCCGCAACGAGCGCTGGTCCATTCTATTTCTAAAGACCTTGGAGCATTATCTTCCCCAGACGGGCCTGCATGACTTTGTCATCATGCCAGACCACATCCACCTACAGCTCAGCCCGCAAGTACCTCTCGAACGCGCCATTCAACTCCTCAAGGGCGGCTTTTCCTTCCAGGCACGGCGAGAACTCCAGTGGAAGCGTGACATCTGGCAAGCAGGTTTCTCCGACCACCGAATCCGCGACCTCGCCGACTGGGACGAACACCAGGACTATCTGTTCAAAAACACTCAGTCGGGTCGCGCCGAAGATCGCGCCATGCGCGGCATCCTGAGTGGGCTGACGTTGCATCCACTCCCTCAGTGGCTAAAGCCACCCGCCGGCTCTACAACCAACGACGGAGCTTAAGCCCCGCCCCTTCAAATCCAGAAGCACGCCCAACCAGGTCCCTGATCCCAGCCATGCTGCGCACCGCCAACATCATCGGTTCCGGTCCCAACGGCCTTGCCGCCGCCATCACCCTCGCGCAACGCGGCGTCGCCGTCACGGTCTACGAGCGCAACGCCCAACTCGGCGGAGCCTGCGCCACCGCCGAGGTCACCCTCCCCGGCTTCCACCACGACCTCGGCTCCTCCGCCTACCCCCTCGGTGTCGCCAGCCCCTTCTTCCGCAGCCTCCCGCTAGCTGCTCACGGCCTGCGCTGGATCGAGCCGCCCGCACCCGTCGCCCACCCCCTCGACGACGGCACAGCCATCACGCTCGAGCACACCCTCGAAGCCACCATCGCCCAACTCGGCGCGCACGATGCCGCCGCCTGGCACTCACTCCTCGCCTCCTCCGTCCTAGACTGGCCCCTGCTCGTCGATGACGTCACCCAGCCTCTCCTCCGCTTCCCCACGCATCCCCTCGCGATGGCCCGGTTCGGCCCCGCCGCTCTCATGCCCGCGCAACTCCTCGCCACCACGCTCTTCCGCGACGAGCGCGCCCGAGCTCTCTTCGCCGGCATAGCCGCGCACTCCGTCCTTCCCCTCAGCCACATCGCCAGCTCAGCCACAGGACTCGTCCTCGCCGCCGCTGGCCACACCACCGGCTGGCCCATCGCTGCATCTGGCGCGCAGTCCATCACCAACGCCCTCGCCGCCTACCTCCACTCCCTCGGCGGCCGCATTCTCCTCAACGCCGAGATCCACCAACTCGCCGACCTCCCGCCCGCCGACGTCACCCTCTTCGACACCAGCGTCCCAGCCCTCATGCGCATAGCCAGCAACGCGCTCGCCCCCGGCTATCTCCAACAGCTCAGCCGCTTCCGCCCCGGCCCCGGCATCTTCAAGCTCGACTTCGCCCTCAGCCAGCCCATCCCCTGGCGTGCTCCCGAGTGCCTCCGCGCCGCCACCGTCCACCTCGGCGGCACGCTCGCCGAAATCTCCCACTCCGAGCACGACGCCTTCCGCGGCCGCCTCAACGACAACCCCTTCGTCCTGCTCGTCCAGCCCAGCCTCTTCGACGCCTCTCGTGCTCCGCAAGGCAAGCACACCGCCTGGGCCTACTGCCACGTCCCCACCGGCTTCACCGTCGATCGCACCCACGTTATCGAGCGCCAGATCGCCCGCTTCGCTCCCGGCTTCCAGGACTGCATCCTCGCCCGCCGCGCCAGCAACGCCAACACCCTCGCCGACTGGAACCCCAACCTCATCGGCGGCGACATCTCCGGCGGCGCCATGACCCTCCCCCAGCTTCTCTTCCGTCCCACCGCCCGCGGCTATCGCACCAGCAACCCGCGCATCTACCTCTGCAGCTCCTCCACGCCTCCCGGCGGCGGCGTCCACGGCATGTGCGGACACCTCGCCGCCCTCGCCGCCTACCGCGACCTCGCCCAGCCATAGCCAGCCTCTCCGCCACAAACAGCAACGCCCGCGAGAAGTCTCGCGGGCGCTACCATCTGTGGCAGGACGTGTCTAGGCTGTCGGCGCTCCCGGAGCAACAGCTCCGGCCGTATGCGCAGCCGGCTTCACCTTGGGCGCAGCCGCAGGCTGCTGCACCTCGGCCTTCTTTGCCGGAGCCAGGATCGCATGCAGCGTCGTACCTTCCATGCGCGGCATAAACTCCACCGTTCCAGCCTCGCCAATGTCCATAATCAGGCGGTTGATGATCTTGTATCCCAGGTCGCGATGCGCCATCTGACGCCCCTTGAAGCGCAGGCTGGCCTTCACCTTGTCCCCGTCGCCGAGGAACCGCACCGCCTGGTTCTTCTTGGTCTGGTAGTCATGTTCATCAACCGTAACCGAGAACTTGACCTCCTTGATCACAATGACCTTCTGCTTCTTGCGTGCAGCGCGGTCGCTCTTGTCCTTCTCGTACAGGTACTTGCCATAGTCCTGTATCTTGCATACCGGCGGTACGGCGTTGGGTGAGATCTCGACCAGGTCGAGCATCCTCTCGCGGGCCATCTTCAGGGCCTCGAACGGCGCCATCACGCCAAGTTGTTCGCCGCTCTCATCGATCACGCGGACTTCGCGCGCGCGGATACGTTCGTTGGTGCGGATAAAAGATTTGACGGAGCGTTTATCTAACGGTGGAATATTCAGCCTCCACGGCCCGCACTCGCTGCGGCCATGTTTTCAGGAATTTAGTTTGGGTTTCCGCACGAGTGCGCAGAAACCACAGCACTCGCGAGTATAGCACTCGTGCGGTGCTGATCTATGCACCGCGTGGCACACAGTCCGGATGGCTACCCCCTCCCCATCGTCTTGCTAAAGACTCTGCAATGAACACCTTCCCCCTAAAGTGTTCCATTCAAAAGACTTCGTCCTCCTTGAAATCAATCCATTGCAAAATCGCTCCGCAATGGATTCCATCCAGAGACATAGAGCCAAAGCATTGCATCAAAAGAGGTTACGGGAATCATTCAGGCCACACCCTCTCGGGCCGTCCGAAAATCGCCCTGCTTGCACGATAACGGCCATCTCAAGCCGCATCGCACGTATGACGCGCCTAACTCCCGAGGCTTGCGGCACCACGAGAGCGCTGGCAGTTCCTGCGACTAACCCGGCCGGTCCCTGCCCCCCGGTTAGACTTCAGAGAAGGCCCGCCGATGACGACGCTGCACCTCCTCAGCACGCTGGTCGCGATCGCAGCCGTCTTCGGATGGGTAAGCGCGCGCTGGCTGAAGCTGCCCATCACCGTCGGCAGCGTGCTCCTGACCGTCATCTTCTCCCTGCTTCTGGAAGCCATCAGCGCGCGCGTCCCTGGCCTCCACGCCTGGGCCATCCACCTCGTCCAGCAGATCGCCTTTAGCGATCTGATCCTGCACGGCATGTTGCCCATGCTGCTCTTCGCCGGAGCCTTCCTGCTCGATCTTGAGTACGTCGTGCAGCAGCGCCTCATCATCGCGCTGCTCTCGGTCCTCGGGACGCTGGTCTCCACCGTCGCGGTCGCGGGTCTGATGTGGCTCGCGCTCTACGCTCTCGACCTGCATCCCGGCTGGCTGGCCTGCTTCTTCTTCGGCGCGCTCATCTCGCCCACCGACCCCATCGCCGTCCTCGAGATGCTCAAGCGCGTCGGCGCTCCCAAACACCTTCAGGCCCAGCTCGCCGGAGAGTCGCTCTTCAACGACGGCATCGGCGCCGTCATCTTTCTCACCCTCCTTACGGCCTCGCGCGGCACCGCACCATCGGCGCTGCACATTGGCTGGGTCCTCCTTCTCCAGATCGGTGGCGGCGTTCTGCTGGCCATCGTCGCCGCACTCCTCACCTCGCAACTGATGCGCCTCGTCCCCTCCTATCCGGTGGAGATCCTGCTCACGCTCTCGCTCGCTCTGGGAGGATACGCGCTGGCCGAGACGTTGCACCTCTCCGCGCCGCTCGAGGCCGTCGTTGCCGGCATCGCGCTCCGCCAGTTCAACCGTCAGCACTCCCACCACGCCATCGCCCACGAAAGCATCGACCGCTTCTGGGAGGTCATCGACGAACTCCAGAACGCCGTCCTCTTCGTGCTGCTCGGGCTGGAGGTGCTGTCCATCTCCTTCGGACATCGCGACATCACCTCCGGCATCATTGCCATCGCGATCGTGCTCGCCGTCCGCGTTGCCGTCGTGGCGCTGGTGCTTGGCAGCCTCCGACTCCTGCGCCAGCAGCACCACAGTTCCATTGCGACGCTCAGTTGGGGAGGTCTCCGCGGCGGCCTCGGCCTCGCCCTCGCCTTCGCCGTACCCGTCTCCGGCGCCAACCGCTGGATCCTTCCCACCACCTACATCGTCGTCGTCTTCTCCATCATCGTCCAGGGCTGGTCGATGGACCTCTTCCTGCGCAGGATCCGCGCTTCATCGCAGCCCGCTTGCACCGCCAGCGACAAGCTGCGACCATAGCAGGGATCAGATGTAGCTTGAGGATCGGTCCGTGCAATGGGCGGATAGTCAACACTCGCCGTCCGCGCAAGACCGCAGGATCAGGAGACTACCGTGGCTAAACGTCGCATCCTACTCGTCGATGATGAAGTGTCCATTCTGTTGACTATGAAGACCATCCTGGAGCTGAACGGCTTCGAGGTCGACACTGCCGCCAGCGCCCGCGAGGCCCGTTCCAAGCTCAAGCTCCGCGAGTATCAGATGGTCATCACCGACATGCGCATGGAGAACGACGCCGCCGGACGCGACGTCATCCTGGCCGCGCGCACCGCGCCCTATCATCCCGCCGTGGCGCTCCTCACCTCGTTCCCAGACGACGAGTGGGCCGACATCGGCGCCGACAAAATGCTGGTCAAGCCCATGCAGACCGGAATCCTGCTCCGCCAGATCGAGAAGATGCTCGACACGCACTCCGCCAAGCTGCAGCGCCTGGCCGACTCCGCCGCCGCACCAGCCAGAAGCGACCCGCCCTCCACGCCGGCCAGGCCCGCCGTAGCGAAAACCACCGCATCTGCACCCGCAAAGAAGTCCGCAGCCAAGCGCCTCGCCAGCAAGAAACTCCCTGCGAAGAAGCTACCCGCCAAGGGCGCCGCCGCACGCAAACGAGTCGCCGCAAAGAAGCGCAAGCGCTAACCCAGCGCCTGTTTCACCGCGCTGCCACTCACCGTTTCATGCTGAAGCAGTTGCCTGGCCAGCGTCTCCAGCGCAGCGTGGTGGTCCTTCAGCAGTGCCTGCGCACGCTCATACTGCTCGGTCACCAGGCGCTGAATCTCCGCCTCAATCACCTGCCGCGTCTCCGTGCTGATCTGGCTGTCGTCCTCGACCATCTTCCCCAGATACTGCATCTGCTGGCCCGCATAGCGCACCGACCCCAGCCGTTCGCTCATGCCAAATTCAGTGACCATGCGACGCGCCAGCTCCGTAGCCTTCATGATGTCGTCGCTGGCCCCGGTGCTGATCGTTGCGAACTCCACCACCTCCGCAGCGCGTCCGCCCAGCATCACGGCGATCCGATCCTTCAGTTCATCCAGCGTCAGCAGGTAGCGGTCCTCGAACGGCAGTTGCAAGGTATAGCCGAGCGCTCCCCGGCTGTGCGGAACAATGCTGATCTTGCTCACCGGCTCTCCATGCGGCACCAGCGCAGCCACCAGCGCGTGCCCCGATTCGTGGTACGCAACCGTCCTTCGTTCCTGCTCGTTCATCACCCGGCTCTTCTTCTCGGAGCCCGCAATCACGCGCTCGATCGCAGCCTCGAAATCCGTCAGCGTAACCTCCTCTGCCTTGCGCCGCGCCGCGAATAGCGCAGCCTCGTTCATCGCATTCGACAGGTCTGCGCCGCTGAATCCAGCCGTCATGCGCGCCGCCTGATCCATGTCGAAGTCCTCCGCCAGCTTGATCTGCCGGCTGTGAATCCGCAGGATCTGCGCGCGCCCGATGATATCCGGATTACCAATGGCGATCTGGCGGTCAAAGCGCCCCGCTCGCAGCAGCGCCGGGTCCAGCACCTCCGGACGATTCGTCGCCGCCATGATGATGACCGGTGCGCTGGCGTCAGTCTTGAAGCCATCAATCTCCGCCAGCAACTGGTTCAGAGTCTGTTCGCGTTCTTCATTATTGCCCAGCCGCAGAGCCCCTCCGCGTGCCTGTCCAATTGCGTCAATCTCGTCGATGAACAAAATCGCCGGAGCCACCCTGCGCGCCTGCTCGAACATATCCCGCACGCGCGCTGCGCCAACGCCCACAAACATCTCCACAAACTCCGAGCCGCTGGTCTCAAAGAAGGGCACATGCGCCTCACCAGCCGTCGCCTTCGCAATCAGCGTCTTGCCCGTTCCCGGTGGCCCCACCAGCAGCACTCCCTTCGGAATATGACCACCGAGCTTCGCGAACTGTTCCGGCGCCTTCAAAAACTGAATGATCTCCTGCAACTCGGCAATCGCTTCATCCGCGCCGCCCACGTCCTTCTGATAGGTGACCGTAATGTCCTCGGGCTTCACTTCGATGGCCTTGCTCTTGCCCACGCCAAAGATCGCACTCAGGCCGCCGCCACCACCGCGCCTTCCCATTCCTGCCATCACCACAAACCAAAAGCCGGCGATCAGCACCAGCGGCAAAACATATTGCAGAACAATCGTCCCGATCCCGCTGGGCGGAGGCTCGAACTGGTACGTCACACCCGCAGCCTGCAACGCATCAATCAACTGCGGGTCGCCGCCCGGCGAAGGCGCACCCACCGTATTGAAGGGCAGCGTCTGCGGCGTCGCGCCCGCCTTCGGATTCTTCATCTCCCCGGTGATGGCGCTCTCACCGATGCTCACCTTTAGCAGTTGATGATCCGCCAGCTTTGCCTTGAACGCGCTATACGGAATCGCTTCTCCCCGGTTCGCAGGCGCCATCACCAGCACCTGCACCAGCCACAGGGAGATCAACGTCGCAATAAGGTAACTGATGCCCAGGCGCGTGTAGCGCGCACGCTTCTCCTGTTTCTTCTCGTCGTCTCCTACGTGCTTCCCAGGCGAGGATTCTGTTTCGCTCATGGTTCACCCACTTGACGCTGCTGGCAAACAGTCTACCCCTCCGTCCCTCGCAGCGAGTGGTCTACCAACACACTCGCCCGCTAAATGCCGCCCGGCTCTTGCTCGCCGGCAGCGCGCGTAGCATTCTTCCCTCGCTACACCAGCGCCGGATACGTCACGCCCGTCAGCGCCTCGGACACCGTCCACAGCCGCGCCCCCACCGCCGTATCGAGTCCATTCGCACGCGGCTGCACCTCCACCGGCGAGCCCTTCATCTCCATCCATCCATCCGGTCCGACGTACTCTCCACCCCGCGCGTTCGGCGACGTCGCCGCATACAGCGTAGGCAGCGCCCCCGCCGCATCCGGCTGCATGATGACCGGCGCCACAATCTTCAACACCATCGCCTTCAGCCCATTCGAACCCGGCCCGTTCTCAATGATGTTGGTCGTCGAAACGCCCGGATGCACAGCCACGCTCACCAGCGTACTGTGCGCCGCCCGCGCCCTCCGGTCCAGCTCCTTCGCAAACAAAATATTTGCCAGCTTGGACGCTCCATACGCATCCCACGGCTTGTATTTGCGCTCGCTCTGCAGGTTGTCGAACTCAATCTTCCCGTTGCGATGCGCCAGCGATGCCACCGTCACCACGCGCGGCGCAGGCGAGGCCAGCAGTTGCGGCATCAGCAGCCCAGTAAGCGCAAAGTGGCCCAGGTGATTGGTCCCAAACTGGCGCTCAAACCCATCCTGCGTCAACTCGCGCGTCGGCAGCGCCATCACGCCCGCATTGTTGATCAGCAGATCGAGCACAATCCCCCGCTCAGCAAATGTCATGGCAAATGCTCGTACTGACGCAAGCGAGGCCATGTCCAACTCCACCACCTCGGCTCTGGCCCCCGCAGCCCCGCGCAGCAGCCGATCCAGCGCCGCGCGTCCCTTCGCCGCATTGCGGCAGCCCAGCAGCACATGGGCTCCGCTGCGAGCCAGTTCCAGCGCCGACTGGTAGCCGATGCCGCTATTTGCGCCCGTCACCAGCGCCGTCCTGCCTGTTTGCGAAGGAATCTGCTCTGTCGTCCACTTCCGTGCTGCCATCAGGTGCGCCTCCATTGGGCCGGAGCTCCTCCGGCCTGCCCCGATCCTACCAGCCCGGCTTTGGCCCGAACATCCATCACTTCCGCATCATCAAACTCCTGTTATATTTAGGTGCGTTGGCAATGGTAGTTACTGGTAATGCTATTACGCTGCCATTACAATCGAAGAACATGATTTAGGGTAGTATTTTTAAGCTGAGCCCTTTTGTGGGCCGGGGGCGATTCTGTCAAATATCTGGGAAGGGTTCACTGATGAAAATTAGGGCACGAATGACCGCAAGTGCAGCGCTGCTGTTGATCCTGGCAGGCACGATCGGATGCACCAAACTTAAAGCGCGCGACCAACTCGTCAAGGGCGTGCAAGCCTTCAAGGCCGGCAAGTATGAGGAGGCCGTTGACTTCTTTCAGAAGTCCGTAGCCCTCGACCCAACCAGCGCCGAGAGCCACCTCTATCTCGCCACAGCCTATAGCTACCAGGTCGTTCCGGACCTTGATACGCCGGAGAATCTGGCGATCGCGAAGAAGGCGCTCGACGGCTTCAACACCGTGCTGGCACAGAACCCCAACGATCTCGACGCCCTGCGCCAGGTTGCCTCCATCGATCGCAACATCAAGCGCTACGATCAGGCCAAGGCTGACGAGTTGAAGATTCTCTCACTCGACCCCAAGGACTCTGAGGCCGCCTACACCATCGGCGTTATCGACTGGACCGAGTCCTATAAGAATGCGACCGTGATCCTTGCGGCCGCAGGCCTGCAGGACGACGGCGAGGGCAACGCCAAGAAGTCCAAGGATGTCTGCTCCAAGCTCACCACCGCCAACACGGATCTCGTCAACGATGCGCTCAAGTATCTGCAGATGGCCGTGAGCATCAATCCTAACTACGACGATGCGATGCAGTATCTGAACCTGGCCTATCGCCGCAAGGCGGACATGGAGTGCGGCGACGATGCGGCGCGCAAGGCCGACCTCGCGCAGGCTGATATGTGGGTGCAGAAGGCCATGGGCGCTCGCAAGGCCAATGAGGCCGCCAAGGAAAAGATCGCCGAGCACGGCGGCATCACACCGCAGTAGCCTTTACGTATTTCAGCGCATCTTGATTCATGCAACAAGGCCTCCCCCACGGGAGGCCTTGTTGCTTTCCTGCGACTTCGCGCGGACGCTCGCCAGCGCGAAGCATTCTTTCACCGAATATTAACCTAGCGATGCTCAGGGCTTTCTATCCTAGTTGAATGCCTCAGGACCATCTCGATTACTCCTTTCAGCCGACCGCTAATTCCCGCTGCACGGTCCTCGCCCTGCGCGGAGCCCTCACGCTGACTCACATCTTCGCCCTCCAGCAGCAACTCCACGACGTCGACGCTGACCTCCTCATCCTGGATTGCACTGCGCTGGAGTACATCGATTCGGCAGGACTCGGCGTGGTGGTCAACAGCTACGTCTCACAGTCGAACAAGGGCCACAGGATTGCGCTGGCAGGAGCTTCCGATCGCGTCTGGGCCCTCTTCACCACCACCCGGGTCGACCAGTTCTTCCCCCGCTTCCCAACCGTCGCCGCCGCAGAGAATAGCCTGTAGCGATTCTCCGCGGGAGAGAGAGTTGCCCGCTCGACCACAGCAGCACTGTGCTATCTTCCCGCGTAGTGGAGAGCTCTGTACCTCTGCCCCACCGCCTCTACGCCTGCAATAAAGCTTCCCTGAGATCACTGCCCACGCAAAAACGCCCCACCCTGCGACGTTGATGCTGTCGCAATGATGGAGCGTCTGGATTTCACAACCTGTCTTCTGGCTCGCGAACGTAGATTAGTTACCGGCCTCGACCTGCGGCGTGATGATCGCGATATTCGTGACGTCTGCCTGTTTGCCGAAGCCAATCGCCTCTGCAACGCTGCCAAAGTTGAGGTCGCGGTCGCCCTTGACGAACATCACCTTCTCCTGCCGCGTCTCATAGATCTTGGTCAGTTCCGACGCCATCTGGTCCTTGGGGAAGGTCTGGTCGTTGATCTTGTAGGTCGGCACCGCCCCCGTGTTGAGAACCTGTACGACGATTGTGCGGTCGTTCGGCTGGGACTGCTGCTTGTCCTTGGGCGGCTGCGGCACCAGCGTGTCCAGGCCCTTCGGCGTGGTCGGCTGAATGACCATGAAGATGATCAGAAGCACCAAGAGAACGTCGATCAACGGCGTGACGTTCATGTCCGAAACTGCACCACCTGTTGAACCACCACCCATTGCCATAATGAGACTCCTTTGTTTCCTTGCTTATCCTTGTGCAGGTCGTGCTGTTCGTGCGGCACGTGCCCCATCGCTGCTTGACGCGATGTTACTGCCCAGAGTTATAGGTCTTGTCCGTCATCAGGTTCAGCGTGTTGACGCCAGCGCCGCGCAGCGCATCGATCGCGTCTTCCACCTTTCCGAAGTTGGCCCGCGTATCTGCGCTCAGGTACACCGACTTGTCGTCGCCGGGATTGCTCTTCAACGCTTCCAGGCCCTGCACCCGGCTGGTCAGATCGGCCAGTGAGCCCACCTTGTCACCGCGGACGAACATGGAGCCATCGCGCGTTACGGCGACCGTAATCGCGTCTTCCTTGTTGGCCGCGTCCAGAATGACCGCCGCACTCACCCTGGGCAGATCGACCGTGATCTTGTCCCCCAGCATCGGAGTGATGACCATGAAGATGATCAGAAGCACGAGCATCACGTCCACCATGGGCGTCACGTTGATGTTCGAGTTGACCTTCTTTCCCTCGTCCCGCTTTGCTATCGACATAAAAGTGAGCTCCGTTTGGGTCGCGGTCGCCGTCAGCGGCTTCCTGCCCTGGCTGTTATTGCGGAGAGCCCGAGGTCCCGGACACCGTTCGCTTCGATGTCCGGGAGATCTCCAGCGTGATTCCCGCAAGGTCGTGCTTGTCTGCCATGCGCCAGCTCAGTTCAGAGCCGGCTGGCAGGGTTTAGCGGTGCGACTGCTTGATGAAATAGTCCACCAGCTCTGACGAGCTGTTGTCCATCTCCACGTCGAACGATTCCACCTTGCCGGTGAAGTAGTTGAACGTCATAACGGCGGGGATGGCCACCAGCAGACCGAACGCGGTCGTTACCAGCGCTTCCGAGATACCGCCGGCGACTGCCGCCAGACCCTGGCTCTTGGTGGTTGCGATCGCCTTGAAGGCGTTCAGAATACCTACGACCGTTCCGAACAGCCCGATGAACGGTGCCGTCGAACCAATCGTCGCCAGACCGCCAAGGCCCTTCTTCAGCTTCGCGTGAACGATCGCCTCGGAACGCTCCAGAGCGCGCTTCGAGCTCTCAATCTGCTCCTCCGAAATCGCGCCACCCGAACCGAACGAGCGGAACTCCGTGAGACCAGCCGTCACAACCTCAGCGAGGTGCGACTTCTTCGAACGATCGGCAACCTTGATCGCCTCGTCCAGGCGGCCTTCCTTGAGGGCGCCCGCAACCTTCGGCGCAAACTCGCGCGACTGCTTGCGTGCTGCCGAGAAGTACAGGGCACGGTCGATCATCACAGCCAGCGACCAGATCGACATGATGAACAGAAGAATAACGACGAGCTTGGCAGGGACGCCCATCTGCGCCCACAGGGCTGCAGGACCGAAGCCGACTTCGGCAGGTGCGTCTTGAAAATACATGGCAAGTGAAGCGGCGGGTGCGTGAGCGAAGTTAGCAAGATGAGCGAGAATCACGAAATCTTTCCTCCTGGGTGGAACTGCGGTGAACTGATACTGCTGATACTGCAAAATCTGGATGCTGCAAAGCTTGGGTTAGATCGAGCCATAACGCCTGATCGCTAACAGGTTAGAACAGGAGAATTCGCCTGCTCTCCGAGTGTGTCACCGAGATTCTTACGATACCTCAGGTTGGGCTCCGTGGCGCGCTGTTGACGAAGCGGTTAATAATCAACAGATTTCCGCGCCACGTTGCCTCTGCGGTTTTAGTCTCCGCCGTTGAGCGCGAAGTTCACCGTGATGGTGGTGTCCACCTCGGTCGGCTCCCCGTTCAGCAGGTAGGGCTTGTATCTCCACTGCTTCACGGCTTCGAGAGCATAGTTGTTGAACATGGGATTGCTGCTGCTCGCCACCGCGAGGTTAACGACCGTGCCGCTCTTGGAGATAATCGCGTGCAGCACCACCGTTCCGCTCATGTGCGCAATCTTCGCGATCGGCGGATACTGTGGCTCAACAAACGCAATACGATTGCCGGCGATCACGCCGCCCGAGATGCGGGTCGGGCCGGTCGGCTTGGGCGGCTCCACATGGATGGCCGGACCCGCGCCACCGGCGATGCCGCCGAACACGCCGCCAGGCGATCCTCCCGCCATGCCCTGCATACCGGCAACGCCCACGCCCGCGCTGGGCGGCGCTTCATCCTTCACCATCTTGATGTCCTTGGGGATCTTCGTCGGCGCGTGCAGGCCCGCATCGATCTCCGACACGTGAGGAACGACCTTGGCCGCAGGTGGCGGCGGTGGTGGTGGCGGTGGTGGTGGCGGCGGTGGCGCCGTCAATGAGGCCGTCAGCGAGTTGTGCGGCAGCGCCTCGGGGTAAAGCAGCGGGATCAGGATCATCAGCAAGACGATCAGGCCGTTGAACCCAAACGTGGCGATCATCCAATACCGTGACTTGGTCTTGAGCTTACCGCCGGATTCCATCAAAGAGTCTTCAAACATTAAGCGACCTCGTTCCCGCGAGGGAGAGCTATGAGGCTTAGACACCACGGTGATTCAAATTGTTCCCGAAGCCTCGCAGCCATATTCTGCCGAGAAGAACTACGCCGTCAAAGCGCATGAAACATCGCCCTGATTTTCAGAAAAATTTGACCGGAGTCTGTGGTGCAGCGTCTTGGTGCTCATCCTACCCTAAATAGTTCCAATTGGGAAAGCTCCCCAAAAGGTATTACATTTATCCCGTATTTACCGCCGCACGCCTCTTGCTGCCGGAAGCGCAACCCGCTTGCCCGCTGGCGCTCTCTTCGCACGCCAGTCCTGGTACGCCACCAGCATCGGTGCCGCCACGGCAATCGAGGAGTACGTTCCAATCGTGATGCCAACCACCAGCGCGAACGAGAAGCCGTGCAGCACCTCGCCGCCAAACACATACAGGCATAGCACCGTCATGAACGTCAGCCCCGACGCAATCACCGTCCGGCTCAGCGTCTGGTTGATGCTGCGATTCACCAGGTCCGCCAGCTTGTCGCGCCGGTTCAGCGCCAGGTTCTCGCGGATGCGATCGAACACCACGATCGTATCGTTCATCGAGTAGCCGACCAGCGTCAGGATCGCCGCCACCACCGTCAGCGTAATCTCCATATTCATCAGCGAGAAGAATCCGATCGTGATCAGCGTGTCGTGGAACACCGCCACCACCGCGGCCACGCCATAGATCAACTCAAAGCGGAACCACAGGTAGATCAGCATCCCCAGCAGCGAGTACAGCGTCGCCAGCTCCGCCTCATGCGTCAACTGCTTGCCCGCGGTCGGCCCAACGATATCCACCTGCTGCACCGTGAACCCCGAGTCGTGATAGCCCGCCGACAGCGCGTTCTCCACCTCCGAGCGACCCTCGTCGTGCGCCGTGTCCTGCGCCGTCGACATCGGCAGCGAGATAATCTCCTTGTTTCCCAACTGCCCGCCGCCCACGTCCGAGATCCGCTGGATCGTCCAGTCCTTGATGTGTGCCGCATCCAGAGCCTTGCGGATGTCGTCCTCATGCGGCGTACTGTCAAACTGAACGGTGATCGCCGTCCCGCCCTTGAAGTCCACGCCGGTCGGAATCCCATGCCAGAACAACATGCTGAAGATGCCCGCAACCGAGAAGATCAGGCTGAAGCCGAGGAAGTACCACTTCTTCCCCAGCCAATCGATATTTACGCTCCGAAACAGTTCCACGTTTTTCTTTCCTTCGCCTGCAATGCAAGCTCTTTACTCTTGGCTTCTAGCTGTTAGATCGAAAGCTCTGCCGTACCGCGTGCCTTCTTGGTCAGCAGGTAGTCGAAGATGGTGCGCGACACAAAGACCGCGGTAAAGACATTCGCAATCAGACCGATCGTCAGCGTGACCGCAAATCCCTTCACCGGCCCGGTGCCAAACAGGAACAGGATCGCCGCTGAAACCACGGTCGTCACGTGGGTATCGAAGATGGTCGTCCAGGCATGCGCAAAGCCGTCCTGCACCGCTGCGGCGGCCGTCTTGCCCAGCCTCAGCTCTTCGCGAATGCGCTCGAAGATCAGCACATTCGAATCCACGCCCATACCAATCGTAAGGATCACACCCGCGATGCCCGGCAACGTCAGCGTCGCTCCCGAGAAGCCCATGAAGCCCAGCAGGATCAGCAGGTTCAGCATCAGCGCCAGGTCCGCATTCACGCCCGCGCCCTTGTAGTAAACCAGCATGAAGATCAGCACCACCACCAGCCCGGCAATCGACGCCACCACGCCCTGGTGAATGCTCGCCGCGCCCAGCGTCGGCCCCACCGTGCGCGTCTCCAGGTACGAGATCGACGCCGGCAGCGAGCCCGTCCGCAGCATCAGGCTCAAGTCCGCCGCCTGGTCCTGCGTGAACCCGCCCGTAATGCGGCCCGAGTCGCGAATCGCGCTCTCAATGCCCGCCACCTCGCGCACCTGGTTGTCCAGCACGATCGCCATCTGGCCCGTGCCCTTGTTCGCGTCCGTGTACTTGTAGAAGCGGTCGCCAGCCTCGGTCGTCAGGTTGAACGTAATGTCCGGCCTGCCGTTCTCGTCGGTCGAAGGCTGCGCGTCGCGGAAGTCCGTACCCGACACAATCGCCAGCCGCTTCAGCAGGTAATACTGATCCGGCCCGCCCGCGCCATTCGATCCCTTCAGCAGCTCATCCTCCGAGGGAATGCCGCCCGGATTGGCCTGCGTAGCCTCCGCCACGCTGCCATAGCTCCCCACCACCGCATGAATCTCCAGCTTCGCGGTCGACTGAATAATGTTCTCCACGCGGCCCGGATCGGACACGCCCGGAAGCTGCACGAGAATCTCGTTGTCGCCCAGGCCGTACTTCTCAATCACCGGCTCGCTGACGCCCAGCGTATTCACGCGCTCGCGAATCGTATCGATCGACGTATCCAGCGCCCGCGCCTCGATCGCCCGAATCTCTGACAGCTTCAGCGTCATCGTGTAGCCGCCGTTGCCCGACGACGCAACGTCATAGCCTGCATACTCATTGCCCGTCAGGATGTCGTGGATCGCGCTCTGCTGCGTCGGCGTTCCGCCCGAGATCGTAATCACCTCCGGATGCGTCGGGTCCAGCTTCGTCGCCGTCGCTCCCGTCGCCGCCAGCGCCGTATTCAGCGCCTGCACATCGCGGTCCGTGTCGGAGTTCACCGCCTCGGCCACATGCACCTGCAACACCAGGTGCGTGCCGCCCTTGAGATCCAGCCCAAGGTTGATGCGGTTCTCCAGCGACTGCTTCAACCCACCGTGCGGAATCCCGAAGATCCCGTAGATGAAGAACAGCAGCACTACGACGATAAAGCCTGTTCGACTGGCCAGATTCTTGCCCATTGTTATCTTGTTTCCTTCAATACTCCGCGCCTGCATCCATCGCGGGTCCTGCATCTGAACTTTGCGAAACGTTGTTCTTCTCTTCGCGAATGGTGCATGAAAGCCTCTGCCATCCGCCCGAAAAACCTTACGCCTTGCTGCTGTCGTCGTCCGTGGTCACCGCGGCCACAGCGCTCTTCACCAGCTCCAGCTTCACGCCATCCGGCGCCGTCCGCACCACCAGCACATCATCCTTGACGCTCACAATCACGCCCCGGATGCCGCCATTGGTCGTCACCCGGTCGCCCGGCTTCAGCGACGCCAGCATCGCAGCCCACACCTTCTGCTTGCGCTGGTTGGGCGCGATCAGCAGAAAATACATCGCCACGAACATCAACAGAAGCAATGGCACCCCGCCAAATTGGCTCAGGATCGATCCACCGCCAGCCGCACCTGCAAAACTAAAAACCGCAACACCGAGCGCGCTCAAAGCTTGTGTCCTACCTGCGTCCGAGCGCACGAAACTCTTGCGCCGGCAGCGTCTTCCTTGGAAATTTGGGGATTCTCGCTCGCTCGTACAGCAAGCACTGGAACTGTGTCATGCACCCGAAGTTCTTCCGGACACACGTCCACGAAAGCCAGCCAATCGCACCTGAGCATTAAGCATCGCGGAATGCAGGGGTGATGTCAAGGAAATCGCCCCTGCCCATCGCTCGCCGACCCACGCCGCACAGCTTCCGCGACTCCATTTACCATCGCCCACCTCCCCCTGCGATACCCTTAGCCATGCGCCTCACCCTCCACGACATCCGCGCCGAGCTGCCCCCGCTCGTCCATCTCGCCATCCCGCTCATCGCCGGCGAGCTTGGCTGGGTCGCCATGTCCCTGGTCGACACCATCATGCTCGGCCATCTCCCCAACTCGGCCCTCGCCATGTCCGCCGCCGCTCTCGCCCAGGTCATCTTCAACACCCTCTGCTTCGGCGTCGGCGGCATCCTCCTCGGCCTCGACACCCTCATCTCCCAGGCCCTCGGCGCCAAACAGCAGCATGAAGCCAACCGCTGGCTCCTCCACGGCCTCGTCATGGCCGTCGCTCTCTCCGTCCTGCTCATCGTCGTCTTCGGCGTCACCCCCGCGCTGCTCCTCCACCTTCCCGTCGACCGCGCCATCCTCGCCCAGGCCGTCCCCGCCATGCAGGGCCTCAACTACGGCACCCTCCCGCTGCTGCTCTACTTCACTCTCCGCCGCTACCTCCAGGCCCACCACCACGGCCGCCCCATCGCCTTCGCTCTCATCTCCGCCAACCTGGTCAACGCCGCCGCCGACTGGCTCCTCATCTTCGGACACCAATGGCGTCTGGCCGGCCACACCCTCGCCATCCCAGCCTTCGGCGTCACCGGCTCCTCCTGGGCCACCAGCTTCGCCCGCGTCTATCTCATGGCGGTTCTGCTCTTCGCCGTCTACCTCGCCGACCGCCGCCACCACTACGGCCTCAGCCTCACCCTGCGCCCAAAATCCTCTTCTCCTGTCGAGTTCCAGCACCTCCGCCGCCTCTTCCTCCTCGGCGCTCCGGCCGGCGCATCCATCTTCGTCGAGATCGCCATCTTCGCCCTCGTCACCACCCTCATCGCCACCTTCGGCCGTCTCTCGCTCGCCGGCCACGAGGTCGCCCTGCAATGCGCCAGCACCACCTTCATGGTGCCCTTCGCCATCTCCGCCGCCACCTCGGTCCGCGTTGGCCACGCCATCGGACGCACCCGCATCGGTACCGCCACCTCCGGCAACGTCATCGCCGCCGGCTGGAGCGGCATCGGCACCGGCGCAGCCTTCATGCTCTGCGCCTCTGTCCTGCTCCTCTCCATCCCGGCGCACATCGCGCGCCTCTTCACCCCCGACCCCGGCGTCATCGCCGCCGCCGTCCCTCTGCTTCTCATCGCCGCCGGCTTCCAGTTCTTCGACGGCGTCCAGATCACCGCCACCGGCGCTCTCCGCGGGGCCGGCAACACCCACACCCCCTTCCTCACCCAACTCATCTGCTACTGGGTCATCGGCATGCCGCTCGGCATCCTTCTCGGCTTCCACGAGAAGCTCGGCGCAGCCGGCCTCTGGTGGGGCCTGCTCATCGCCCTCACCTGCGGAGCCATCGCCCTGTGCAGCTTCTGGCTCCGCGCCACCCGCGCCCTCGCGCTCGCTACCCCCCAGAGCGCGTCCCCCATGGGGTAAAGGCCCATGCACCGACGCCACCCCGCAGGTTTGCCCGGAACACCGGCACGCCCATTCTTCGTCCGGTCTAAGAGCTTGTTGAAGAAGAGGCCACAGGCGCAGTTTTGCTGAGTTGCGGCATGGTTCGGTGACGAGATTTCGTTTGAATTGGCTCTGTAAGTTCGTTTTATAGGCTAGCTGACGTTGTCTGGAGC
>JAJYBU010000035.1 GCA_021778845.1 Acidobacteriota bacterium
GTTGCCCGGCGTGCGGTGCTCTACGCTGAAGACGAGGTGAAGGTCGTCCTTGAACTTGATAATCATGCCGGGGCGCATCTGCGTGGCGGGAATCGCCATAGAAAACTCCTGATTCTGCGGGTAAATTTAAGAGCTGTCCGAAAACAGCCCAACCCTACGATTGTAGCCCACCGGCCTCGCGAACCGTACCTCCCTTCACAATCCTTGCGTCGGCGCCATCGCTCTAACCTTGGGCTTTGCTTTTGCTTTTCTGTCTGTCATTCCGAGCGCAGCAAGGAACCTGCTTCTCGCTTCCGCTCTTGCCGTCATCCTCCGGGATTGCTCGCATACCCCGCCCCTCAACCACCCGGATGAAACAACCGATAGAAGAACCGCTTCACCTTATACCCAAACGAGTGCTTCACCTTCGGCGCCGCCACCGGAGCCGCCGCTGCATCCGCCTCGATCTGTTCCGGCGTCTCCACCGTACTCGGCGGAGGCCCCTTACCCTCCCCATACGCAAACGTCGTCGACACCTGCGTCTGCTTCTCTCCCGCCGGAGAATTTTCCACCGGCTCCGCCGCCGCCAGCCCCTCACTTGCCGCCTCCGGGAACGGATGTTCCGCCGCGGCCTTCGCTGCCAGGCTCGCATTGCCCCCCGCGTGTTCAGGTTCCGCTGCTCCCGGGCACCCGCACGCCGAGCGCTCGTTGTCCACCACCTCGCGCAGGTTCCCATGCTCAAACAGCACATGCTGTCCCGGCATCACCCGATAGCTCGCCTGCCCAAACGCATCATTCAGCATCAGCACCGGAGACTTCTTCCCCGCATTCTCCACGCACGTATCGCCATTCCGAGTCACACGCACCCGCAGGTCATAGCGCCCCTTCTGCTCCACGGTGAACCGAATATCCGGCGTCAGAATCACATCCTGCGGCTCCGTCGGCGTATGCAACTCCAGCGCCCCGCGATCCAGCCCAAACAGCAGCGACCGCCCACCGCTCTTCCCCGCCCCAATGCTCAGCAGATGAAACTGACTCGTAGCGCACACCAGCACATCGCCTCCGCGCTCCAGCTTCACCTCCGCCGTCCGCCCATACGCCGTCACGCTGGCATTGGACATCAACCGCGCCGTATCCCCCTTCACCTCCAGCCCACCGGTCACCAGCGCATCCCTGGTCGGCACCGTCCCCATCACATGCACCGCCGCCTGCTGAGCAAGTGCAACGCCGCTCACGCCGGCAAGAATCACCATCATTACACTTCGCATTCTGATTGGCAGCACTCCTGTCTGTGAAGCGCACAGGCTTCAACCCGTACCTCAAGCCCACTCTTCTGCAATGCGGATTCAGCCGCTGAGGGAATATATCCTCATCACTGCTTCAAAAAATTCGCAATCAACTGCTTCCCATGATCCGTCAACACACTCTCCGGATGAAACTGCACGCCTTCCATCGGCAGCGTCTTGTGCCGCAGCGCCATAATCAATCCCTCACCCAAACCTTTTCCCTCGCCCTTCACCCGCGCCGACACCTCCAGCACCTCCGGCAGCGTCTCCTCCTCCACCATCAGCGAGTGATACCTCGTGCACGTCATCGGCTGCGGAATCCCCTTGAAAATCGTTCGCCCATCATGCGCCACCACGCTCGTCTTCCCATGCATCAACTGCGGAGCCCGCACCACCTCCCCGCCAAACGCCTCACCAATCGCCTGATGTCCCAGGCACACCCCCAGCACCGGAATCTGCTCCTTCTTCGGCAGCCCCGCCAGGTGCCGAATCAGCGGCACCAGTATCCCCGCATCCTGCGGCGTGCACGGCCCCGGCGACAGCAGAATCCGATCCGGCCGCATCGCCACCACCTCTTCCGGCGTCACCTCATCATTGCGCCGCACCACAATCTCGTGGCTGACGGCCCCGACCTCGGCACCCAGCTCCCCCATATACTGCACCAGGTTGTACGTAAACGAGTCGTAGTTATCGAGAACAAACACCATGCCACAATTTTACGCTGCGCCTCCCCACCCCCACCCCAACCAAACCGCAATGTCACAATAGTGCATGCCGCCCGCCGCTCAACCCGCCACATCGAAGCGCGCGCTGCTCCTGATCCCCATCGCCGTCCTGCTCACCATCCACCCACTTCTCATCCACGGACCCTCCTGCGGCCAGGACCTCACCTTCCACCTCCAAAGCTGGCTCGACGCCGCCCAGCAACTCCGCCACGGCACCCTCTACCCACACTGGGACATCACCGCCGCCTGGAACGCCGGCGAGCCCCGCTTCCTCTTCTACCCGCCGCTCTCCTGGCTCCTCGGAGCCGTCCTCACGCTCGTCTTCCCCATCTCCCTCTGCCCCACAATCTACATCGCGATCGCCCTCCTCGCCTCCGGCCTCACCTTCCACAAGCTAGCCAGCCAGTTCGCCAGCCCCAACGCCGCGCTCATCGCCTCGACCCTCTACCTCGCCAACCCCTACATGCTCTTCTGCGCCTTCGAGCGTTCCGCCTTCGCCGAACTCCTCGCCGCCGCCTGGCTCCCGCTCCTTCTCCTGGCCCTTCTCCGCCCACGCCCAACCGCCCAATCCATCGCCGTCCCCCTCGCCCTCCTCTGGCTCACCAACGCCCCTGCCGCCGTCATCGGCAGCTACACCCTCGCCCTCCTCGCCACCCTCCGCGTCCTGTTTTGCCTTTGCTGCTCTCGTCGTCTTTGCTCTTCCGATTGTCATTGCTTCTCTGATTGTCATTCTGAGCGCAACGAAGAACCTGCTTCTCGCGCGAAGCGCGTCCGTTCTTCCCTCCGTTTCGCCATCACCACCCTCGCCGGAACCCTCCTCGGCCTCACCCTCCCCGCCATCTATCTCCTCCCCGCAGCCTACGAGCGCCGCTTCATCCAAACCTCCATGGCCATCATCCCCTCCCTGCGTTATCAGGACAACTTCCTCTTCGCCCACACCTCCGACGCCGCCCACAACGCCGTCAACCACACCATCAGCCTCCTCGCCCTTACCCTCCTCACCCTCACCACCGCCGCACTCATCGCCCTCCGCCTCCGCACCAACTCCACGCCCCCCTCCCCCGCCAAAACCCTCACCCTCCCCCTGGCCCTTCTCACCGCACTCATCGCCCTCCTTCTCACCCCTCTCTCGACGCCCATCTGGCAGCATCTCCCGGATCTCGCCTACCTTCAATTTCCCTGGCGTCTCCTAACCCTGCTCACCCCCATCCTCGCCCTAACCCTAGCCCTCCTCCTCACCGGCAACGATATGGGTGCCCCAGGTCCCGCTTCTGGGACCTGGGTTCGCAGGACGCCGACCACCATCGCAGCCGCCCTCATCCTCCCGCTAGCCCTCACCGCCCTCGCCTACAACCTCTACCGTCAGCCCTGCGACCTCGACGACAGCCCCACCACCCTCGCCCATCTCTTCGCCACCCACCACGGCTCCCCCCCCACCGACGAGTACACCCCCACCCTCGCCGACAACGACCCCCTCCGCACCGACAACCCCGCCTACTGGCTAGCCCACTCCCCCAACGACCCCGCCCCCAACACCCTCCCCACAGCCGTCGAGCTAAACCCAAATCTGGACACCGACGACACCCCCATCCCTCCTGCCCAGACCCTCTCCACCCCAGCCCCCCACCACCTCACCGTGGCCCTCACCCAACCCTCCCTCCTCGTTCTCAACCTCCGCGCTTACCCCAACTGGCACATCGCCACCACCCCCAAACTCTCACCGTCCGCACAGGACTCCCCGCAGACCCGCAACGACGGCCTCATCACCATCCCACTCCCCGCCGGCACCTCCACCCTCACGATCACTTGGCGCCGCACCCCCGACCAGCAACTCGGCCTCGCCCTCACCCTGCTCTCCCTCCTTACCCTGGCCCTCACCTGCCTCCACCGGCCGGCCCGCAACACCTCCGCCTAAGCCGCAGTCCTGCAGAGCCCGGAAGCCAGTCCCGCCCGAAAACCTGTCAAGCCCCCCAGCCACCCAGAAATCGCCAAACCCCCTATAAACACTGGCGATAAATCTTTTCAAACCCTGGCATAGTTACCCCCTCCAAACGCCTACAATTTAACCAGGGCCACGCCTCCACTCGCTCCCCCCAACCAAGCGCCATAGACCCCAACCGCCCATAACCCCAATGGATGGAATATCTTACCCGTAACCATCTTCGAATCAGCGTCCTACAGCCACCCCACCCCCTAACCCCAATCAATGCAATAGGATACCCGCAACCACCCTGAATAGTGCAACTTACAGCCACCAACACCCCTAACCAGAATAAAATGAATATCTTACCCGCAACTAGCCTGAATAGAGCAGGTTACAGCCACAACTCCGCCTAAGCCGCACGGAATCAACAAGATAGTAACCGACTCAGAATGAAGACTTTACCGTCAACCCAAGCATTTTGAACACTTTAGAAAAAAGGGGGAGGGGGGTGCCCCTACTCGCCGGTCACCGCAACCATCACCGGAAGCGTCCTCGGAGGAAAGCACGAAGCATTATCGCAAGCCTGGTAGTGTAGCGCACCAGTTAGCGTCGAAGCCCCCTTCGGCACCACCATCCGCACACTCACCCGGAACTCGCCCTGGTACACATCCAGCACCTCACCCGAAGCTCCGCCCAGCCGAAACGCCGAGCCCGCCTGATACTGCTCGCCGACCACCTTCACCCCACCGCCCGAGTCCAGCCGCAGCACCGTAGGAATCAGCAACCCATCCTTCGGCGCATGCGAGTTGATATGAAACCCATCATCCACCCGAAACCGCAACTCCACCACCTGCGGTTCGCCGGCCATCACCTCCAACGCATCGGAGACCAGAACTACATGCCCCTTGTGCGCCACCGGCGCTTCGCCAAACTGAATCTGCGCCCGCAACGGAACGCAGCACAACGCAACCCAAAACCAGATCAGCCCAAGCTTCACAGTCCACCCGTTCCAATGGCCTTCTGAATATCGGCCTCCAGTTCATTCTTCGAGTGCGCGCCGATCGTCTGGTCCACAACCTTCCCATCCTTGCCGATGTAGTACGTCTCCGGCAGATAGTCGCTCAGTTGATAGTCCTTCGAGACCTTGTCATCGGGCATCAGAATCGGGTAGCTCACGCCAATCTGTTTCGACGCGGCGTCCACGTCTTTGGTCGCCATACCATCATCCTCATCGATGCCCAACACCACCAGTCCCTGCGCCTGGTACTTACCCGCCAATTGCTGGAACCATGGCATCTCAAGCTTGCACGGCCCGCAATAAGTCGCCCAGAAATTCAGCACAATCGGATGTCCCTTATAGTCGGCCAGCGACACCTTCTTCCCGTTCAGGTCAACCAGTGAAAACGCAGGCGCAACTTTACCCAGCATCGTCGGCGCCAGCGGATCGGAAGCCGTGTCCCCGGACGAACCAGACGCATCCGCAGGCGTAAGCGCAACCTCATTCTGCTGCGCCTGCTTAATCACCGACTGCCGCTGGCGCAGATTATGCGTACCTGAAAGGATAATCAACGTCACACCGACAACCAGCAAGAGAACAATAGCCAAACGACGAGCCACGCATCCATCCTTCGGCGCAGGCCGTAAAGTCTCCCGCGCACACTCTCTAGTCTATCGCCGTCGGGCGCGTCTGCTAGCATTCTCTCTGTCGAATAAGCGATGACCAAGGAACCCCAAACAACCGCCGGCAAAACGCCGTCAGAGCTGGTCCGTATCGAGGCCGAGGCTCTAGAGCAACTCGCTGAACGCCTCGAAGGCCCGCAGTATGAGGTGTTTGAGCGCGTCGCCTCCCTGCTCGCCGCAACCGCACAGAGCGGCCATCGCGTCGTCCTCACGGGAGTAGGCAAGAGCGGCCTCATTGCCCGCAAGATCGCCGCGACACTGCTCTCCACCGGAACCTCCGCACAGTTTCTGCATCCCACCGAGGCCCTCCACGGCGATCTCGGGCTGCTCAACCGCGGCGATGTTCTGCTCGCGCTCTCCTACTCTGGCGAGAGTGAAGAACTCCTGCGGCTGCTACCCGTCCTGCCACGCCTCGGCGTCACGCTCATCAGCATCACCGGCTGCATAGACTCGACACTAGCCGAAGCCAGCGCGCATGTACTCGACGTCAGCGTGGACCGTGAAGCTTGCAACCACCAGCTCGCACCGACGGCATCGACCACCGCGATGCTTGCACTCGGCGACGCTCTGGCCATCGACGTCAGCCGCCGCCTCAACTTCCAGCCGCAGGACTTCGCTGAACTTCATCCCGGCGGACAACTCGGCAAACGCCTCATCACCATCGATCAGCTCATGCACACCGGCGACGCTCTGCCCACCGTCGCCCCGCAGGCAACCCTGCCAGAGATCATCCACGAGATGTCTGCCAAGCGTCTCGGCGTGACAACCGTTCAGTCCGCCGGCAAACTGCTGGGCATTCTCTCCGACGGCGACCTCCGCAGGCTCTTCGCCAGCAGCGGCCCCGAAGCCTTCCACATGACTGCTGCCGAGATTATGAATCCAGCGCCGCGAACCATCGCGCCCACACCCTTCGCCGGAGACGCCCTGGCCCTGATGGAGCGCTACAAGATCACGGCCCTGATCGTAACCGAAGATGGAACCACGACCTCACCCGTCATCGGCGTACTGCACCTGCACGACGTACTCGCCTGACGCGAACGCTTCGCCCCAAACTGAACAAGACAACCCGCTCCGATACAATCGATAGATATGCATCGTTGGTCGAAGCTCTTCATCCCTACCCTTCGCGAAGCCCCCACCGACGCGGAGGTCGCCAGCCACAAGCTCCTTCTCCGCGCCGGATACATCCGCCAGCTAGGCGCAGGTATCTACAGCTATCTGCCGCTCGGGCAACGCGCCCTGAATAAGATCATTGCCATCGTGCGTGAGGAGATGGACAAGATTGGCCAGGAGTTCCTGCTGCCCGCGCTGAATCCGGCAGAGATCTGGCAGGAGTCAGGTCGCTGGACCGGAATGGGCGACAACATGTTCCGCCTCAATGACCGCAAGGGTGCCGAACTCTGCCTGGCCATGACGCATGAAGAGGTGATGACCTCGATCGCACGCAACGAGCTGCGCAGTTACAAGCAACTTCCACAGATCTGGTACCAGATTCAGACCAAGTTCCGCGATGAGCCGCGCCCCAAGTCCGGCCTGCTGCGCGTCCGTCAGTTCATCATGAAGGATGCGTACTCCTTCGACATCGACGCCGCTGGCCTCGACGAAAGCTACAACAAGCACGACACAGCTTACCGCGCCATCTTCACCCGCTGCGGCCTGGAGTTCGTAGCCGTCGAAGCTGACTCCGGCGCTATGGGCGGATCTCAGTCGCAGGAGTTCATGGTCTACACCGAAGCCGGCGAAGACCTCATCGCCAGCTCCGTGTCGGGCTACGCCGCCAATCTGGAGAAGGCAACCAGCAAGCTCGCACCAGTCGAAGACCTTCTCCCCTCAGGCGACGGCTTGCCTGAACTCATCCACACGCCCGGCAAAGGCGCCATTGCGGACATCTGCGAGTTCCTTGGTATGGCTCCGGCCAACGATATCAAGTGCGTGGCCTTCATGGGGACACGCTCCGGCCACACCGAGGATGAGCCCCTGCGCCCCGTCGTGGCCTTCCTGCGTGGCGATCACCAGGTCAACGAGACCAAGCTGAATGCGGTTGCAGGAACAGCAGAGCTGCGTCCCATGACACCCGACGAACTCGCACTGCACATCGGCGGACCCGCAGGCTACCTCGGCCCCGTCGGGATCGCGCAGGCGATGACCAACGGCTCGCTCAACGGCCTCAAATCCGGAAAGGCGCTCGACAAGCTCAAAGGTGTCCTGCGCGACGATCCATCCGAAGGTCTTCGCACGATCGTTATCCTTGACCACGGCCTTGAGGGACGACAGAACCTTGTTTCCGGGGCCAACAAGCTCGACTACCACTATCGCAACATCACACCCGGCCGCGACTTCACATGGACCATCGCGGCCGACATTCGCAACATCAACGAGGGCGAACTCGATCCCGTCGGTGGCCAACCACTGCGTCTTGGTAAAGCCGTCGAGATCGGGCATATCTTCAAGCTCGGCTACAAGTATTCGGAATCGATGGGCGCGAGTGTGCTCGACAAAGACGGCAAAGCCGTTACGCCGATCATGGGCAGCTACGGCATTGGCATCGAGCGCATCCTCACAGCCGCGATCGAATCCAGCGCAGCGAAGTTCGCTGCGGAGTCCTCAACCGAGCAGTATGCACTGCCTGTCTCCATCGCTCCGTTCGAGGTCATCGTGACCATCACCAATGTGCGTGAATCGGCGCTGCTCGAAGCCGGCGAAACACTGGCTGCAGAGCTCGAAGCTGCGGGAATCGACGTACTTCTCGATGACCGCGACGAGCGCGCCGGTGTAAAGTTCAAGGACGCTGAACTGATCGGTGTTCCATACCGCATCAACATTGGGAAGAAGCTGGCCGAAGGTCAACTTGAAGTGGTAGACCGGCTCAAACAGACAACCTTCGACATTCCTGCCGACTCCATCACGGCGCACCTGAAATCGCTGCTGGCTGCGTCCAAGCAGTAGGCTCCACGAATCGCTCCCTATGCCTGTCAAAGTAAAACTCGGTGGCAGTACTCATTCCCTATTGTGGAAGCTGGCGCAAGCGGGTCTGTGGCTGGCGCTGGTCGTTGTCATGATCGGCGCATCCGTCTTCGGCTACTACTACTTCCGTTATAGAGGGCTTGTTGAGGAACGCCTGGCAAAGGGGCCGCTGTTTGCGACGGCTGCACAGGTCTATGCCGCTCCGCAGGAGGTCAGGCCAGGGCAGCAGCTTTCAGCCACCGCCATTGCTGCAGCGCTTCGCCGTGCGGGATATAACGGCGATCAGCAACTGGGCAGCTATGAGCTTCGCGGGAATTCGATCCTCATCAAACCAGGTCCGCAGAGCTACCTTGCGATGGATGGGGCCACGATTACCACGACCGGCGGGCAGGTTCAGAGCATCACGGCGGAGAATGGGGCTGCGCTGGCAGCCTATAAATTGGAGCCACAACTCATCACGGCACTCTCCGAGGACAAGAACCGCACCAAACGCCGGCTTGTGACCTACGATCAGATTCCGACGAGCATGGTGCAGGCGGTGCTGGCGATCGAGGACCGGCGCTTCTTCGAGCACTCGGGTATCAATTATGTGCGCACCGCCAAATGTGCCGTGGAAGATGTCCTGGCGCATCGCATGAACTGCGGTGGCTCTACGCTGACGCAGCAACTGGCACGCGGTTTTTTTCTGTCCGCAGAGAAGACCTACTCGCGGAAGATTGCCGAAGTTGTGATTACGTTTCAACTCGAGGCTCGCTTCAGCAAGCAGCAGATCTTCGAGATGTATGCCAACGAGATCAACCTCGGGCAGCGAGGCTCGTTTGCGATCAACGGCTTTGGCGAAGCGGCCCAGGCGTACTTTGGCAAGGACCTGCGGCAACTCGATCTGGCAGAGTGCGCGCTGCTCGCGGGCATGATCCAGCGACCCAACTACTTTGCTCCATACAAGCATCCTGACCGGGCCATGGAGCGGCGCAACCTTGTGCTCGACTCCATGGTGGAAACCGGCGCGATCACGCAAGACCAGGCCGACCGCGCCAAGGCCGAACCCATTCGGTTGGCACCACCCAATGCCGATGCCAGCGAGGCTCCCTATTTTGTCGATCTGGTGCATGATCAGATCGTGCAGCGGCTGGGTGATTCGGATACGGCACGGTCGGCGTTGCGCATCTACACGTCGCTCGACCCGGAGTTGCAGCGGGCTGCCGCCGAGGCCGTCGACGTCGGGATGCGTAATGTCGACGACATGGTGCGGAAGAAGCACAAGAAGGGTGATACCAACATCACCTATCCGCAGGTCGCGCTGGTGGCGTTGAACCCGCATACGGGGCAGGTGCTGGCGCTTGTAGGCGGCCGGAACTACGGCACTTCGCAGTTGGACCATGCGGTTTCCATGCGTCCCACCGGATCGATCTTCAAGCCGTTCGTATACGCAACGGCGGAGCAGCAGGCAGTCGACGGGCAGACACTCAATGGGGCACCGTTTACAGCACTTACGATCCTGCACGATGAGCCGACGACCTTCATGTTCGCCAACGGCCAGACCTACAGCCCTCATAACTATCTGGACGAGTATCACGGAGATATACCCGCGATCTATGCGCTCGCCCATTCGCTGAACAACGCAACCGTTGCGCTGGGACAGATGGTGGGCTTTGATAATGTCGCCGCGCTTGGACGGGCGTCGGGCATCGCGACCGCGCGGGGCACGCCCGCGGTCTCGCTGGGCACCTACGATGCCACGCCGCTGGACATGGCCGGGGCATACACGGTGTTTGCCAATGGAGGGGTACATCTGACGCCGTGGCTGCTGTCGAGCGTGCGCAGTCCCAATGGTGATGTGGTGGCTGACTTCACGCCTCAGGCAAAGCAGGTTATAGACCCTAAGGCTGCGTTCCTTACCCAGTCGCTGCTGGAAGGAGTAATGAACTTTGGTTACGGCGTCGAGGTTCGCAAGCTGGGCTTTACGGCTCCGGCGGCGGGCAAGACGGGAACGTCGCATGATGCCTGGTTTGCAGCGTATTCGTCAAACCTGATCTGCGTGATCTGGATTGGCAATGACGATTACACCGACGTGAAGCTGGCTGGAGCAGTTGCGGCGGCACCGATATGGGCGGAGTTCATGAATCGGGCGATTCGGCTTCCGCAGTACTCGGATATGAAGGCCTTTACGCCGCCGGATGGCATTGAGGTGCTGAGCATCGATCGCGCGACGAATTTGATCGCCGATGACTCTTGTCCCAGCGATACGTTCTCGGCGGCATTTCTGGTTGGAACGGCGCCGCAAAGTACCTGCTCGCATATGGGGGAGAACTCTCAGTCGCTGGGCAGCCGGATCTTCAGCTTCTTTACCGGCAAGTCCAATGCGCCGAGCACGCCTGCTCCTGCGCAAGCACCAGCGCCCGATGCTGCCCAGCCGGCCGACGCAACCAAGCATCGGAACCTGCTGCAGAAGATCTTTGGGACGGGTAAGGACAAGCCGAAGGACGAGCCGCCAGCGTCACCCCAGCCTCCACAGTAGAGTGTTTGCGGTTGGACTGCGATGCGCCCGCCGGGGTACCCCCCCTCCCCCCCCTGTTTTTCTAAAACATTGAAAGGATTGGGGTTGCGGGCAAACTATTCATTCCAATAGGGTTGCTATCTTATTGATTTGGTGTGGGTTAGAGGATGCGTTGGCTGCAACCTGCTCTATTCAGGATGGTTACGGGTATCCTATTGCATTGATTTGGGTTATGGGTGGTGGTGGCTATAGGGCGTTGATTCCAAACTAGTTATGGGTAAGATATTCCATCCATTGGGGTTATGGGGATGGTGGCTGTAGAACGCTGATTCCAGATGGCTTGCGGGTATCCTATTCTATTCATTGGGGTTAGTGGTGTTTTTCGGCCTGGGTGCGGCGACGGGAGAGGATTCATGGCTCTAGTTAAATTGTAGGCGTTTGGGAGGGGCAACTATGCCAGGTTTTTGGAAGTTTTATCTCGTTTGGTTTGTGTGGGTTGAGTGGATTTTGGAGGGTTTGGGGGGTTGACTGGCTTTTGGGAGGTTGGACGGGCCAGGGCTAAAGCTCCCCTGCTCATCCGAAGGACAGGCTAGAGCGCGGGGAGAAGCAGATTCCTTCGCTGCGCTGCGGAATGACAACCAAAGGGGCAAAAGCAGAAGCAACGACAGCGGCAAAGACAAGGGCAAGGGCAAGGGCAACAGCAAGGGCAAGGGCAAGGGCAAGGGCAACGGCAACGGCAACAGCAACAGCAACAGCAACAGCAAGGGCAAGGGCAAGGGCAACAGCAACGGCAACGGCAACAGCAACAGCAACAGCAAAGACAACAGCAAAGACAACAGCAGATTCCTTCGCTGCGCTGCGGAATGACAACCAAAGAGGCAAGAGCAAAGGCAAAAGCAAGAGCAAAGGCGAGAGCAAGAGCAAAGGCGGAAGGAGGTCCTCCGCCCGACTACCCCAGCGGGCCAAGGACGCTCGCCGGGGACCCAGGGGCGGCGAAGTATGGCAATTCCGCGGGAGGCTGGGAGGGTGGCTAGTAGATGGGGTTGGGGTAGTCGCGCCAGAGGAATTCGAGGGCTTCGGGAAGGGTCTGGGCACGGACGGCGCGGTCAACATGGCCGGCGTTCTCCGCGAACACGAACTGGTAAGAGTAGTGCCTGGCGGCCAGGACGCGGGCCATGTGCTCGTTGGCGACGACCCAGTCGTGCATTCCATCCCGCATGATATTGGGGTTGTAGAGGTCGCGGTCGCCCACTTCGAGCCAGAGGCGGAGGGGCTTGCGTGGAGAGTGGGGGATGAGCGTGGTGTGGAAGCCCCAGGCGCCTTGCGGGGTTTGGGGGTTCCAGGGCCACTGCTGGTTGACGAAGGTGCCGGAGTAGGTGAGGACGCGGTGGTAGAGGTCAGGGTGATACCAGGCCATGATGAGGGCGCAGGAGCCGCCGGAGCTGCCCCCCATGGTGGCGCGGGCGTCGGGGTCGTGGCTCAGCTTGACGTGGGCCCGGGCTTCGACGAGGGGGAGGACTTCGTGCTCGACGAACTCGGCGTAGCGGGGAGAGAGGGTGTCGTACTCAAGGCCACGCTCGGAGCCTTGCGCGTCGCCTCCGCCGTTGCCGATGGAGATGGCGATCATGGGGGGAAGTTTGTGCTCGGCGATGAGGTTGTCGAGGACGGTGAAGAGGAGATGGTCAGGGCCGTCGCCGCCTACGATGAAGGGGGCGACGGTGCCGGGGACGTACTGTGCGGGGACGTAGACGGTGACGTGGCGGGTGTAGGGGGCGGGGTGGCTGGTGGTGACGATGAGCCGTGCGGGATGGGCGGGGTCGGGGGTGCCGAAGGTGCCGGGGGTGCGGGCGATGCCGGGGTAATACTTGCTGTCGGCGGAGTGCATGGTGATGTCGGTGAGGGTGCCGTGGGGGACGCCGGGGTGGTGGGTGGACTCGGGCGCGGGGGGGTGGGTGGGGCCGAGGATGAAGTTGCGGATGACGTGCGCGTCGGGAGGGGCTTCGCGCGAGATGGGGGGCACCTCCCCGTCGGGGAGCTCGGTGGCGGCGACATAGCCGGGGGTGTGGGGGTCGCGGACTGGAGGGGTGGGACGTTTCACCGGGGACTGGCCAGCGGCCAGGGCGGAGGCGGCGAGGAGCAGTACAGTGAGGGAAAGGGGGCGGGACATGGAGACTCCAGTGGTGCGGCTGGCTTGCGATCGCAGGGACGAACGTCTACCCTAAACAACTTACGATGAGCATACACATACAGAAGCAGATCGAATTAAGTGTGGAAGAACGCGAGCGGCTGAGAGCGCTGGCGAGAGTGGCTGCGGAGCACGCCTATGCGCCCTATAGCGGGTTTCGCGTGGGGGCGGCGCTGCTGCTGACGGACGGGGCGGTCGTGACCGGGTGCAATGTGGAGAACTGTAGTTACCGGCTGACGAGTTGCGCAGAGCAGGGAGCGATTGCTCGGGCTGTCGCGGAGTTGGGACCGGGGATCCGGCTGCGCGCGGTGGCTGTGGCGAATCTGAATGAGGCTGCGAGTATGCCGTGCGGAGCCTGCCGGCAGACGCTGGCGGAGTTTGGCGATGATGCGGTGGCGGTGCTGTATCCGGGTGAGGGCGGGGCGCTGGAGGAGACAACGCTGGGAGCGTTGCTGCCGCATGCGTTCCGGGGGAAGTACATAGGGCAAGGATCAGGAAGCCGGGATTCAGGAGTGGTTCGGAATGCACGCGATTGATATTTTGCTGAAGAAGCGGGATGGCGGGGAGCTGTCGACTGCGGAGATAGAGTTTGTGGTGCAGGCGGTGGTGCGCAATGGGGAACTCAAGCTGAGGACCGCAGCGGGCGATGGGCCCGGCGTCGAGGCGATTGGAGGCGGCAGCGAAGACATTTCAGATGCGCAGATTGGGGCGTTTCTGATGGCCGTGTTTCAACGCGGGCTGACGCTGCGGGAGTTGGGGGATTTGACCCGCGCGATGCGGTTTTCTGGAGAGACGTTCGATGCAGCGGTGCTGGCGGCTTCGGGGGCGAAGGCGTTTACGGTGGATAAGCACTCGACTGGCGGGGTGGGGGATAAGAGCTCGCTGCTGATTGCGCCGGTGTGGGCCGCGGTGGGGATGGACGGCGGGACGAGTGTGTCGGTGCCGATGATCTCCGGACGGTCGCTGGGCCATACGGGCGGAACTTTGGATAAGCTGGAGACGATTCCTGGATTCGATTCGCAGCTGTCCATGGTGCGGATGGGCGAGGTTCTGCGGGAGTGCCATGCGGCCCTGGTGGGGCAGACGCCACGGCTGGTGCCGGCGGATCGGATTTTGTACGGCATGCGGGACCATACGGGGACGGTGGAGTCTCCAGTGCTGATCTGCGCGAGCATCATGAGCAAGAAGCTGGCCGAGGACCTGAGGGGGCTGGTGCTGGATGTGAAGGTGGGGTCGGGGGCGTTTATGCCGACGCTGGAGCGGTCGCGGTACCTGGCGGAGCTGATGGTGTCTACCGGCGAGGCTGCGGGGACCAAGACCGTTGCGCTGCTGACGGCGATGGATGAGCCGCTGGGACGGTTCTCGGGGAACTGGGTGGA
Source organism: Acidobacteriota bacterium (assembly GCA_021778845.1). Classification (GTDB taxonomy): domain Bacteria; phylum Acidobacteriota; class Terriglobia; order Terriglobales; family Acidobacteriaceae; genus Granulicella. The sequence goes on from JAJYBU010000035.1 coordinate 14,620, forward strand.
GGTGTGGGAGTGTGTGGAGATTATGAAGGGCGTGCGGCATCCGATGTCGGCGGATTTGATTGAGCTGTCGAATACGCTGAGCGGGTGGGGGCTATATTTGGCGGGACGGGCGGGGTCTCCGGAGGAGGGAGCAAAGGTTGCCGATGAGGTCCTGCGGTCGGGGGAGGCGTATGCGGCCTGGCTGAAGATCGTTGCCGCGCAGGGCGGGGATACGAGCGTGTTTGAGGATCCTGCGGCATTTCATCGGCCGACGGCAACGCGGGTGCTGCGCGCTTCGCGGGCGGGGTTTCTGGCGGGGATGGACTGCAAGGAAGTGGGATGGGCCGTGCAGCGGCTGGGCGCGGGGAGGGAGCGGCCGGGGGATCCGGTGAGTGCGCATGCGGGGATTGAGTCGCACGCGAAGATCGGGGATTGGGTGGAGGCGGGGCAGCCGCTGTTTACGCTGTTCAGCGAGGACGAGGCGCGGCTAGCGGAGCCGTACCGGATGATGGAAGCTACGGTGCGGATCGGAGACGTGAGGCCGGAGCGGCTGCCGCTGGTGCGCGAGGTGGTGCGCGGAGAGAGTACCCAACTCCCAGCGAGATAGAGCGGCTTGCGCGGCTACACTTCGTGCATCTCTATGGCGCGGATGATGGAACGGTTCGGCTCGGGCGAAAGAGCAGGACGCGAGGAGACCGTTTGGAGCCTGAAGCGGAGCTAGGCTTTTGCGGCCTTGTTCTGCATGTAGTGCTGGACGGACTTTTCCCAGTCAAGGGATGTGCCGGCGAAGGGCGAGCCCTGGCGGCGAGTGGAACGGTTCTCAGCCGCGTTATGGAGGGCGGCGGGAGCGGATTCGGGCTCTGGCTGTTTGGCTTCGACGGGAGCGGGAACGCCCTCGGGGCGGAAGGAGCGGGGGAGTTCACTCTCCTTGTACTCGACGCCTTCAGCGACGAGGCGCCTGGCGGTCTCGGCGAGGGGGTCGCGCTTGAGGGTGAGCTTGCGGGTGGCTGCGGCGCGCGCAGCCTCGGTCTCAAAGACGTCGTACTTGAGCAGATGCGCGAGGCGACGGTCATAGAGGTCGATCTCAGCGTGAATGCTCTTGAGTTGGTACTTGCTTTCGACGTTGGGGGAAGTGGACATGGAAGCTCCAGAGTCCGTTGGGACTGCAAGGGTAGCTGCCGGCCGGAGATGCGATCCGGTGCAGGGCAGGAGTATTGAGGGTGTTCGTTACGATTGGCGGGGGAGCTATGCATCCACGCGGGGAGCTGCGTGTGCGAATGGCGATGCACGCAAAAAGCGAAAGGGGCGGTTCATTGCGAACCGCCCCTTCACCCTGCTGAAGATCTCTTACAGAGCCTGAACGTTCTCAGCCTGCCAGCCCTTGGGTCCCTTGACCACGTTGAACTGAACGCGCTGACCTTCCTGAAGCGAACGGAAGCCGTTGCTCTGGATGGCGGAGTGATGCACGAACACGTCGTCGCCATTCTCACGGCTGACAAATCCGAAGCCCTTGGCATCGTTAAACCATTTCACTGTTCCCTGTTCCATTATTCTTGTTCCTCTTGAAGCAATGTACCGCTGAACGCAATGTTGGTTTATTTGCGAGTAAGCTGTACAGCTGCAACTAGCAAGAAGACCAATCGTATTCGACGACCAAAGATAGTATACCATGCGCGGTGGGTGGTCAGTGATGCGGGGTGGAGACGCATCGGTTTCGCAGCAGGCGCTGGCTCCGCGTGGCATGAATCGTTACACTGCCGATACGCGCCTTTCACATGGTGTATGTTTTCAGCCTGTACTACCGGAGCTCGCCTTTGGGACGATTTACTGGACTGCTCGGACTATTTGTCTTCATTGGCGTGGCCTATGGGTTCTCCACCAACCGGCGGGCGATCCGGTGGAAGACGGTGGCGTGGGGTCTGGGGCTACAGATCGTGTTCGCTTTTGGGGTGATCAAGTGGAACTACGGGCAGACGATTCTCAGTTCGACTTCGGCAGTGATTACAGGGCTGCTGGGGCATGCGGCCGACGGGTCCGGGCTGGTGTTCGGGTACCTGGGCATCCCGAGTAACCCGCTGAGTGTGTTTGCGTTTGCGGTGCTGCCGACGATCATCTTTGTGAGTGCGTTCTTCGCGATTCTGTACCACATTGGGCTGATGCAGCAGATTATTCGAGCCGTTGCGTGGGTGATGCAGTGGACGATGGGGACATCGGGCGCGGAGTCGACGAATGTGGCGGCGTCAATCTTTATGGGACAGACGGAGGCTCCGCTGACGATCCGGCCATTTCTATCCGGGGCAACGCGGAGCGAGCTGATGACGATCATGACGTCGGGGATGGCGCATGTGTCGGGTGGAATTATGGCCGCTTATATTTTGTTCGGGATCAATGCGAAGGATCTGCTGTCGGCCGTGATTATGACCGCACCGGGAACGATTCTGGTGGCGAAGATGCTGGTGCCGGAGACCGAGGTTCCGGCTACGGCAGGCACGGTGAAGATGCCGCCAAATGAAGAGCACAAAGATGAGAATTTTGTGGGGGCGATTGCGCGCGGAACCATCGATGGCGGACAACTGGCGTTCAATGTAGCGATCATGCTGATTGCGTTCGTGGCGCTGGTGGGACTGGTGAACGCGGTGATGATGGGGATCTCGAACTTTGTGTGGGCGCATGGGCATATTCCCTTCCCTCACTCGCTGAACAATGTGCTGGGCGTGGTGGGAGCGCCGGTGGCCTGGCTGATCGGGATACCGTGGAGGGAGTGCAAGGTGATTGGAAATCTGCTGGGGACAAGGACGATCATCAATGAGTTCCTGGCGTTCAATGAGTTGGGCAAGCTGAAGGACGCGCTGACGCCGCGCACGTTTTCGATTGCAACGTTTGCGCTGTGCGGGTTTGCGAATGTGGGATCGATTGGAATGCAGATTGGCGGCATTGGGGCGCTGGTCCCGAACAGGCGGAATGACCTGGCCCAGTTGGGAGTGCGAGCGATGCTGGCGGGTACGATGGCAAATCTGATGTCAGCGAGTATTGTGAGCATGCTGATTAAGTAGAGAGGGAGCAAGGATGACGGACCATTACACGCGCGCGCTTGCTGCCGCGGCATATGTTCGCTCGATGCATCGGGCAGAGCCGAGGCTGGCGATCATTCTGGGGTCGGGGCTGGGAAACTTTGCGACGCAGGTGGAAGCAGCGACGACGATCGATTATGGGGAGATTCCGGGGTGGCCGGTGTCGACCGTGGAGGGGCACAGCGGCCGGCTGGTGCTGGGGACGATGGGCGGCGTGAACGTGGTGGTGATGCAGGGACGCGTGCATGCGTATGAAGGCTACTCGATGAACGAGGTGACCTTCCCGATGCGGGTGCTGGGGCTGCTGGGATGTACGGCGGTGATGGTGACCAATGCTGCGGGCGGAATTAATAAGAGCTATGGCGAGGGAGCGCTGGTGGCCATCAGCGACCATATTAATTTAACGGGAACGAATGCGGCGCTGGGACGAAATGAGCCAAGGTTCGGGCTGCGCAAGGGCGCGGGACAGAGATTCTTCGATATGAGCGATGCTTACTCGCCGAAGCTGCGGAAGCTGGCGCATGCGGAGGCCGAGCGGCAGGGGATTCCGCTGCCGGAGGGCGTGTACCTGGCGGTTCTGGGACCGAGCTATGAGACGCCGGCGGAGATACGCGCGTTTCGCGTGCTGGGTGCCGACCTGGTGGGCATGAGCACGGTGCATGAGGTGATCGTGGCACGGCATATGGGGATTGAGGTGCTGGGGATTTCGCTGGTGACCAATATGGCTGCGGGCGTGATGGATCAGGCGATCAATCATGCCGAGGTGATGGAGATGGGACGGCGGGTGGAGGCGCAGTTTACTTCGCTGGTGAAGGCGCTGGTGCCGCAGGTGGCGGCAGCTACAGCCCAGGATGCCAGGACGAAGGATGACTGCGAGGCGCGCGGATGAGCTACCGGAAGAACTGAGTTTGTCGCAACGGCCGATTGTGGGGGATCGGCCGTTGCTCGTGCTCGGATTATTTGCCGAAGTCTACGGTGGGTGCGACGCTGTTGGCGGGATTGCCCTTGAAGTACTCGTCGCGATAGTGGAAGCCGGCCATGTTCGCCCAGATGCTGTTGGGAAACTGACGGATGTAGACGTTGTAGGCCTCGAGAGCTTTGTTATAGCGCATGCGCTCGACTGCGATGCGGTTCTCGGTGCCGGACAACTCGTCTTCGAGACGCATGAACTGCTCGTTGCCCTTGAGGTCGGGATACTGCTCCTGCAGGCGGTAGAGCGGAATGAGCGCGGCATCGAGATGGGTGTTGGCCTGGATGCTGCTGGCGCGACTGGAAGAGGCGGCAAGCACGCCGGCTCGGGCGTTCGCGATGTTGGTGAGAACCGTTTCCTCTTCGCCCATGTAGCCCTTGACGCTGGCTACGAGGTTGGGGATGAGGTCCAGGCGGCGCTGCTGCACGATGTCCACCTGCGAGTAGGTCTGGTCGACATCCTCGTTGAGCTGGACCATCTGATTTTTGGCAGAAACATAGCTGCCGAAGCCCAGGAGCACGACCACCAGCAGCAAGCCTAATACTCCGAGCACTACCCAAAGAGCCTTCATCGATGTATTCCCTTTCGCGTCTATCGTGTTCATCTGGTGCTAGCCTCGATGCCTGTTGAGATTAAATCATTACCAGTCGCCGCTGGCGCCGCCACCGCCGGAGCTGCCACCGAATCCTCCGCCGAAGTCTCCGCCGCCACCGCCACCATCTCCGCCGCCACCGTCGAATCCACCGCCACCGCCGCCAAATCCGCCGCCGCGCCCGCCAAATCCGCCACCCATCATGCTGCCGAGCAGGAACCAGAGCCAGCCTCCGCCTCCTCCGCCGCCGCGGAACATGAGCAGGATGAAGATGATGAAGAAGATGAGGCCGAACCAGTTGGTGTGGTGTTGCCGGGGTTGGTAGTTGTAGATGGGCGCGGACTGCTGGGGCGCGGTGAGGGGAACGTTGGCGTCGGCGGCGATGACGGCGGCGACCTGCTGGACGCCGGACTGGATGGCCGGGCCATACTGTCCCTGTTCGAGTTGAGCATTCATGCTGCGGCGAATGTCGCCGACCTTGGCGTCGGGGAGGATGCCCTCAAGGCCGTAGCCGACCTCGATGCGATCCTTGTGATCCTGAATGGCGAAGACCATGAGGATGCCCTTGTCGGAGGACTTGGGGCCAACCTTCCAGTTATCTTCGAGCGCTGTGGTGAAGGAGTCGATGTCCTGTCCGTCGAGAGATTTGATGGTAACGACCTCGATGGTGGCGTGGGCTCGGGAGTACACCTGCCACGCGAGGTCTTCGATATTTTCTTTGGAGGCGGGGTCGATGACGTTGGCAAAGTCGCTGACGTAGCTGGGGGGCTTCGGGAGTTTGTCGGGCGACTCGGCGGGCGCGTGGGTCGCGAACGCGAACAGCAGCAGCAGCGAGAGCGCACGACGAATCAGGTTCACACTTTGATCTTACGCTGGACGGAGAGATTGGTTCCCTCTGTATTCTGTTTTTGGAGAGATCATGACGATCCTGAAGATTGCACCGCCGATTGCTGAACGCGAACCAAAGATGTTGCCGATCCACGGAACCACCCTGCAGGATGATTATGCGTGGATGCGCGAGAAGGGTGCGCCGCGGGTGACCGCCTATCTGGAGGCGGAGAACGCCTATACGGCCGCTGCGATGAGCGGGACCGAGGCGCTGCAGAAGACGTTGTATGACGAGATCTTGTCGCACATCAAGGAAGACGATGTGTCGGTGCCGTATAAGGATGGCGCGTGGGAGTATCTGACGCGCACGGAGAAGGGTCGGCAGTATGCGCGCTTCTGCCGCCGACCGGTGGGCAAGGCCGATGCGGAAGAGGTGATCCTCGATGTGAATCTGCTGGCCGAGGGCCAGGCGTTCATGCAGGTGGGGACGCTGAGCGTGAGTCCGGATGGAAAACTGCTGGCGTATACGACCGACAACACGGGCTTCCGGCAGTACACGCTCGCGGTGAAGAACCTGGAGACGGGCGCGATGCTGCCGGATAGCGCGGAGCGCGTGGGGTCGATTGTGTGGGCACCGGATTCAGCGACGCTGTTTTACTCCACCGAGGATGAGCAGACCAAGCGGCAGGACCGCGTGTTTCGACATGCGATGGGGACGGTGCCGATTGAGGTGTTTCACGAAGAAGATGAGCGGTTCAATGTGGGCGTGGGGCGGACACGCGACCGGAAGTATTTGCTGCTGGAGGTGGGGAGCCATACGACCAGCGAGACGTGGGTGATGAATGCGGCTGAGCCTGCGGGGGCGTTCCGTCTGTTGGCGGAACGTGTCGACGATGAGGAGTATGACGTCGATCATCGAGAGGGATTTTTTTATATCCACACGAACTATAAGGCGGAGCAGTTTCGACTGATGCGCGCTCCGGTGGCTGAGCCCGGACGAGAGCACTGGGAGGAGATTCTTGCCGAGCAGAAAGATGCGCCACTTGAAGGCGTGGATCTGTTCCAGAAATTTTTTGTTGCAGCCTACCGCGAGCGCGGACTGCCGGTGCTGCGGGTGTTTGCACTGAAGGACGATGGGCAGCCAGGAGATTCAAATGCCATACGCTTCCCTGACCCGGCGTATGAGGCGGGCGGGGATGTGAATCGGGATTTTGCTGCGGGGACGTATTGGTATGCGTACCAGTCGCTGGTGCGGCCGGCGTCGGTGTTTGAGTATGACGTGGCGAGGCGGGAATCGAGGCTGCTGAAGCAGCAGGAGGTTCCGGGTGGGTTCGATGCGGCACGGTATGCGTCGGAGAGGCTGTGGTTCGCTGCGAAGGATGGTACGCAGGTGCCGGTGTCGCTGGTGTATCGGCGAGACAAGTTCAATAAGGATGGGCGCTCGCCGCTGTATGTGTATGGGTATGGATCGTATGGGTATGCGCTGCCGCTGGGGTTCGGAGCATCTCGGCTGGCGATGCTGGATCGCGGCGTGGTGATGGCCTATGCGCATATTCGCGGCGGCGGAGAGCTGGGCGACCCGTGGCATGATGGCGGAAAGATGATGCAGAAACGCAATACGTTTACCGACTTCAACGAAGCTGTGGAGTTTCTGCTGCGCGAAGGATACGGCGACCCGACGCGCGTGGCCATCGAGGGAGGAAGCGCGGGCGGCCTGCTGATGGGTGCGGTGGTGAATTTGCGGCCGGAGTTATTTCGCGTGGTGTTAAGCCATGTGCCGTTTGTGGATGTGATGAACACGATGCTCGATGCGAGTTTACCGCTGACGGTTGCGGAGTATGAGGAGTGGGGAAATCCCAATGAGCAGGCGGCGTTCGAGTACATGCTGAGCTACTCGCCATATGAGAATCTGCGGGCGGGTGCGTATCCGGCGATGCTGGTGAAGACGAGTTTGAATGATTCGCAGGTAATGTATTGGGAACCGGCGAAATATGTGGCCAAGCTACGCACACTGAAGACCGGCGATGCTCCGCTGCTGCTGCATGTGAACATGGATGCCGGGCATGGCGGGGCCAGCGGGCGATATGACTATCTGAAGGAGATCGCGTTCGATGATGCGTTTGTGCTGCGGGAGTTGGGGGTCGAGGGAGCGGGCTAGACCGCGTCTGGGATGATGTCGCCTTCGCCCGGGGCGAGGAATAGGTTGGCTTCGAGGCCGTGCTGGCGGTCGTAGAGATCGCGGTAGCGGCCGTTGAGGTTGTAGAGGGTCTGGTGAGTTCCGCGCTCAACGATGTGGCCCTGCTCGACGACGAGGATCTGGTCGGCGCGGCGGATGGTGGAGAGCCGGTGGGCGATGACGAAGGTGGTGCGGCCCTGCATGAGGAAGTTGAGGCCGGCCTGGATGAGGGCTTCGGATTCGGAGTCGAGGGAGCTGGTGGCTTCGTCGAGGATGAGGATGCGAGGGTCGGCGAGGATGGCGCGGGCGATGGAGAGGCGCTGGCGCTGACCGCCGGAGAGCTTGACGCCGCGTTCGCCGACGATGGTGTCGTAGGCCTCGGGAAAGCGCTCTGCGAACTCGTCGACGCGGGCGATGACGCAGGCTTTGAGGAAGTCTTCTTCGGTGGCCGACGGGCGGGAGAACTTTACGTTTTCGCGGATGGTGCCGTCGAAGAGGAAGGTCTCTTGCAGCACGACGCCGAGTTGCTGGCGGTAGCTGGAGAGCCTGGCCGCAGCGAGGTCGTGGTCGTCGATGAGGACTGCGCCAGACTGCGCCGTGTGGAAGCCGCAGATGAGCGAGATGATGGTGGATTTGCCGGAGCCGCTGGAGCCCACCAGCGCGGTGACGGTGCCGGGGCGGGAGTCGAAGCTGATGTTGTGCAAGACGGGCTTGTCGGGGACATACGAGAAACCGACATCGACGAAGCGGACGTCGCCGGCGAGCGGGCCGAGCTCGATGGAGCGAGCGGGGTCGGCGTCCTCTTCGCGCTCTCCCATGATCTCGCGAGTGCGGTCGAGGCCGGCGAGGGCCTCAGTGAGCTGCGTGCCGATGGCGACCAGTTGCACGATTGGCGCGGTCATAAAGGCCAGGAACATGACGTAGGAGAAGTAACTGCCGGCAGTGAGCTTGCCAATAGCGTTGAGATGCGCGCCCATGAACATGACGACGGCACCGACGATGCCCAGGATGACGGTGGAGGAAAGCGTCATGAGGGACTGCGCGGTGAGCGAGCTGATCACGTTCTTGAGGAGGCGGTCTACGCCTCTCGCGAAGACCGTGGCTTCGCTGTCTTCGGCGTGATAGCCCTTGACGACGCGGACGCCTCCGAGGGATTCGGTGAGGCGGCCGGTGATTTCGGCATTGATTTTTGCGCGCTCGCGGAAGATGGGTCGGATGGTTTTGAAGGCACGCTGGAGGACGAGTGCGAAGGCGGTCATGATGACGAAGGCAAGCAGCGTCATGCTGACGGAGACGTACATGAGGTAGGTGAAGGCAAGGATGGCGGTGAGAACACCACCAACGAAGTCGACGATGCCGGTGCCGATAAGGTTGCGGACACCTTCGACGTCGTTCATGATGCGGGCGACGAGAGTGCCGGTGCGGTTCTCGTCGTAAAAGGAGACGGAGAGCTTGCCGACGTGCTGCTGGACCTGCATGCGGAGGTCGGCGATGAGACGCTGGCCGGCCTTGGAGAGCAACTGGGTGAGAGTGTAGGACGTGAGGCCCTGAATGAGCGTGGCGATGAGTACGGCGCCGACGATCCACGGGAGCAGTGAGGTGCGATGTTTGGTGAAGACCTGGTCGATGAGCGGGCGGAAGGAGGCCGGCAGCACCAGGGCGCAGGTGCGGTTGATGATCATGAGAAGGAAGCAGCCGGCGAGGAGGGCGCGGCGCGGCTTGATGAGCGCCCAGATCTCGGGCCAGATTTCTTTGAACTTCGGCTTGGGGCGCTTGTTGGTGAGATCGGCCGCGGCGGCGCGACCGGCTCCGCGCATGGGCGCGTCTGCCGAGCGCATCCGTGGTGTGCCGCCCATATTGGATGTTCCGTAGTGTGCCATGGAGGCCTTAGGTTACTCTGGCAAAAATTAGACGATGCCCGCACGCCGAGCGGCGATGAAGCTGCGCACGCAGAGCAAAACGAAGATGAAACAGAGAAGTGCCATCAGCAATTGCTCGTGGGTCGCGGATGGATGAGCGAGCGGGAGTTGGTCGGAGTGGGACTTGACGAGGGCCTTCAACGACATGAAGCCGGGGAACAGGAAGCCCAGTAGTCCGACGGTGACGGCGATATGCATGTAGAGCTTGCGCTTGGAGGCGTCGCTGGAGTTCGCCAGCAGTCCCAGGAGTGCGAGCGACAGGCCGAACCAGACCGGGATAAGAGAGGTCGGATGGGTCGAACCGGTGTCAATGAAGAAATAAATCCCGATGCCCGTGAGGATTGCGCCGAAGTAGAGGGTGAGCCGTGACATGAGTTTCCTTTCAGGGAGAAGATGACCGGTTGCAACTGAAATCTGCACGATCGTGCCTAGATACGATGCTGTGGGGCTGATATTTGATGCGGCGAAACTGGAATCGATGCGGCGGCGATGGAATTCTCGCAGGCCGCGGGAGGGTTCAGGACGTTGCGCTGTGAATCTCTGCCAGAACCTCTGCAGGCGTCCAGTCGTTGGTGGGGTAGAAGGCGACGATCTTGCCGTCCTTGCCAATGACCACGGTCGAGAGCGAGTGCTGCAGCGTTCCATTCTGTCCGGGCGTGACGCCGACGTCGAAGAACTGCTGCATCTTCGGCAGTTCGGCGAGGGAGGGTGCGGCAAACTCCCAGTGCTGGAAGGTCTCCTTCACATAGTTGCCGGTGTAGGCCGAGCCGTAGCTGCGCAGAACTTTGGGCGTGTCGTAGGTGGGATCGAAGCTGACGGTGAGGAGATGAGTCTGCTTGTAGAGCGCGGGGTCGGACTGCAGGGTCTTGTCGATCTGGGCGAAGTTGTGGCTCATGCGCGGGCAGTAATCCGCGAGCGGACAGCGGGTGTAGATGAAGGTCATGACGACGACCTTGCCACGAAACTGCTTGAGATCGATGGTCCGATTGGACTGATTGAGGAGAGTGAAATTTGGGACGTCGTCACCCTTGGCCGGCACGTGGTAGTTCGCGGTGGGCTTATAGTCGGGGCGCGCCTGTGCGATGATGACGATTTCCCGGAGGCGAAGATTGATGGGACCAGCGGCATCGTGGTCGGCGAGGAGTGTGGCGGTGATCAGGTCGCCGGGATGGAGTTCGGAGAGCGTGGAGGGATCTTCAAGGTGATAGGGCATGGTCATCGCGGGCATGAGACCGGGGATGGCATCGTGCTTTAACAGGACCTCACCGTTTGCGGGATCAGTGCTGACCACGATGCCACGCACAGGATATTGCTGCGGCGCGATCTTTGCGACGGACGCGTTCGGCGTGCCGTGGCAGCCACTCACCCCAAAGGCAATCGCGGCCGCAGCCAACAGCAACAGCACGTGCGACGAACGGAAGCGCATGATGAAAGTCTCCTTGAGGACCACTTGCAATCCCTACTTCATGATACTTGCGCGGGGGTCGTTGGCCTTCGTCCGATGCGAGTCCGCGGCGAAGTGCTGGCGCGTGGTAGCATCGGCTTCGAACGGAGCGAAGACAGTATGCCGCAGCCTGCAACACCAGCTTCAAAGCACCATGACAGCGTTGCAGGACCATCGATCGCGTGGCTCGCGGCGGGCTTTCTGCTGGCTGGACTGGGGACGGTGATGCTGGGGCCGATCATGCCGACGCTGCTGCATGATTGGCGGCTGACGGACCAGCAGGGCGGGCTGCTGCTGGCGGCCAAGTTTGTCGGATCGTTTCTGGGCGGCGTGTCGGTGCCGCGACGGCTGCGGCTTGGCGTGCTCGGCGGAATGGCGTTTGCCTGCGCGGGATTTGGGGCGTTTGCGCTGAGCGGCGGACTGCTGAGCGGCGCTGCGTGTTTATTTGTAAGCGGATTTGGGCTGGGACAGATTATTGCGTCCACCAACATTGTGGTGGGGCGGCGGTATCGGGAGCATACGGGTTCGGCACTGGCTTCAGTGAATTTTTTCTGGAGCCTGGGCGCGGTCGCGTGCGGGGTGATCGCAGCGGCGGTGCTGCCACGGTTTCACTTGCGTGGACCACTACTGATGTTTGCGGGGCTCTTCCTGGTGACGGGTGCGGGAGGGTTGTTGAGCCCTTCGCGGCGCGCTTCGGCTGCAAGCGAGATCGCTCCTGCTGATGCTGCACGTCTGCCTACGCACACGTTGATCCGCTTTACGATTCTGCTGTTCCTGTATGGCGGGCTGGAGACCTGCATGACGGGCTGGCTGACGACATACACACTGCGATTTTCTGACGTGCGGCTGATGGGTGGGCAGTCTGCGATTGTGTTGTTGTGGTCAGCACTGACGGCGGGGCGGGCGCTGTCGTCGGCGGCTTTGCGCGTGATGCGCGAGGCGACCATGCAGCGGATAGGACTGGGGCTCTCGGCGGTGCTGATCGCGGCGTTGGTGACGACGCGCCACGGGCCGCTGCTTTCGCTCTACTGTGTGCTGCTGGGGCTGAGCCTGGCGCCGTTCTTTCCGACAACGTTTGCGCTGCTGATGAAGCAACGACCGACGGCGCGTGAAGCTGGATTCGTGCTGGCGGTGTCGGGACTGGGTGCGGCGCTGTTTCCGTGGATGATGGGATTTGTCTCGACAGAGAGTGGATCGCTGCGGATTGCGATGGCGGTTCCGATGGCGCTGGCACTTGCGTTGCTGGGGCTGAGCGTAATGACCAAGCGGGCCGAGCCTGAGACGCTTGCGGTGTAAAAGCGGACGACAGCGAAGTTTCGCAGAAGATTGGGTATAACGGTAGACGATGTCTTCTGCAACTCTGTTCGAGCTTCTCGATGCGCTGGATGGCGGCGCCCTGCTGGTGCTGCCAAATGCGCGTGCTGCGCGCGAGTTGCGATCGGCCTTCGACGCTCGGCAGCGATTGGGCGGACGCGCGGCGTGGGAGCCGCCGCGAGCGCTCAGTTGGTCGCAGTGGACGAACTCCCTGTGGAGCGAGTTGATCGTTGCGGGCGCGGAGACTCGCCTGCTTCTGAACGCAGCACAGGAGCACAGTGTGTGGCGAGAGATTATCGCCGACGATGCGACGAACCTCTCGATTGGCTCGGCGGATTCATTGGCTGAGTTGGCGCAGTCTGCATGGAGCCTCGCTGCGGGCTATGATGCCACGCATCGGCTGCAGGGCTTTGCGGTGTCGCACGACAGCCGCGTCTTTGCCGGGTGGGCCGAGACCTTCTCGAAGCAATGCGCTACGCGGGGTTATCTGTCGGCGGCGCTGTTGAATGCGGCGCTGTTGGAGCATGTGCGGACTGAATCGCTTGCTGCGCCCACAGCATTGGAACTGGTGGGCTTTGGCACAATGGAGCCGTCGCAGGAGGCGCTGCTGGCAGGGTTGCGCGAACGCGGGACCGACGTGCAGCGGCGGAGCCTTGAGGCTTCGGGGGACGATGTGCGACTGCGGGCATCGATCGTCGCCGCGAATGAGCAAGAGGAACTGACGCTTGCTGCGCGGTGGATACGAAACTTTCTGGAAGAGCCGCGCGCGGTGGAACGTGGTGCTCGGGTGGCAGTGCTGGTGCCGAATGTTGCCGAGGAACGTGCGGAGTTGGAAGCTGTACTGCGTGAGACGCTTGCGCCGGAGTTGCAGTCGATTGACGCCGACCTTTCAGCAACGCCGTGGGAGTTTTCGGGCGGAGTTCCACTGGCGTCGCTGGCGATGATCTCCGATGCGCTGACGTTGGCGCGATGGGCGCAGGGGCCGCTGGCGTTGGAGCGCGTGAGTTCGCTGCTGCTATCGCCGTATGTGGGGCGCAACGGAGGGGATCGCGACGATGTGAATGCAAGCGCGCGCTTCGATGCAAACCAGTTGCGGCGCACGCTGCTGTTGCGGGCAGAGATCGAGATCGTCGCACTGCTGAAGTTGGTTGAGGTTGAGGTTCGGACGGAAGACTCCGAGGAACGGACTCTGCTGGCATGGGTGCGAGAGCTGCACGAATTTTTACAGCGAGCAGGAGATCCAAGCCGGCAGCGCAGCCTGGCGGAGTGGATGGAGTTCGTGCGAGGGCTGATGCAGGCGGCGAACTGGCCTGGGAACCGCGCACGAACTGCGGCAGAGTTTGAAGCAACGAGGGCCTGGGAGAGCACACTGGATATGGTGTCGACGCTGGATTTCAGCGGGCGGCGCATGACCTTCGCGAGCGCGATGGATGCGCTTGAGTTACAGGCGCAGACGACTGTCTTCGCGACGCCATCGACGGGTGCTCCAGTACAAGTGATGAGCGTGTCAGAGGCCGAGGGATCAGTCTTCGATGCGGTAGTGCTCCTGCGCGCAACCGACGCGAACTGGCCTGCAAGCGAGCGAGTAAACCCGCTGCTGTCGTGGACGCTGCAGCGAATCCTGAAGATGCCCGGGACAGATCCTGCTCTTACCGCCGCGAGGAGCCGTGCGTTTACGGAGGACTTGTTGAGGCGTTCAGGGAGCGTGTTGTTTACCTATGCTGCGGAGGATGATGCAGGAAAGCTGCGACCCTCGCCACTGCTGAGCGCGATGGGAATTGAGCGCCTTGATGCAGCGGAACTTATCCCAGACAGGAAGCCGGATGAGGTGATCTCATTTGATAGGGAGGTTGACGATGGCGAGCTTCCAACTCTGCCGTCGCACGAGGTAGCAGGAGGAGCTTCTGTGCTGAAACTCCAGGCAGCATGCGGGTTTCTGGCCTTTGCGGAGCTACGGCTGCGGGCGACAGAGCCGAAGAGAACCGACATGGGACTGGATGCGGGTGAGAGCGGGAGCATGCTGCACCGAGCCCTGCAATATTTCTGGAAGGAAGTGAAGACGCAGGAGGCTCTTCGGTTGATGGGACGGGTCGACCGGGACAGAATCCTGACGAGGGCGATCGATGCCGCACTGTCTCGGAGGCTGCACGTGCGCGATAGCTGGGACAGCGCTTATCTCGCGCTGCTGAAGCAGCGGTTGCACTCGGTGCTGCAACAGTGGCTGGATCACGAACTGCGGCGCGGACCATTCACTGTTGCCGATGTGGAGCGTAAAGAACTCGTGACCGTTGGTCCGCTCACGCTCAACGTGCGTGTAGACCGCATCGATGCAGTTGGTGAAGGCGTCTTCTTTGTGGATTACAAGACGGGCTATGCCGCCGATCCGAAGCAGTGGGCCGGGCCGCGGCCTGATGACCCGCAACTTCCGCTGTATGCGCTGCTCACCGAAGCAGATGAGTTGAAGGGCTTGGCGTTTGCGAAGGTGCGCGCAGGGAGCGGGATGAAGTGGATGGGCTACCAGGCGGAAGAAGGAATCCTGCCGACAGCGCGAACCAACGTGATGGATATGACCTCGCTGGTGGAGCAATGGCGCGAGGTACTGACGCGACTGGCAGAGGATTTTGCTGCGGGCAAGGCAGATGTTCGGCCGAAGAGCTATGAGCAGAACTGCGCACACTGCGCTCAGCGGTTGCTGTGCCGCATTGATCCTGAGTCGTTGCAGTCTGCAGCGGAAGACGTTGGAAGAGAAATGGAGGATGTCGATGGCTGATGTGCTTCGCTTCCCTACTCTTGCAGCGGACGCCGAGGCCCGTGCTGAGGCTCTCGATACGCGGTCATCGTGCATTGTGGAGGCGCCTGCCGGATCGGGCAAGACGGGGTTGCTGGTGCAGCGCTATCTGAAGTTGCTGGGTGAAGATACGGTTGAGCAGCCTGAAGAGGTGCTCGCGATTACGTTCACCAACAAGGCGACGGCGGAGTTGCGTGAGCGCGTGCTGGAGCAGTTGCAGGCGGCGGATGGAGATCCACTACAGGAGGGCGCCCAGAGCTTCGATCACGAGACGCGTGCGCTTGCCGAAGCTGCACTTGGGCGGAGCGTGAAGCTTGGTTGGGGATTGCTGGAGAGGCCGTCCCGGCTGAACATTCGGTCGATCGATTCGGTTTGTGCGGAGATTGCCAACTCTCTGCCGCTGCTCTCCGGAGCGGGTGGGCCCAGACAGCCGGTTGAAGACTCGGGGCCGCTATATCGGCTGGCGGCAAGACGGACGCTGATGCAACTTGGGGGCAAGGACGCTGCACTGCATGGGGCTCTGCGAACCGTGCTGTTGCATCGCGATGGCAGTCTGGAAGACTGCGAGAAGTTGCTTGCGGGGATGCTGCAAACCCGTGAGCAGTGGGGCGAATTGGTGCCACTTGCGCCTGGGACGTTGGATGAAACTGAGCTCGATCGTGATGTGCGCATGAGGCTGGAACGCTCGCTCGAGAGCATCGTTTGTGCGGGACTAGCGCGTGCGCTGAAGGCCATACCCGCAGGAGTTCTGGAAGAGTTGACCTCGCTCGCGACGCGGCTTGGGAATGAGCCTGGGTACAAGGACAAGCCGTCACCGATTGCAAGTTGTGTTGGAAACTATGCACCGCCGGAAGCTGTCGCCGAGCATCTCGAACACTGGGTGGCGCTGATTGGACTCGTGCTGAAGGCGGATGGCGACTGGCGCAAACGACATTCGCAGAGCGATATGAAGTTTGAGATTCCAAAGGCAGATGCAGCGCGACTGAAGCAACTGGTGCAGGAGATTCAGAGCGACGGGCTTCGTGATGCGCTGGCGGGAGTGCTCGCGTTGCCGCCAGCGAAATATCCTGACGATCAGTGGGCCGTCGCGAAGGCGCTGTTTCATGTGCTGCGGCGGGCGCTTGCGGAGTTGCGACTGATCTTTGCAGAGCGCGGCGAGTGTGACTTCGGAGAGTTTGCGCTGGCCGCGCGCGAGGCCTTACGGGCGGAGGAAGGTTCGAGCGATCTTGCGCTGTCGGCTGGAGGCAGGCTTCGTCATCTACTGGTCGATGAGATGCAGGACACGTCGTCGGGCCAGTATGAACTGCTCGATTTACTGACGCGTTCATGGGATGGCCACGCGCAGACGCTCTTTCTGGTGGGCGATCCGAAGCAGTCTATCTACCTTTTTAGGCAGGCGCGTGTGGAGCGCTTTCTGCGAACGATGAAGGAGCGGCGGCTTGGAGAGATTGAATTGAAGCCGCTACGACTCACGACGAACTTCCGCTCGCAGGCAGCGATGGTGGAGGATTTCAACCATGTCTTCGAGCTACTTTTCCCACGGCCCGATGACGCGCGCCTGCTGGCAGTCGAAGGTGTTGATGTTCCCTTCGTTGCAGCCAATGCTGTCCGCGCGAGGAGGAGTGATGCAGGGATCGTGTGGCATGCGGCGGCACTCAGTGACGAGGTTTCGCGCAGTGATCATGCGGAACGGGAGGCTCGCCTGATACGGCGCATTATCGAAGATCGTCTCGCGATGGCGTTGCCAGGGGACCGAGATCAGCCGGCTCAACGGAAGCCATGGCGCATCGCAATTCTTGGCCGTGCGCGGAGTCATCTCTCGGCGGTGATTGCCGAGTTCAAACGCGATTACGGAGATGGACCGCTTCCCTATCGCGCCATCGATCTCGATGTGCTCGATGAGCTGCCCGAGGTGTTGGATGCACTGGCGCTGACACGGGCGCTGCTGCATCCTGCTGACCGCATTGCGTGGTTGGCGGTGCTACATGCGCCATGGTGTGGGCTCGGACTTGCGGACCTGCTGGCGCTTACTGGAGAAGGCAGCGATGCCGATGCGGAGGCGACCGTGGAACAGCTTGTGCAAGGTCGACGCGGGTTACTCAGTGAGCAGGGTCGACAATTGCTGGACCGCGCATGGCAGGTGCTGGAGACGGCTGCCGCAACACTTGGACGCACGTCGCTGGCGACCCACGTGGAGCGTACGTGGCGCTCACTGGGGGGAGATGCGGCACTATCGGAAGAGCAACGCAATAACGTGCAACGCTATCTGCGCGTATTACGGGAGGTCGAGGGCGATGGCGATCGTGTTGACCTGAACGTGCTGGCCGCGCGACTGAACCGACTGTACGCAGAGCCGACGTCAGGCGCGGTGGAGAATGGAAGACTGCCGGTTGAGTTGATGACTATCCACAAGGCCAAGGGCCTGGAGTGGGATGTGGTGCTGGTTCCAGGCCTCGAACGGGGAGGAGGGCAAACGACGAGTGCTCTGCTGAACTGGTTGGAGTTCGATGGCGCGCTCGATGGGGACAGTTCGGCGAGCGTGGTGCTGTCGCCTATATGGCAGAAGGGCACGGACTCCGACAAGCTGAGCCAGTGGCTGAGCGCGATCCGCTCAAGACGTGAGGCGGCGGAGCGCAAGCGGGTGTTCTATGTGGCTACGACGAGGGCACGCGAGGAGATTCATCTCTTTGGAGCGGTAGCGATGAATGCAAAAGGAGAGATGATACTGCCGCAACACGACAGCCTGCTGAGAGCTTGCTGGCCTGCGGCCGCAGAGCAGTTTGAAACGCATCTGGCAGAGCGGTGGCCGATGGAGGAGCAGTTGGTCGGCGCGCTGCATGAGTCGAATGGAATGGAGCATGAAGAGTTGGCGATGGCGGCGTCGGGTGAGGGCGTTGAGGCTAATGCAGCTATTGGAATACCGGCGATGATTCAGAGGCTGCCACTAAGCTTCGATCCGGCTGCGCGATTTCGGTCTGCGAAGGAACACCGGCTGGCTTATCCGGCTGCGTCGGCACTGCGACACGCGGCAGGGTTTGAGAGGCCGGAGGGATCGTTCGCGGTGCGTGCGTTCGGCAATGTCGTGCATCGTTATCTGCAGGTGATTGCGATGCGTCTGGATGGCGGTGCAGGCTGCGACGATCTGCTGGCGGAGTTGCCCAAGTGGGAACTGCGGCTGGTCGCAAGCCTTCGCGGAGAGGGACTGGCACTGGCACTCGCAGCGCGGGAGGCTACGCGTGCAGGGCGAGCACTCGCTTTGACGCTTGGCGATCCGGTTGGGCGATGGATCTTGTCGCCGCATGATTCGGCTGCCAGCGAACGCGCGCTCACTATGGCCTCGCCCGATGCGCGGAGCCTGCGGGTCGATCGCACGTTCGTTGCGGGAGATCAGCCGCTGTCGACCGATAAGGGATGCATCTGGATCGTCGACTTCAAGACGACCGAGCAGGGTTCACGCTCCGACGCGGACTTTGAGACGACGGAGAAGACGAAGTACCGCGCGCAGCTTGAGGCGTATGCTGCGCTGCGGCGTGCTCTTCCGGATGGCCATCTGCCGATTCGACTGGGACTTTTTTATCCCATGGTACCGCGACTGATTCACTGGTTGAGCGAGGCTCCAGCGGAGCCCGCGCAGCTTTAGCCCCTCAGCTTTTGAGCAGCCGCACTAATATTGATGCACATTGTTCGCACTGCTCGCGGCTGACATCAAAGTGCGTCACCAGCCGTATGGCGTGCGAGCCGATCGCGCTGCACAGGATGCCGTCGCTCTTCAGACTGGCGACGAGAGCGGGAGCATCGCCGCCACCCTTGAGGGCAAAGAGAACGATGTTGGTTTGAACGGAGGGGAGATCGATTTCGACGCCCTTGCAGGTGGCAACAGCGTCTGCGAGGAGTCGTGCGTTGGCGTGGTCTTCGTGCAAGCGCAACGGACCTTCTTCAAGGGCAATCAGTCCGGCAGCAGCGAGAATTCCCGCCTGACGCATGCCGCCACCAAGTGCTTTGCGGAAGATGCGCGCGCGATCGATGACAGCGCGTGAGCCAACAAGGATTGACCCCACTGGTGCGCCAAGTCCCTTCGAGAGACAGAAGTTTACGGTGTCGAAGCCGCGCGTGAGTTCTGCGACGCCGACACCGAGCGCCGTTGCTGCGTTGAAGATGCGCGCGCCGTCGAGATGCGTGGGAAGGCCTGCTTCGGCGGCTCCCTGCCAGATCTCTTCGTAGATGGACAGGGGCGTAACGGTTCCTCCGGCCATGTTGTGCGAGTTCTCCAGGCAGATGAGGCCGGTCGGAGCTCGGTAGTACATCTTCGGCGCAATGGCGCTGCTGATCTGCGCCCAGGTGAGGATGCCGCGTTCGCCGGCGATGGTTCGCGGAGAGCAGCCGGAGAAGGCCGACATCATCGCCATCTCCCAATCGAGCACGTGCGAACGCGCCTCGCAGATCACCTCCTGGCCGTGGTCGGTGTGAAGGCGGATCGCGATCTGGTTGCCCATCGTTCCCGTCGGAATAAAGATGGAGGCCTCGCGGCCGAAGATTTCGGCGGCGCGTGCTTCGAGGCGGTTGATGGTCGGGTCCTCGCCGTAGACGTCGTCGCCTACTTCTGCGGAGGCCATGGCAGCGCGCATTGCGGGAGTGGGGCGTGTGACGGTGTCGCTGCGCAGATCAATGATGTTTGAAGCTGTTGCCAACTTTTTATCCTCCAGACAGCGCTTACGCTGCGATACCCATGAGTAGATTTGTAAAGACATCGTTGGAAATTAATCGCCCATGCAGCGTGAGTTGCAGGCGGCCGTCCTCCGCGATTATCAACCCATCGCTGATCAACTCGATTGCTGCAACTTCCATGGCTGCGACGAACTCGCATGGAAACTGGCGCCGCAACTGCGACAGGCTCACGCCCTCATTCATGCGCAGGCCGAGGAAGATCGTTTCCTCGAACGCCTCGCGAGCGGCTATGTCGACGGGCGCGGGATGGAATTCTTGTACTGCATACTGCGCGAGCTCTTCGGGATTGGCGAAGCGCACGGCCCCGTTTGCGCGCAGCAGCATCGAGTGCGCATCGAGACCGAAGCCGATGTAGGGGGCACGCATCCAGTATTTGCGGTTGTGTCGCGAACGGCGAGCGGTGGGCGCAAAGTTCGAGATTTCGTACTGCGGAAATCCATGCTGTGGAAGCCAGGCGCAGGCTGTCTCGTAAAACTCCGCGGAGGATTCGTCCGCAGGAACCCCGTGGGCGTGAAAGCGTTGGTCACCGGCGATTACCTCACGGCCCAGACGCGAATCCTCGTCGACCTCCAGCATGTAGACGCTGAGGTGCGCAAGGCCAATGCTGGTTGTGACGTCGAGGGAGTGCTGCCAACTGGCGGTGGTCTGATAGGGCAGGCCAGCGATCAGGTCGGCGCCAACGTCGGCTACGCCCGCCGCCTGCAGGCGAAGGATCTCACGGATGCAGTCGCGCTCGGTATGCGATCGGCCAACCGCGGCGCACTCGCGATCCACGAACGACTGCACGCCAAGGCTGATGCGATTTACGCCCTGGAGCTGCGCCTCTGCGAGCACGGCGTCGGCGATCTGGCCCGGCGCGGCTTCGAGAGTGATCTCGGCGTCCGATGTGATCTGGAAGTTGCGGCGCAGCGCGGCGAAGATGCTGCGAAGCTGGGTGGGCTCCAGCAGGCTGGGCGTTCCGCCACCGAAGTACAGTGTGTCGACTATATGGGGGAGCTTTGCGTTCAGGCGTTCGGCAGTGGCTGATGCAGCGTCAATTTCCGCGCAGAGCGTGGACACGTAGGCTGCAATGGCCGCCGGCGAGGAGACGCCTGAGGCGAAGTTGCAGAAGCTGCACTTGGCACGGCAAAACGGCACGGAGACGTAAACGCCCAGCGTCGAATCCGACGATGATTCCAGAGGCAGCGCTTTCGGCTCACTCACACCCATGACGTCATTGTTTCATGGGGCGATGCGGATCGAAGATCCCGCTGCGCAGGTTGCAAAACCTCTAAAATGGATGAGATGGCCGACGAACACAAGAAGACTGCACCAGCAGAACCGAAGACGAAGACGGAAGACACCCGGCGCGGCGTCGATGACGACGTTGTTGGCAAGGCGTATGACTCACGCCTGATGGGGCGACTGGTTCGCTACCTGGCACCGTATAAGCTGCAGGTCGCGGTATCCGTCGCGGCGATTGTGCTCAAAGCAGGCAGCGATGTGCTTGGACCGTACTTCGTCAAGGTGGCGGTCGACAATTATTTTGCTCCGACACACGAGAAACATTCGTGGCTCGCCGCCAAGCTCAGTGCTGATCCCGTCCGAGGGGTCACGGAGATAGGCATTCTCTATCTTGCCTCGCTGGTGCTGATCTTTGGGCTGGAGTTTGTGCAGACCTACATGATGCAGTGGACCGGACAGAAGATCATGTTCGATCTGCGCAGCCAGATCTTCCGCCATATTCAGCAGATGCATGTGGGGTTCTTCGATCGGAATCCGGTGGGCCGACTGGTAACGCGTCTGACGTCGGATGTAGATGCACTCAACGATATGTTTACCGCCGGCGTGCTGGCGATCTTTGAGGACGTCTTTGTGCTGGCGTTCATCGTTGCCATCATGGTGAAGATGAGCTGGTTGCTGGCGCTACTCGCGTTGTCGGTGATTCCGTTGATTCTGTATGCGACGCACCTGTTCCGCCGCCACGTGCGCGAGAGTTATCGGCGGCAGCGCGCTGCGACGGCGAAGATTAACTCCTTTACCCAGGAGTACGTGTCGGGTATGAGCGTTGTCCAGTTATTCAATCGCGAGCAGCGAGCATTCAATGATTTCTCAGCCGTGAATGACGAGAACAAGAGGGCCTGGTCTGACGCTATCTTCGCCTACGCGTTGTATTACCCGGTGGTCGAGTTTCTGAGCTCGATCGCGATTGCGCTGGTGATCTGGCGCGGCGGAATCGCGGTGCTGCATGCGAATCCTGCACTGGCGGCCCATGCGAGCTTCCTGCACCCTGTGGTAACGCTGGGCATACTGATTGCATTCATTCAGTATGCCCAGAGGTTCTTCCGTCCGATCCAGGATCTCAGTGACAAGTACAACATCCTGCAGGCCGCAATGGCCGCATCAGAACGCATCTTCAAGCTGCTCGACACGAAGACCGAGATCGCGACCACCAGCGCTCATCCGACTTCGGGAAACGGCAGCGGGCGGATTGAGTTTCGCGATGTGTGGTTCACGTATCAGACGCTTACGGAGGAGCAGCGGGAGCGAGTGCGCACGCTGCCGGACGATGAACTCGGCGGATGTAGCGACATCGAATGGATTCTTCGCGGCGTAAGTTTCGCGGTTGAGCCTGACACGACTGCCGCAATCGTAGGACACACTGGCGCTGGCAAGACCACGATCACTGCGCTGATGATGCGGTTCTATGATGTGCAGCGCGGTGCGGTGCTGGTCGATGGCGTCGATGTTCGCGAGCAGGAGTTGAACAAACTGCGACGACGCTTCGGGGTGGTGCTACAGGACCCGTTCCTCTTCTCTGGAACAATTGCGCAGAATATCCGGCTCGGTTCGAGCTGGATTACGGACGACGAGGTCGCCAAGGCGGCTGAAGAAGTGAATGTTGCGGACTTCATCCGCACGCTGCCGATGGGCTTTGCCGAGCCGGTGCTGGAGCGGGGATCGACGCTGTCGACGGGCCAGAAGCAGTTGATCAGCTTTGCGCGTGCGCTGGCGCATCGACCGGGGATTTTGATTCTCGACGAGGCGACGAGTTCGGTGGATACGGAGACTGAGTTCCGCGTAAGGCTGGCGCTGGAGCGAATGATTACGGGCCGCACATCGGTGCTGATCGCGCATCGGCTGTCGACGATTCAACGTGCGGATACGATCCTCGTAATGCATAAGGGCAAGCTGCGCGAGCAAGGAACACACCAGGAGTTGCTGGCGATGCATGGGCTCTACTTCAAGCTTTATCAGTTGCAGTATAAGGACCAGGAGCTCGATGCAGACGCTGCAGCGGCGGTGCCAGCATAGATTTATAGAAGGCTGCGAAGAGTT
>JAJYBU010000036.1 GCA_021778845.1 Acidobacteriota bacterium
CACCGAAAACGGCTGGTTCGCCGCCCGCCCCTCCGGCACCGAGGACGTCTACAAAATCTACGCCGAAAGCTTCAACGGCCAGTCCCACCTCATCCAGATCCAAACCGAAGCCAAAGCCCTCGTAGCCAGCGCGATAGCCTGACTCCCGCCGTCCGTGCAGAACCGCAGGCCGTATGCCTCACTCATGACGGTCTCATCGTCATGAGCGGGGCATCGAGCACCCCCGACCACCACCTCATCCCCTGTGCACAGCCTTCGCCTTCCCCGTCCCCACCAGCAAATCCGCTGAAATCCCCAACCCCGACCGCACCCGTCTCACCATCGCGAGTGTCAACCCGCGCTTGCGGTTCATTACCTCAGACACCCGCGCCCGGCTTCCAATCATCGGCTCCAGATCCTTGCGTGTCAGCCCCTGCTGCTCCATCCGAAATTCAATCGCCGTAATCGGATCGGGCGCATCCATCGGAAAGTGCTTTTCCTCATATGCATCCACCAGCGTAGCGAGTATGTCGAGTTCATCGCCTTCGACACTGCCGGGCTTTGCTCCCATCAACTCCTCGATCCGCTTGATCGCGGCAATATGGTCTCGCTTCGTCTTAATGGGTTGAATCGGAATAGCTGTTTTCGTCATAGTCCACCTTCAGCGCGTCGATCTTGTCGTATTCCTGGTGTGTGCCCAGCCATTTGATAAGCAAAATCTTGTAGTGATAATCGATCCCAACGATAAGCCTGTAATCGTTCCCTTTAATGTTGAAGACCACCCGCTCGGAAGTAAGAATACTCGCCGAAGAATACTGCGCCTTCACCTCGGCTGAGTTCTTCCACTGTGCCTGCGCCGCCGCTTCGTACCAGGAGTCAAGATGCGTCTTCAACAGTGCCCGTTCGCCTCGCGCCACGCGATTCTTCACAAAATCGCTTAATGTCCCGCGCGCGATCACTCTCACGCCAACAGCATATCATGCTCCCATTATGGGAGCATGATATGCGCCCCGCTCATAGCCATCTCTGCTATAAGCGAGCCTTTGACGCAACCCGGCCACTCTCGCCCATGTCCATCACCACCACGCGAAGCCTCTCGCCGTCCGCGCAGGACCAGAGCAAAATAAATCTCCGCCAGCACCCTCAAAAGCAGCCCAAAATCCGCGTGTCAAGCCCCCTCCCACCCACAACACCCACAAACACCCCGTCAACACTGGCGATTTCGCTCTCCGCACGTTGGCATACTTACCCCGCCGTTCCTCTACAATTTAACTAGCCCTCACCCCGGCCAAAGCATCGGACGGGGACAATCCGCACCCCCGCTGCAATCAAAGACTGCCATAAGTCCCCCCACAACCCTCCTCAAACCAGGACTTTACCCCCAAAAGTACCCGGGGGGAGGGGGGTGCCTCCACCATAGACCCTCGCCGTCCGCGAACGACCTTGACGCACCTCACGGACTGTTTTAGTCTCAAAGACTAGATGAAGCAGATTCACCTCACCGCCGCCTTCTGTTGCATGTGTTGTCACATGCCGCGCTGTCGCGCCGGTGTCTGTCTGCTCTAAGCGAACGCTAAACCCTTCGCCCGCCAGCTCAAACGCCCACGCCCAGCCTTCAGCCGCGTGGGTTTCGTGCCTCTGAGCCCAAATCTTTCCCTTACAACCCAGCCTCTCAGGAGTTCCCCATGGAATCCCCCGCTCGCCACCGCAAGCTGTCCTTCAACGCCGATGCCGCGGCGATCATCATCGCCCTCACCTTCGCCGCTCTCATCCGCCTCAACCTCATCCACCACATCACCTGGTAGCTCCCTGTTCTTCCTGAGAACTGACAACTGACAACTGAGAACTGACAACTGCCTTCCGCCCAGACCATCCCGTTCGCCGCATCCGCTCGCCAACCGCCGCGATCGACCGAGTTCCTCGCGCTCATCCCTGGAACGCTCCTGCTCTTTGCCATCGGTCTCGCCGGCAAGGCCCTCGAGTCGCTCGGCCTCACCCTCCGCGCGCACCACCACCCTTTCCCGCAAATCGAGTACGTCCTCTGGGCCATCATCCTCGGCCTGCTTCTCTCCAACACCGTCACCCTTCCGCGCCTCTTCCATCCCGGCATCGCCACCTACGAGCTCTGGCTCAAACTCGGCATCGTCCTCGTCGCCGCCAAGTTCATCCTCGCCGACGTACTCCGCATCGGCGGCATGAGCCTCGGCCTCGTAGCCATCGAACTCGTCCTGTCCCTCACCGTCATGACGCTGCTCGGCCGCATCTTCCGCCTCCCGCCCAAGCTCACCAGCCTCCTCGCCATCGGCAGCTCCATCTGCGGCGTCACCGCCATCATGGCCGCGCAGGGTGCCATCAACCCCGACGACGACGACACCGCCACCGCCATCGCCGCCATCCTCGCCCTCGGAGCCCTTGCACTCTTCACCTTCCCCGCCATCGGTCACGCGCTCCACATGAGCCAGCAATCCTTCGGCATCTGGACCGGCCTCGCCGTCGACAACACCGCCGAAGCCACCGTCACCGGCGCCATCTACGGCGACATCGCCGGCCGCTTCGCCATCCTCGCCAAGACCGCCCGCTCCTCCTTCATCGGCTTCGTCGTCCTTGGCTACGCCATCTACTGGGCCGCGCAGGGCAAGGCCGCCCGCGTCGAACGCAAGGCCCTCTTTCTCTGGCAGAACTTCCCCAAGTTCATCCTCGGCTTCGTCGCACTCTCCATCCTCGCCAGCATCGGCTTCTTCACGGCTGCGCAGCTCAACTCCCTCGGCAACCTCTCCAAGTGGGCCTTCCTCCCCGCCTTCGCCGGCGTAGGCCTCCGCACCCAGCTCCGCGACCTCGTCCGCCAGGGCTGGCGCCCCATCCTCGTCGGCATCCTCGGCGAAATCTTCATCGCACTCCTGACCCTCGGAATGGTCCTCGCCGTCTACCGCCACCCATCCATCCACTGACATCTGCTCGCTCTGGCTGTATCCTTGCATCCCAGAGCATCCCATGCCCAAGCCCCTCTCTCCAGGACGCCTCGAAGCCTTCTCCGACGGAGTCATCGCCGTCATCATCACCATCATGGTGCTGGAACTGGAAGTCCCCGCCCGAGGCATCTCCAACCTCGCCGCCATACGCGAAGAGCTTCCCCTTCTGCTCGTATATCTCCTCAGCTTCGTCCAGATCGGCATCTACTGGGTCAATCATCACTACCTCACCGACGACCTCGAGCAGGTCACCCACGGCATTCTCTGGTCCAACCTCGCTCTCCTCTTCTCGCTCTCGCTCGTCCCCTGGGCGACCAACTGGGTCGCCCTTCGCGGCATTACCCCCTTCTCCATCGCGCTCTACTCCGTCGTCTGCGCCCTCGCCGCAGTCACCTGGCTCATACTCTCCACCATCATCTGCCGCAGCACCCGCCAACCCCTTGCCGGCAGCCCCGTCAAGCAGGTCGCCTCTGCCGCGCTCTACCTCGGCGCCATCCCCATTGCCCATCTCTCCCCCATCGCCGCCCTCGGCATGATCGCCATCGTCGCCATTCTCTGGCTGCTTCCGCCAAGGAAGGTTCTCGAACGAACGCGCAACATCCATCCTCCGCAACCGCCGCACAGCGATCCGCGATAAACTCACAGCGTCATGAAACTTCAAGGTTGCGGCACCGCACTCGTCACCCCCTTCCGTCCCGATGGCTCCTTCGACGAGACCACGCATCACGCTCTCGTCGAAGCCCAGATCGCCAACGGCGTCTCCATTCTCATTCCCTGCGGCACCACCGGCGAAGCCTCCACCCTTACCGCCGACGAGACCCAGCGCGTCATCGAGGTCACCATCGAAGCCGCTGCCGGCCGCGCTCCCATCTTCGCCGGCTGCACCCACAACTCCACCGCCCAGGCCGTAGCGAACGCGCGTCGCATCGCCCAGATCCCCGGCCTCACCGGCATCCTCACCGCCAACCCCTACTACAACCGCCCCAACCAGGAAGGTCAGTTCCAGCACTTCCGCGCCATCGCCGAAGCCGTCGACCTACCCATCATCCTCTACAACATCCCCGGCCGCACCGCCACCAACCTCCTCCCTGAAACCGTCCTCCGCCTCGCCGAACTCCCCAACATCATCGCCATCAAGGAGTCCAGCGGCGTCATGAGCCAGATCACCGAGCTCCTCGCCCACGCGCCCTCCACCTTCGCCGTCCTCGCTGGCGACGACGCCCTCGCCCTCCCGGTAATCGCCCTCGGCGGCACCGGCCTCATCTCCGTCGCCTCCAACGCCATCCCAGGCCCCATGTCCCGGATGATCGCCGCCGCCCTCGCCGGCACCCCCGACAACTGGGTCACGGCCCGCGCCCTCAACGCCCGCCACTTTGCCCTCATGCAGGCCCACTTCATCGAGCCCAGCCCCGCCCCGATCAAAGCCACTCTCGCCCTCCTCGGCCGCTGCTCGGAAACCCTCCGCCTCCCCATGGTGCCGGTAACCGAAGCCACCCGCACCAAACTAAAATCCCTCCTCCACGACCTCGACCTCCTCCCCAACACATAGAAGCCTGCATCACCCCATCCACCGCCACTCCCGCTACAATCAACCCATCCATGAACCCCACCATCCCTTCAGATCTCGAACCCGTCATCGAGCACTTCTTCGCCCAGGGCCCCGCCGCCGTCGGCAACCCTGAAGCTCTCGCCGCCTTCCTCCAGCTCCGCAACGCCCTCGAGTCCGGCACCCTCCGCTCCGCCCAGCCCGACGCCACCGAACCCACAGGCTATCGCGTCAACGCCTGGGTCAAACGCGGCATCCTCCTCGGCTTCCGCCTCGGCGCACTCGCCGAGATGTCCGGCGTCCACCCCCTCGGCCAGCCAGCCCTCTCCTTCATCGACAAGAACACCTACCCCGTCCGCCGCTTCCACCCCGACGACAACATCCGCATCGTCCCCGGCGGCAGCTCCGTCCGCTCCGGCGCGCATCTCGCCCGCGGCGTCATCATGCTGCCGCCCGCCTACGTCAACGTAGGAGCATTCGTCGACGAAGACTCCCTCATCGACTCCCACGCTCTCGTCGGCTCCTGCGCCCAGATCGGCAAGCGCGTCCACCTCTCAGCAGCAGCCCAAATTGGCGGCGTCCTCGAACCCATCAACGCCTCCCCAGTCATCATCGAGGACGACGTACTGGTTGGCGGCAACACCGGCGTCTACGAAGGCACCATCGTCCGCGCCCGCGCCGTCCTCGCCTCCGGCGTCATCCTCACCCGCGGCACCCCCGTCTACGACATCCCCAACCAGACCCTCTACAAAGCCACCTCCGAAGGCCCCAACGGTCCCGCCACCCCGCTCATCATCCCCCCCGGCGCAGTCGTCGTC
Source organism: Acidobacteriota bacterium (assembly GCA_021778845.1). Classification (GTDB taxonomy): domain Bacteria; phylum Acidobacteriota; class Terriglobia; order Terriglobales; family Acidobacteriaceae; genus Granulicella. The sequence continues at coordinate 5,313 of JAJYBU010000036.1, forward strand.
GCCGGAACCCGCGCCATCCAGACAGCCTACGGCAAAGAACTTGGCCTCTCCGTCTACACCCCCATCATCGTCAAATACCGCGACGAAAAAACCGACCTCTCCACCACCCTCGAAGACCTCCTCCGCTAGCCGCCCTGCGGAACCACAGGCCCGGCGCCTGCGTACAATCTGAAGAAAGGCAGACACGCCATGAAGCTCTTTCTCTTTCTCATCCTCCTCGTCATCTGCTGGCCCGCGGCTCTCCTCGCGCTGATCCTGTACCCGTTCGTCTGGCTCATCCTTCTCCCCTTCCGTCTCATCGGCATCGTTGTCGGCGGTGTCTTCGAGCTCATTGGAGCCCTCTTCACCCTCCCCGCCCGTGTCCTCCGCGCCGTCTAGCAATTCTCCTCTCCAGTCTCACGGCACGCGGGCTAATCGCACAGGATACGCCACGCTTCAAGCTCTGGCCTGCTGAGTGCGATAGACTGAAGATCCATGGCAAATGAAAAACTGCAAATAATCCCGCTGGGTGGACTCGGCGAATTCGGCATGAATTGCCTCGCTCTCCACTACGGCGACGACATCCTCGTCATCGACGCCGGCCTCATGTTCCCCGAAGAGGAGCTCCTCGGCGTTGACATCGTCGTCCCCGACATCTCCTACCTCATTGAGAACCGCGCCAAAGTCCGCGGCATCGTGCTCACCCACGGCCACGAGGACCACATCGGTGGCCTCCCCTGGATTCTCTCCGAGCTCAACGTCCCCGTCTACGGCACCGAGTTCACCCTCGCCTACGTCGAAGGCAAGCTCGAAGAGCATCGCCTCCTCGACGACGCCGAACTCATCGAGATTCTCCCCGGCCGCCGCTTCAACCTCGGCGTCTTCTCCATCATGCCCATCCGGGTCACGCACTCGCTCGTCGACTGCGTCTCCCTCGCCATCCACACCCCCGTCGGCATCGTCCTCCACACCGGCGACTTCAAAATCGATCTCTCATCCCCCGACGGGCACCCCTTCGACCTCCAGACCTTTGCCGACCTCGGCAAGCAGGGCGTCCTCGTTCTCCTTCAGGACTCCACCAACGTCGACCGCACCGGCTTCACGCCCGGCGAAAAGGCTGTCATTCCACGCCTCGACGACATCTTCGGAGCCGCCAAGAAGCGCCTCTTCTTCTCCTGCTTCTCCTCCTCCATCCATCGCATTCGCATCGCCATGGACCTCGCCCACAAGCACGGCCGCAAGGTCGCGCTCATCGGCCGCTCCATCGACAACTCCACCGAAATCGCGCAGGACCTCGGCTACATCGACCCGCCCGCCGGCCTCATCATCCATCCCAACCAGATCAAGGACACCCCGGCCAGCAAGCTCTGCGTCCTGATCTCCGGCACCCAGGGCGAGCCCATGTCCGCGCTCTCCCGCGCCGCCGTCGATAACCACCGCTTCGCCAAGATCGAAGCCGGCGACACCGTACTGCTCAGTTCCCGCGTCATCCCCGGCAACGAGAAGGCCATCTATCGCGTCATCGACCATCTCGAGCGCCGCGACGCCCGCGTCATCCACGACGACGGCACCCACGGTCTCATTCACGTCTCCGGCCACGGCTCCCAGGAAGAACTCCGCATGATGATCAACCTCGTGCGTCCCAAGTTCTTCATCCCCGTCCATGGCGACTACCGCCACCTCAAGCGCCACGTCGAGCTCGCCATCGCCACCGGCGTCCCCGAGAAGGTTCTCCTCCTCGAAGACGGCGACGTCCTCACCGTCGACCGCGAGCACGCCGAGAAGACCGGCAAGGTCACCACCGGCCGCGTCTGCATCGACAACAACTCCACCGCCGACGTCGTCGAAGACACCATCATCCGCGACCGCAAGCACCTCGGCGAAGACGGTGTCTTCCTCCCCATCATCGCCATCAACAAGCGCACCGGTCAGGTCGAAGGCTCACCCGAGATCACCACCCGCGGCTTCGCAGCCGACGACCCCGAACTCCTCCGCAACGCCCGCGACGTCGTCGCCCGCACTCTTGAGCAATCCAGTGACGAAGAGCGCAAGGACTACGGCGTGATGAAGGACAAGATCCGTGGCGACCTCAAGCGCTTCCTGCAAAAGAACGCCAACCGTCGTCCGCTCATCATGCCCATCATCCTGGAACTCTGAAACCTGGAACTCTGAAACCCGGAACACTGAAGCCTCGGCAGCAAACAAAACCCCATGACGCCTTCAAGCGCATGGGGTTTTGCTACCTTTGTCCTTAATGAAATCAGTACCCGGCAAAGATACTGCCCACTCGACCGGAGTCAAACGGCCCCTTCGTCACTTATCCAAATCGATCGCTGACCCTACGGCACCACGTTGAACTCAGCGCTCTGCGGCGTCTGCTGGGAGTCTCCGCCCGCATACACCTTGAAGCGTCCCGGATCCATCTGCCAGCCGTGCTTCTCCACGCTGTAGTATGCGAGATCCTGCCCAGTCAGCTTGAACTCGACATGCCGGGTCGCCGCAGGCTGCAACTGCACACGCTCAAAGCCCTTCAGCTCTTTGGCAGGGCGCTTCACCTTGGCCGAGGGATCGCCCACATACAACTGCACCACATCCGAGCCTGCGCGCTGGCCCGTATTGGTCACGTCAAGCGACACCATCACCGTAGTAGCATCGCCCTTTCCCGACACAACGGCCTTGATGCCGCTATAACGGAACGTGGTATACGTGAGGCCGAATCCGAACGGGAACAACGGCTGCTTCGCCATGCCGCCCGTTTCGCTGGTGTAGTAGCGATAGCCATTGAACAGCCCCTCAGAGTACCGCACCGTCGGACCCTTCCCTGAAATAGCAGTAGCGGGGTAGTAAGAGTCGTGGTCCGGGTCATCCTGCCACGAGCGGTCGAAGCTGAACGGCAACCGCCCCTCTGGAGCCCGCTCTCCGAACAGCACCTCAGCCAAAGCCGTACCTCCGGCCTGCCCGGGATAGTAGTTATGCAGCACCGCAGGGACAGACTCGATCCACGGCAGCGCATCCACCGCTCCGCCAGCAGTGATCACCACAACCGTATGCGGGTTCACCGCGGAGATCGCGCGGATCAGCGCGTCCTGTCCCCACGGCAGCTCGAAGGTGCGATCGAAGCCTTCACTCTCGGTTGCCGGCCCAAAACCCACACTCAGCACCACGGCGTCAGCCGACGCAGCAATCTTCCTGGCATCAGCAGCGATCAGATCCTGCTCACTCCGAATGCCAAAGCCGATGCGCAATACGTTTGACCACGGGTGATAGGTCAGAGTGAACGCTACGGGCTGACCAGCACGCAGCGGAAGGCTGACTGTGCGCGGTGCGTGGCCCTCGAGGTGCGGTTCAGCAACGACGGTCTTTCCATTCACCTCAAGCGAGTACGTGTCTTCACTGGATGCCGCAACCAGAAAAATATAGGGACCATCCGCCTTCGGTGTGAAGACGCCCGTATAGCGCACCGTCTCCGGGTGTTGTGTGGGCGGGGTAAACATCTCACTCTTCCACTCGTCGATATGGCTCGGTGTCGTGACGACGGATTTGCCTGTCGCGTCCTGCCCGTCGAAGACCTCGCGCTTCAGCTCCGTAAAGTCGGTTCCAGAGAACATCTCTTCGGGCGACGGAATCCCGCGCGCATACAGCACCTTCACCTTCCCTGCGAGAGAATCACTGAGTCCGCCGAGCAGGCTGCTGGCCTCGAATGGCGTCACGTTCGAACTGCCACCGCCGCCCGTTACAGCCGGCCAGGCGTCCGGTCCGATCACAGCAATCGTCCGAACGTGCTCTCCGTTCAGCGGAAGCATCCCACCCTGATTCTTCAACAGCGTGAGACTCTCTCGCGCACCCTCAAGCGCAACCTTCGCACCATGCTGGTTGTCGAGCGAAACTCCAAGTTCGCTCTGGTCCCGGGCAAGGAAGCCAAACTGCATCGCCACGCGCAACAGGCGGCGAACCTTATCGTCCAGCGTAGCCTCGCTCACCGCTCCACTCTGTAGTGCAGGCAGCAGGGTCTTCGCCGTCATCTCCTTCGCAAACGGCATCTCGAGATCAAGTCCGCCATTAGCCGCAGCAACGCCGTCATAGGTCGCATCCCAATCAGACATCAGCAGCCCGTCAAAGCCCCACTCCTTTTTAAGAAGGTCAATGTTGAGAGGCTTGTTCTGCGTCATATGCTCGCCGTTGACGAGGTTGTAGCTGTCCATCACCGCACACACATGCGCCTGCTGAACAGCCGCTTTGAAGGCGGGAAGATAAAGTTCGCGGAGCGTCCGTTCGTCCACCAGCGTATTAATGTTATGGCGATCGTACTCGGAATTATTCGCAACAAAGTGCTTCACCACGGCGCAAACGCCTTGGCTCTGCACGCCATAGATGTACGCGACGTCCATCCGCGAAGCAAGATAGGGATCTTCGCCTAAGTACTCGAAGTTCCTTCCATTCATTGGCGCGCGATAGATGTTGACGCCAGGACCAAGCAGAAAATTAACGCCCCGCGCACGCGCATCTTCACCCAGTGCAACGCCTTCCCGCTCGGCCAGCGCCGGGTCCCACGTCGCCGCCAGCGCTACACCCGCCGGATACGCCGTAGTCGGGCCCCAGGTGCGCACGCCCAGCGGCCCATCCGACATCTTCAACCGCGGCAGACCGATGCTCGGCGCAGCGAACGTGTACATGCTGTCGGTCCCGCCAATGAGTTGAACCTTCTCCGCGACGGTCAACTTCTGCAGCATGGTGTCTATACGATGCTCGATGGCCGGGCTGTCGGCAATAGGCGCCTGTGCGCGACCCGCAGCGGTGAAGGCCCATACAACACAAATAACGGAGAACAGCGGAAACCTACGATTCATAAGTCTGCTTTCTTAGGGTGATACAAGGGCTGAATTCTCAACTTCTCTAAACTACTACGGACGCGGAACAATAGTCTCACGTCAAATGCCGCCAAGTCTTTGCTCCTTCGCTTTACCCCCGAGCTAGCGGTCAAGCGTCCTCTTATACCTAAGTCAGTCTCACTTGCCGCGCTGAACCCTGTGGCCAATCTTGCCTGCCTCGTTTGATGCAGGCTTCTGCTTCAACTGATAAACACGTACATAATCGACCAGCATGCTGGTAGGAAACGATGTGCTTGCGTCCGGATCTCCCGGCCACTGCCCACCTACGGCAACATTCAACAGCAAAAAGAAAGGATGATCGAAGGCCCAGTGCTTATGAGACGGAATACTATCGACCGTCTGCGTCTCATAAAGAATATTGTCCACATAAAAGCGAATGACCTGCGGCTCCCATTCCACAGCAAACACATGAAACGCATCGCTCAAGGCCGCGTGGTTTGGAAGAGTGTAGGCGCCCGTCAAAGGGTTATCCCCGGAGTATTGTGGTCCGTGCAAGCTGCCATGAATCTTCGAAGGCTCAAACCCGACATTTTCCATAATGTCGATCTCGCCACACGCTGGCCATCCCACTGTTCCAATGTCGCTTCCAAGCATCCAGAATGCCGGCCATATTCCTTGTCCCTTGGGAATTTTAATGCGAGCCTCGTAACGGCCATATTCCTGCTGAAAGTGCCCTGCTGTTTCAAGTCGCGCCGACGTGTACTCCCGCGTAACGCCATCCGCCCCTGTGTAGATCTCCTTTCTCGCAGTAATAACAAGATTGCCCTTCTCCAGGTGTACGTTGGCAGGTTGGTCCGTATAGTATTCAAGCTCATGATTTCCAAAACCAGAACCATCCTTCACTATGCTCCATTTACTCGGATCTGGCATACTGCCGTTCGGGCCATTGAACTCATCGCTCCACACCAGGCGCCACTTATCATCGGCTGAGCCCTTACCGCGCGTGGCACCGGAAGCAAAGGCTGTAGCTGTTACCACGAAAAGAAATGACACGAGGAATGTGCATGGACGACAACTCATACGAAACATTTGATTACGCAGCCTTTCACTTATCAATTGGTATACAGCCGCACATACTGTACCACCATCTCGGCGGGAAACACCGTTGTAGAGTCCGGAGATCCCGGATAGGCTCCACCAACAGCTAGGTTGAGAAGAATGAAATTACTCTGCCCTCCATCAAATGGCCAACTCGACCCGGCCAGTCCGCTCAGACTCGCGGGTGTATACGTCGCATAAATATTACTCGGGCTATCAATGTAATAGGAGATGCTGCCAGGTTTCCAGATCATCCCATAGGTGTGCCATGTTGCCGCTGTCTCTCCACTTGGAAAATTGTAGGTCGTCCCAAGATTCGTTCCTGTGAAGCCCGGTCCGTGTATCGACCCCTCATTGAAATCCGGACTTACCGCCACACCTTTTCTCTCCAGCACATCCTGCTCTCCACAGGCAGGCCATCCCGAAGTCGCCTCGTTGTTACCCATCAACCATCCTGCCGGCCAAAGGCCCTGCTCCTCCGGCACTTCTGCCTTGAACTCAAGCCGTCCATACTGGAAGCTGAAGAGACCCTGCGTCTTGAGCCGAGCGGAAGTATACACACTCGCTGACTGCTGCTGCGCCACGATATGAAGGTAGCCATCGGTTCCAATATATGCATTTGGGCTGGCGGCTGTACATGGTGTCGCAGTCGATCCCCAACTACAATAATTTTCCAGTTCACCATTTCCCCAACCGCCCGCTCCAGTGTCGTAAGTCCATATGGCCGGGTTAGGCTGCACGTTGGCCGACGTTGAATTACCAAAGTTATCTGCCCACACCAACGTCCCCGACGGAATAGTATTCGTAAAGGCTTTGCTTGCGACCGTACTATTTGTGTCTCCGCTCACCACTGCAATTGCATTTACTGTTTCATTCGCTGCCACTAGAAATGGCGCCAGATATTGCGGAGCCGTGCTAGTCGGAGTACTTCCATCCACTGTGTAATACATGGTGGCACCAGCCGTACTGTCACTCATCGAAACAATAACGGCACCGTTCTGTGCCGCAGTTGTAGTGATGACGGGAGTCGCCGCCTGCGTCGTTGTTACAGAGCCCGCGCCTGCACTGCTTCCACCACCGCAGCCTGTAACTCCCAGTACGCTCAGCGCAAGCATTGTCAGCAACCACCGTTGGCTGCACGCCGAATACATTTGATTCATCAACCCACGAGATCTCTCAATGGTTATATCGTTGTTCCGCTTCATTCTCATCCACCTATCCTTCGTATCAACTTCATGTCACATCAATCAATCAATCATGGCATTTCACTGCAATGCTTCAATAATGGTTCCGGGCAGCCAGTAAAAGCTGCCCGGAACTTGGATTCAACTAGATACTTAGAAGGTGAATCGCGCACCTCCCTGACCAACCCGCCCGCCTTCTCCACCATAATTCAGAATTTCTCCAAAGGTAGAATCAGCAAGATTAGTGTCAGGACCAGCCAGTTCATTTCGGTTGAATACATTGAAAAACTCCATTCTCAATGTAAGTGCATACCGTTTTTGCGGACCCATCGCGATGACCTTATGCAAGCCGAAATCTTCGGTTGCAACTCCTGGATTGCGTAACTGCTCCTGGAAATTCCCAGCAGTGCCAAGTTGACCAAAAACAGGATTTTGAAAGCAGGCTTTGTTCAGATACTGCCCGAAAAGCTTCGGTGAGCCATTGGTCAATTTGCAGCCGGGTGCCAAATCGATATAGACCGCAGCGAAACCATTGTAGTAATTGGTAGAGTGAACTGACATCGGCGTGCCAGTACTGTAATGGAAGTCGCCATTGAGGCTCCATCCGCTAATAAGACCGTTCACAACCGAACCCACGCTGCCAAACAGCTTCTTGCCCTGGCCAAATGGTAGATAGTAGATCACGTAGCCCTTGACGATATGGGTCACGTCAAAGTCGGAGATATCCTTCGCCTCGTTTTTGAGGTCATAAGTATTCTGCAGGGAGCCGATCCCCCAGAGTTCCTCGAAGGCTGTGTCCACGTCGCCATGTGTGCGCGACCAGTTATAGCTGGCCTGAATCGAAAGACCTTGTGAAACGATCCGCGTCACACTCACTTGAACGCTCTTATAGTCTCCATTGCCCTTTGGCGTGCCCACCGAGAAAAGTGGGCCATATCCAACCTCTGCCTGAGGATAGGGCGTAAGACCTTCCCAGCCAGGGCCCGCTCCTCCCCAATAGCCGTTATAGGTTGAAGGTAGCTTTCCCGTGGCATAGAAGTTCTGCATGTTGGCCACGGTCGGCTGGTTATGCTGGAATATTCCGCTCTGTAGGTGATAGCTGTGGCTCTGAATCCACTCCACATCCACCTTTGTTGCCTTATCCAATTCACGCTGCACACCAATGTTATATTGCTGCACATTGCCAGGAGTCAGAGAACGCGGATCAATACTGACGACATCGGCTTGCGTGTAGGCCGGCCCGCTTGCAGTTGTAATCACGGGTTGATAGCCGGCGTCCCAATTGAAGTGTCCTTCCTGACTCGTGGTATGAAAGCCTGGATTGCCTGCCGTGGAGTAGGGAACACCACCCCATGTATTCAGGTTCAGCGGAGTGTAAAACACCCCGAAGTTACCGCGCGCCACCGTCTTCGGCGTAATCATGTACGAGATGCCCAGATGCGGCGAGTAGTTATACCAGTCCTGCACACGCTCAAAGGACTGGCTTCCATTAGTCAGATACTCATACTGGCCCATCTCGCCGGTGACCGGGTTCATGTCACCAAGCTCGAAGCTTGACCAATGACCGTATTTCTCCTTGTAAGGATTGTTGTAGTCCCAACGCAGACTGATGTTCACCGTCAGCTTGGGCGTTACATTGATATTGTCAATCGCATACACCGAGAAAGCTTTGCGCCGTCCGTACTGCGGGTCGGTCGTATTGTTCATCGCGTTGTAGACATCGCCTAACAGAAAGCTACCGAAGGCATTGCCGATTTCATTGTAGCCATTGGGGTAGTCATACCATGCACCAGCCGTGGACGTTGGGTCGAAGATGATAGGGTAGCCGCCAGTGAAGGTTCCCTCATCCGGCTGAACGTTCATCTGCATGGCGCGGAACTCCGCACCGAATTTCAAGTTGTGGCGGCCATGGCTCCACACCAGTTCATCGCTGTAGATGAAAGTGTTTCCGGCATAGACGTCGTTGAATTGGCTGCCCAGAGGAGAGAAATTCCAGCCATTTTGATAGTTACCACCATTGGTATACATACCAGTGTCAAAGTAGATCAGCGGAAAGTTTCCTGCACCCTGTAATAGTCCTAGTTTGCTATCCCACTTACCCGACTCGGAGGTGGCGATACTTGGGTTCCGGAAACGGTTGAAGGTTGCATAGACGGTATTCATCAAGTTCGCAGAAAAGGTGTACGCATCGCTCAGACGTGCGCTCGGTGCTGTCGTGTTGTGGTAGTAGGAGTTGGCCATCGGACCACCGTTGGCCGCGTTGACCGACCACACACCGCCCTGATCGGCGTTGATACGTGGATAGTCATCGTAGTAGAACGAACCGGCGATGTGCTGCTTGTTGCTCGGGTTGTAGTCCATCTTCACGCTGCTCTGCGTGTTATGAAACCACGGATCAGGAGAGTAAGCAGCCGCAGCCTCATTCGCTGTAAATGACGACTCTGGATGATAGTACTGGTGGTAAAGCTGAAGAATCTGTGCCGTCTTCTGGCTTACCATGCTGGTCGGAATCATGTTGCCGACGAACACGCAGTTGGTTGCCGGATTCACTACCGCACCCTGATATACCTTCTCGCCGCAAGGATCAGTTCCAATCACGTTACTGGTGGTCAGCATCGGGCTGAGGTCGGCAAACGAAGCGACAGTTCCGTTTGAATTCAGGCCCATCATCGCGTCCGTAGGGACAGTACGCGACTGTGGTCCTACGTTCCACATGCCCTGCATGTAGCGCTCGAACGAGACAAAGTAAAACAGCTTGTCCTTGACAATCGGTCCGCCAAAGCCTCCGCCCCAGTCCGACATCGAATCGCTCTTCGTCAGATACGCCGCCTGATTTGCAGGGTCGGTGATCGCCGCCAGGCGGTCCGCTGCGCTGAGGGCGTCAAGACTCGTCGAGTGCAGAAAGCCAAACAGCGAGCCGTGAATCGTATTGGTGCCTGACTTCATTTCGTAGCGGAACACGCCACCACCGCTGCGGCCGGCATCGGCGCTAATGCCCGACGTATCGCCCTCAAACTCCTGAATGGCTTCCATCGGGGGCTGCGACTCGCTGATGTATCCACCCAACTGCGAAACCGCCGAGGTACCGTCAATCAACACCTCTTTGGTCAACGCCATGCTGCCATCGATGTGCGAGCTGTAGTCCGATCCCTCCACGCCCGGTATATATGCAAACATGAAGTTCGATAGATTACGGCTCCCCTGCACGTTCATCGGAAGCTCACTCACCGCCTGCGCGTCGAGGTTAGTCGAGACCGCAGAATCCTGCGTCTGAAGGATCGCCTCCGAGCCGCTCACCTGCACTGTCTCGCTGACTCCGCCTACCGGAAGCACTGCGTCAATCTCCGCGACCTGACTGATCAACAGCACAATTCCTTCGCGTTCCACGGTCTTGAATCCGGGCTTCGTAAAACTTACATCATAGTTGCCGATGGAGAGATTACTGACCCGATACAAACCGGCACGATCGGTCTTGACCGTCTCCACCTGGTTGGTCCCTACATTCGTTACCTTGACTACCACGCCGGACACCATCGCCGACGTTGCGTCCCGAACCGTACCCGTAATAGTGGCCTTGTCAGACTGTGCAAACAAGGGGTGCACGAGGCACACGCCAAACAATGTGAGTGCCGCTAAGTACTTCTTAAACATCATGAAAAACCTCCGTAAAGCCGCACTACCCGTGCGATCAAAGTGGGACCCTACCCGAGCATCACGCCTGGACAGCATGCTCGAATCTTCAATCTAAACTAGTTTAGATTTAGAAATGCAGGACGAAGAGCATTGAACTACGACGTCCCCACGCTTGTCAAGTCGTTGCTACAATCATTTTGTGAGAACTCCAAAAGCTGCTCCAACAAACAAAGATCCAGCAACCGCTTCCAAGCTGAAGCCAACCAGCCTGCGCGATCTCGCCGAGTATTTAGGACTCTCACGCACCACGGTTTCGCTCGTCATCAACAATTCGCACGCAGCCCACGGAATCTCGGAAGAGACCTGCGAACGCGTTCGAAAAGCCGCCGTGAAGCTCAAGTACAAGGCCAACTACTTTGCTCGCATGCTCAACAACAAGCAGAGTCGCATGGTAGGGGTTCTTGCTCCCGATCTCGGTGGCGGATATGACTCCGAAATCCTCACCGGTATTGAACGTTTACTGCTGGAGCGCCAGTATCTGTACTTCGTATCCAGTCATCACTGGGACAAGGCGGTCATTCGTCAACGACTGGAGGTCTTTGCCGAGCGCGGCGCCGAGGGAATCATCCTCATCAACACCCCTGCCGAAACAGGGTCCAGCCTCCCGATGGTCTCCATCGGCGGCGTCACCCACGATTTTCCGCTCACACGGATCACCCTCGATAACGCCCGCGGCATCCGCTTGGCGCTCGAATACCTCTACAAATCCGGGCACCGGGAGATCGCATTTTTTAAAGGCCACACGACATCCAGCGATACCGAACCTCGCTGGACGGCCATCAAGCAAGTGGTGAAATCACTCAATCTCCGCGTGCGCAAGGAACACGTGGTCCAACTAAAGCGTCTCGACCATGGCCTGAACCCCATTCGCGAAGGATATGTTGCAGCCGAGCAACTACTCAGTGCAGAGCACCCATTTACGGCATTGCTGGCCTTCAACGACTTATCCGCAATCGGCGCGATGCACGCGTTTCGTGACGCGGGCAAGCGTATTCCCGATGATATTTCCGTCATAGGCTTCGACGATGTGCAGGCCGCGTCCATCATCCAACCGTCTCTGACCACGATTCGCCAACCCCTGGCCCGCATGGGGATGCTCGCCGCCTCGGAGGTCATGGCTAGAATCGAAGATGCTCAGTCGGAGCCACACAACATCCTCATCGAGCCGGAGTTGGTCATCCGGCAGTCCAGCGCACCCTGCCCGAAAGCTGTCAAGAGCTCACTCCATCGGTAGTTGAAAAAGCGATTGATGCTGATACGCACTCCTAAAACTCCCGGCGCATTCATTCGATCGCCAATACAGCACCGCGACATTACGCCATAGCAGGAGCCAAACGTTTGTGAAACACCCACGCGTCTATCCCCACCCCGTAGAACTCCTCTTCGCGGTGTGAGCGCATAAATCCGATGCTCACATAGAAGCGTATCGCCGCTTCATTTCCCGTAAAGACATGCAGCACGAGTGCCGCGCAACCGGCCTCGCACGCTTGCCGCTCCGCCTCGCTGATCAGCAATCTCGCAATACCTCTGCGCCGCTGTTCCGGGGCCACGTCGAGCGTAATGACGTAGCCGATGCGACTCCCTTCCGCTTCTTCCAGGTGCAGGATAACGAAGCCCGCGAGCGCGTGATTCTCTTCTGCAATCGTCACGCGTGCCTTTTTCGCCTCTGCAAAACGGCGCATCGCCCCGCGCGTAAAACGGAAGGGCCGCTCAAAGCACACGACATCGAGCGCATACATCGCTTCGAGATCGTCTGCCTCGTAGCCTCGCAGCAACACGCCGCCCGCTCCTATACTGCTATCGTGAAACTATCTTCGCTGCGAGTGACTGCGTGATACAGCGTGTCGCGCTCTACCGGCACACGCCCAGCCTCGGTAATCAACCGCACCAGGTCATGCCGACGCAGCCCCTGCGGCGTTTTCGCTCCAGCGTCGTGATAGATCTTCTCCTCCACCACTGTTCCGTCGATATCGTCCGCACCGAAGCGCAGCGAGATCTGCGCCATCCTCGGCGTCACCATCTGCCAGTAGCTCTTGATGTGCGCAAAGTTGTCCAGCAGTAACCGGCTCACCGCAATCTGCCGGATATCAGTCAGACCGCTCGACATCGGAAGATGCCCCAGCGCCGTGTTGTCCGGATGAAAGCTCAGCGGAATGAAGGTCTGGAATCCGCCCGTATCATCCTGTACCTCGCGCAGTTTCAGCAGGTGATCCACGCGGTCTTCATCGTTCTCGATATGTCCATACAGCATCGTCGCATTCGATCGCAGACCCGCTTTGTGCAGCAGTCGCGCCGTCTCCAGCCACTCGCTGCCGTCGATCTTGTGATCGCAGATAATATGCCGCACGCGGTCTGCAAAAATCTCCGCACCCCCACCCGGACACGAGTCCACACCCGCTTCCTTCATGCGCTCAATCGCCTCTGCGATCGACATCTTTCCTACCTTCGCAAGGAACGCAATCTCTACCATCGTGAAGGCCTTGATATGCACCTTCGGATAGCGCTCTTTCAGGCCGCGCACCAGATCCATGAAGTACTCGAACGGCAGATCCGGGTGCAGCCCACCCACGATGTGAAACTCCGTGACCGCCTCCGTGAGTCCCTGCCCAGCCGTCTCCCACGCCTCTTCAAGCGCCATCGTGTAGGTGTCTGCCTCGCCCTTCTTACGGCCAAACGCACACAGCCGGCAAGAGGCCACGCACACATTGGTGGGATTGATATGCCGATTCACATTGAAGTACGCCAAGTCTCCATGCATCCGTTCACGGACGAGATTCGCCATCCAGCCAACTGCCAGAATATCGCCGCTGCGATACAGCGCAAGGCCGTCGTCGAAGCTTAACCGCTCTCCGGCTTCGACCTTCTTTGCAATGGGTTCCAGCGCAGGATCGTCGGTCTGAAATGAGTGGCGGGGACGTGAGAGTGGGGCAGTCGCTTCCATACCCTTATTCTACCGCTGTTGGGCGGCAGCAACTCCCCCAGCGGCCCCGCCTCCCGCTCTTGCATACGCCTTGCCAAAGCTGGAGTCCACCATCTTTGGCTGGATCACAATCCCGTCATACAACGTCGCTGCAATCAGATGGTCCCCCATCGGCCGGGCAAATCGCAGCTTCCACCCCGACTCCCAATATCGAACCGCATAGTCCGGAAGTTGCACGGCAAAGACCATCGTCGATGTAGACGTCGTAAGCAGCACGCGATTCCCCACCCGATCGAAATAAATCCCATCGACCTGCGGGATATCGAGATTGTGCACCAGCTTCCAGGTCGCTCCATTGTCCGGCGAGTAAAAAACGCCTTCACGGCCTCCGACCCAGAGATTTTTCTGACCATCCAGCGCCACGGCCGAGACCTGCGTCAGTGCAGCCGGCAGCGCAATCGGAGACCACTTCGCACCCCCGTTGACCGACAGCGACATGCGTTTGAGCCCCGCAGCCAGCAACACATTCTTCTCCACCGCGACAAAGCGCACCTCGCCCATGTGCAGCGTCGCCACCGGAGCCCAGGCAATTCCATCATCATCGCTCCGCAGCAAACCTTCGGTCGTGCCAGCGAAGGTCAGATAGCTCCCATCGCTAACCAGCGAATAAATGATGGCATCCAGTACAGGCTGGCTCGCCTCCTGGTTCTCGCCCGACTGCGACGTCCCAGCTTCGCGCGGCAGCCTCTTGCCTCGCGCCGTATTCCGCAGCCACTCGCCGGTGTTCACCCACACCTCACCCTGCAGCCGGAAGATTCCGTGCGTAGTTCCCGCCAACAGCGTGCCCGCGGGAGTCGAAGCAAGGCTGTACACATCGCGTCCATTCAACCCCACGCTGTCCTGCCTCCAGTGCACTCCCCCGTCAACGCTTTGGAAGACGCCGCCGTCCTGCTTATCATTCACCACGCCCGCATACACCACCGCGGGACGCACCGGATCGGCCGCATACGCCACCACCTGACGCGCCGAGAAGCCTCGGTTCGCCTCTTGAAAGCTGGCGCCAAAATCATTACTGCGCAGCACTCCCCCGCGTTCCGTAGCCAGCAGCACACGGCCCGAGTCGTGCGGATCCACATACACATCATTCACAACCAGTTCCGGCGAAGTCACGCGGCTCCACACCTGGCCCGCATCCAGCGTCCGATAGAGCCCCTCCGTCGTTCCTGCGTACACCGTATTCAGGTGCTCAGGATCCTGCTCCAGCTTGCGTGTCCGCCGAGCCGAAGATGGAATACCCTGCACCTTCCTGAACTCCAGCCCCGCATCCATACTCTTGTAGATCCCCGAGCACGCACTCGCGTACACCACCTTCGGCTGCATCGGATCCACCAGAATCGAAAAAACATCCGAATCCTCGATGATGCCCCGCTTAATATTCTCCCAGTGCAGCCCTCCGTCGACCGTCTTCCACGGCAGGTGCCACGTTCCCGCGTATATCACCTCAGGATTCCGCGGGTCAATCGCCACCGATTGAACTTCGTGGATCTCCAGGCTCCCCACCGGGCTGATCTGATTCCAATGTACCCCGTTGTCCGCACTGCGAAAGACCCCTTGCAACGTCCCTGCGACCATCTCATCAGGGTTCGAGTCCGACCGAGTCAGCGACCGAATCGATTGCCCACGCATCGCAGCCACAGCCGTCCAGTTCTTCCCCCCGTCCTCGCTCACAAACAAGCCGCCGTCCGGATGATCAACGATCCACGCCCCGACCACCAGCCGCTGTGGGTTCCGCGCATCCGTAAGAATGTGATCGATGATCAAGTCATTGTGGCCGTCGAGTTGGCTCAGACGCACCCAGCTCTCTCCGCCATCATGGGAGTCATAGATCCACCCGTTCGCCGTCCCCAGGTAAAGATGCTTCGAGCTCCCCGGATCAGCCGCAAAGCAGCGGGCATCGCCTCCATAGGGACCTAGAGGAAACCAGCTCACCGCCAGTGCCGGAAGGACCCCTACGATCCAACTCAACACCAGCACAGCAAAAAGACGCAATGGCAGGGACTTCAAACTCTTCAACAAAAAACTCCTATTGCATAAGGCTAACCCAAAGTAGGCTCAGCGGCACGGCGCAGGCATCCTGCGTGTCTATCACTTGATCCGCAAGCAGAACGTACCTGCTCCACACGCCCATGGCAGAGCCCCACAAAGGCAGCGGCCGGTTGGGATCACTCCCAGCCGGCCGCTGTACTTGCTGAGGCAGAACTACATCTTCATTGCCGCCTTCTTGTGGTGATGCTTCGTGCCAAGCGGCTTGCGCGGCACAGCCTTGACCGCCGTCTCATCCACTGGGGTGAGTCCGGTGAGGTCCAGCGTTGCGCCTGCCGGGATCAGCGTGGTCGCATCCGAGTTGGTTCCTGCAGTTCCGGTGTACACCGAGACGCGCGATGCATCCAGGCCCTTCTCCGTTACCAGGTACTCCTTCTCGTTGACCGCACGCTCTGCAGCGCGCTTCTCGGTCATTTCAGCAGCCTTCTTCTCCTTGCGATCCGTCTTATGTCCGATCACCTTGACCGGCTCAGAGTTGCCCACAACCGCAAGCTTCGCAGTCGTGTCACGCTGTGCGCTCAGGGCGATGTCGTCAAGGCAGGCCTTGGCTTCATTGTCCACGCGCGTCGGACGTGCTTTGTCCTTGTCGAAGGTAATCGTGCACAGGCTCTGGGTCACAGGAGCTGGCGGCGGCGGCGGCGCATTGAGCGTCACCGTGGTCTGCTGCGAAGCCGTCTGGCCCTTGTCGTCCACAACGTTGCACGTCACCGTAATCGTAGTTCCCGGTGCAGCGCCCGTCGTCGACAGCGTTGCCGTTCCCGTGTTGCCGCTGATCGATCCAGCCGTCGAGCTGTAGCTGTACGTCAGAGGACGATTCTGGGGGCTGTTACCCGTCGCCGTAATCACCGAGGGATCGCCCGCATTCAGAGTGCTCGGGTTTGCCGAGCACGCAACCGTGGGAGGATCAAACGGCTTCACAGTGAACTGAGTCGTGCAATCCGCAAACATGCCCGGCTTCGGACCCTGCTCAACATGTCCCTTCACCGTGTATGTCCCGGCAGACAGCGTCTTCGTGTCGATGGCCGCAACGTTCGAGTCACCCGAGACCGTACCGCCGTCCGAGGTCCACTTGTAGTTCACGTTCTTCTTCGGACGGAGGTCGGTAGCTGTACCCGTTACCGTGACCGGATCGCCCTGGTAGATCGCACCCGTCGGAGCCGTCACAGCGCAGGCATACTTGACCGGCGGCGGAGGAACGATGCTTCCGAAGTGCCACAACAGGCCCGTGCTCAACTCAGCTCCATTCAGATTTGCGCGTCCACCCTGCAAATAGATGGTGGGATCGGCAGGACCGAAATCGATGTGCGTATAACGATAGTCCGCCTCAAACAGTCTCAGCCCAATGCGATGATTGAAGAACGGCAGGTCATAGTCCATGCCGCCGCCCGCCAGCAAACCAACGCCCCAATTGTAGGGGTTGTAGCCCACACCACCCGGATTGTTCGGGCCAACACCGTCCACTCCGCCCACCATACCGTGCGTGAACAGCGTGTAGTTTTGCATCGGCAAACGGAAGATCGGGCCGGCATAATACCCGTAGAACCCGTCACCATTGCCGTTCGGGTTCGCGATCATCGCGGCTTCGGCACCAAAGTACCGATTGAAGTAGTACGCCCCGCTTCCCATCGCACCATAATCTGCGGATCCAAACTGCTCACCCGACGGCTTGTTGTCACTGTGCAGGCCGTAGTAGGAATACCCCGTAAATATGTCAACACGCGAGGGACTGGGAGCATTGGGCAGGGTGCTCTGAGCACTGACGCTGGCGACTCCAAAACTGACCGCACATGCAGCCAGAGCCAGCCGGCCGATATTGCGAAATGGGCGATAAGACATTCGACGATCCTCCAAGTAAACCTTCCTAAGTTCCGTACTCTATGGCTATTCCACACGGCTAGCCTAAGAGCTATACCCTATAACCATTCAAAAAAGTGTACCGCGAAAGCCTGAGCATCCTGACGAAAATCTTTCAGCATACCGCGTCAATCGTAATACTTCACATTAAAACTATCAGCTACTCCGTCCTCTGCATGCCTCCAAATTCGAAACGAACCCTTTCTGTCATAGGCTTGATCTTCTACATTCATCCATCCAGCCTTAATCGTTCAGCTAAGATTCAGTGTCTCCCGGATGGTTCCACGGTTTGACTGGATCTTCTCCTGCAATAACGTGATCGCATACAACAACTGCTCCGGCCGCGGCGGGCAGCCCGGCACATACACATCCACCGGAATCACCTGATTCACACCCTGCAGCAACGCATAATTATTGAACACCCCTCCCGACGTCGCGCATGCTCCCATCGAGATCACCCACTTCGGTTCCGGCATCTGCTCATAAAGCCTGCGCACCACCGGCGCCATCTTCTGCGATACGCGCCCGGCGATAATCATCAAATCGCTCTGCCTCGGCGATGGCCGGAAGACCTCGGCTCCAAACCGCGCAATATCGTATCGTGATCCGCCCATCGACATCATCTCGATCGCGCAGCACGCCAACCCGAACGTCATCGGCCAGATCGAATTCTTCCGCACCCAGTTCACCGCCGCATCCAGCGACGCTAGAACCACACCCTCCGGTTGGCTGCTTCCCCAGTTCACCTCGTCCAGCTTTTCGCGATTCTTGCCAAAGCTGTCCAACGTGCCAAAAATATAACGGTCATGAAGCGAAGGAGCCGCCGCAGCCCCACCCTTCGTCGCTGTCTGATTGGAATTCTGACTCATATCGCTCAGTATACGTTCCCGGAACCCATTGGTTTCATGAGGAAATTCATTTCGTCCTACTTTCGATCATCCATCCCATGTCGCCCGACACAAATACCACGCACTGCCGATCTCCATCCCATATGCTGCCGATACGATGCAATACCCCATCAAGTGGTTGGTTCCACAAATAAATTGGATAAAGGAATTCGAGTTATTTGGATAACAAAAATCAGGAAAATTTGACGGCCAGCAGCCACCAATTTCCTTTTAACCATCGCCCGAAAATCTCACCAAACAGCAATAAAATTGCCTCAAATCACATCTCAGCTTTTATTCCCTTCAATAGCCTCCAGCAACGCCTCACGCAGTTCCATCTTATGTTCAGGCGCTAGCCGATTACCGCCCATCGTCAAGTAAAAGACATCAATAGCCGTCTCTCCCTCGGTATCCACCAGCGCGACCTCCACGTTATATCCCCGTTCACTGAGCGTTGCGCTAATTGCGCGCAGCAACCCCGGAATATCCTGCGCAATCACCTGCAGCAGCGTACTATGCGACGACGCCGTCTCATCAAATTCGATCTTCGTCTCCACCACTACCCGCGGAGGCTTCCGCTTCCCGCGCCTGCGCCCGCTCAGCAGCTTCTCCACCGAACTCCGTCCCGCCACCAGGTCCCGCACGCTGGCAAGAAATCTATCTCGCTCGCTCTCGTTTAATTCCAGTGTGCGGAACGTGTCGGTAAAGCGGAACGTATCCACCACCACGCCTGCCTGGTTCGCGAACGCCGCAGCCGTCACCACATTCATCCCCCAAGCAGCCAGCGCAGCGGCCATCCCTGCAAACAACCGCGGTCGATCCTGCGTCACCAGCGTAATCTCACTCACTGCCGATCCCGACTGGCTCGGACCATGCTGAAAGATCATCTGAAACGGCTCTTCGGCAAAGTGCTGCGTCATCTCGAAGTGCTGCCGCATCGCCTCGGCCGAGCGCGTACTCACATACCGTTCTGGAAATCCCTCCAGGAATTGCTCCATCTGCGCCTCTCTCCCCGGCACCAGCGAGAGCACGCGCGTAATCTTCTCGTCCTTCCTCCACCCTCCGAGAGCTCCCGCCGCAACCCTCGTATGCACGCGCTCCTCGTCCACATTCCGGTCCAGTTGATTCGACGTCGCCATGCACAGCCGCCACAGGTTCTCCGCCTTCCACGGCGTCAGCGCGTCCGGATTCACCGCCGCAATATCCGCATAGGTAAACAGCGTCAGCATCCGCAGCGACTCATGCGTCTGCACCTTCCCCACAAACGCCCGCACCGTCTCCGCGTCGAAGATATCCCGTCGCATTGCAGCCGACATCTCCAGGTGCGTCTCAATCAGCCGCATCACCACGCCCGCATCATACGCATCCATCTCCAGCCGCTCGAGCACGCTCTGCGCCAGTTGCGCACTCTCCGCCGCGTGATCTTCGCTCGCCCGCGCCTTGCCCGTGTCATGTAGCAGGGCCGCCAGATACAGCAGCCCCGGATTCTGTAACTCGTCAAGAATCACGCCAAACTTCACGCGCCATTCCTCTAACTCTTTGCGTGCATCCTTAGCCGCATGTTTGTCTGCCGCAGCATTCAACCCATGCAGCGTGTCGACCACCACAAATGTATGCTCGTCCACCGTATACCGGTGGTAGGCGTCACGAATCACCAGCGCATCGATCCCGTGAAACTCCGGCAGGATCAACTCCAGCACGCCCAGCGCATGCATTGCTCGCAGCGCCTGGCCTGCGCGTGGCCCAATCAAGATCGCAGATAACTGCCGCCACAGCCCCGGCCCCTCTTCCAGGTTGGCCGACAGCAGCGGAATCGCCTGCGCAATCCGGTCCTCACTCCCCTGCGACAGCCTCGCGCCCGTCTCCGCAATTGCCGCAAACGCCGCCAGCACAATCTCCGGCTCATGCGCCGCGTCCATCCCGTTCGCCGAGGTCGCATTCAACTCCAGCACCCCACTCTTCAGCCGGAAGCCCGCGTCCTCAGCCACTCGTATGCGCCGCCCCACCGTGGGCGATTCCACCCGCACTCCAGAGCTTTCTGCCTCGCGCAGCAGTCGCTTCTCCACCACCCGCGCATTCCGGTAGTACGCACGCATCCAGTACGCCGCATCCACACTGCCGCCCGACCACCCCGCCAGCCCGATCCTCCGCTGCGCCGCCGCATCCTGCGCCTGCCAGTCCAGCGTATTGTCGTCCCGCTCATGCCGATAGTGCAGAAAGCACCGCGTCGCAGCCAGAAACGCCACCGCCTCCTGAAACTCATCGCTGCCCCGGCCATTCAACGCGCCAGCACCCGCATGGCCGGCGCCCTTCTCGGTTCTCAGGCCATGCAGCCAGTGGCATACATTCACGTCCCGCAGTCCACCCGGGCAGTCCTTGATATTCGGCTCCAAGTGAAACAGCGTCTCTCCGAACTTCGCATGTCGTTCGCTGGTCAGCTTTGCCAGCGCCACCCCAATCGCTTTGCCATCGCGTGACCGCAGCTTCCCCACGGACTTATCCTGCAGCTTCGCAAAGACAGCCTCATCCCCGCCGATCCTGCGCAGGTCCAGCAGCGACAGCGCAAACTCCGGATTCGCCTCATCCAGCCGTTCGCACTCTCCCGGCGGCCGCGTCATCAGCGAAACCTGCAACCCGCAGTCCCACAGCCCTTGCGACACCCTTCGGATCGGGTCCTTCACCAACTTCTCCGCACCCTTATCCACGCAGAAAAGCAGGTCCACATCCGAGTACGGAAACAACTCCCCACGCCCGAATCCCCCAATCGCGCACACCGCAACGCCCTGTCCCAGCTTGAGATTCGCCCGCACCTCTTCATTCCAGAACCGCATCACCAGCATGTCGACCAGGGATGCCCGGGCCCTGGCCGCGCGCAATCCATCGCCGTTGGCCTCAAACTCGCTGCGGATCTCCGCCACCCGCCGTTCGTACTCTCCGCGCGCTGTTATCTCCGACGCTGGATTCGCTCCTTCGCCGCCGCCATTCGCGTTGCCTGATATGAAGTTCGTCGCTGCACCCCTTACAGCGCGATCTCTCCGCGCTCGTCGTTACGAATCCTTATCGCCTCATCAATCCTCGAAACAAAAATCTTTCCGTCGCCGATTCTTCCTGTCCGCGCCACGCTGATAATCGCGTCGATGGCCTTGTCCTTCATCTCATCGGACACCACCAGTTCGAGCTTCACCTTCGGCAGCAGGTCCACCGCATACTCGCGCCCGCGATAAAACTCCGTGTGGCCCTTCTGCCGGCCATGCCCGCGTGCCTCGAAGATCGTGATCCCCGAGATCCCCGCCTCAACCAATGCATCCTTTACCGCATCCAGCTTCGACGGCTGAATGATTGCTTCAATCTTCTGCATCTGCTACCTCTCGTTCCTTCCTGCGTCCAGCACGTTCCTACCCACCCTCCCAGTCATAGCCTTCTTCGCCATGCTGCGACAGGTCGAGGCCTTCACGCTCGTCGTCTTCACTCACGCGCAGGCCTATCAGTTTATCCACTACAAATAGAATAACCAGTGTTCCCACAATGGAAATCGTCCAACCGATTCCGACTCCCGCCAATTGATTAATCACCTGGCGATGATTCCCCTCGAAAAACCCCGTCGCCTTGCCCGCGCCAAAGATCGGATTGACCACCGAGTTCGCGAAGAATCCCGTCAAAATCGCACCCAGCGTCCCGCCCGCGCCATGTACGCCAAACGCGTCCAGCGAGTCGTCATAGCCAAAGATGTTCTTGACCTTCACCACCATCAGGAAGCAGAATCCTCCCGCGATCAGGCCAATCCACAGCGCATCAATCGGCCTCACAAATCCCGACGCCGGCGTAATCGCCACCAGTCCCGCGACCGCTCCCGAGATGCCGCCCAGCGCTGAAGGCTTCCCGCTCCGCCACCACTCCGCCGCCGACCATCCAATCGCTCCCGCCGCCGCTCCAAACTGCGTCGCCACAAACGCCGTCGTCGCCAGCGCGCTCGCTCCCAGCGCCGATCCCGCATTGAAGCCGAACCACCCCACCCACAGCAGGCACGCCCCGATAAAGCTCAGCACCACCGAGTGCGGCATGAACGCCTTCTGCGGAAATCCCAGCCGCTTGCCCAGGTACAGTGCCGTCACCAGCGCGCTCACGCCCGACGTCACATGCACCACCGTTCCGCCCGCAAAGTCCAGGCACGGAAACCGCCCCGCCAGCCCGCCCGTACCCACCGCCGTCGCATTCAGCAGTCCACCCACGCCCCACACCATGTGCGCCATCGGCGAGTACACAATCACCGCCCACAGCACCATGAACACCAGCATCGCCGAAAACTTCATCCGCTCCGCAAACGCTCCCGTAATCAGCGCCGGCGTAATAATCGCGAACATCAACTGGTACACCATGTACGTCTGCAACGGGATCGTCGCTGCATACGCCGGGTCCGGCGCTAGCCCCACCCCACGCAGAAACACATTATGCAGTCCTCCAATAAACGCGTTCCCCGTGCCAAATGCCAGCGAGTACGTCACCAGCGCCCACAGCACCGTAATCACCGCCATCATCGCGAACGTCTGCATCATCGTCCCGAGGATGTTCTTCTTGCGCACCAGGCCGCCATAGAACAGCGCCAGCCCCGGACCACTCATCATCAGCACCAGCGCCGCGCTCACCAGCATCCAGCCGTTGTCGCCGGCCATCTGCGCATTCGCAATCGCCGTAGCATTTTGCGCCGCAGCCTTCTCCAGCGCCGCTATCCGGTCTGCCTGCGAGGCCACCGTCGTCTGCGAGGTCGTGGACGTCTGCGAGGCCACAGGGACCTGGGCCGCCGCTCCAACCGCAATGCCGCAACCAAGCAGCAGTCCCAACACCCAGCGCACAGCCACTTGCCGCCCTGCCAGCCTTGCCTTCTCACTCAGGAGCCAGTCCAACTTCGCCATCCAACCCATGTATCGATCAACCTCTGCAAACTTCAGAAACCATCGGGAAACATCATCCGTGCGTCTGCACCTTCCGGCGCAGGGTTACAAGTCTGCCTGCGAGCAGCCCGGGGCCTCTCGCGAACGCCCAGCTTGTGTCTGGTTCCCATTACTTTACAACATCCGCGCTCTCCCACAGATACCTTTCTCCAGCCCTTGCGATACTCTTTGGAGATGGCCCCTGAAATAATCCACACCCGCTGGTCCGACGTCCCCGCCGTCCAACTCAATCCCCTGCTCACCCGCCAGTTCGTCACCGGCTCGCAATCCATGTTCGCCCGCCTCGAGCTCAAAAAAGGCTGCCTCGTCCCCCGCCACCAGCACCCCAACGAGCAGATCACCTACATCGAGAAGGGCGCACTCCTCTTCGTGCTCGGCGAAGAAGGTTCCACCGTCGACAAGATCATCCGCGCGGGCGAAATCCTGGTCATTCCCGGCAACGTCCCCCACTCCGCCGAAGCCCTCGAAGACACCATCGACCTCGACATCTTCGCCCCACCCCGCCAGGACTGGCTCACCAACGACGACGCCTACCTGCGCTAGAGCACTTTAGCTATAGAAGATCTCTCCACAGGTCTTCGCTTTGAAGGGGCGGGACTTCAGTCCCGCCGTAAGGTCCGCCAGATCAACGCGGCTTTATCCGCTGAGGGTGTGCGCGGAACTTGTTCAGAGTTTCTCTCAGCGAATGCCCCACACCACGGGCATACCTCCCAAAGACTTCTCATATTGCTGTATCGTTTTCTACGCAAGTGGATGATCGTAATCAGCTTCACTACATCCTCGGAGCGTGCACCATGACCGACCTCGTCAAACGCCAACTCGCCCAGTCCATCGCCACCATGACCCGCGTCCTCCGCGACGAAAGCATCCATGCCGCCGTCGTCGCCGCCGCCCGCCTCACCGCCGACGCCATGAAGTCCGGCCACAAACTCCTCGTCTGCGGCAACGGTGGCTCCGCCGCCGACGCCCAGCACCTCGTCGCCGAGTTCGTCGCCCGCCTCACCGTCGACCGTCCCGCCCTCCGCGCCATTGCCCTCACCACCGACTCCAGCATCCTCACCGCCATCGGCAACGACCACTCCTTCGACCACATCTTCGAGCGCCAGGTCGAAGCCCTCGGCCAGCCCGGCGACGTCCTCCTCGCCATCTCCACCTCCGGCAACTCCAAAAACTGCGTCAAGGCCCTCAAAATCGCCCGCACCCTCGGCCTCCACACCATCTCCTACTCCGGCAACAACGGCGGCGTCATGAAGGAACTCTCCGACATCAACGTCATCGTCCCATCCGACACCACCATGAACATCCAGGAATCCCACCTCGCCCTCGAACACATCCTCTGCATGCTCGTCGAGCGCTTCTACTTCGGCGAGCACTTCGGCGAAAAAACCCCGCACCTGTCGGAGTAACCCATCACCCGAGCTAGCCATCCCAGGAATCTTCCATGACCTACCGCGGTGCCCAGAACCTCATCAAGCGTGGCGACGAACCCGCTCTCCGTGCCGCACTCTCCACCGGCCTCGACCCCAATCTCGCCAACCAGAATGGCTGGACACTCCTCATGCTCGCCGCCGTCGAAGGCGACGTCCCCATCGGCCGTCTGCTCATTGAAAACGGTGCCGCCATCAACGCCCGCAACAACAAGGAAGACACCGCTCTCACCCTCGCCACCCACCGCGGCTTCGCCCTCTTCGTCGATCTCCTCAACCTCAACGGAGCCAGCAACGCCTAGCGTCGGGCCCCCCCTGCAACTAGCTCAACTCAGCCATCCCGGCATTCAGTTCCACATCGACGAACTCGCTCGCAAACAACAAACTCCCCTGCATCAGCGGAGCATAACTCTTCCTGTGGAATTTCGTCGGCCCGCACCGTTCAATCGCGCTCAGGTGTTCGGCCGTCCCATACCCGACGTTGTTCTCCCACCGGTAATCCGGAAATCTCTTCGCCAGCCGCGTCATCACCCCATCCCGAAACACCTTGGCCACAATCGAAGCGGCAGCAATCTGCGGCACCGTCGCATCGCCCTTCACCACCGCCTCGCAGCGCATCGGCATGCGCTGCGGCACCACCAACCCATCCACCTTCACCAGACCATCCACCCGCAACCCCACAATCGCTCTCCGCATCGCCGACAGCGTCGCCGGCCGTATCCCCACCTTGTCAATCTGCTCCGCCGTCGACGCCGCAACAGACACCATCGCCACCTCGCGAATCGCCGCCGCCAGCCACGCCCGCTTCTTGCGCGTCAACTGCTTGCTGTCATCCAGATTCGCAAACACCGCCTCAGGAATCGCCCTCGGATCGAACCACACCGCCGCCGCCACCACCGGACCGCACAGCGCGCCCGTCCCCACCTCATCACAACCAATCAGGATCGGATACTCCCCCGCGACCGTCGGATCAAACCCCACGCAACACTCCTCACCCATGGCCTTCTTCCGCCGCCAAACCTCCGGCATCGCAGCCATTTCTAACGAAGACTACCACGCCGCCCCCGGCCCCACCGCCTCCACCTACGCCGCAACACCCACCTTCCCCACCCGCGCCCGTTTCCTCACCGCATACCCCAGCCGCATCAGCAGCAGCACCGTCAGCACTGCCGTCACCTTCCACGGCGTCCGCACACCCGTCTTCACCAGCCACCAATAGTGCACGCAAGCCAGCGCCCCGGCCGCATAAATCAGCCGATGCAGCCGTTGCCAGTTCTTCCCTCCCATCGCCCGCAGCACCCGCTGCGGAGACGTCACCGCCAGCGCCAGCAAAATCACCCACGCCGCCAGCCCCACCTGAATAAACTTCCGCTTCTGCAGATCATCCAGAATCGTCGGCCATATCAGCCTGAACTGCGTCCACGGCTCCATCCAGTGTCCGGCCCGCAATCCATCCATCGCTGCCGGCACGTTGTAGCCACTGAACAGCAGCACATAGGTCAGCAGGTGCAGCGTCGCATAAAAGAACGCATACAACCCCACCATCCGCCGAAACCGCACCAGCCAGCCCAGCGCCGCATGCACCCTCCGCGCCGGCGTAATCGCCAGGTCGCACAGCAGCAGCCACAGCGCCCAGTTGCCCGTGAAGTGCGTAATGTAGTTGACCGGATCAGCCTCAAGCGCCAGCGTCCCATTCAAGTACATCCGCAACAAAACCAGCGCCGGCAGCAGACACAGCGCATGCACCACCACCTTCAAATAAGGAATCACTCGAGTCGGCATTTCGTTCTCAGCTCTCAGTTCTCAGGTCTCGGTTACCACTGCCATCGCAATCGCCAGCACCCTCAGCACCAGCAAACTATCCGGCCCGACACCCAAAGAAGTTCAGTCGTCCCCCAACAACTGACAACTCAAAAATCCTTCCGCAAATCCATCCCCGCGTACATCGACGCCACCTGATCTCCATACCCATTGAACATCAACGTCGGCACCACCTTCGGGAAAATGCTATTCGTATTCAGCAGCCGTTCATGCGCCTGCGACCATCGCGGGTGGTCCACATTCGGATTCACATTCGAGTAGAACCCATACTCATTCGCCGCCAGCTCATTCCACGTCGTCGGCGGCATCTTGTCCACAAACCTGATCTTCACAATCGACTTCGCCGACTTGAACCCATACTTCCACGGCACAATCACCCGCACCGGCGCACCCTGCTGATTCGCCAGCGTATCTCCATAGCTTCCAAACGTCAGCAGCGTCAGCGGATTCATCGCCTCATCCATCCGCAGCCCCTCACTGTACGGCCAGTCAATCCCCGACGGCAGAATCTCCTGCTTCGAATTCTCCAGCGAAATGAACTGCACAAACTTCGCCTTCGGCAGCGGCTCCACCTCCTTGATCAGCTCCGCCAGCGAATACCCGTCCCACGGAATCACCATCGACCACGCCTCCACGCAGCGGAAGCGATAGACCCTCTGCTCCATCGGCCGCAGGTGAAACAACTCGCCAAACTGGAACGTCCGCGGCTTGGCCACCAACCCCTCCACCTTCACATTCCACGGGTACGTCTGCAGCTTCCACGCGTTCTTCGCCGGGTCGCTCTTGTCCTCGCCAAACTCGTAAAAATTGTTATAGCTCTTGGCCTTCGCTTCAGGAGTCGTCGCCCGGTCCGGCACCGTATACGCCGTCGTCACCAGGTTATCGATCTTCACCTCCGCGCGCGCCTCCGCAGGCAGCGCCGCCGCCACACCCATCGCGCCCATCCCCGCCAGCAACGTCCTGCGGTTCATCCGGTACGCCTCCACCGTCTCCTTCGGCGTAATCTCCGACGACGGAATCTGCTTCTCCCTGCCTGTCAGCACCAGCATCGCAACCGCCTCTCCTCACCGCATAGCGTACTTCCATAAGACGTCCGCCGCCCCTCATCGTTGCAGTAATCTTTTTCTCTCGACCGCACCACCAAATCTCCCACTCCCCTTGCGTCCCATCAATCCCGCACATCCCGCCATACGTTCAGCAACGAAGATGCAGATTTAATCGCTCAAGGAACACTCGATCCAGCAAGTAAATACTGAAACTGAATTCAGATCCGCCCAATCCATCTACGCACCAGCGCCCTCATCGGATCTTCCCGCCCGCATCGCCTGCCTTCCCAGAAACACCACCGTCCCCACCACCGCCACAAACCCCGCCAGCAGCAGCTCTCGATGAAAGTTCGGCCGCGACACCACAATGTAGCCAAACCCCATCAACGCCAGCAGCGGCGGCACCGGATACAGCCACATCCTGAACGGCCTCTGCATCTCCGGCCTGCGCACCCGCAGCACCATCACTCCCACATGCTGCAACCCGAACTGCAACAGGATCCGCAGCACCACCAGCGCGGCAATCACATCCGCCAGCGAGAAAAAACAAAACACGCAAGCCATCCCCGCCAGCGCCAGCAGCGACACATACGGAAACCCGCGCGTCGTATGCACCCTCCCAAACACCGCCGGAAAGTTCCCATCCCTTGCCGCCGCAAACGGTATCCGCGAGTAGCCCAGCAGCAGCGAGAACACGCTCGCAAACGCAGTCACCATCACCAACACCGCCGCCAGCCGCCCCAGCCACATCCCCGCATGCACTCCCCACCCCGGCGTATACGCCACCCGCATCATCTCGCTCAGCAGCGCCCGCCGCGCCCCCAAATCCTGCGCCGCCACAATCGCCGGCGACCCCAACACCGCCAGCACGCTCGCATTCAATCCCACGTACAGCAACGCCACCACCCCAATCGAGATCAGCACCGCCCGCGGAATCGTCCGTCCCGGCTCCCGCGTCTCGCCCCCCAAAAACGTAACGTTGTAATACCCCCAGTAGTCATACGTTGCAATCAGCATCGCCGACCCCAGCCCCACAAAAAATCCATGATCCAGCCGCCACGCTCCCGCCGGCACCGCCACCACCCG
Source organism: Acidobacteriota bacterium (assembly GCA_021778845.1). Classification (GTDB taxonomy): domain Bacteria; phylum Acidobacteriota; class Terriglobia; order Terriglobales; family Acidobacteriaceae; genus Granulicella. Next base: position 34,189 of record JAJYBU010000036.1, read on the forward strand.
CGACCACTGCCCATGCAGCAACCCCGTCACCATCGCCCACCCGATCGTCCCCAGCACCACCACCAGCATCCCCGTCGAGATCCCCCGCATCCGCGCCAGCCGCCGATACAGCAGCACCACGGCCAACCCCACCACCGCAATCGCCAGCCACGTCCCCCTCCCCGCCGACACGCCAAAGCTGTACCCGCCCACCTGCAGCGCATGCACCGCAGCATCGCCACCAAAGAATCCCGGCGCCAGAAATCCCGCATACTGCGCCAGCCCAATGCACCCGCTGGCCACGCTCAGCGGCGCCGACACCATCAACTGAAACACAAACACAAAGCTCAACCACCGCCCCCACTGCCCCGGAAACATCTTCCCCAGGTACGCATACGTCCCACCCGCCTCCGGCATCGCCGCGCCCAACTCCGCCCACACCAACCCATCGCAAGCCGCCAGCCCCGCGCCCAGCACCCAACCCAGCATCGCCTGCGGCCCGCCCATCGCCGCCAGCAGCAGCGGCAGCGTCAAAAACGGCCCCACCCCGATCATGTCCAGCAGATTCAGCGTCACCGCACCGCGCAGTGTCAGCGACCGCTCCAGTCCCTCACCCTCAACCGTCATCTCGCCAGTCTATGCAATCCCCAAACATTTCACTCGACAAATCGTTCCCACGCGTCCTACCATCACCAGCATCTTCAAAAACCGGGCCCAGCGTCTTCTTACTCCCAGGAGAACCCCATGGCCTCATCCAACGCCCTTCCCACCCCCCGCATCACCTCCCACTCCAAGCCCATTCTCTGGACGCTCATGGCCCTCGCCGCCCTCTCCGTCCTCGTCATCACCGAGTTCCCCATCCTCCACGACCGCACCGGCGTCAACCACACCTATCTCCTCACCCTCATCCACGACCGCCTTCTCTTCATCCCCCACGCTCTCTTCGGCACGCTGGCCCTGCTCATCGGCCCCGTGCAATTCTCCTCGCGCATCCGCCGCAGGCATCTCCAATTCCACCGCATCCTGGGCCGCGTCTACGCCATCTCCGTCTTCATCGCCGCACCCTGCGCCATCGTCATCTCGGCGCACTGGCATCCCACCCTCGCCGTAGCCACCTCCGTCCAGGGCGGAGCATGGTTCCTCTGCACCGCCATGGCCGTCCTCCTTGCCCGCAACGGCCACATCCCGCAGCACCGCCAGTGGATGATCCGTTCCTACGCGGTCACCTTCCTCTTCATCATGCTCCGCGTCCCCAACTTCTGGCCGCCCTTCTTCAACATCAGCGACGCCAACTTCACCCTCGTCGACCTCATCGCCGTCCTGCTCTGCTTCATCCTCCCCGACATCGCCTTCAACTTCCGCGATCTAACCCACCCCCGAACCAATCCCCATCCCCTTCCTCCCAAAGCACCCTCCCCTATCTGATAAATACATATCTCCCCGATATCACACAGAATCCCTCCGCACAACGCCAGGTGCCCCATTCATGACGGCTTCATGTCATGGGTGGGGTGCAAACTCTCTACCCCGCCCATCTCCACGCAATCACCCTCCGTATGCGAAGCTTAACTCCATGAAGCTCGCGCCTCTCCTCCTCGCCCTCACCCTCACCGCCACCGTCTCCGCGCAAACCTTCACCGACCCCGCCAACCTCCGCGGCGAGCGCGTCTCCCCCAGCAACGGCCACGAGCTTCCCATCGACAAATCCGAAGCCGACGGCGGCCACGGCCTCCAGCAGCTTCTCCGCAAGCTCAACACCCGCGCCTCGCTCCTGCTCATCGTCGCCCATCCCGACGACGAAGACGGCGGCATGCTCACCCTCGTCTCCCGCGGCCTCGGCGCCCGCGTCGCCACCCTCACCCTCAACCGCGGCGAAGGCGGCCAGAACGCCATGACCGCAGACTTCGAAGACGCCCTCGGCCTCCTCCGCACCCAGGAACTCCTCTCCGCCGACCGCGACTTCGACGCCTCCCAGTTCTTCGGCACCGAAGTCGACTTCGGCTTCTCCAAGACCAAAGAGGAGTCCTTCCAGAAGTGGACCCACCAGCGCGTCCTCTACGACGCCGTCCGCGCCATCCGCCTCTACCGCCCCCTCGTCATCGCGGCCGTCTTCGTCGGCAACGTCACCGACGGCCACGGCCAGCACCAGGTCTCCGGCGAGATCGCCCAGGAAGCCTTCAAAGCCGCCGCCGACCCCACCGTCTTCCCCGACATGATCGCCCAGGGCATCCTCCCCTGGCAGGCCCTCCGTGTCTACGCCCGCGTCCCCTGGGCCGACCTCAACGCCAAGGGCGTCTTCGACTACGCCACCAACCAGTACGTCCCCGCCCGCTTCACCAACTACGTCACCGGCCAGGTCACCACCACCAAACCCACCCCCGACGTCATCGTCCCCGAAGGCACCACCGACCCCCTCCTCACCGCCGCCTCCGCCTGTAGTCACTCTGTCATCTCGACCGAAGCGAAGCGAAGTGGAGAGACCTGCAGTTCCACCCTGCCCACCACCCCTCTCAGCTACGTCCAATTCGCCCGCATCGGCCTCGGCCTCCAGCGCACCCAGATCACCGGCAACATGCGCACCCCGCCCCCCGGCCCCTACGACTCCCCCTACCACCTCTACGGCTCCGTCCTCTGCAACGCCCCCGCCGACGCCCGAGTCCGCGCCAAAAATCCCGTCATCCTGAGCGAAGCGAAGGACCCCTGTAGTTCCCCCGCAGCCGCA
>JAJYBU010000064.1 GCA_021778845.1 Acidobacteriota bacterium
TGCCATGCCCCTTTGCATGCGCCTCGAATATCTTCCGACGCAGATCATCCTCGTAGGCTCTCGCCATCTTGTTTTCGTCGCAGAGTCTCGCCTCTTCTACCTTACACCATCACTACTCTTGCTCTAATACGGAGATCCTTCGCTTCGCTCTGGATGACGGCGAAAGATGAGCAACGGCAAAGGCAGGAGCAAAGGCAACAGCAGATCTCTGCTGGATGGTCGCCAGGAAAGCAGCGGCAACGGCTCGATGGATATCAGGTGATGATGCTGGTTAGTGTGCTCCGGCTGGGGGCTTGCCGGGCTTTACTTTTTTGAAGAACCAGACGGCTCCGATGCAGGCTACGCTGAGCAGGGAGAGCCAGCGGAAGACGTCGATATAGGCCCAGTAGGCGGCTTGCTGGATGAGTTGGCGGTAGAGGAGTGCGTGGGCGGCGTGAGTCGCGTTGGCGGGGCCGAAGTAGGTGCTGAGGAAGCTGCTGGCGCCGCGTACGGTGTTCTGATAGGCGAGGCCGGACTGGGGAATGTAGTTGGTGAGTTCGTTCTGGTGGGCGTCGGTGCGGCGGGTGAGCAGGGTGGTGGCGATGGAGATGCCGATGGAGCCGCCGACGTTGCGCAGCAGGTTGAAGATGCCGCTGGCGTTGCCCATCTGCTCGTTGTGCAGCGTGCCGTAGGCGGCGATGGAGATGGGCACGAAGACGAAGCTGAGCCCGAAGCCGGTGATCAGGATGGGCAGGAAGAGGGTCATGGGCGAGATGCCCAGCGTGATGGAGCCGAAGTAGAGGGTGGTGAGGCCAAAGATGCTGAAGCCGAAGGTGAGCAGATAGCGGGGATCGACCTTGTTGGAGAGATAACCGATGACGGGCATGCCGCAGATGGCGCCGAGGCCTCGGGGCGCGACGACCATGCCGGCGGTGAAGGCGGTGTAGCCGAGGAGTTCCTGATAGAAGAGCGGAAGGACCACGACGGTGGAGTAGATGGCGATGCCGAAGAGGAAGATGAGCGTGCAACCGACCAGGAAGTTGCGATCCTTGAGGACGCGGAGATTGACCAGCGGCTCTTTGCCCCAGAAGGACTGGTAGACGAAGATGGCGAGGGCGACCATCATGGCGGCGAAGGTCCAGCGGAGCCAACTGGCGGCGAACCAGTCGACCTCCTGGCCTTTGTCGAGGATGACCTGGAGGCAGCCGATCCAGACGACCAGCGAGCCGAAGCCGATGTTGTCGAAGCGCGAGACCTTGGCGTTACGGATGTAGGACGGATCATGGATGTACTTGTTGATCATGTACAGGGCCATGATGCCGATGGGGATGTTGATGTAGAAGGCGTAGCGCCAGGAGTAGGTGTCGGTGAGCCAGCCGCCGAGCGTGGGGCCGAGGACGGGGGCGACGACGACGCCGAGAGCGAAGACGGCCATGGCGGCTCCGCGCTTGGCGGGGGGGAAGCTTTCAAGCAGAACGGCCTGGGAGATGGGCTGGAGGGCTCCGCCGCCTGCTCCCTGAACGACGCGGAAGATGAGCAGGAAAGCCAGCGAGGGAGCGGCTCCGCAGGCGAAGCTGGCCAGGGTGAAGATGCCCACGCAGAACATGAGGAAGTTTTTGCGTCCGAACTTGAGGGAGAACCAGTTGGAGGCGGGGAGGATGATGGCGTTGGAGACGAGGTAGGAGGTGAGAACCCAGGTGGCTTCGTCGGTGGTGGCGGAGAGCGAGCCGGCGATGTAGGGGAGCGCAACCGAGGCGATGGAGGTGTCGAGAACCTCCATGAAGGTGGCGAGCATGACGGCAGCAGCGATGAGCCACGGATTGACGCCCTGCGTCAGCTCATACGTGGGATCGGATGGTGCTGCGGTGGTGGCTGCGGCCATGCTGGGCGAATCTCTACTCTCTGGCAGGTGTTAGGTGTGGCGATGGAGGCGGCTCTGGAAATTCAAGCACAAAACGTTTGGTCCCGTATTGGATGCCTGACCACGGGCGGGGATGCCGATAAGTTTCGAAGCGTTTAACTGCTGGTCTGAAAACGCCTGTGTTTGGCTTGATGCGCACTGGAGATGGGTTCGCCCCAGGGGAGGGAGGGGTTGAGGGGGAAGAAACGCTTGAGGGAGAGGATGGGCATCTCGTAGAGATGGAAGGAGAGCCAGGAGACGAAGGAGGTGATGACGAAGGCGATGATGAGGCGGACGATGTGGTAGTCGTTGCCGGTGGTGGCGTGGCTGAGGCGGGCGCCGAGGTGGTCGTAGAGGGGCTGGAGGAGAATGTGGAAGACGTAGAAGCCGTAGCTGATGCGTCCAAGCCAGCCGAGCGGAGAGAAGGAGAAGAGGGTGCGGGGAAGGCCGCTGCGGAGAACGAGGGGAATGGCGGCGGCGGCGGCTACGCTGATGGCGGGGAGCCCAAGCCAGAATTGGAGGGGGTCGGTGAGCAGGAGAGAGCCGGCGACGTAGCAGGTGTAGAGATAGAGGCCGAGGCCGGTGAAGAAGGCAGGGCGGGCGTACTTGCGGACGATGCGGTGGCTGCCGGGGCGGCGGCCGGTGAGGCTGGCGCGGTTGCCCATGGCGAGGGAGACGGCGCAACCGAGAGCCAGCGCTCCGCTCTGGGTGAGGAGGAAGTAGTCGTAGAGGTGATGTGTGCGTGCGCCCTGGAAGGCGGGGAGGGTGTAGATGGCGAGGATGAAACACTCGGAGACGCCGAAGCACCAGAGGCTGAGGCGGAGGGCGTGGCGGCGGCTGTGGGCGATTAGCAGGATCAGCGGCCAGATGAAGTAGAACTGCTCTTCGACGGCGAGCGTCCAGAAGTGATAGAGCGGCAGGGGCGAGTGGTTGTTGAGGGCGAGGGTGGAGAGATGGGGAAAGTCCTGCAGGAAGAAGACGAAGATGGTCAGGGGTTTGAGTTGCGCGAGGGTGGCTCCGGCGAGTCGGGCTGTGACGGCAACGGCGGTGAGAGCGAGAGCGTAGAGGGGAAGGATGCGGAGGGCGCGGCGGACGTAGAAGTTGCGCAGGCGGTGGCGTTGACCGACGGTGTCCCAGAGGCTGCCGGTAATGAGAAAGCCGGAGAGTGCGAAGAAGACGACGATGCCAAGCCAACTGGCCTGGGTGATGTAACCGATGAGACGAATGGCGGGTTTGGAGGACTGGATGCCACCGCCGTAGTGGTAGAGGAAGACCATGAGGACGGCGAGGCCGCGGAGGCCGTCGAGGGCGGTGTCGCGGCGGGTTTTGGTGGTGGTGGTGGTGGCGGTGCGGACGCGGTCGCCGGGCGAGTGATCGACGGAGGGTTCGATGGAGGTTGCGTCGGGAGCCATTGGGCTCAGCGTAGTGGGTTGCGAACCGGGCGTCAATTGGAGGCTTGAGATGTGATAGTTTTTGGGGAAATGAATGAGATCGAAGCGGTGGGGGCGGAGGTTGTTGCGGAGGGGCCGGTTGGGCCTGCCGGTGAGGCGGCTGGGATGGAGATCAGCGAGCGGCCGTGGGTGTTTGGGCTGCTGCCGGCTCCGATTGCCGTGCTGGCGAATGGCATTATTCAGGGGGCGCTGTCGTTTCTGATGCGGCGGCAGGGGGTGAGCGTCGAGCGAATTGCGGCGATTGTTTCGCTGCTGATACTGCCGCAGACGATTTATTTTTTGTGGAGCCCGATTACGGACTTCCTGATGCGGCGGCGGACATGGCTGATGGTGGGCGCAAGCAGTGCGGGGCTGCTGATGGCGCTGGCGTTCCATGCGCGAAACCTGGCGTCGCCGGTGGCGGTGGCGTTGATGTTTTTGAGCGCGTGCTGCGGGCAGTTGGTGGTGTCGAGCTGCGGGGGAATGATGGGGACGCTGCGGAGGGAGCGGTCGCGGCGGGTGGCGAGCGGGTTTTACCAGGGAGCTTCGCTGGGGTTTGGGGCGATCGCCATCTTTGTGCTGACGATGCTGGTGACGCAGATGCGGCAGGGCTGGTTGGGATGGGTGGCGGCGGCGCTGATTGCACTGCCCTCGCTGGCGGCGCTGGCGGCTCCGGCTCAGACGGTGATCGTGGATGAGGAGGTGGGCCAGACGCTGCGGAGGATCTGGGGCGAGTTCAAGACGACGTTCCTGTGCTGGAGGGCGGTGCCGTATACGCTGACCATGCTGTTTCCGATTGCGAGCGGGTCGGCGATTGGCCTGCTGCCGGGGGTGGCGCAGGATTATGGTGTGAACAGCCACCAGATGGCGTGGATGAATGGGCTGGCGGGGGCACTGCTGATGGCTGCGGGATCGTTTGCGGCAACTCTGATTCCGGCACGGATTCGAGCGTCGGTAGGGTATCTGACGGTGGCGCTGGTGAACGCGGCGACGCTGGGGGTGCTGTGGCTGGGACCGCTGCGGCCGGGCACGTATTATGTCGGGGTTACGCTGTATCTATTCACGATTGGCGCGGCATATGCGATGTTTACGGCGGTGGTGCTGGAGTTCCTGGGAACCTCGGGGAAGAGCGGCAGCGGGAGGTATTCAATTATTAACTCGCTGGGGAATGTGCCGGTGGCGTATATGACGGCGATGGATGGATGGGGCGATAAGACGTGGGGTGCGCGGGGGCTGGCGGGCACTGAGGCCGTCATGGGGGCGGTGGGGGTGACGCTGCTGCTGGCGTGGTTCCTGACCCAAGGGCGGACGAAGGCAGGGGAGACGGCTTAGGCGGAATGACGGGTGGGGTCGAGATTGAGGTCCCGAGTTGAACCTATGAGGTGCCGCTGAGGGCCGGATTGATTGGGATGTGGGGATTACTGCCGCAGCCGTCAAGAAAGACGGAATAAAAGGGCGAGGGAGGGGGCGGTGACGGGTTCCTCTGGGTGGAAGGGAGGCCGGGGTTGAGGTCGGACTAGGTGTTTATGAGGGGAGAGCTTATTTGGTGGTGGGGGGCATCCGATGGTGTATTTCTGCATCATATTAGTTGACAGTAAGTCACTCACATGCGAAGCTAGTGAGGGTTTGACAAGATTTTCAGGCTAAGAGGCTCGTTTCGCGGGCTACGGCTAACCGAAGGGATGAGGTCAGGTTATGGGAAAGATTATTGGAATTGATCTGGGAACGACCAATAGCTGCGTTGCGGTGATGGAGGGCGGAGAGCCGAAGGTGATTCCCAACGAAGAAGGCGGGCGGACGACGCCGTCGATCGTTGCGTTTACCAAGAGCGGTGAGCGGTTGGTGGGCATGGTCGCGAAGCGGCAGGCGATCACCAATCCAGAGAATACGGTGTACTCGATCAAGCGCTTCATGGGCCGTCGGCTGAACGAAGTGGGCGACGAGATGAAGATGGTGCCCTATAAGGTTGTGGCCAAGGGCGACAATGTGGCCGTGATGGCGCAGGGTAAGGAGTTTACGGCGCCGGAGGTTTCGGCGATGATTCTGCAGAAGCTGAAGAAGGCTGCGGAGGATTATCTTGGCCAGAGTGTGACCGAGGCCGTGATTACGGTTCCGGCTTACTTCAATGACGCGCAGCGGCAGGCGACCAAAGACGCCGGAAAAATTGCCGGGTTGGACGTCAAGCGCATTGTGAATGAGCCTACGGCGGCGGCGCTGGCCTATGGGCTCGACAAGAAGAAGGACGAGACGATTGCCGTGTATGACTTTGGCGGCGGAACGTTCGATATCTCGATTCTTGAGGTTGGCGATGGCGTGATCGAGGTGAAGTCGACCAATGGTGATACGCATCTGGGCGGCGATAACCTGGACCAGCGGATTGTGGATTGGCTGATCTCCGAGTTCAAGACGGAGAGCGGTCTGGACCTGACGGCGAAGGGCAATGAGATGGCGCTGCAGCGGCTGAAGGATGCCGCGGAGCGCGCCAAGATCGAGCTCTCGACGGCGCAGGAGACGGAGATCAATCTGCCGTTCGTGACGGCCGATGCGAGCGGACCGAAGCATCTGGTGCGCACGCTGAGCCGCGCGAAGCTGGAGGCGCTGGTCGATGACCTGCTGCAGAAGTCAGTTGGACCGAGCAAGCAGGCGCTGAAGGATGCGGGCATTGATGCGAGCAAGATCGATGAGGTCGTGCTGGTTGGCGGACAGACGCGTATGCCGGCGATCCAGGAGCTGGTGAAGAAGCTGTTTGGCAAGGAGCCGCATAAGGGTGTGAACCCGGATGAGGTGGTGGCTATCGGCGCTGCGGTGCAGGCTGGCGTGCTGGCAGGGGATGTGAAGGATCTGCTGCTGCTGGATGTGACGCCGCTGACGCTGAGCATCGAGACGATGGGTGGCGTTGCGACGGGGATGATTCCGCGCAATACGACGATTCCGACGAAGAAGTCGGAGACGTTCTCGACGGCCGCGGATAACCAGACCGAGGTTGAGGTCCACGTGATGCAGGGCGAGCGGCCGATGGCGGCGCAGAACCGGACGCTGGGCAAGTTCAAGCTGGGCGGCATTATGCCGGCTCCGCGGGGCGTGCCGCAGATCGAGGTGACGTTCGACATTGATGCGAATGGCATTTTGAATGTTCACGCGAAGGACAATGCGACGGGCAAGGACGCGAAGATTACGATTACGAGTTCTTCGGGTCTGAGCAAGGAAGAGGTCGAGCGTATGGCGAAGGATGCCGAGGCGCATGCGGCCGAAGACAAGGAAGCCAAGGAGAAGATCGAGGCGCGGAACCAGCTCGATTCCATGGTGTACAACGTCGAGAAGATGCTGAAGGAAGGCGGCGAGAAGGTTGCGGATTCGGACAAGAGCGAGGTTGAGAGTGCGCTTGCTGAAGCGAAGACTGCGCTGACCGGCGAGTCGGGTACGAGCGAGCTGAATGCGGCTCGCGAGAAGCTGACGACGGCAAGCCATAAGCTGGCCGAGGCGGTGTACAAGGCCAATGCGGCGGCTCCTGCGGAAGGTGCTCCGGCGGATGGGGCTGCGGCTGCTGGCAGCGAAGAAGCAAAGAAGGACGAAGGCGTCATCGATGCGGAGTATGTGGACGCTGAGAAGTAAGAAGGAAGTAGTAGAGAGTAAGTAGTAAGGAGTAGAGGTGTAGATGAGGAGGGGCTTCGGCTCCTCCTCATCTGCATAGGCGGCTGGCGGCGGAAGTGGCCGCGTCGTTTGGGTGAGGATGGTGTTTAAGAAAATGGAGGTGGTGCCATGACGGACGATCGAGCAGGCGGCGAACGGGACGACCAGGTGTGGCCGGAGATGGTGCACTGGGATTTGGGTGGGGCGAGTGCTCATGGGCGAGAGATGCTGTGGCAGTGCGATGCCGTGCGCGCTGGAAGGCTGTATGAGCGCAGGGTGTTTGCCAGCCGCGAAGAGGCGGAGGCGTTCGCGGTGTGGATGCGGCAGAGGGAACCGGATCATATGTTTAATGTCGAGGCGATTAAGGCGAGTACGGTGTGGAATTGAGACTGGATGCAGGGGATGCAATGTTCCGGGCGGGTTGAACGCGGAGCGTATAACGTTGAGCGTGATATGCTGAGATTGTGATCGGAAGCTTTGCTGACAAAGATGCGGCCGATATCTTCGACGGTGCTAGAAGTCGGCGATATGCCGGACTGACATGCGTTATCGATCGTAAGTTGCGGGCGATCGAAGCGGCCATATCGCTCCAGGAGCTGAACGTGCCGCCTGGCAACAAGCTCGAGGCGCTCAAAGGCGACCGCATCGGTCAACACAGTATCCGCGTCAACCAGCAATTTCGTATCTGCTTCCAATGGGAGGGACAACATGCCTACAAGATCCAGATCGTCGATTATCACTGAGACAGATCGCAAGCGCAGCAAACGACAGCGCCCCCCGATCCATCCGGGCGAGATGCTTCGCGAGGAGTTTCTGGTGCCAATGGGGTTGAGCTCGAATGCGCTGGCTATGGCAATCGGAGTACCTGCTACCCGCATCGGTGAGATCGTCCATGAGCGCCGGGGAATCTCTGCGGACACGGCGCTACGACTGGGGCGTTACTTTCATATGAGCGCGGAGTTCTGGATGAATCTGCAGAGCAGCTACGACCTGGAGAGCGCACGGTTTACAACCGACATGAAGGCAATAGAGTCGATCAAACCGGCACCGCTCGATCCGAAGACCGGTTCGCTCAGGGAAGTCGCGGCGTAGAAGGGCAGGCAAGATGGCGACGAAGACGAAAGATTATTACGGCACGCTGGGCGTGAAGAAGACGGCGACGGCGGAAGAGATTCGCAAGGCGTTTCGGAAGCTGGCGCGGAAGTATCATCCGGATGTGAATCCGGGGGATAAGAAGGCGGAGGAGAAGTTCAAGGAACTCTCCGAGGCTAACGACGTGCTGAGCGATGAGAAGAAGCGGAAGATCTACGACCAGGTGGGGTTCTACTCGGACAACATTGATGCTGCGACGGCGGAGGCCTATGCGCGCGGCGGTGGTGCGCCGGGTGGCGGTGGGTACGGTGCGGCCGGATATGGCGGAGCGGGCGCTGCGGGTGGACGCGGGCAGGGTGTTCCGTTTGATTTTCAGGGGTTCGATTTTTCAGGGTTTCAGG
>JAJYBU010000065.1 GCA_021778845.1 Acidobacteriota bacterium
ACTCGTATCAGCTACACCGTCTCCGAGTCCTCCACCAATGCCAATGTCGGGTGGCTATCGGGCCGAACCTCATCCAGCAAAGGATCTGTCTCCGCATCGAAGCAGTACCAAAAGCACGCAGAGCCGCTGTTTGAGGAAAAGATCTTTTTCGACCTCAAGAACGCGCAGTCCGTGGTGGTGGCGTTCGACGGTGCCAGCCCGCTGCCGCCGACTTACTGCTATCTCAAGCCGGACTTCCTGCCCATTACCATGAGCTGGTTCGACCAGGAGCGGATCGCCTTCGATCCGGAGAGGGTACAGTAGTGAGCTTTGAAGTCATCATCCCGTTCCTGAAGCCGATAGAACACCTGCTCGCCAGCAAAACCATCTCGGAGATTATGGTCAATCCTGATGGTTCCATCTGGATCGAGGAGAATGGACAGATTCTACGGCTCCCCGCTGTGCAATTTGATGAGGGAGCTTTGCTAACTGGACTCGAAGTGATTGCCAATCGATTCGGCAAAAAGCTCGACGCAAATTCACCAATTCTCAACCTGCGTCTGCCCGATGGCAGCCGTATGGCAGCCATGATTCCACCTGTCGTCAATCCCCAGCCGCTGATGACGATCCGAAAATTTACTTCCCGGAATTTCACACTGGAGGATCTAATCCAGCGCGGGACGCTGACCGGACCACAAGCGGAGGTGCTGACCAAATCCGTAGAACGCGGCGACAATATACTCATCTCCGGCGGAACTGGCTCGGGAAAGACGACCCTGACCAATGTGCTGGCTTCGTTCATCCCCGAAGCGGAACGCATCCTCATCCTGGAAGATACGGCAGAGCTCTATATCAGGAAGCCGCATGTCATCTCTACCGAGGCACAGCTCGACACCCACAAGAGCAAAATCAGCTTCGGGGACCTGCTCAAAGCCGCACTTCGCCATCGGCCCGACAGGATCATCGTGGGCGAAATTCGTGACGCAGAGGCCAGGGTCTTCCTCGATGCTCTTAACACCGGACACCGTGGTTCCATAGCAACGATTCACGCCAACGGTGCAAAAGACGCCCTGCGCCGCTTAGGCCATCTCGCGACACGGGCCGCTGGCGGCCTCACCGTAGCGGATGCCGAACAGGAAGCCCGTAACTCCATGGATATGGTCGTTCATATTGATAAGATCGACGGACTTCGCTCGGTGCGAGAGTTGTTGCAACTACAGTCAGCATGAGCAACTTTATTGCAATTCCGTCTTGATAGATTTCAGTTCTGCGAGCGCAGTATGTACGAACTCCCGAACGGCCCCATGCATCTGGTCGCGCCGGACAAACAGTGCGGTCTCGATCCGCAGCAGTTTGTCCGTGAGAGGCTTGAACAAAACTCCGGGACATTGAAACCGGGCGGCGGACTGCGGAACCAGCGCGACGCCTGACCTGTTCGCGGCGAAATCGATGGCTTCCACGATTCCGCGTGCTTCGTGAAGATTGCGAAGATCGTAACCGACACCATGCAAGTAGCCGGTCACGCGATTGTAAAAACTCGGATGTACGGAACGTGGTAACCAGTAGAGCTTTTCGTTCGCGGTGTCATGTGCCGCAACACGTATTTTATGCTTCAAGGTATGCGTATCCGGAACGCAAAGGCTAAAGCCTTCGCTGAGCACCGGAGCTACATACAGGTCGTTATCCACTACAGGCATCACACCAAAGCCCACCTGCACTTCACCTCGGAGAACCCGCGTCTTCAACTGCATGGTTGTCGCGCTCTGCAAGACGGAATGGGAGTAACCGTCATGTGGCGTGTTCTGTCGTTCGAGGAACGGCAGCACCTTGCTATGGACATAGAGGGAATGCCCGATACGGAATGGGCGACGGTTCTGCACTGCCTGGAACGTTGCCCGGTCGAATCCGCGCTGCATGTACTCGACGGACTTTCGGATCTCCTGAACCGAGACCCTGCCCTCTTCGGTGAGTTCGAAACCTTGAAGACTTCGGCTAAAAAGTTGTACACCCCAATCTGCTTGCAGGGCCTTTACTTTCCTTCCGACATTCGAGGTACTTGTATGGAGACGGTCGGCTGTTCGGGTAAGATTGCCTTCTTCGGAGAGAACTAAGGCGCACACCAATGCTTCAGTGGATACATGAGGAAACATACTTCACCTGCTCAATTACGAGGATGAGGCAGGCGAACCCGGATGCGCTCGACTCGACACGAATGTGTCTGACTAGAAGCTCATAGAAGCGCAAGACGTTGTCAAGTTGTGTAAGCGCTGACGACATTACAGAACTTCGGAATATCAAAAACAGCTGGTGAGATGCCGCACATCACGCAACAACGTTCATAAAAACGCCGCTGCGCATCGCGTGAAAGCAAAACAGCAATTCCAGCGCGTTTACCAAGCATGTAGGTTACGACACATTGTCTATCGATGACATGGAGGCTTTCTCGCGTCGATACTGTGTTGACTGAGTTGCCATCTCGTACTTTGTTTCTCGACTTTGTCTAAAGAGAGTGTCGATTAGAATTCTTAGATCCTCGCTAAACCCGGCAGTCTCGATGTAATGAGCGTCTATGCGGCACTTTTGAGGGTTGAGCACTGAAGTCACATAGTGCTCAATCAGTTCGGTGGGGACTTCGGTCAGAAGGGCCTCCTCATCTGCAAAGAGGGTGGTTGCCGCGCCGGTTATTCCAGGGCGGCAGAGCATGTACAGGTTTTCATGTTGCGCGATCTTCGGTCGAGGTCCTACCAGGCTCATCTCGCCGCGCGCCACATTGATCAACTGGGGCAGCTCATCCAACTTGAGCTGGCGCAGCAGGATTCCCAGCTTTGTTATCCGCGGATCACCTTGCCTGGTCACGGTAAGACCGCTCTCCTTCCACGCTGCGCAATGCTTCATTGTCCGAAACTTCAAGATGAGGAAGGGCTGCTGATTTAAGCCTACCCTCTCCTGCTGGAACACGGATGGTCCCTTCGATGTGATCTTGATAAGGCACCCTATCAGCAGCATCAGTGGCGAAAGCACAATCAGGCCCGAGACGCTGGCAACCAGATCGAAGCAGCGCTTTTGTTTCGACATACACCACGCGCTTGCATGACGCGGGTAAACCATAGACTCCAGAGGCTCTCGATTATTTATCTGCATAGTTCAAAGTTCATCTGCATCGTTACGTTTCAGTGCAACCGGGTCCGCTGCCGAAAGCGGCGCGTTTCTTAGGGTTTGGTTTGATAGAAGTGGTAAAGGATGCTGAGAGTGGGTTCGCTGGTAAGGGTAAGTTGCTTGGAATAGAGGTTGTAACCGGTCTGGAAGTCGGGGTTTTTGTAGAGGAGGCCGCGATACTCGGCGCGCAGAGCGAAGCGCCGCTTTAAGTTGAGGTCCACGCCCGTGCCAGCAACGCCTGCGGGACGGAATTGGACGCCGGGGACGCCCATGGCGAGGTGGTATGGCGTGTAGTCGATGGCTGTGGGGCCGCGATGAACGGGGAGAAAGGTAAGAAGCCCAGGCCCGATGTCGCCGAAGAGTGAGAAGTGTTTGTTGAGGGGGGTGTGCGCGACATAAGCAATCGTGGACTCGTACATGTTGGACTGAACATTGAAGAGGCCGTCGGTGCTGTAGGTATAGTAGACGCCGGGGTTACGGTACTGCTCGGAGACACGGGTGTAGCCGAGGTTGACGGAGTAGCCGAGCCAGGTGCTGAAGGTCTGGCGAAACGTGCCGAGCGTGCCTACAGAGGGTGCGGTGCCTTGCATCGAGAAGCCGAAGGTGTCTTGCGTGCGGTCGATGGTGAGTTGCGGGAAGGCACCGAGGGAGATGGAGGTATCGGGCCTGTGGGGCATCGCTATGCACGCTGGAGGGTTGAGCGATTGCGACAGAGCGAGTTGTTTTGCTGCGTCGGGTTGGCAGTAGACGATTGCGAGTTTGGTAACCTGTGGCGCGGTTTGCGCGATGCTATGGGAGACGAGAAGCGCAGGGGTCATACTCAGCGCAAGAGCCAAGCGGCGAAGATGGTGCGGCGTGAGAAGTTTCAAGGACGGTCTCCGGTGATACTGCATTGGGGTGAGGGCATTGCTCGGGATGGACTCTTCCCAGATCAATCGTTGTTGGCTCTGCCGAGACGATAGGTGAAGCCGAGGATCGGGTTGCTGCTGAAGACAGTGTTGGTGGTGGTGAAGGCGCCCGTGACGGCCGTGTTGGAGAAGGCTGGGCCTTTGTAGATCTGGGCGCGGTATCCGGCGCGCAGGCTGAAACGTTTGGTGAGGGCGTACTCTCCGCCGACGCCGACGATGGCGGCAGGGCGAACGGAGGTGGTTTGTGACTGGTTTGCATTCGGAGCGAAGTCGAGCATGCTGGCACCGGCCTCTACAGTAGTGGTGAGGCGACGGCGATGTGGACCTTGCACGACGTAGGTTGCACCAATCTCATAGACCTGCGTATTAACGAGGTTCGGTGCAAAAGAGCCTGCGTTACTGGTGGTGTTTATCATGTTGTTGTATTCAAAGCTAGGATGGAAGTAGGTGGCAGTGATGCGATAGCCAAGCCACGGACGCATTTGTTGATGGAAGGATGCGAGCGCACCGACTGCGGGTGACGCCGTCTGGGAGATCGTTTGGGTGATGAGGGAAGTTCCGCTGCCGGAGGATGTGGTGGATGCGTCCGTGGCCGTCAGGTTCGCGAAAATTGCGAGTGATACGTCAGTGATGTGCGGATGGTAGACAGCAAGATGCGATGCGTGAGCTTTGGCGGCGCGGATGGACGGCTGCGCACCGGTTGCTTGCGAGGGAAGAGGGGTCGCGGAAGAGTTTGCTAGGGTTTGATTCGCCGCGGTTTGGGGTTGGATTGAAGCTGAGGTGCTAGGTGCTGACGGAGATGCGGCTTGTGTGGTTGGTGGAAGCGGTGTGGAGAGGAAGCTGGGGGCGGGTTGGGGGGTGGTGTCGGGGGTATCCGGTGCGAGCGAGGCGGTTAATGGCTGCTGTGCGTGGGTGGCGAAGAGTGGGCGCGGGGTGGAGGTGGGGTGTGCTGGGTTGGCGAAGCGTGTGTTGCTGGCGATCTGCGATGACGGCAGTGTGTGGAGTGTTTCGGAGGTGGTTTCGGGCGGCGTAGATCTGGCCGTTGCGGGCGAGGGTGCAGGGAGCAAACGGCGATGGTGGTGCATGGAGAGGAAGAGTGTGGCGGCGATGAGGGCGGTGGCGGCGATGAGGGCGGTGCCTGCGATGACGGTGAGATGCCATCCGTGGGAAAGGCTGCGCGCGAGCAGGTGGCGGGGAAAGAGGGAGCGCGGAGCGGCGATCTTTGGGGCGTGCGTGGCGAGGGCGGGGAGAAGGGCGAGCCAGTATTTGTCCAGGGCTCCGGCGGCGAGCGGAGGCGCGGGCTCGTCTTTGGGGAAGGCGAGGAGGGTCGCGGCGATGGCGTCGGACTCGGATGCGAGGGCGGGGTCGGTGTGGAGTGCGCGGCGCAGCGCACGGGCGCGGAGCCAGGGGAGTTCGTGGAGGTGGTAGGCGATCAGTTCGTCCTGATTGAAGGCGCTCATCGCGGCTCCTTTGCAAGTCTGGCAGAGGTTTGGGGCCTAGAGGTTGAGGGGGCGGCTGGTGCGAGTTCGCGGCGCAGCTTGGCGACGGCACGGAAGACGGCTTGTTTGGCGGAGTTTGCTGGGATACCGAGGGATTCGGCGATGGTCTGGATGGGTTGGTCTTCCATGTGGCGAAGGATGAAGGCGGTGCGCTCCATGGGGGTGAGGGCGAGCATGGCGCGCTGGCGGCGGTGCAGGGCTTCGCCGTCGAGTGCGTCGGCTTCGGGAGAGGGAAGGCGGGAGACTGCGAGGTTTTCGGCGGCGGGGCCGGGATCCAGTGGCGTGGCGTTCCAGTTGAGGTCGCGGGAGCGGCGCTTGACGAGATTGAGGGAGCAGTTCATAGCGATGCGATAGACCCATGTGCCGAAGGCCGCGTGTTCGCGGAAGTCGGGCAGCTTTTTGTACGCGAGGAGAAAGGCTTCCTGAGCGGCCTCCTCGGCGTCTGAGGGATTTCCGGTAACGCGGTAGGTCATACGGAGAACCGCTGGCAGGTGACGATCCATCAGGACGCGAAACGCGTCCCGATCTCCGGCGAGGGTGCGCCGTATCGCCTCTTGCTCCACTTTCTCCATTCGGGCGGTTAGACAACCGATGAAGGTGAACGGTTAGGCTTATCTCTCAAAAAACTGAAAAGCTGGCAGGATCACCGCAATCTGCGCGCAATAAGTGCTTCAACGGACGCAAGTGTCCCACCGTCCTTGGTTCCAGCTTGTTTTTTGCATGGATACATAAAAAGCCCTCTTCCTTCGTCGCACCAACTGCGAAAGATCGCCATCTACGCCGTGAGATCGCGTTTAGTCTGACCTTGGCCGCTTGTAGGCTTACCAGTTCTGCTCGAAGACAGGCAATCTTGAGATAATTTTTCTGCAGTCCAATACTGGTGGACAAATTTCCTTCTTAATTTTGGCTCTGGTGTATCCGCAGATTGTTCACATTCGAGACCTGATCTGGTTACGTGCGGCTTGCGTTCAAAATGGTCTCGGGGATGCCAGTTGAACCGACCGAACAGAGCAGGATAGCGTCGAGCTTTTTTGCTGAGCCTTCGCACCTTCGCACGAGTCCCTTCGCGGCTAGCGGTCTGGATGTAGGGACTTCTAAATGGGGGAGTTTGGACGGGCCCGGCCCGCGGCAAATGGCGGATCCGGCAAAATACTGACAAGGAGGATCTGCTCGGCATCAAACCCTACTCTGCACAATGTTGGGATCATTGAAGTAATTACAACCGTTCTTTCAAGAAAATCAACAACGTCATTTCAGACCAACCCCAGATCTTTCGGCTCCGAAGTGATAAGCGACTCCAATGGTGAACAGTGTAGGCGTGATGCCATTGTGAATTCCGGGACCGGCGAGCCATCGCTGATATTCAAAATCGGCACGGATGCTGATGTTTGGGCGGACGCTAAAATCGACTCCAGCACCTCCTGTAAACAGGTTGTAGCCAAGGTTGGCGTCATTGTTGGGAAAATTGAGAACGCCGCGACCGTAGAGTCCTTTTGCATATGGTGTAAATGAACCGTAATGACGCAGGTACCTTCCTCCTATTTCGTATGTGCGCTCTGCAACCGCACTGTTGGGGTCTTTTAGTTGATGGAAGTCCGCCTCTACGCCGAAGTGATTCCGGAAATCGAAGTCACTGTAGAACGTGTATCCGCTGATCTTGTTTGGAACGTAGTCTGAACCGGCTAAGGTGTACCCACCGCCGACTTGGAGATCTCCGGCGCGGCTCGCGGACGGCATCGCCTGCCCAAACAAAGTTGACGACCATAAGAGGAATACAAGCAAGCCGAGCGTGAACAGGTTTTTCAAGCGATCTCCGAACCTGCGAACATGGTGGGTTTCCAGGTTAATGAACGACAAGATGGATATCCGCCGAATGGGTAAGCGAAGTGGATGGATCGACGGCAACTACAGTGATGGTGTAACTTCCAGGAGGCGTGGCTAGAGGCAGCTTACCGCTGCCGCATCCTTGTATCCCAAACAAGGCCGCCACTCCACCTATTGCGATCAATAGCGCAAAACTCTTGGAGAGATAATACAAGCTCTTTCGCCTGGATTTATAAAGCGGCAGAAGAGGCAACAGAAGGAAAGCAAGCAAGATGGGGTGGTCCTTGAATCTCTTGTTTTGCAAAGAATTGTGCGTGCTGGCCTGATTACCAAACTCGAAAATTTGACTCGTGTTGACAATGAGCGTGACCGTCTGCGGACCGGTCGCAAGCGAGGTCAGTGAAGGCTGGAAGACGCATTGGGCGTTGGCTGGAAGCGAGCTGCAACTGAGCACAACCGCGTCGCGGAAACCGCCCACGGGGGATAGTGTGGCGGTAAGCGAGTGATAGTCACCGGAAGGAAGGACCAGCGATGTTGAGGATAGATTTAGCGTGAAGTCGAAGGGCTGGATCACTTCGGCGACCGGACCCGACCTGCTTGTCGAATAGACGCCGCCTGCCGAGTAGGTCGCCACGATGTTGTGCGTGCCGATCGCCAGCGTGCT
>JAJYBU010000009.1 GCA_021778845.1 Acidobacteriota bacterium
AGCGCGCACCCGCGAAGCCCTCGATCAAGCCATTGCAGACCTGCTGCCACACATCACCGCCGAAGATGCTCAAGCCTGGTTCAGGCTCCGCCTCGGCACATTATAGTAACTATAATATTGCTCTAGTGTAGAAATGGGGATCTTCTCTGGCGCTCTATTTCATAGATTCGGTTCTTCAGAACTTGAATCAGAGCGGATCTTCTCCAGCTTCCATATTTCTGCGGTGGCTGTTTATTTAATGGCAGCCTTAAATTCATTCCAGTACTTACCCCAGAGCAGGAATACCAGCCCGAACACGGCTGCGATGATGCAGCTCTGCGATATCGGGTGACGAACTAACCAGTCGTGGACATGACCTAACATCGCTTGCCTCAGCTTGCCTTTTTCCATCTATCAATTTTTGAAATTACTCCACCGTGACGGACTTGGCGAGGTTACGGGGTTGGTCTACGTCGCAGCCGCGGCGGACGGCGATGTGGTAGGCGAGGAGTTGGAGGGGGACGACTTCGAGGATCGGGAGGAGGAGCTCGTGGGTCTGGGGGATGTGGATGACGTGCTCGACTAGTTGGCCGATGTGGGTGTCGCCTTCAATCGCGATGGCGATGACGCGGCCAGAGCGGGCGGTGACTTCCTGAATGTTGGAGAGCGTCTTCTCGTACTTGAGGACGCTGCTGGGGTCGTTGGGGTCCTGAGTGGCGATGCAGACGACGGGGAGGCTTTCGTCGATGAGGGCGTTGGGGCCGTGCTTCATCTCGCCGGCGGGATAGCCTTCGGCGTGGATGTAGGAGATCTCCTTGAGCTTGAGGGCGCCTTCGAGGGCGATGGGGTAGTGGATGCCGCGGCCGAGGAAGAGGAAGTCGCGGGCGTTGGAGAAGCTCTTGGCCAGCTCGTGGCACTGGTCGTCTACAGTCCGCAACACTTCTTCAAGCTTGGCGGGGATTTTGGAGAGCTCGTTGACGAGGTAGAGGGAGTGCTCAAAGGTGATGGTGCCGCGGACCTGGGCGAGATAGAGGGCAAGGGTGAAGAGCGCGGTGAGCTGGGCGGTGAAGGCCTTAGTGCTGGCGACGCCGATCTCGGGGCCGGCGTTGGTGGTGATGACGCCAGCGGCGAGACGCGTGACGGCCGAGCCGACGACGTTACAGATGGCGAGGGTCTTGGAGCCTTTGGCGATGAGTTCGTGCTGGGCGGCGATGGTGTCGGCAGTTTCACCGGACTGCGTGATGAGGAGGCCGAGGCCGGTGGCGTCGGGGATGGGGTCGCGGTAGCGGTACTCGCTGGCGTAGTCGACATCGACGGGGAGGCGGGCGAGACGCTCGATCATGAACTTGCCGGCGAGGCCGGCGTGCCAGCTTGTGCCGCAGGCGGCGATGGTGATGCCGGTGGCGGCTTTGAACTCCTCGGGGGTGATGCGCATGTCGGGGAGGAAGATGCGGCCGGAGTCGAGGGAGACGCGGCCGAGGGTGGTGTCGCGGACGGCGCGGGGCTGCTCGTTGATCTCCTTGAGCATGAAGTGCTTGTAGCCGGCCTTTTCGGCCTGGATGGGGTCCCAGGTGATGCGCTGCGGATGGAGGGTGCGGGGGTTGCCGGCGAAGTCGGTGAGGGTGATGCCGGAGGTGGTGAGGGTGGCGACTTCGCCGTCCTGGAGGAAGTGGATGAGGCGGGTGTGGTGGAGGATGCCGGGGACGTCGGAGGCGAGGAAGAACTCGCCGTCGCCGATGCCGAGGACGGCGGGCGGACCCATGCGCGCGGCGACGAGTTTGTCGGGCTCGTTGGCGGAGAGGACGCCGATGGCGAAGGCGCCGGTGAGACGGGCGACGGCGCGGCGGACGGCCTCTTCGAGGGGTAGAGAGGACGGGGCGGTGAGGACGGTCTCGGCGGAGTTGGAGTCGGCGGCGGCGGTTGCGGGGGGAGCTGCAGGTCTCTCCACTCCGCTGCGCTCCGGTCGAGATGACAGAGTTTGGGCGGCGAGTTCGAGCTCGTCCTGGATGACGTGGGCGATGATTTCGGTGTCGGTTTCGCTGGAGAACTTGTGACCCTTGGCGATGAGGGCGTTCTTGAGCTGGAGATAGTTTTCGACGATGCCGTTGTGCACCACGACGAGGGTACCGGTGCCGTCGCGGTGGGGGTGGGCGTTTTCTTCGGTGGGACGGCCGTGCGTTGCCCAGCGGGTGTGGCCGATGCCGTAGGTGCCGTGGACAGGGTCTTTGGCGAGAATGTCGGCGAGGTTGCGGAGCTTGCCGGGGGCGCGACGGAGTTGGAGGGGATGGCCGCCTCCAGCGACGGCGATGCCCGCGGAGTCATAACCGCGGTACTCGAGGCGGGCGAGGCCCTCCATGATGACAGGGACGCAGGGCTTGGGGCCGATGTAACCGACGATTCCACACATACCTACAGAGTGTAGAGGATAGAAGGTAGAGGATAGACGGAAAAACGCTGGCCGTTGCCTGAGGGCTAACTGATGCTCACCCCACCCATGCGCAAAAGCGCGCATGGATGGGGCCCCCGGGATTTGTGGCCGCTAGGGGCGGGCGGCGTAGAGGAGAACGGCCGTGGCTGGCGGGACGGTGGATATTTCGCGGTTGGCGGAGGGTTCGGAGAGCTGGACGTGGGTGGAGTCGAGCGCGGAGGCGGTGAGGGTGGGGCCCTGGCGGTAGTTGGGAAGGTCGATGTTGAGGGGTTGGTGAGCGTCCTTGTTGATGATGGCGACGACGCGCTGGCCGGTGGGGAGCGTGGCCGCGTAGGCGGTGGCGTTGACCGGGCCGGGGTTGAAGTCGATGGGGAAGGTGGTGGCTCCGGCGAAGTGGCCGGCGAAGAGCATGCCGTAGGCTACGGGTTCGAGGATGTAATTGTCGCCAATGTGGGCGATGGGGGTGTAGTAGGGGTGCGGGTGTTTGGATGGGTCGCCGTGGGCGGCGAGGACGAGGTCGTCGCCGGGGAGATGGCCGCCGAGGGAGTTGCCGACGTACTTGCCGTCGCCGCCGTGGAGGTTGATACCGGCGTAGCCGCGGGTGGCGAGGTCGAGGAAGTAGTCGGCGGACCAGAGGCTGGCGGCGAAGACGTCGGATACGCCGGGTTTGCCGCCACGGTAGCAGGTGTTGCCCTCGGTCATGCGGTAGGGGACGGTCTTATGCTCGCCAGCGGAGAGACGCGCGGCGGCGGCGCGGATGTCGTGGGCGAGCTGGCCGACGCGGGGGTTGGCGGTGAGGATGTAGTCGATGGTCATCTGCGGGTTGGAGGGCGGGCCGCCGATGTAGTAGTGGTGCGAGAGGGCGGCGACGTCGGGAGGATTGGCCAGCGCGAGGAGACGGGTGACGACGGCGGCGTACCAGTCGGGATTGCCGGCAGTGTCGGGGAGACCGAAGCGGGCGCCGGGGACGCGGGCACGGATGGCGTTGGCTTCGGCGAGCCACTCATCCATGTAGAGGTCGGCGGACCAGGTTTTGGGGTCGCGGAGATGGCTTTTGAAGAGGTCGGGCTCGTTGCCGAGCTGGAAGTATTCGAGCTTGGTGCCGAGGGTCTGGGCGACGAAGGCGGCTTCGTCGGCGGCGCGGGCCGGGGTGTTGGTGCCGAGGTTGATGCCGTAGAGACAGGTCCAGCCGGTGCGGTCGAGGAAGGCGCGCAGATTCTGGATGGCCTCGGGGGTGATGGGATAGGCGAGGGCGGAGGTGGGCTCGCCGCCGCCGGTGTCGCGGACATGGATGGCGGGAGGTGGAGTGGAGGGCGTGGGCTTCCAGTAGCCGATGTCGGAGGTGTTGCCGCCGATGCGCAGGACGCCGTTGGGCGAAAGAGCGCGGAACTGCTCGATGAGGCCGGTGTTTTCAGGGGAGAAGAAGGAGGGTTCTGTGAGTTGGTTGGTCTCGTAGGAGAGGCCGATGAAGTTGTCGGGGATGCGCGGGCCGGGCTCGCCGGGGTGGAGCTTGAGGGTTGCCGTGGTGGTGGTTGTGGTGGCCTGTGCGAATGCGTGGAGGCTGGGAAGGGCGGCGGTGGCGGCAGAGGCGAGAAGAAAGCGGCGACGGTCCATAGACTTCATGGATGGAAGCATACCGCAGCGGATGCAACTCTCTCTATAGCGGGATGCAACGGCCGGGCTGAGAGCGTGGGGATGAGGCTCAGGGCTGGAAGCGGTGAATGGGAGGGACGCGGAAGGGAGTGACCACCGAGCTTTGGTTGACGGGCACCACAACTGGCCGGGGTGCCGGCCGGGGTGCCTGCTGCACGGCGGGCTGCGGTGCTGGCGGCGGTGCTGTTTGCACGCTTGGCGCGGGAGGGGTGGGAGGCGTCACTTGCGCGGATTGCGGTGCCAGATGCGCTGCCGTTGCGGGAGCCGGCGCGGGCTGGAGCTGCGACTGGGTTATGGGTTGCTGCGCGGGCTGGGCGACGGGTTGGCTCGCAGGCTGAGCGGCGGGTTGCGGGGCGGGTTGCGGGGCGGGTTGAGCGGCAGGCTGAATTGCTGCGGAGGCGGGCGAGACGCCGTTGGACGACGGGTTGATCTTCAGATCGATGGGGTGCATGGCCGAGACGCCGACGAAGATCATGGAGGCGAGAAGGATGACGCCGCCGGGGGCGAGACGCTTCATGCTGTTGGAGTAGTCGGTGACCTTGCCGGTGGCGTCGATGGAACCCTGAATGCCGACCAGGAAGAGGGCGAGGCCGAGGAAGGCGAAGAAGATGCCAGCGACCATGCCGCAGGATTGCAGAAACATGCGGTTCTGGGCCATGTGCAGACCGAGTACGGTGGCCAGGTTGCCGCTGTTGCCGGAGGCGATGTAGGAGTCGAAGTGGCGCTCGAAGGAGAGCGTGGAGTCCAGCGAGTAGCTGAAGACGTAGAGGATGGTGAAGATCATGCACACGCCCGCGCAACCCAGGGCTGCGAAGACGCTGTAGCGGATCAGCGGGTCGCGGGTCTGTGCCGGGGAGTTTTGCTTCGGTCCATCGGGTGATGCGGAGTCGTTCTCCATGTCTCTTTATGGGTCAGGCTAAAGAATAAGGAGCGACTGCCGATATGTAAAGGCTGATTGTGGGCAGAAACGATGAGAGGAACTACAAAGTCGTAACTGGTGAGGATTACCAGGAAGACATTACCGGCAGCGAACCGGACATCTAAGGATGAGGGGGAGGATTGGAGATTAGGGAGGACTGGGGTATTGCCGAGACGGGATTGCTGCAAGGGCACCCATCCTGACGATGGTGCTGCCAGAACGAATGGGGCAGCGGGCCGAGATGCGGGGGTACGCGTTAGTTGCGGCGGAGATGCTTGATGAGCTGGGTGGGGTGGAGGGGCTTGGCGAGGAGTTCGAAGTGATAACCGCGGTGGCTGGCGCGGGCGAGGATCTCGACGGTGGCAGCCTGGCCGCTGAAGAGGATGATGCGGGTATTGGGCAGGAACTTCTGGATGGCGATGGCTGCTTCGACGCCGTCGAGGTGGGGCATGAGGACGTCGGAGAGGATAAGGTCGGGGACGATGCGGCGCGCTGCTTCGATGGCTTCCCTGCCCCCGTAGACGGCCTCGGCGACGAAGCCGCTGCGGTTGAGGATCTGGACGATGGTGTCGGCGATGAGGGGTTCATCATCGACGACGAGGATCCGTGGGGGAGCGGTCTCGCGCGTGGTGGAATCGTCTGCGAGAGAGGTGGGGTGATGCGAACCGACGCGCGAATCGCTGGAAGGACGGTTGGTTTGCATGGGGGGCCCTGCGCTGCTGGTGGTGAGCGTTAGATCTAGTCTATCGGAGTATGCGGCGCGATACCAGAAAAGGAGATGAATTCCTGGCCGGGAGGCTTGACGGCGAAGCTGGGGGTGACAGGGTCAGTCAGGCGGGGAGATGGAGGGCGAGTGCTTCTGGCGGGAGATCTGTCGGCGGCGAGTTGGCGGGAAGGAAGACGCGGAAGATGGTTCCGGCCGGGTCGCCGACGCGGGTGCGGAAGCGGATGCTGCCGCCGTGCTTTTCTACGAAGCCGCGCGTGACCCAGAGGCCGAGGCCGGTGCCGACGGAGAGTTTGGTGGTGAAGAAGGGCGAAAAGATGCGCTGGCGAACGGAGAGTGGGATGCCGGAGCCCTCGTCGGAGACGAGGATGGAGATGCCGTTGCGGCGGCCGCGGAGGTGGCGGCCACGGACATGGATGCCGCCGGGCTTGATGGTGGTGGCGAAGGTGAAGGAGTCGATGGCGTTGACGATGAGGTTGGAGAAGATCTGGCGGACTTCGCCCTGCAGGCCGTAGATGCAGAGGCCGGGTTCGAGGTCGAGGGTGCAGGTGATCTTGCGGGAGATCATCTTGCGGGCGAAGAGATCGACGACGCCGTGGAGGAGTTCGTTGACGTCGATCTCGGAGGGGAGGGTGGTATCGCGGTAGAAGCCGAGGGTCTGCTGGGCGATCTGGGCGACGCGGGCGAGTTCGGTATCAGCGGTTTCGAGCAGGAGTTGGACGGGCGGAGGGACGGCGGGGTCGGTGCGGGAGAGATAGATGAGGTTGGTGACGGCCTCGAGGGGATTGTTGATCTCGTGGGCGATGGTGGCGGCGAGGCGGCCGGTGGCGGCGAGTTTTTCGCTCTGGCGGAGGGCAGACTCCTGGGTTTTGCGGGCGGTGATGTCCTGCACGGTGCCGACCATGCCGGCGATCCGGGAGGAGCCGGGGGTGAAGGTGGCGATACCGCTGGCGGAGACCCAGGTCTGGGAGCCGTCGGGGCTGTCGATGCGGTACTCGACGCTGTAGAGGCCGCCGGAGGCGACGCAGCGTTCCATACTCTTGAAGGCTTTGGCCTGGTCCTCGCTGAGTACGATGCGCTGGCGGAGGGCGGTGCGGGTGATGGGGGCGTGGGGTGCGGTGTGGAAGAGCACGGCGGCACGCTCGTCAAGGTCGAGAAGGTCGGTGGCGCGGTCCCAGATCCAGGTGCCGAGCTGGGCGGCGTCGAGGGCCTGGTGGAGACGGTCGGAGGTCTGGCGCTGGAGGGTGCGGGCGGCGTCGACGTGGGAGATCTCGTTGGTGAGGCTGTCAGAGAGGCGGACGTTGTCGATGGCGACGGCGGCCTGCGAGGCGATGGTGGCGACGAGGTCTTCGCTGGCCTGGGTGAAGACGCCGGGCTCGGGGTGGCCGTAGATCATGCAGCCAAGCACGTGGCCTGCACGGCTGCGCACGGGAACAGCAAGGTAGCTGCGCACGGGAGGGTGGCCGGGAGGCTGGCCGGCGAAGGGAGGGTTTTGGCCGTAGCGGGGATCGAGGGTGATGTCGTCGGAGCGGAGGATCTCCTGGGCAATGAAGCTGACGTTGAAGATGCCGGAGGGACGCGGCATGGGGAGAGAGGCGAAGCGGCTGGAGTCCGCGCCGGAGACCTTGTAGAGACTGTAGGGCGCGCCGATGTCATCAGAGCTGTTGTAGAAGAAGGCTCCGAACCGGGCTCCGCAGAGATGCAGTCCCGCGTCAAGAGCGGCCTGGACGATGACGTCAAGTGACCGCTCGGAAGCAAGCATGAGCCCGGTCTCGATGAGAAGTCGGAGCTGCTGTTCGGTTTGCGAGGCCGCAGGCGACGACGCCTGCGTTATGGCGGAGTCCATCGTTATTCTGATTGGATGCACGGAGGCAGGCTTCCGCCGTATGGCGTTTCAGCATGATTCACGGTGCGGCGAAGACGCCCGGTTGAGCCTGCGGAGACAGCGGCCGAGAGGGCAACGTCTTCGCGTTGCGCTGATGGCCGAGCGCGGGCTAGTTGCCGAAGTGCCAGTTGACACCGGCGCTTACCTGGATGTTTTTCTGCTGATTGGTGCCGCCGTTGGGGAGGTCGGTGATGAAGTAGTGCGACATCAGACGCAGCTCAAAACGGTGGTAGATGTTGTAGTTGATGCCGCCACCGAAAGCATAGGTGAAGCCCGAAGCATTGCTGACCAGGTGCTGGCCGGAGGGATAGTCGCCGGCAGTGGCCATGGTGATGCCGACCAGACCCTCGCCGAAGATGCTTCCCCTGCGGGTCCAGATGGTGGGGGAGATGTGGCCGAGGCTGTAGGTGTAGCGGCCGCCGCCCATGAAGCTGGCCTGGTGGATGTCAATCTGGGTGCGGAGGTTGGTGACGGCCAGACCATTGAACGAGGCGACGGGGCCGAAGCCGTGGAAGGGGGAGTAAGCGAAGTCGACCGTGGCTCCGCGGAGGTAGAAGAAGTCAGTGGAGGAGGAGCCGACGAACTTGGAGCGCTGCTGGGTGAAGGTCATGCCCAGATCCATGGGGGTCTGCGCGCGGGCGGCGGGGATGAAGACGCAGGCGGGGAGCAGAAGCAGAAACAAGGCCACGGCCCGGCGCACGGCATGGGATGCAGGTCCGCGCCGGGACGCTGCTGCGCTCAGGAACCATGCTGAGCGGTTGGTTGCGGGCCGGGTAGGTGAAGCGGTCTGGCACATGCCGAGAGTTACTCCTGATTACTGGACAGTGAGCGTGAGGTACGTGGACCGGGTGAGGTTGCCGGAGGTCGCCGTCACCGTTAGGTTATACGTCTGCGGGGTCTGACCATAGTACCCGGTGTTCGCAGCGGAGATACAGCCGGTGAGACCTGCGGTGAGAGCAAACAGCAGGCAGAGAGAGGCGAGTAGCGAGCCGAAGCGCTTGCGGCGGCGGAGCCAGGCCAGCGGCAGCACCAGGAGGGCCAGGGAGACGGGAGCATATCCGAGGAGCGAGCGATGCGCCGGGTGCGGTTGCTGATGCAAAGCGGCGACGATGGCTCCGGCAGCTACGCTGAGGGCTACGGGGGTGGTGCCGGAACCGGTGGCGACGCTGGTCGGGGTGAGCTTTCCGGTGGCGTTGGAGGGCAGGCCGGTGACGGTGAGCGTGATCGGCGCGGGCAGGGTGGTGGTGATGATCGGCGTGAGAACCAGAGAGTAGGCCGCGGTGCCGCCGGCGATGGTGGTGCCGATGCTGGAGCTGCCGGAGGCTACGGTGAGGGTGAAGTCGGCGACGGTCTGCGCGTAGCCGGGGGAGGTGGCGGGCGCATTGGCGGTGTCGCCGGAGTAGGACGCAGAGAGGGTGTGCGTACCGGCGTAGACGAAGCTGGCGCTGATGCTGACGATGCCGTTGACGATGGCGCCGGTGCCGATGGGGGTGTTGCCGTCAAAGAAGCTGACGGTGCCGGTGGGCGAGGTGCCGGTGGAGACGAGCGTGGCGGTGAGAATCGTCGGGTTGTCGAGCAGGATGGGATTGACGGAACTGGTGAGGGTGACGGTGACCAGGCCGAGAACCGTCTGCTGGATGGGCGCGGAGGTGGCGGGCTGGTTGTTGGCGTCGCCGGAGTAGACCGCCGTTAGTGTGTAGACTCCGGGAGTTGGGAAGTGCGCGACCAGGGTGGCAACGCCGCCGGTGACAGTGCCGGTGCCGATGGCAACGCCGTTGCTCTTGAAGATGACGGTGCCGGTAGCCCCAGTGGTGCCGGTGGACTTCACGATGGCGGTGAGGGTGGTGTTGGCGTTGACGCTGACGGGGTTGACCGAGGTGGTGAGGGCGACCGTGGTGGTGTAGAGAACGACCTGCGTGAGCGGAGCCGAAGTGATGGTCTGGGTGAGCGTGTCGCCGGAGTAGACCGCCGTGAGGATGTGGTTGCCGGTGGTGGTGAAGTTGACCGAGACGCTGGCGGAGTTGGCGGTGAGGGGCGCGGTGGCGATGACGGTCGAGCCATCATAGAACTTGACGGTGCCGGTGGGCGTGCCGAGCGCGGTGAGGGTGGCGATGAGGGTGGTCGACTGGCCGGGCAGAGAGGGGTTGACCGTGCTGGTGAGGCCAAGCGCCGCGACGTTGAGCACCTGCTGCGCGTAGGGGGCAGAGGTTGCGTTGGTGATGTTGGCGTTCGTGCTGGTGAAGACCGCCTTCAGCGTGTGCGTGCCCGCTGTGGTGAAGCTGATGGGAAGCGCGGCCGTGGACCCGGTCACGGTGACCGTACCGAGCGACGTGACGCCGTCGAAGAACTGGACGCTGCCGGCGATGGCTCCGAAGACGGGATTCGAGGTGATGGTCGCGGTGAGATTGGTGGACTGGCCGACGAGGGACGGGTTGATGGAGCTGGTGAGGGTGAGAGAGGTGGCGTTGCCGACGATCTGGGTGAGAGTGGCGGTGCCGCCCTGGGTGTTGGAGGTGCTGGCGTAGACGGCCTTGATGGGATAGGTGCCGGAGGCGGCGAAGCTGTCAGCGATGCTGGCGGTGCCGATGGTGGCGGACTTGGAGACGAGCGGCGCGCTGCCGATGACCGTGGTGCCGTTATAGAAGGTGACCGTGCCGCCGGGAGTGACGGTGCCGGTGGTGGCGACGGTGAGGGTGAAGGTCGTCGATTCGTTGACGAGCGACGGATTGACGGTGCTGGTCAGGGTGAGAGTGGAGGGCTCAATGACGTTGATCGGGTTACTTATAGCGGTGCCGTTGGCGCCCGGGGGCAACGAGGTGGGGTCGGCGGTGGCGGTGGCGGTCCAGATACCGTACTGGTTGAGTTGCAGGCCGGAGGTGGCGGGGATGACGAGGATGCCCTTGTCGGCAGCGGTCAGGGTGTAGACGCTGGTGTGCGTTCCGGTACCTGTGCCGCCCTGGTAGATGCCGGTGGAGTCCGAGGTGGTGAAGGTGACGTTGCCGACGTAGTCGGTGGCGACGGTGGTGCCGTCGGCCTGGAGAGCGGTGAGGATGAGCTCAACGGAGTTGCCGAGGAAAATAGTCGCGGGCGTGGCAACCAGGCTGAAGGACTTGACGGTGGAGAGACCGGTGCCGAGGAGCGTGGCGGTGCCGCCAGCGGTGAGCGTGCCGCCTGCAGCGGAGGTCGCGAGGATGAGATTGGCGGTGTTGGGGCCGACGACGGTGGGCTCGAAGTTGACGTTGTAGGTGCAGACCTCGCCGATGGAGAAGTTGTCGGACGGAGTGGGAGCGGCTCCGGAGCCGAGGGACGGGCAGAGTGCAGCCGCGGGGGAGACGGAGGCGCCGAGCAGGAACGCGGTGGGATCGGTGCCGGTGAAGTTGGGGTCGGGGCCGGCGGTGAGCGTGCTGAGGATGTTGCCGGTCTCCTGCACGGTGAGGAAGGTGGTTGGGTCGTCGGTGGAGTCGAGTGTCCCGACCACGGTAGCGGTGGGGAAGGTGATGGTGGGCGAGGGGGATGGGCCGATGGGGCCGGAGCGCTCGACGACGATCAGGCCGAGGGTGGTGTCGCTGATGACGAGGTCGCCGTTGTATTGCGCGTTGGGCGACGTTTGCGGGCTTCCCTGGATGAGGACGCTGGCGGGGGTGGCGAGGGTGAGGCCGGGATCGGTGAGGACGAACTGGGCGCCGGTGATGGTGGATTCGACGACCCGGCTGTGGCCAGTGTCAGCGATGTAGAGCGTGCCCGCTGCGTCGACGGCGACGCCGGTGGGGTTGCTGAGCGTGAGGCTGCTGAGGGTAACTACGGTTGCGGTGTTGGAACCGAGCGGATTCTCTACGATGCGATTGTTGCCGGAGTCGGCGATGAAGAGATTGCTGTTTGCGTCGATGGCCAGACCTGTGGGACCGGAGAGGGATGCGCCGGTGAGGGTCAGGGTGTTCGCAGACGTAGTGCCCAGGGGAAGCTGATAGATCTTGTTGTTGGTCGAGTCGGCGATGTAGAGATCACCGATGAGGTCGAGGGCAAGTCCTGTGGGCGTGGACAGCGTGACGTTGGAGATGATGAGAGGCGTGGCGGTGACCGGAGTGGCCGTCGGCACGATGACGTAGACCGAAGCGCCTGAGGAGACATAGAGGTTTCCGACGCCATCGATCACGAGGCCGGAGGTGGCGGTGACGGGCAGCGCGACCAGCTCGGAGTAGACGCCGGCTGCGGAGAGTTCAAGGATGCGGTTGTTGGTGACGTCGGTGAAGAAGAGATCGCCGAGGCCATCCTGCACGGCGGCACCCGCAGTAAAGGTGGCCGGGGTGAGGGTGGTGGCGCTGTTGGTGGCTACGACCGTGGCGGGCGAGAGGACTAACTGGGGTCCGACCCCAACGCCGGAGAGATAGATGGTGTTGACGACAACGCCGGCACTATTGGTGATCAGGAGCGCGCCAAGACGCAGGCCAATCTGCGTGGGCTTGAAGGCGACAGTGACGGAACAATGGTTGGGTAAGGTGATCGTGCCGATGCAGCCGGTAGAGATGACGCTGAAGTCTTCGCCGGAAGTGCCCTCAGTGACCGCTGTGACGCTCGCGACGGTGACTCCGCCGGCGGGGCCTGTGAACGTCTTGCTAGAGATGCTGGTGGTACCGAGATTGACGTCGCCGAAGTCGATTGCCGTGCTTGGGGTGAGGCTCTGTCCGAAGGCTGAAGCTCCGAACACGCAGAGCAGCATCAGCAGAAGACAGGAACGTGCCGCCGCGAGCGAAATCCGGAGCTGGCTCGGTTGAGCTGCGCGCAGCGAGACAGTCATCATTCCTCCAACAAGGTCCTGCAGTGCACCAGACAAACTTATTCCCAAGGTTGATGAAAGCATGTAAACCGGCGAAGGAGGGTTGTGCCCCGACACCGGTCAACAGATAATCTTCCAGCCTTAGGCGATAGACAGTTTCCTACCCATACTAGATACAACGGCTCTGCAAAATCATAAGTCCAACGGCTCTGCATACCTTCTGCAGACAACGCATGCTGGCAAAACTTGAGGTAACGCGCCAAGAATACCATCTCCTAACGAGTAAATAAGAAATAACCCCCAAGGTGTTCCGGCGGGCGATCATCGACGACAGGGTGCCGAACCAGAATGGTGTATCTACACCATGCCTGATGAAGTGCTCAATGGGAAAGAACCAGAGAGGGTACGTTGCTGAGGCGGCGGGGAGATGGAGGCGGCGATTGCCGGAGATTCTGCGGAGTGGGTGCAGATGCTATTCTTCCCAAAAACCGGTTGCCGATAGAAGCCGTCCGCTGGGGCGGCCTGGGAGCCGCGGTGGCAGAGGAGGACGGAGAGATGACGCCACAGGATGGGGAGTCGCCGAGAACGTTCATTGCGCCGGTGGGCGGAGCCGCGCAGGGCGGACCGGAGGTGGCGGCAGCCTATGGACTGCGACCACTGTCGACGGGCGAGGTGCTGGACAGGACGTTTTCGATCTACCGGGCGCACTTCTGGCTGTTTGCCGGGCTGGCGTCGCTGTCAGGCTCGTTCAGCCTGATACTGAATGCGGTGCAACTAC
This sequence comes from Acidobacteriota bacterium, assembly GCA_021778845.1. Lineage (GTDB taxonomy): Bacteria > Acidobacteriota > Terriglobia > Terriglobales > Acidobacteriaceae > Granulicella. Next base: position 13,141 of record JAJYBU010000009.1, read on the forward strand.
TGGTACACCGCATGGTGCTGCTGCATCATGGCTTTCGGATCGCGGCGCTGGAGGCGCAGATTGCGACGATTGCGATGACGGTGCTGATGCTGCCGGTGGAGGCGGTGGTGTACGCTGCGTCCGTGCTCGCGCTGTGCGAGGTGTACCTGGGCCGAGAGATTCGGGTCAGGAAGGCGCTGCAATCGACGATGCAACGGTGGGCGCGATACGTTGGGATTGCGCTGTGGCAGGGCTGGAGCGCGGCGTGGCTGCTGACGCTTGTGGTGCTGCCAGGAGCGGTGCTGCTGGGCATGGCGGCCAGGTCGCCGATGTTCCTTGTGTTCGGGGCAACGATGGTGTTCGTGGGCGCGGTGGGAGGCGGCGTCTACGGCGCGATTGCATACATTCGAAACTCGCTGGGGATTCCGGCAGCACTGATGGAAGGCACGGGGGTGCGCGCGTCGATGCGGCGAAGCAAGGTGCTGGCGGCAGGGACGAAGGGCCGCATCTTCGTGGTGCTGTTGATTGCCGTGGCGTTGTATATAGTGGCCGGCGCGATTGAGTCGCCGATGGCGTTCTTCATTGCGCGATCTCCGCTGCAGGATCATGTGCTTGCGCAGGCGTCTGTTCTGCTGATTGGATTTGTCGCGCACCTGCTGGTGTCGCCGGTGGCGCTGATTGGATTGACGCTGGTGTACTTCGATCAGCGCGTGCGCCTGGAGGCGTTTGACCTGGTGATGATGATGGGAGGGGGGTCTGCCGCGCCGGCTGCTGCAGCGAACGCAGGCGGCGATGCGCACGAGTCGACGGGGAGCGATGGTCAAGGTTAGTGGATACCGCATGATCGCCGCGATGCTGATGGTGATGGCGATGGGAGAGCCGCCTGCAGCACGTGCGGCAGCGCTGCAGACTGTTTCGGCGGCGGCGTTTCAAGCAGAGGTGGTCCGGCTCGAAGGAGTGGTGGCGCAATGCGCAGCGGTGGCGGCGTGCAAGGTGGAGAGCGTTGGCAATGATGTACAGGTGGACGATCCGGCGAAGGGCGGCTTCGAGGAGCACTGGGAGTGGCTGCGCGCTGCGTTGAAGACAGCGAAGACGGCGAAGGCTGGAGAGCGTGCGACGCTGATGCGGGAGGCAGAGGCGCGGCTCGCGGAGATGGCGCAGGAGAGTGTGGCGGCGTCGGACACGCAACAGGACTTTAGCCATGCACGTGCGGTGGCGAACGCGGTTCTGGCGCGACCGGAGTTCCTGAGCGACGGCGGGCCGACGTGGTGGGACAGGGCGAAGGCCCGGATGCTCGCGTGGGTAAGCCGTTTCTTTGAAGGCGTGGTGAAGGTGGGCAGCGCTGCGCCGTGGCTGGGGACGCTGCTGGAGTGGGTGTTTTACGTTGGAACTGCGGTGGGGTTGCTGTTCTTTCTGCTGCGGAATCTGGCGCGGCAGAGATTGCGTGTGGCGTTTGGCGGAGCGACGTTGCGCGCTGCGGCGTGGGAGAACGAAGCGGAAGACTGGGCACAATGGGCGGAGCAGCACGCGGCAGCACGCGAGTGGCGCGAGGCAGTGCACGGCTTGTACTGGGCGGCCATCATCTTGCTGGAGGCTCGACGCGCGTGGCGGCATAATCCGACACGCACGCCACGCGAGTATGTGCTGCTGCTGAAGCGAGGGTCTGCGCAACAGAAGCGACTACGCAGCCTGACCCAGATCTTTGAGCGCGTTTGGTATGGACTGCGCGAGGCAGATGAGGCGGAGTACATCGAAGCGCGCACGCTGTATGAGCAACTGGCGGCGAGCACGCTGGAGGCCGAGGACAACACGGTCGGCACAAGCGAAGCGCTTTCGACGGGAAGCGTGGCATGAGCCGGGGAGCGAGCGCATACGACCGCAGGATGCTGTTGACGCTGTGTCTCGTGATGGTGGTGATGATCATAGGCGTGAGTATCCTTGCGCCCCAGAGCGAGGAGGATAATCCGAGACCGACGACGACCAACAGCGGTCCGCATGGAGCGAAGGCGGCGTATCTGACGTTTGAGGGCCTGGGGAGAAAGAGCACGGAGTGGAACCGCTCGCTCGAGGGATTGAATAAAGACGTGAGCGATGAGCAGGCTGCGCGCACTACGCTGATCCTGGCGGAGCCGGAGTACGATGCGACGGAACGCAAGGCGCTGGCCGCAGAGTTGAAGCAGTTTCTGGAGCGTGGTGGGCGCGTGCTGGTGACAGGACCAACCGGCGCGCTGCTGCTGCCGGACGGAGATGTGCAGGCTCCGGGATGGATCGAAAGCGGACTGTGCCATACGACGCCCGAGGGGCCGGGAACGCTGGCGCGCGCGGGCAGCGTGGAGATGGACGACAGCTCGAGGTGGGCTAGTGCGGGGCCGCAGTATCGCGTGGAGCAGAGATGCGGCGAGGACGCCGTGGTGGTGCGTTATGACGTCGGGAAGGGCGAGGCGGTGTGGTGGAGTTCGTCGGCTCCGCTGGAGAATGCGGAGTTGAGGAACGATGCAGACCTGCGGCTGCTGATGGCGACGGTGGGAAGCGGGCGCGATGTGGTGTTCGATGAGTCGCTGCATGGAGAGGTGAAGACGCTGTGGGATGCGGCGAAGGGGTTGCCGCTGCGCTGGCTGGCGGCGCAGGCGGCACTGCTGTTTGTGTTGCTGGTGGTGAGCTTTGGCAGAAGGCGCGGGCCGATGCGATCGCCAGTGCAACTGCCGCGGAGTTCGCCGGTGGAGTTTGCCGTGTCGATGGGCGATTTGTATGAGAAGGCGGCGGTGAGCAGTGCGGCCATGGAAGCTGCAAAGCGGCGATTACTGCGGGTGCTGACGCGCGAGGCGGGGTTGACGCAGGGAACGGTCGAAGAGGGGCCGGAGGCGATTGCCGAGGCACTGCAACTGCGGCTGGGCGGCGACTGGTCGCGACTGAGCGAGCACCTGCAAGAGGCGCAGAAGGCACAGCATGAGGCCATCGCGATGGGTAGTGCGCTGGCACTGGTGCGCGCGTTGAGCGAGGATGCAGAGAGCGTGCGGCAGAGCCTTGCCCCGGACGATGGGCGGCATGCGAGGTTGCAGGTTGAGTCGTTGTCAATGAGAATTTCTTGATTTGAATGGGAGAGCGAGTGAGCGAAGACGGTGCGGGTGTAGCGGCGGCAAACGAGTTGTTCACCAGAGGACAGGTGCAGATCGGGCGCGTGATTGCGGGACAGCAGGAGGCCATTGCGCAGGCGTTGCTGACCATGCTGTGCGGCGGCCATGCGCTGATTGAAGGCGTGCCCGGAGTGGCCAAGACGCTGGCGGTGAAGACGCTGGCGCGATTCCTGGGGCTGGAGTTCCGGCGCGTGTCGGGAACGCCGGATATGATGCCCGCGGATATTTTGGGAACGAGCGTGTTCTCGCCCGCATTTGGCGAGCGGCCCGGCGAATTCAGCTTTCATCCGGGTCCGGTGTTCACGCAGTTTCTGCTGACCGATGAGATCAATCGGATACCGCCCAGGACGCAGGCGGCGCTGTTGGAGTCGATGGAAGAACGACAGGTGACCGCGGACGGCGAGCGGCATGAGCTGGATAGATTTTTTACGGTGTTTGCGACGCAGAATCCGGTGGAGTTTGAGGGCACGTACCCGCTGCCGGAGGCGCAACTGGATCGGTTTCTGTTGAAGATCAAGATGGAGTATCCGGAGTTGGCTGACGAGCGCGTGGTGCTGGAGCGTCACCATGCGGCGCTGGATAGTGAAGGGCTCGCGGAGACCTTGATTGAGCCGGTTCCGTTTGAGCTTCTGACGGCTGCGCGGCGGGAGATTCGTGCGGTGCGCGTGGAGCCGGCGATCTTCGATTACCTGCTCGCTGTGGTTCGCAGAACAAGGGCGTGGCCGACGATTGCGCTGGGAGCGAGCCCCCGGGCGAGTACGGGATTGCTGCTGGTGGCGAAGGCGTTTGCGGCGCGCGAGCAGCGGGACTTTGTGATTCCCGATGATGTGAAGGAGGCTGCTCTGCCGGTGCTGCGGCATCGGCTGGTGCTGCGGCCGGAGGCGGAGCTTGAAGGACTGGATGCGGACCGCGTGGTGAGGGATGTGCTCGCGGCTACCCAGGTGCCGAAGTGATACAGAAGAGATCCGGGATTGGCGCAAACCTCCGGGCTTTCGCGCCGCAGGCTGAAGCACTGAAGCCATTTGTGCGCTGACACGTTATGCAGACATTGATTCCACCATCCGCGAGGGCAACGGCGAGGCCGCTGGGAAAGGGCGGGCGGGTGCTGGGCTATGGGCTGACACCGCTGGCGTTGGTGCTGCTTGCCGTGGGACTGGTGATGGCGGTGCCCGCGTTTTTTCATCCGCGACAAATTTATTTCATGCTCGGATGGGATGGACTGATCGCGCTGCTGGTGGTGGTGGATGCGGTACGGCTTCCCCGCCCTGAGCAGTTCACGGTGACGCGGACGTTTGTTGATTCTCCGCAGTTGGGGCGGGCTACGCGCGTGGAGTTGGCCGTGCGCATGGAGGCCGATGGGATTGCGGATGTGCGGATGGTGGATGATCTGCACCCTGCACTGATGGCGATGCCGGTGGAACAGCGGGTCGAGGCGTTTCCCCACGAGGAGGCGGTGAGTGCGTCGACGATCTATCCGCGCGAGCGTGGAGATTTTACGCTGAGGTGCGTGTATCTGCGCTATCGCGGAGTACTGAGACTGGTGGAGCGTTGGGCTGTAGCAGAGCCGGTGGACGAGACTGCCCATGCGGAGGACGCCGCGCGGCAGCAGAGGGTGCGGGTGTTTCCAGCGCATGAGGATAGCCGCCAGAGTACGCAGTTTTATCTGCTGCGCGCGCGGCAGATTGAGATGCAGAAGCGCAAGCTGCAACTGCGCGGGGTGGGGCGTGAGTTCGAGAGCCTGCGGGATTATCAGCCGGGCGATGAGCTGCGGAAGATTTCCTGGACGGCGACGGCGCGGCGCGGCAAGCTGGTGACGCGGCAGTTTACGGTGGAGCGCTCGCAGCAGGTGTGGATGATGCTCGATGCGGGAAGGCTGTCGCGGACGGCGTTTGAGCTGCGGCGCGACGGAGCCGAAGCCCTGGCTGAGACATCCGCAGAACGAGAGGCCTCACATCTGCTGACCGTGACACAGTTAGACCAGGCGGCAACCGCGGCGACGATGCTGGCGCGGGTGATCCAGGGGGCGGGCGATAAGTTCGCCATGATGGCGTATGGACGCGAAGTGCAGCAGTTGCTGCCGCCGGGCGCGGGCGCGATGCATCTGCGGCTGCTAATCGATCTGCTCAGCCAGACGAGGTCGGAGGCGGCGGAGGCGGACCATCTGAATGCGGTGGCGAGATTGAAGACGGCGCAGCGACGGCGCGGGCTGATCGTTTGGATTACGGAGCTGACGGATAGTGTGGGCAAGCCGGAGCTGGTGATTGCAGCAAGTGAACTCGGCAGGCGGCATCTGGTGGTGCTGGTGCTGTTGAAGCATCCGGAGTTGGAGGAGATGGCGGCGCGCAAGCCGAAGACGCGAGAGGAGATGTTCCATTCGGCGGCGGCGCAGGAGATGCTGGAACGGCGGCGCGAGACGATTGCACAGTTGGAGAGGCAGGGCGTGCTGATCGTCGAAACCATAGCGGCCGAGGTGGGGATGCAGGCGGTGAGCAAGTATCTCGAGGTGAAGGCTGAGGGATGGTTGTAGCGATACAGCTGCCAGTTCTCAGTTGTCCGTTGCTGCTGACTTGCGGCCGCCTTCGGTGAGCCAAAGGATGAGGCCGGTGAAGAGGACGGCGCCGACGGAAAACTTGAGCGCGATGGGAGCGTGGGTGGGCGAGAGAAAGGCTTCGAGCGTGCCCGCGATGATGAGCAGAGGGATGGTACCGGCGACGAGTTGAACGGCTTCCAGGCCGGCGAGGGCGAGGGCGGCGCGGCGGCGCAGCATTCCGGGGAAGAGAATTCCTGCACCGAGTCGGAGGCCGGCGGCACCGGCAAACATGATGCTGGGAAGCTCAAGCGCGCCGTGCGCCGTCATGAAGCTGACCAGGCTGAGGAGCATGTGGTGCTGCGCGCAACAGGTGAGGACTGTGGCAATCTGCAGGCCGTTGCTGAACAGCAGATAGAGCGTGCCGAGGCCGGCGAAGATGCCGCCGGCAAAGGTGAGAAAGCAGACCGTGATGTTGTTGGTCATGATGCCGGAGGCGGCCTGCGGCTTGATGCTCAGCACTCCTTCGGTCCACATCTGGTGATGTTCGATCTTGTTCATCATCTGGGGGCCGAGCATGAGAGCGGCAAAGTCCGGGTGAATGGCGGTGATAAGCGCGCCAAGCAGGCCGGCGAGCAGAAAAAGTGCGGTGGCCGCCAGAACGTAACCGGAGAGCCGGCGCAGCAGACGTGGGTAGCTGTAGGCCATGAATCGCCAGAGGGTTACGAAGGAGATGCGCTGACCGGAATAGACGTAGTTGTGGGCGCGTCCTACGAGGCGATTGAGATACTGCTCGAGGGTGCGGGAGCTGCGGTCGGAGCGCACGGCCGAGAGGTCGGCCGCGGCCTGGCGGTAGAGCAGGCCGAGATCGCGCAGGTCAGCGGGCGGGAGCGACCTGACACCACTGGCTTCAACCTGGTGAACGAGCGCGTCAAGCCGGTTCCAATTATTCTTGCGAGAATTGATCCAGAGATTCGAGAGCATAAAGACAGAGGGTAGAGGATACAGTCAGGGGTTCGCGATTATGTCGAGTTTCGAGCAGCGTAACTTCAGAGACCAAGCAACTGCGGGGCAGGCTGACACGCATTATATCGACACGCCGGAGCAGGTGGAGTTGGAGTACAGCGTGGCCGGAGTGGGCAGCCGGTTTGTAGCCGTGCTGCTGGACATGTTGCTGTTAGGCGCGTTTGTTGTGGTGGAGCTTGCGGTGCTGGTGCTGATCGGCGCCGCAAGCCTGGCTTCGCCCGCCGCGGGCAAGTTCGGAGTGGCTGCGGGCAAGTGGTTTCTCGCATTCATGATCTTCATCAACTTTGCTATCTTCTGGGGATATTTTGCGCTGTTTGAGGCGTACTGGCATGGGCAGACACCGGGTAAGCGGGCGATGAAGCTGCGCGTGATCAAGGACTCGGGACGGCAGATTACGTTGTTTGAGGCGCTGGCGCGGAATCTGCTGCGCGTCATTGACTGGATGCCCAGCCTGTACCTGGTGGGCGTGATTACGATGCTGTGCAACAAGCGCAACCAGCGGCTGGGCGACCTGGCTGCAGGAACGATGGTGGTGCATGAGCGGCTGGATGAGCCGTCCCTGCTGTATCAGACAGGCACGACGCAGGGGGCTCCGGTAGCTGCGGTGTTCCCTGCCGACGCGGTGGCGCGGCTCGACGCGCAGGACCTGATGGTGATTGAGACGTTCTTCGTGCGCATGCTTGACCTGCCCATGGAGACGCGGGCCGCTGTGGCCTACCGGATGGTAGCGCAGATGACGGCGAAGATGGGCGTGGCTGTGCCCGAAGTCAATCCGGAGCGGGCGCTGGAGTCGATTGCGTATCAGATGCGGAGCGTCGGGCGGACGAATTAGGTCCGTCTACGCCACCCGTCCGCGAAGAGCGCGTATGAATGGGGTACCCATATATTCCAAACGCAACATTGAACCCCTCATCTCAGCAGCGAGATGTGGGGTTCAATGTTGTTGCGAGATTCAGGACTACTTGATGAGTGGTTGCAGGATGTTGTCGAGGCGGTCTGGAACGCCGTCAGCGTGATCGAGTTGGGGGTAGCGCTCGCCGTTGTGGTAGTCGAGCGAGATGGTCTTGAAGTAGCCGGTATTTTCGACGATGAGGTTAATGGCGGGACCGCTTCCCCTGGCCCCATCGATAGCTGCGCGAAGCAGCCCCGGAGTGAAGGCGCGACCGTTGACGGCGATGATCTGGAAGCCGGGAGCGAGGCCGGCTTTGTAGGCTACGCCTCCGACGATGACATCGCCAAGCGTGCCGGCGGAACTTACCGTCAGGCCGAGCGAGTAGGTAGCATTGAGGCCGTCGCCCTCCATGAGTTGCGACCAGTAGTTAGGCTTGTCAGAGTAGGTGAGCTTGTAGCCGGAGAGAGCGTTGATGCCGGCGATCTCGGGGGCGTGGAGGTCGTTGGAGTCGAGACGAGCGCGCAGGAAGGTGGCCCAGTCATTGGGGACGACCGCGTTGAGGCCGGAGACGATGTCCTCGAAGGTGTAAGGGACGACCTTCGGCGGCGTGTTGCCGTCGAGACCTTCAAAGGCTGCGATGAAATCGTTGAGGCTCTTCTTGCCGCCGGTCTTCATGCGGATGGTCTCGTCGATTTCAAGCCAGAGGAGATCGCCTTCGCTGTAGTAGTCGACGTTGCGACGCCAGTTGTCATAGGAGCCACCGGCGTCGTAGAGCATCTGCGCGGCGCTGGCAGTGTCCTGCAGGTCGCGCCAGGTGCGGCCGGGGCGAGCATCGTTGAGGTCGGCGGCGATGGTCGCGAGGCGATCGCGGAAGACCTCCGGGCTCCAGATGCCGGAGCGCGCTGCCAGCACGTCGCCGAGGTAGTTGGTGAGGCCCTCATAGACCCAGAGCAGATTGCCCTTCATCGGTTCCTGGTAGTTGGGTGTGGCGAGGCCGGCAGGCCGGCGATACTTGCCGTTCCAGGAGTGCGTGAACTCGTGCGGCAGCAGATCCCCTTCCTGTGTGAAGGAGCCTTCGTCGATAAAAGTTTTCTCGGGAACGCGATCGTCGGAGGACTGGTGGTGCTCGAGACCGAAGTGCGCGACCTGATCAGAGAGCGTCACGAGGAAGTGGTAGGAGCCATAGTGGCGCGACTTATAGAGCGCACCCGTCTCGCGGATGAGCTTGGAGAACTGGTCGATGTGCTGCTGCGAGAGGGCGATGTCCTCGGGGCCGTCGCCGGCGAGGTCGAGGTAGTGCTTCGGCGTGACGTCGGGCGCGAGGTCGATCTCGCGGAACCAGCGGCCGGCGAGGACGGGCGAGTCGATGAGTTGCTCGAGTGAGACGGTCTGGAAGGAAGCACTTGAAGAGGCTTCGGTGGCGCCAGCGATGGGCTCCAGTGCCGTGCCGAAGTGCCAGCCCTGAGGGATGGTAATGCTGGGAGAGACCATGATGTCGGCGACTTTGGTGTGGGCAATGTCGCCGTTCAGCGGATAGACGAGGAGAGTGTTCCAGCTAAGCAGCGCGAGGTTGGCGCTGGTGGAGCCGCCCTCGGTGAAGTTTGCGGCGCTGGTGGCGAGGAAGTCCATCTTGACATTGAGTTGCGTAACGCCTGCGGGAATGGTGACGTGATAGCTGTACATGTCGACAAGGTCGCGCTCCCATTTGACCCGGGCTCCGGATGGCGTGGTGATGATGAAGCCAGCCTGGTTGACGATGGGGCCGGTGGGGCCGTGCTCGCCGGGGATCCACTCGGGATAGACCAGCGTCATGGGACCAGGCTGCACGGGGATGGTCTCGGAGGCGTGCAGGATCTTACGCGGCGCGTCAGTGAGGTCGACGGAGATCGTAATGGGCGCGCTCTGTGCGCTGGCAGCAAGCGTGGCAGCACAGAGCGCGGCCAGGGAGATGAGACGGAACGGCGACATACGGGAAACTCCTCAAATCAAGTTCATGGTGCGACTTAGTTTACCTGTGCAGGCCAAAAAGAGACACGGCTCCGATAGAATTGGCGCACGCATGATCCTATACGCAATTGTCCTCGGCCTCATCGTTGTAACGCTGCTCGGCGTATCACTGGCACGACTGAGCAGTATCAAGACCAAGGCCGACTACCTGGTGGCCGGCCGCTCGCTACCAGCATTTGTACTGGTGTTCACGCTGCTTTCAAGCTGGATCGGATCGGGCTCGCTGCTGGGCGGCGCGGAGAATGCATACAAGCATGGCTTCGCCGCACTGTGGCAGGCGGGGGGCGGATGGGCCGGGCTGATGCTGATTTATTTCATCGCACCGCGTGCGCGAAAGTTCGCAAAGTTCACCATTCCGGATCTGCTGGAAGCGCGTTATAACCAGACGGCGCGCGTGCTCGGTGTGATTGCCGTGTTGTTCACCTACACCGCGATCACCAGCTATCAGTTCATCGGCGGCGGCGACATTCTGCACCTCATCTTTCCGGTGCTGACGGCGCGCGACGGCCAGTTGATCCTCGCTGGATTCGTGATCGTGTTTACGGCGATCGCAGGCATGGCTTCGGTGGCGTATATGGATGTCGTGATTGGCTTGCTGGCCACATTCACGATGATCGCTGCGCTGCCGGTGCTGATTCATCTGGCCGGCGGCTGGAGCGGGGTTCATGCCGCGGTTCCTGCGTCGCATTTCACATGGTTCGGCGAGATACGCCCATTCACTAGCTACTACGTTGGGCCTGTGCTGGCCGACGGCTCGCGCGAAAAGGTTCAGTCTGCGTTTGAGATCTTTCTGCCCACGTGTCTGCTGATGCTTGGGAATCAGTCGATGTATCAGAAGTTTTTTTCGGCGAAGAACGAGAAGGCGGCAACACGCGCAACGGTGGGGTGGATTATCGGCACGGTGATTCTGGAGTCGATCATCGTTTCTATCGCGGTGGTGGGCTCGGCGATGTATCGCACCGGCGAGGTACATGCGCGGCCGCGGGAGATTCTGGCGTATACGGCGATCCATAGTTTTGGTGGCTGGAGCGGCTCCAAACTGCTGGCGATCCTGGGAGCGCTGCTGGTGGGCGCGATCTTCGCCAAAGTTGTGTCGACCGCAAACAACTACCTGTTCTCGCCCGCGACCAATCTGGTCAACGACATCTTTGTGCGCTATCTGAGACCCAATGCACCCAACAACCAGGTGCTGCTGGTGAGCCGCTTGATGGTGGTGGGACTGGGGGCGTGGGCGCTGTATCAATCGCTGGGGACGACCTCGGTGCTGAAGAAATCGCTGTATGCTTACACGATCTACTCGGCGGCGCTGACGCCGGTGATTCTGGCCGCGTTTTTCTGGCGCCGCGCGACGGCGAAGGGCGCGGTGGCGAGCATTGCGGCGGGGACCGCCATCACCGTGAGCTGGGACTGGGTGACGCCGCACCTTCCGGCGGGGATCGCCGCGCTGGATGCGATCCTGCCTGCGCTAATCGCCTCACTGATGTGCCTGTTTGCTGTAAGTCTGGCGACCGCGCCCCCCAGCGAGAGCCACTTGCGGCCGTTTGAGGAGTAAGCTCGGGAGCGCAGGACGATCATGGCCGTTGAGGCGTACAAATACAGCGTTGCCGAAGGTGCGCGTGGATCAATGTCTCGCATGTTCTTTCTCGCATCTAACGGCGCAGGCAGTTGACCCGCAGAGGCCAAACGGCCAAACAAAAAGGAGATGAACCATGGCTGCGACCAAGACCCCTATTGCAACCGATAGTGCCGCTGCATTGCATGGCCTGATCGGCGATGACGCTACCGCTATGTTTGAGAGCGATCTGAAGTTCATCGAGTCCAACCCCGCTGGTCGCGCCTCCAGTGAGCACATCGAGTTGCGCGATACCGACGACACCGAGGATAGCGAAGAAGAAGAGGATGAGTTCGAGGATGAAGAGGATGAGGATGAAGAGGATGAGGATGAAGAGGATGAGGATGAGGATGAAGATGAGGATGAGGATGAGGATGAGGAATATGGAGACGACGATGACGATGAGGATGGAGAGGGCGTACTGCGGGCGACAGGATCAACCAACGTGCGCGGGCCGGTAAAGAATGGAAAGACCGACGTGGAAGCGGAACTCGAAGACATGGAGGAAGAAGACCGCAGCGGCGCTGAGAGCATCGAGGAAGATGTGGAGGCAGGTGTAAACAGCGATGGGAGCGGGAGCGACAATCCGCAGGTTGATCGCGCGATCGATGCGGCGCTTCGCATGAGCGCACTGACGGTGGTTGCTGCCGGATTTGCCGCGAACGCCTAGACTTTGGAGTAACTAAAATCGCGGGGGGAATGAAGACAGCGTGAACGAGACGAAGAGACAACGATCATTGGCGAAGGGGCTGGCAGCGGGGTTGATCGCAGGACTGGCAGCGACGGCGGCGAAATCCCTTGTGGAGATGGTCTTCCCGCCGCGCGTGCATGGAGAGCCGGATCCTCCGGAGGCTCTGGCAGAGAGGCTGGCCGGACACACTCTGGACCGCACTACGAAGGAGACGGCTGGACGGAGCATTCGCTGGGGGTTCGGCGCGGCTGCGGGCGCAGCGTATGGAGCGTTGGCAGAGTATTATCCGGCTGCGACGGACAAGGAAGGTGCAGCGTTCGGGCTCGCGTTGATGGCGCTCACCGAGGGAACTGCGCTGCCCGCCATGGGGGTTGCGGCACCGACTGAGGAGCAGACGCCGCGTGAACGCACCAGCGAAGCGACCAGCCATCTGGTCTACGGCCTGGTCGCCGAACGTGTGCGTCACACGGTGCGCGATCTGCTCGGATAAGGGGTTTCAACCACCCCATTTCAGTGCCGTGAAACGATTGGGGAAGAATGCTTCATGCGATGGGATGCATGCACGGATTCAACGCAGGACGGCAGTGCTGGCGAACTAGACTTCGATTTATCCGCATGGATTTTCTTCGCGGGTGAAGGTGAAACTGCTTTGACTATGCACCGCACTTCCAGCCGAGAGAAGCAAACCAAGCGTGTCGTCATTGTGGGAGCGGGTCCGGGCGGCCTGGCTACGGCGATGCTGCTGGCACGCTCCGGCATACACGTAACCGTCGTCGAAAAAAGCGCGCGCGTGGGCGGTCGCACGGCTACGCTCGAGCAGGACGGATTCAAGTTTGACATCGGTCCAACGTTCTTCCTGTACCCGCGGGTGCTGCGCGAGATCTTCGCCGATGCTGGCTACGATCTCGATCGCGAGGTCCCGATGAAGCGCCTCGATCCGCAGTACCGGCTGGTGTTTGGAGACGGTGGCCAGATCGACGCGACCCCGAGTATCGATCGCATGGAGCGGCAGATTGCGGCGATCTCTCCGCAGGATGCCGTGGAGTTCAAGAACTTTCTCACCCATAATCGCAAGAAGCTTGCGAGCTTCATGCCGGTTCTTGAGACACCGTTTGAGAAGTGGAGCGACCTGTTGCGGCCGGAGATGCTGAAGCTGCTGCCTCTGATGAAGCCGTGGCTCTCGCTGGACGGCGACCTGCACACGCACTTCAAGGACGAACGCATTCGTCTGGGCTTCAGCTTTCAGTCCAAGTATCTGGGGATGAGCCCGTTTCGCTGCCCTTCCCTGTTTTCGATTCTCTCGTTCCTGGAGTATGAGCATGGCGTTTTTCACCCCATCGGAGGATGCGGTGCGGTGACTGCTGCGATGGCGCGCATCGCCCGGGAAATGGGCGTCGAGATCATGACGGAAGAGCCTGTCGAGGAGGTTCTGATCGATGGCGGGACTAACCCGCGTCGGCGCGGCAAAGCCGTCGGCGTGCGGACCTCGAAGCGCCGCATTCAGGCTGACGCCGTGGTGGTGAATGCGGACTTCGCCGAAGCCATGCGCAGGCTTGTGCCAAACAAGCATCGCCGCAAGTGGAGCGACGGCAAGATTGCCAGCAAGACCTACTCCTGCTCCACGTTCATGATGTATCTCGGGATCGATGGACGTTATGACGATGTGGCGCACCACACGATCTATCTGGCAGAGGACTACCGGCAGAATCTTCGCGACATCGAGGAGCTTCATCGCCTGTCGGAAAACCCTTCCTTCTATGTGCAGAACGCGTCGGTCACAGATCCAACGCTGGCGCCCAAGGGACAATCGACGCTCTACGTACTGCTACCTGTGACGCACGAGAGCGAGCTGGTGGACTGGTCGCACGAGACCGCGCGGTTCCGCGAGCTTGCGATTCAGCAGATGGAACGGATCGGCATCCGAGACGTGAAACGCAGGATTCGCACCGAGAAAATCCTGACGCCGCGCGGCTGGCAGAATGAATTTGGGCTCTTCAAGGGAGCAACGTTCTCGATGAAGCACTCGCTGGATCAGATGCTGCATCTGCGCCCTCATAATCGGTTCGAAGATGTGGAGGGCATGTATCTGACAGGCGGCGGCACGCATCCAGGCTCAGGCCTGCCAGTCATCTTCCAGTCGGCGCGAATCAGTTCAAAGCTGCTGCTGGAAGATCTGAATGTGGCACCACAGTGGGCGACGTCCTCGGATCTTGCGATGGACGATACTATGATGCAGGTAGCGTCATGACAACGGCTGCTGAAGATCGTCAGAGGTCGAGTGCAACAAGCGCGCCGCGCTCTGGGCGCCCGGTGGCTTGTGATTTTGCGCAAGGAGGGACGCCAGCCGGCGGACGGGAATGCTGGACCGCCATGTCGTTGCAACAACGACTGCGCATACTGCGAGTGGCACGGCAACTCATGGCTGCCCGCGCAGAAGACTTTGCTGCTGCGATCTCACCTCACCTGGCGCGAAGCAAAGCGGACACGCTCGTCACTGAATTACTCCCACTGCTGGCCGGATGCAGATTTCTGGAGCGTGAGGCGAAGCGGATACTGGCTCCGCGAAAACTGGGACGCAGTGGCCGGCCGTTGTGGCTGGTCGGTGTCGCGGCAGAGATCCACCATGTGCCGCTCGGCCATGTGCTCGTCATTGGTCCATCGAATTACCCGCTGTTCATACCTGGACCGCAGGTTCTTCAGGCGCTTGCTGCGGGGAACACGGTGACGTGGAAGCCCGGCGTGGGTGGTGCCGCGGTGGCGCAACTAATGGCCTCGGTGCTGGCGGATGCCGGACTGCCTGCTGGTGTACTCACCGTCACCGATGAGAGCGTGGAGGCAGCACAGCAGGCGCTGGCCGCGCGCCCCGACAAGGTCATCTTTACCGGCTCCTCCCGGACGAGCCAGAGCATTCTCACGCAATTGGCTGAGAGTTCGACGCCGGCCGTAGTCGAACTCTCCGGTGCCGATGCCATCATCGTGATGCCGTCTGCGGACTTGCAGCGCGTGGCGAGATCCGTCGCGTTTGGCTTGCGATTAAATGGCGCCTCGGTGTGCATGTCCCCACGGAGACTGTTTGCAACACCGGCCACGCTGTCTGCACTGCGACCTCTTCTCTATGCGGAGCTAGCAAAGGTTCCGGGCGTCGCGCTGGATGCTGGAACGTCGGCACGGCTACGCACGATGCTGGACGAAGCTGTGAACGCCGGTGCGGAGGTGCACGGAGCCTTCCGGCCGGACTTGCAGCAGACGCTGCTCGTGGATCACGCCACGGCAAGCATGACCATCGCACGCAGCGACATCTTCGCGCCCGTGCTCTCGTTGATCGAAGCCGAGACGATGTTGCACGTGCCCGAACTCTACGCGCAGTGTCCCTATGCGCTCACTGCGTCGATCTTCTGCGATAGAGCGAGCGAGAAAAAGGCGCGCATGCTCGCGCAGATATTGAAGGCTGGCAGCGTGCTGATCAACGACATCATCGCGCCGACAGCCGACCCGCGCGTGCCCTTCGGAGGCCGCGGAGCCAGCGGCTACGGGCTTACACGCGGTGCCGAGGGTCTGCTCGAAATGACCGCAGTGAAGACGCTGCTGATACGCCGCGGCGGCGTGATGTTGCACCTCGATCCGACCAGCAACGAGGATGAGTCGATGTTCGCAGGCCTCATCCGAACCATGCACGGCAACAGTTATGGGATCCGCTGGACGGCGCTGAAGCAGTTGATCAAGTCAGCGCGGCGTTGAGAGGTCATTTAGAAAAATTGATGGGGCAGGAGCAGTGAAGCGGATGCGCGTAGGTGTGATTGGATCAGGATTGGCAGGGCTGGCGGCGGCGTGTACGCTCGCAGCGCGAGGGCACGCAGTCGAGGTCTTCGAAAAGAATGAGTGGCTCGGCGGCAAGGCGGCACAGCTGCGCAAAGACGGGTTTCGCTTCGACATGGGGCCGACGATTCTGATTCAGCCGTCTGTACTGCGCAAGGTCTTCGCCGAGGCAGGAAAGAACCTCGACGACTATGTGGACATGGTGCGCCTTGATCCGCAGTGGCGCTGTTTCTTTGAGGATGGCGCAACAATCGATCTGCTCGATGACATGGGAAAGATGTCCGCGGATCTTGATAAGCGCTTTCCTGGCATGGGCGCGAAGTACACGCAGCTCATGGATCTATCGAAAGAGTTGCACACGATCAGCGACAAGTTCTTTTTCTGGAAGTCGGTGGGATCGATCAAGGACACCTTCGAAGTAGGCGGCGCATTCGACCTCAAGGTGCTCCGCGATGTGCTGAAGATGCGCATGGGAAAGACCGTTGCGGGGACCATCCGCGAGTTCATTCCCGAGCCCAACACGGCCCAGATGCTCGACCACATGGTGCAGTATGTGGGCTCGTCGCCGGACGCATCGCCAGCGATTCTCACAGCAATCGGCCATATGCAGGCGCAGGAAGGAATCTGGTATCCGATGGGCGGAACGCGCGCCGTGCCAGAGGCGATGGTGAAGCTCGCGACAGAGCTCGGAGTGATCTTCCACCGCAGCACCGACGTAGCGAAGATCCTCACTACCGGCGGTAAGCATGAAGCGGTTACGGGCCTGGTTACAACGACTGGGCAGGCCTACGCCTTCGACGCGATCGTAAGCAACGAGGATGCGGTGCGTACGCATCGTGAACTGCTGGCGCGGACGGCCGCTGCGAGGGAGTTCGAGCACAAGCGCACGTATGAGCCTGCCTGCTCCGGCGTTGTGCTCTATCTCGGCTTGAAGAAGCGTTACGAGCACCTCGCGCATCACGACTTCGTCTTCTCGCGCGATCCGCATGAGGAGTTTCATCACATTTACGATCTCGGCGAGCCCGCTCCCGATCCCACCTGCTATCTCGCGTGCACAGCGGCGAGCGATCCAGCCAGCGCGCCCGAGGGTGGAGAGGCGATGTACGTGCTCGTGCACACGCCGTATCTGCGCCCGCATCATGACTGGGCGAAGATGCTTCCGGCCTACCGGCAGGTGATCCTCGACAAGCTGAAGCGCACCGCCGGATGCGAGGACATCGAAGAGCGCATCGTCTTTGAGAGTGCGTTGACTCCCCAGGACATCCACGATCGTTATCGCGTCCTCAACGGCGCCATCTATGGACTTTCATCGCATGGGCGCTTCATGGGAGCGTTCAAGCCAGCCAACCGCAGCAGCGAAGTCGACGGGCTTTATCTCGCGGGCGGAGCTGCGCATCCCGGTCCCGGCATGCCGATGGTGATGATGTCGGGATGGATTGCCGCCGACTCGCTCGACGCCGACGCGAAGAGCGCAGGCTCTCGCCTCGCCCGCCGGAAGGACGCAGGCCGCGCAGCATAAACGAGTCGCAAGTGCCACAATGGACTATGCCGCCAGAACAGAAAGCCCGCGAGATTCCAAAGGTCTCGGCTGTCACGCTGCGGTTCTTTCAACGCATTGTGCGGGCTTACTTCCGCAGGCACTTTCGCGCGGTGATGGTGCAACATGCAGAGCATCTCGCCGACACGCAGGGACCGCTGATCGTGTATGCCAATCACTCGTCCTGGTGGGACCCTATGGTGTCGATCCTTCTAGCGCAAGTGCTCTTGCCAACGCGAAAACATTACGCGCCGATGGATGCGGCTGCTCTGGAGCGTTATCCCATTCTTCGCAGGCTGGGTATCTTCCCGGTGGAGATGGCGTCGGCTCGCGGAGCCGCTCAGTTTCTGCGAACATCGCAGGCCATTCTGGAAAGTGGCGGGGTTGTTTGGATTACGCCTCAGGGCCGATTCTCCGATCCCCGCGAGGCTCCGCTGAGATTCAAACCGGGCCTTGGCACGCTGGCGACGCGCACGCCAGAGGTGACGTTGCTGCCACTCGCAATTGAGTACACATTCTGGGATGAGCGCCTGCCGGAGACGCTGTTGTGCTTTGGCCAGCCGATCCGAATTGTGCCGGGCGTCAGCACGGAAGCTGCAACGCAACAGCTCGAGTTGGCACTGGAAGACGCAATGCGGGAGTTGAAGGCAGCTGCGATAGCCCGCGATGCAAGAGCGTTTCGCGTACTGCTGAGCGGAGGTCGCGGAAGCGGAGGCTGGTACGGCCTGGGCCGCCGCGTTCGCGCGCTCGTCACAGGGAAGACGCTGCCCATCGACCATACCGAACGCAGAGAACAGCCGATGTCGCTGGATGAATTGCGCGACCAGGCTACGAGGAAGAAATACCTGCAATGATCCTCATCGCGATGGCTACCTTACTTCTACTCTGTGCGGCTGTTCCAGCCGTGATGTTCGCGATGAATCTGCGACAGTATCGTGCGCCCGGATCTTATGCTCCTGCCACCTCGCGCGTCGCGGTGCTGATTCCGGCGAGGAATGAAGAGCAGAATATCCTCGCCTGCGTGGAGAGTGTTCTAGCCAACTGTGACGTAGAGGTAGAGGTTCTGGTGCTGGATGATGCATCGACCGACCGTACCGCAGAGATTGTGCGCAGGATAGCTCTGCGTGATGCGCGGGTTCGGCTGGTTGCGACACACAGCCTGCCCGCGGGATGGAATGGCAAGCAGCACGCCTGCTGGCTGCTCGCCAAGGAAGCAACCGCTCCGCAACTGCTGTTTCTCGATGCCGACGTGAGGATCAGGCCCGACACGCTCACGCGCTGCGTTGCCGAGATGCAAACGCGGAAGGTCGCGCTGCTCTCCGGATTTCCGCGACAGATCACGGTTGGATGGATGGAGCAGATATTGCTGCCGCTGATCCACTTTGTACTGTTGGGATTTCTCCCCCTGGGACGAATGCGCGCGACGACAAAGCCCGCGTATGCCGCAGGGTGTGGGCAGTTTTTCCTCGCCAACCGTGAAGCGTACTTCGCCAGCGGCGGACACGCTGCGATACGCGAGACGCGGCACGATGGATTGCGGCTGCCGCAGTTGTTTCGCTGTCACGGCTTTGGCACCGACCTTGTCGACCTCACGCAACTGGCTGAGGTGAGGATGTACGACTCGGCGAGTGCGGTGTGGATGGGGCTGGCGAAGAATGCCACAGAAGGACTCGGCGCGCCGGCACGCATTGTGCCGGTGACGATGCTCTTGTTGCTGGGACAAGTATTGCCAGTGATGATGGCTGCGCTGTGGCTGGCGTTTTGCGTGAGCAACGTCGTGATTGGCGCGACCTTCGATGATGCGCGGATGGCTTGGGTGGTGAGTGTGTTACTTGGCCTGGCGGTGATCGCGACCTATCTGCCGAGGCTGCTGGCAGTGCGTCGATTCAAGCAGCCACTCTGGTCCGCGCTGTTGCACCCGCTGGGAATCATGATGCTGCTGGCGGTGCAGTGGTACGCGCTGGCAAAGCAGATTCTCGGCAAACCCGTGACCTGGCGCGCACGCTCCTACTCCAACGGCGCCGGTAAAGAGATCACCGAAACGCAGAATCGCTCTACCATCTAGACACCCTTCTTACGCGGGTCCCAGATGTACTTGTGGATTTGCAGACTGAGTCGCGCAGGCAGGCCGTCGGCGAGCATCCATTCGACAACGAGACGCGGATCCAGCGCGCAGTTTTCTGTGGAGCGCTGATCGCTCGGGGACTTCAGAAACGCAGGCGACAGCAGGATGTCGCCGCAGCGCACCGCAAGCCCATGCGTCTCGATGAAGTCGCGTGCGAATTCGTAGTCGGCGCGATCGGTGAGCACAAACTTCACCTCATCATGGGGCGTGAGCGCATCGAGGTTCTCCATGCGGAAGGTGTTTGCGGCTGCGCCAGCACCGGGACACTTTACGTCGACGATCTTGTGCACGGCCCTGGGCACATCGGCGAGTGGTTGTTCGCCGCTGGTCTCGATCATCAGGGTGTAGTTCTTCGCCAGCAGTTGGTCCATCAGTGGAAGCAGTTCGCGCGCTTGCAGCATGGGCTCTCCGCCAGTGAACTCGATCAGGCGGCAGGGCTCAAGCGCCTCGATCTGCGCGATAATCTCGTCTGCCGTGAACGGCTTGCCACCAGCGAAGGTGTACTCGGAGTCGCACCACGCGCAGCGCAGGTTGCAGCCAGCCAGCCGCACAAATATGCATGGAACGCCCGCGAAGGAACTCTCTCCCTGCACCGATTTGTACAGCTCAATGAGATGCATGCTACTTCCCTGCTTCCCGTTCGTAGTATCGCGCAAAGCTGGTGTCGGTCTCGTACAGCGTGCAGTCCTTCACGCGCACACGGCCAGCGGTCATCTCGCTCAACTGCGTCGCGGTCTTCTCAAAGAAGTAGCGCGCGAGGTTCTCTGCCGATGGATTGAGCGTCGTAAAGGGTTCGAGGTCATTGATCATCTGGTGATCGAGAAACTCGACCGTGGGGCGAAGCACCTGCTTGAGCAGCTTGAAGTCCAGCAGCAGGCCGGCCTCATCGAGTTCTTCGCCGATCAGCGTGACCAGCACGCGATAGTTGTGGCCGTGCGGGTTTTCGCACTTGCCGCGGTAGTTGCGAAGGTAATGGCCTGAAGAAAATCCGGCCTGTACCGTAACTTCGAACATGGTGGGTGGGGCTCCAATGGGCGCCGCATTCGCGCCATCTCCCATTCTACCGGGGAACGCGGCTGCTGCGCCGGGCGAGGCTACTCGGAACGTCGGCGGCGCTTCTGCTGACGATCGCTTTCGTTCCGGCGTTCGGCCTGCTCGAAGAGCGCGCTGAGCACTCCGAGCAGTGTCACAATCAGCGCCACACACAGCAAAACAACGCCGGTGGTACGCCACAGCGAGGCGTCACCGGGCGAGCCCGGCTGCTGTGCCACATTCGTAAACGACAGCACAATCGACACCAGCGAAAGCACGGCGAGCGTGGCGGCGAGGATGTAGAGATTGCGTCCCATGCAGCTAAACCTAGGATACTAGCGTCGCGCCACAGGCGTCTCCGGCAGGTCGAAGAAGCGCTCGACCTGCGTGATGTCGTCGGTGCGGCTATAGGGCGGCAGCGAGTCGAGAAACGTCGCTCCGTAGCGCGTGGTACGGATGCGCGGGTCGAGCAGCATGAGCACGCCGCGGTCGCTCAGCGAGCGGATCAGGCGCCCGAATCCCTGCTTCAGCGTAATCACCGCCTGCGGTACCTGGAAGTCGTTGAAGGCGCTGCCACCAGTCGCATTAATGGCGTCCGTCCGCGCCTTCATGATCGGATCGCTTGGCACTGCAAACGGCAGCTTATCGATGATCACGCAGCTCAACTGCTCTCCCTGCACGTCGATGCCCTGCCAAAAGGAGTTCGTCCCGAAGAGCACCGCGTTGGGCGTCTCGCGAAACTGCTGCAGCAGTACATGGCGCGGAGCCGAACCCTGCATCAGCAGTGGATACGGCAGTTGTGCGAGCAGGCGATCATGCAGCTCGCGCATCTGCGCGTGGCTGGTGAAGAGGCAGAAGGCGCGGCCGCGCGTGATCTCCAGCACGCGTCGAATTCTCTCCGCAGCCTGCGGGAGGAAGTTGGCGTCACGCGGCGGCGGCATGCCCGGCGGCAGATAAAGCAGCGCCTGGGTTGCGTAATCGAAGTGACTTGAAACGATGAGCTCTTTGGGAAATGGAACGCCGAGTCGATGCTTCAGGTGATCAAAGCTGGGCGTTCCGTCCTGCGCCGCGACGGTGAGCGTAGCCGAGGTAAGAATGACGCTCGGGTAGCGCTCGAAGAGCGTCTCCGCCATCAGCGTTGAGACGTCAATCGGCGTCGCCTGGAGGTGCGTACTGAAGGATTGGGCAGATGGAACAGCAGTGTCGCGCGCGTTGCGTGCGGCGTTGCGCATCCCGCTCGTAGCCCGACGCTCGATCCAGAAGACCGTGTTTGGGTCTGTCGATTCGAGAAGAAACTTCAGGTGATTGCGAATGTCCGCAGCACGCTTGCGCAAGCCCGCAGCCTCGTCAACCTCCCGCAGCCTCTCAAGTTCACCCTCCAACCGTTGCAGCGCATTTGTTGCCCCGATATAGGCATCGCCACGCGCTTCGAGAAAATCCGCGCGGTCGATAAATTCCAACCGGCCAAGGTCCGAAGGTCCCGCAGGCAGCGAGGCAAAGAACAGCTTGGAGCGCTCACGCACCGTCTGCGCCGCGCTCTCAATCGCGCTGGAGCTCGCACCCTTAGCGCGCAGAAGCAACTCAGTGTCGCGAGCCAGCTCATCGAAACGCGCATTCGAAAGCGCAATCCCAAAGTACTGGCTCGCAATGCTCTCTAACTCGTGCGCCTCATCGAAGATCACTGCCGCAGCCTCTGGCAGAATCCCTGCATCGGACGCTCCCGCGGCCTGCTGCTTGATGGAGAGGTCGGCGAAGAAGAGGTGGTGATTGACGATCACAATATCCGATTCCAGCGCCTTGCGCCGCATCGACGTGATGAAGCACTGCTCCCAGTTCGGGCACGTCTGGCCGAGGCAGACCTCACTGCGCGCATCCAGCTTGTTCCACAGCGAGGAACTCTCCGGCAGCGCATCCACCTCTGCGCGATCCCCCGTCTCGGTCGTCCGCTCCCACTGGAGAATCGAATGAAACTGCGAAATCTCCTCAAGTCCAGTCAGCAACGGATTGTCGCGCAGCGCATAGAGCTTCTGCTTGCAAACGTAGTTTGCACGGCCCTTCATATAGCAGACATTCAACGGCCCGAGCAGCGACTCAAGGAATGGTACGTCCTTGAAGTAGAGCTGTTCCTGCAAATTTTTGGTGCCCGTAGAGATGATGATGCGCTGCTTCTGCTCCCGCGCCCGGCACAACGCCGGCAGCAGGTAGGCGAGCGTCTTCCCGGTCCCGGTGCCTGCCTCAACGATCAGATGACGCCGATCGGCGAAGCTCTGCTCGATCGCTTTAGCCATTGCATACTGCCCTGGACGGTGCTCATACTCCAGCGACGACTTCGCCAGAATCCCTCCCGGGCGGAAAAAGTCATGGAGCGTCGGCAGCTTCTGGCCGGGCAGTGCGTCTTTCAGTACCGTCAGTGGGGTCGTGGAGGGCATCAGCTTACGTTGATCATATCCGCCGTTTGTTCGCCGTGCACTGCCCGATGCGTGCGACCATAAAAGAGACAGAGGTTTACGAGCGATGGCACCGAAGCGCACCGAGAAGAAGCGGCTAGGCAAAAAACACCGCCAGGCGAGCACCCGGCCGAAGCTGGGCAGGACCGCGCCCCGCGGCACGGCGACTACTGGAGCGGTCTCGCCGAAGAAGCGCAAAGAACTCGCGGCGAAGAAAGCTGCAGCGACGAAGGCCGCAAAGACGCCGACCAAGAGCCCCGAGCGCGAGCACAAGGTAGTGCTGCGGAATCGTGAGGACGCCAACAGCCGAGGCCACGCCAGTGAAGCGCCAAAGCGTTTGCCACGTGTCGAAGCTGACACCGAGAGCGCAGCCGAGCAGCGTGCCTGGAAAGAGGCGGAGACGCTTGCATCGCGGCTGACGCTGGCTACAGACCTCGGCCACCGCGAGCCCGCACGGCTGCCGCTGGTCGCCATCTGCGGCCGTCCTAACGTAGGCAAATCGACCCTCTTCAACCGCCTCACGCAGACCCGCCGCTCGATCGTCGGCGATGAGCCCGGCATCACCCGCGACCGCATCTATGGCGACGTGGAGTGGGCCGGACGTGATGTGCGCCTGGTCGATACCGGCGGCGTCGTGCCTGACGATGAGGCGCTGATCCCCTCCGAAATCTTCCGCCAGGCCAAGGTCGGGCTGGAAGAGGCCGACGCGATCATCATGGTCGTCGACGGACGCACCGAACTGGCCGCACCTGACGTCGAACTAGCGCGCCTGCTGCTGCGCGGCGGCAAGCCGATCTTTCTCGCGGTCAATAAAATGGACACATCCGAGATGTACGCCGCCGCGGAAAACTTTCGCCGCCTGGGCTTCAGAAATGTGTGCCCCATCTCTGCCGAACATGGCTCGGGGATTGGAGATCTGCTCGATGAAGTGTGGGCAGCACTGCCGCCGGAGTTTGTCGCCGAAGAGCCGGAAGAGCATTACGAGGGTATCGAAGAAGAGATTGAAGAGGATATGGATGGCGGTGGCGACCCACTGCCGGGTGCGCAGACTCCGCCAGACGAAGTTTCGACTGGCCGCCGCCTGCGTTCGCACGGCGAGCACATCGCGCGCGAGACAAAGATCGCCATCATCGGACGGCCAAACGTGGGCAAGAGCACGCTACTAAATGCGCTGACCGGAAGCGACCGCGCGATCGTGTCGCCCATCGCCGGAACCACCCGCGATGCCGTTGATGAGGTCGTCGAACGCGACGGCCACAGCTTCCGCTTCATCGATACCGCTGGCATTCGCCGCAAGGGTAAGACGAAGTTGATGGCGGAGAAACTCTCTGTCATTATGAGCCGCAAGCACCTTGAAGCCGCAGACGTTTCACTGCTGGTCATCGACGCGGCGGAAGGCGTGGCCGCAGCCGATGCCAACATTGGCGGCTATGCGCACGAGAGCGGCCGCAGCGTCATCATCATCATCAACAAGTGGGACCTCGTCACCAAGGTCGGCCCCGACGGTAAAACCCTCTTTGACGGCAGCGCTCCCGCCGATAAAAAGCTCTACGAACAGCAGGTCCGCGACTCGCTGAAGTATCTCGACTACGCTCCCCTGCTCTTCGTCTCGGCGGCGGAGTCGAAGGGCATTGCGGAAGTCTTCAAGAAAGTCGAACTGGTTGCCCGCGAACGTCGCAAGCGCGTCTCCACCGGCGCCATGAACCGCTTCCTTGACAAGATCGACTTCCAGCGCGCCAGCGTCCCGATGAACCGGCGCGTGAAGATTTATTACATGACGCAGGCCGCGGTCGCGCCACCCACCTTCGTGCTCTTCACCGATCGCGACGTGAAGCTACACTTCAGCTATGAGCGGTTCCTCGCCAACGAGATCCGCGATACGTTCAAATTTATCGGCAGCCCCATCTGGTTCAAGGTGAAGGCCCGTAACAAAAAGAAGACGGAGTAGATCAACAACTACGCCCGGCTGGTCGCCAGCCAGGCGTCCCAGGCCTCCAGCGCGCGCTCGCACTGAATCCGGTGACGTTCCTTCTTGTCGCGAATCTTCTTGCGCAGTTCCTCTTCGAGCGGCAGTAGCAGATCGAACGTGATATTCGCCGGCTGGAACTTCTTGTGCTCCGCATGCGTGATGTAGTGGGTCAGTGAGCCGTTGGCCGTGATACGTGGCACAGGCGTTGGCTGCAAGCCGCGGGCCAGCGCCGCGGCATATCGCCCCGCCAGCAGACCGCTCGCGATCGACTCCGTATAGCCCTCAACCCCCGACAACTGCCCCGCAATCATAATGCTCGGATGCGCGCGCAGTTGCAGCGTCTCGGTCAGCAGCGACGGCGCATGAATGTACGTGTTGCGATGAATCTGGCCATAGCGCAGAAACGTCGCGTGCTCCAGCCCTGGAATCATGCGCAGCACGCGCGCCTGCTCGCCGAACTTCAGATGATTCTGAAACCCGACGAGGTTATAGCTGTCCGCACGCAGGTTTTCCTGGCGCAACTGCACGGCCGCATACGGCCATCGGCCCGTCTTCGGATTAGTCAGCCCCGCAGGCTTCATCGGCCCAAACCGCAGCGTGTCGCGTCCGCGCCGCGCTGTCTCCTCGATGGGCAGGCAGCCCTCGAAGTAGTTCATCGTCACCGGCGCGGCGGTCACTGCGCCGTCCGTGGGAAGCGCCTCCCAACTCTTTGCCTCTACGGTCTCCGCCGTCGTCAGCGCATCCAGAAACGCCTCATACTCTTCCTTCGTAAACGGGCAGTTGATATAGTCGGCCGTGCCCTTGTCCCAACGCGCGGCGAAGTAGACGCGATCCATGTCGATGGTGCTCGCATCGACGATCGGCGAGATGCTGTCGTAGAACGCAAGCTGCTCGGCACCCGTCAGCCGCTGCAACTCAGCCGCCAGCGGCGAACTCGTCAGCGGCCCGCTGGCCAGCACGGTGATCGTCTCGCCATCGGTCTCATCCAGCCGCGCCACCTCTTCGCGCCGCACCTCGATCTTTGGATGCGCCGCGATCAACTCCGCCACCCTCCGCGAAAACTCCACGCGGTCCACCGCCAGCGCGTGCCCCGCAGGCACCGCGCTGGCATCGGCAGCCTGCAACAGGAACGATCCCGCCCGCCGCATCTCCTGTTTCAGCAGCCACGGCGCCGTATTTTCGCTCTCGCTCTTCAGCGAGTTCGAGCACACCAACTCCGCAAACTCCCCTGTCTGGTGCGCCTCGGTCGAGCGCAGCGGCCGCATCTCCGACAGCACCACCTCGCAACCAAAACTCGCAGCCTGCAGCGCCGCCTCGGGGCCTGCCAGCCCGCCGCCAATCACATGAATCTTCTTCATCTCTGCTTAGGATACGTTCTTATCGGAATCGGCATACGTTCTTATTGCGCACCGTCGCCGTCAAGCGCAGCCAGCGCCACCAGCGGCTCTCCCGCCATTCGCATAATCCGCCACTCGGACATCATCTTTGCGCCAAGGTGCCGGTACACCGCAATCGCCGGCTCATTCCAGTCGAGCACGTCCCACTCCAGCCGTGGGCAGCCCTGATCCACCGCAATGCGCGCCACCCGCGCCAGCAGTGCTTTCCCTATGCCCTGGCTGCGCAAAGCAGGCGTCACGTACAGATCCTCCAGTCGAATCCCGTGATGTCCCCGCCACGTCGAGTAGGTCGTGAAGTACAGCGCAAACCCCGCAGCCACGCTGTCGTATTCAGCGATGACCGCCGTATAGCGCGGCGTCTCGCCCCAGCCGTCGCGCAGCAGATCGGCCTCAGTGGCCACCACCGCGTCGGGCTCGCGTTCGTACTCCGCAAGCTCGCGGATAAAACCGAGAATCGTCGGCACGTCTTCGGCTGTGGCAGGTCGTATACGCAGTCTGGGTTCGGTCATAAAAGGTGATCTTCGCTCCCTTCAATTATCCTCTTCTGGATGCAGCGAAAACAAAACAGGGTGGTCCGAACGTCATGACGATGCTGGTTTACAGCGCGTTGCTGACCCTGGTGCTCGCGCTCAGTTCGCCCTGGTGGCTGCTCCGCATGGCCACGACGCAACGTTACCGCGAGGGCCTCATCCAACGCCTTGGCAACGTTCCAGCTCACGTGCTCAGTGCGGTCCGCGGCAGGCGCGTGGTCTGGGTGCACGCGGTCAGCGTGGGCGAAGTGCTCGCCGCATCAAGGCTCATCGGAGGCCTCGAAGCCGCGCTGGGCGAGGACTTCCGCGTCGTCATCTCGACTACCACGCGCACCGGACAGGCGCTCGCTCGCGATCGATTCGGAGCAGAGCGCGTGTTCTATATGCCGCTCGATTTTGCCTTTGCCGTGCGCTCATACGTGAATGCGCTCAAGCCGGTCGCGCTCATCCTGATGGAGAACGAACTCTGGCCGCGCATGCTGCATGAGTGCGCAGGCAGACACGTGCCCGTTGCAGTGGTGAACGCGCGCATAAGTGACCGGTCGTTTGCGCGTGCGATGCGGATACAGTCAGTGTGGGGCCGTGTGATGCGCAAGCCAGCGCTGTGGCTCGCGCAGAGTGAAGACGATGCGCTGCGGCTCGTCATCGTCGGTGTTCGCGCAGAGTCGGTGCAGGTCGCCGGCAACATGAAGTACGACATTCGCGCACCGCAGCAGAGCCGCATCGCAGGGCTGATTCGGCAGGCTGCGAAGGGGCGCCCGATCATCGTCGCCGGCAGCACAGTCGAAGGCGTTCCATCCGAGGAAAAGTTGGTGATCGAAGCATGGGAGCAACGCTTACAGCATCAGGCAAACGCTCTGCTGGTGCTTGCTCCGCGCCATCCCGAACGCTTCCAGACAGTCGAGTCGCTGCTGCAAGCGCATCGATACGCGAAGGCGAGCGCATGGGCCAACCAGGGAAATGACAACCCAGTCGCTCCTTCAACGATCGACGTAGTCCTGGTCGACACCATCGGCGATCTTGCAGCGGTCTACGCAATCGCCGACGTAGCATTCGTTGGCGGAAGTCTGGTGAAACGTGGCGGCCACAACCCGCTCGAACCCGCACAGTTTGGCGTTCCCGTCGTGATAGGGCCGTCGTTTGAGAACTTCCGCGATATCGTTGCAACGATGCACGAAGCCGATGGAATTCGTATCGTAAAAGACAGCGACGAACTGGAGACGGCACTCGTGGAATTACTGGCGAATCGGGAGCAGGCAAAGGCGATCGGAGAGCGCGGGCGGAAGGTTCTAGAACAGCAGCAGGGTGCTACAGCACGCACCGTAAAGGCGCTGGTTGCGATGATGCAGGGGGCAAAGCCATGAGCACGCGCAGGCCATGGGCCAGACCGCTGGTACCGGTGTACGCCGCGGTGCTCAACGCCAAGGACGCTCTTCGTCGTGCCGGCCTGCTGCCTACGCACACGCTGCAATGGCCGGTCATCAGCATTGGCAGTCTCTCCGCAGGCGGCGCGGGGAAGACGCCCGTGGTGATTGCCCTGGCGAAGCTGCTGCACGAGAACGGCTGGACTGTCGACGTGCTCTCGCGAGGCTACGGTCGCGCCGGTCGCGGCATCGAGCAGGTGCGCCCCGGCTTCGATCGCTCCGCCGAACGGTTTGGCGATGAACCCGTATTGATCGCCGCGCAAACCGGCGTCCCCGTGTGGGTCGGCGCAAATCGGTTTCGCGCCGGGGAACGCGCAGAGGCTGCAGTTAGCGTCAATCCGCGCAGCGCCCATCTGCTCGACGATGGCTTTCAGCACCGCCAGCTGGCGCGGACAATTGACATCGTGCTGGTAACCGCAGAAGACCTCGACGATGCACTGCTGCCGACAGGCAACCTGCGCGAGATGCCCTCCGCGCTGCTGCGCGCCGACGTGGTGATCGTGCGCGAAAACGAGGTGCGCAGCGAGAGCACTGCGAACGGCGATGCTCCATCTGTCGGCAAGCGTGTCTGGGATCTGCTGCGCGAGCACGGCCAGATGTGGACTGTTCGCCGCACACTGCGCTTCCCCGCTCCGCTGCGGGTCTTCGGCGCAGGTCTGCGCCCGGTTGCGTTCTGCGCCATCGCCCGGCCGGAAGACTTTGCGGCCATGCTGCAGGATGCTGGCTGCGGCGTGATAGAGACGGTTGCGTTTCCAGACCATCATCGCTATGGGCGGACCGACATCGACCACGTGATCGAAGTGGCCAGGAGCCTGAATGGATCGGGGTTTGTGACCACAGAGAAGGACGCCGTGAAACTGACCTCGGCGATGCGCGAGCGGCTGGAAGAGGTTGGCCCACTGATGGTCGTCGCGCTGGAGGCCGAGTTCGCCGACCCGAACGCAGTCCTGCGCGCGCTTGAAACGAAGCTGCTGGCAGTAGAGGTTCAGGCGCTATGAAGATTCTCATCGTTCGCGTCGGCGCGATGGGCGACGTGCTGCACGCGCTGCACGCGGTCGCTGCGCTGCGCCTTGCCCGCACGGACTGGCAGATCGATTGGGTCGTCGATCCGCGCTGGGCTCCGCTGCTGGTGGACCATGAGGGTAGCGGCTCCATCGTCCACCGCGTCCACCTCGCCGAGACGAAGCTGTGGGCAAAATCTCCAGCGTCGACGGCCACGCTGCGCTCCATTCTCGCACTGCGCAGCAACCTGCGACGTGAGTGCTACGACCTCGCCGTCGACATGCAGGGCACCTTGCGGTCGGCCGTAATCGGCTGGATGACCGGCGCTCAACAATTTGCCGGCTACAGCGACCCGCGCGAGTCGCTGGCTGCACGGTTCTACTCGCGGAAGCTGACGCGCCGTGGCGCCCATGTGGTCGAACAAGGAGCAGCGCTGCTGGGCGATGCTTGCGGACTGCCGCTGGAGCCTGCCGGTGTCACCCTCCCCCGCAATCCGCACGCGGAGGCATGGGCCGAGGAGGAGGTGCGGTCGAGGCCTCTCCTAATGCTCGCTCCCGGCGGAGGGTGGGGGGCCAAGCACTGGCCGACGGAGCGGTTTGGAGAAGTAGCACGCGAAATGCTGTTGAGAGTGTCGGATTGCGTCGTAAATGCGGGTTCAGGCAACACCAGTTTGGCCGCCCGTGTGGTGGCCGCCAGCGACGGTGCGGCACGCATTGCCGCCTGCGACGTCGCCCAACTCGTGGCCCTGATACGACGCACCGATCTGTTCCTCGGCGGAGACTCCGGACCCACGCATCTTGCTGCAGCACTGGCAGTTCCACTGGTCGCACTGTTCGGCCCCACAGATCCTGCACGCAATGGCCCGTGGGGGCCGGGAGCGAAGATCGTGCTGCGCGATGCGGCCTCCGTGACCAGTTACAAGCACGCCGATACCCTGGACCCAGGCCTGACAAATATTTCAACAAAAGCAGTAGTGGAAGCCCTCAAACGCCTGATTTGAGAGAATGGACGCATGGGTTCAGCAAACGGAACGAAATTGCAGACCAAGATACGCTGGCAGAAGATCGCGCGCAGAGTGCGTGTTCCGCTGGGGTTCGTCGTCGCAGCGGTGTTCCTGGTGTTTGCGCGCCCCAGTTGGCACACACTGGCGTGGAGCCTGCTGCTGGTGCTGCCGGGGCTGTGGCTGCGCGGCTACGCGGCCGGTTACGTGAAAAAGAATGCGGAACTGACCCGTACCGGACCTTATGCGTATACGCGTAACCCACTGTATTTAGGGTCGATGGGGATTGCAGCCGGCTTTGCGGTCGCGGCTGGACAGGTGTGGCTGGGGCTGCTTCTGGTCGTCCTGTTTCTTGCGATCTATGTGCCGACCATCCTCTCGGAGGAGACCTTTCTGCGCAGCGCATTCTCTTCTTTTGAGGAGTACGCGCAACACGTTCCACGGCTCCTGCCAAGGTTGACCGCAGCGCGTTTTGCCGATGCCAACGCCGGTGATGGCCGGTTTGCGGCGGAGCGTTACCGCCACCATCGCGAGTACAATGCTCTTATGGGCGCAGCCGCGATCTATGCGGCGTTGACGCTGCGAATGATTCTGAGACACTGACGCTTCGCAGGTGCGTCTAAACCCACGGGGGATGCTGATTTGAAGGCCGTTTGGATGGCCCCTCTGTGGGTCTGGATCGACTCGCCGATGGTCGCCGCAATGATGGCAGCCGTTGCGTGGGTGATCTTTATGAGTTTTGCGCAGCCGGCACAAACGAGTGCGCAACTGCTCTCGAAACCAGCGGCACCTGTTGTCCAGCGCCCTATTCCTGTGCTCCAGCCTCCGCTTCCGGGCTTTGTGTATCCGCAACATGAGACGCTGACTTACACCGTGGATTGGCGCGTGTTTACGACGGGAACCGCGGTGTTCCATCTCGATCAGGTGGGCGACATCCTCAAGATCTCGGCGACCGCAGACACTATCGGCGCAGTGAATATGCTGTTCCCTGTGATTGACCGATTTCAATCGGGCTTTGATCTGAAGACCGGCTGTTCGACCGGGTTCGCCAAGCAGACCC
Organism: Acidobacteriota bacterium; assembly: GCA_021778845.1. GTDB lineage: Bacteria > Acidobacteriota > Terriglobia > Terriglobales > Acidobacteriaceae > Granulicella. Next base: position 44,348 of record JAJYBU010000009.1, read on the forward strand.
AGGAGGGTCGGCGCAAGATTGCCAGCGAGTTGACCTTCGACTACACCCACGGCAAGCAGACGTGGAATGAGCGGAATCTGGTGAAAGGTACGGCGACGCACAGCGTAGCCAACACTCCAGCATGCGTGACGGACCTTCTGTCCGGGCTTTTTTATACGCAGTCCCAGACGCTGACGACGGGACAGATCGTGTATTTCCCTCTGGCGGACGCAGTGCGGACGGTGACGGTGGGGATGAAGGTGGAGGATCATGAAGAGATCAAGACACCCTCCGGGACGTTTCAGACCATCAAAGTGCAGGCGACCGCTGATGAGGGCGTCGTGAAAAACCGCGGCAGTATCTGGGTCTGGTATACCGACGACCCTCGGCATTTACCCGTGCAGATGCAAGCCCGGCTGTTCTGGGGCACGATTACGTTCCATCTGCAGTCGGTTGATTTGAAGTAACCGATCCGCAGAGAATACAGAGAGCCGCGAGAGCGGAGACAGCGAGACGAACACTATGAGCAACGAGACAGGCGTCGACGAGCAAGATGAGTTAGTGACGATCGCAACCTTTCCTGAGCCGATGGAGGCCAACATGGCACGGTCCGCGCTGGAAGCAGCTGGCATCCCCGTGTTCATGGTGGGAGAGACAGCGAACAGCATGATTCCAGTAGCATTTGTTTCGCAACTACAGGTACACGTACAGGACGAGGCCGCAGCACGTGACCTGCTGCAGGCAATGGATAATGCGCCGGAGTCCCTGGAGTCGGTAACGGCTGCGGAGATTGCGGCAGAGGACAAGGGAAAGTGAGTCGGCCAAAGGCTGTCGTCTGCTTGTCGGGCGGAATGGATTCCACTGTCTGCGCAACGCTGGCGGCGCGAGACTATGACAGCTTCGGGTTGCACTTCAGCTATGGGCAGCGAACGCAGGCGCGCGAGCTAAAGGCCGCCCGCGAAGTGGCCAAGGCTGTGGGCCTGCGGGAGTTGATGGAACTGGAGACGGACCTGTTCCGGCGCATCGGCGGTTCGGCACTGACCGACGCGAATATTGCGGTGCCCGATGCTGCGCCTGAATCACAGCGGGATCATTCGGTTCGACAGGGTGAAGAGGTTCCAGTGACCTATGTGCCCTTTCGGAATGCACACTTTCTGAGCGCAGCGGTTAGTTGGGCTGAGGTACTGGGAGCGAAGACAGTATTCATCGGGGCTGTGGAGCAGGACAGTTCCGGCTATCCGGACTGCCGTCCGCAATACTACAAGGCCTTCAACGAGCTGATTCAAGTGGGCACCAAAGAGGGCGAAATTGCGGTGGTTACGCCGCTGATCACACTTCGGAAGCATGAGATTGTAAGATTGGGAGTTGAATTGGGCGCTCCGTTGCATGTAAGTTGGTCGTGCTACTCAGGCGAAGTTGCGGCCTGTGGTGTGTGCGAAAGCTGCGATCTGCGGTTGCGAGCGTTTGCAGCAGCCGGTATATCCGATCCTATCCTCTACGCGCCAAAACGAACGGCACAAGATTACACGAACGCCCGCTAGCCTAAGAGACTTCGGGCCGACTTGAAAGAAGGACGATGAAAATGACAGAAGCGTACAAGAGCTCTTTCTTTGCCAAGGCTGCGGGTTTAGCCGCCATGGTGATGCTAACGATCGCGCCGGCACTTGCCCAAACTCCTGGGGCCACCGTGCATGGTCATGTCAGCAACCCCGCGGGACAGAACTTCTTTCCCGGCAATGTGAAGTTCACCAAGGACCAGACGGTAGCCTACAAGGATGAGAAGTTCGCCCCCATTGTGCCCATCGACAATGACGGTAATTACAAGGCCACGGGCGTCACGCCCGGCGATTACTTCGTGTATTTTGTGCAGGGCGACAAGATTGCTGACCGGCTTGAACTGAAGGTGAAGGCAGAGGACACCGACCTGACGCTGAACGACGATATGTCGCGTCCGGAGTACATCAAGAGCATGACGCCCGAGCAGCAGAAGGCGCTCGAGGAGTACAAGAAGAAGAACGCCGAGGTGGTGTCGGCGAACCAGGTGATCGCCAAGCTGAATGCGACGTTGAAGACCGTGCGCGCTGACCTGGCGGCGGCGGCTCCCAACAAGGACGATGTGAGCAAGGACGTCGCGAGCATGAAGGACGCGGTCGCTGCCAAGCCGGACGTGGGCCTGCTTTGGATTACCTACGGCGACACGCTGCTGGCGCAAGGTAGGCACCTGAGCACGGAAGACAAGAAGGCGGGCAAGTCTCCGCAGGCCGACGACGAGGTGACGAAGAACTACAACGATGCCGTGGATGCGTACAAGAAGGCCATCGCCCTGGATTCTGCCGGGGCCAAGCCTAACGTGACGGGGCTGGCGGCGGACTACAACCAACTGGGGAATACCTATACGCAGCTCGGAAAGCCGGATGACGCGACCGCAGCCTTCGACAGCGCGGCCAAGGCCGATCCCACGAAGGCTGGCATGTACTACAAGAATGAAGCTGCTGTGCTCTACAACGCCGGTCAGATGGATGCCGCGGACGCCGCCGCAAAGAAGGCGATTGCAGCCGATCCTACAGCGGCGGACGCTTACTTTATCGAGGGACAGGCGCTGGTGACCAAGTCTGCTGTGGACCCGAAGACGCAGAAGCTGACTGCGCCTCCGGGATGCATTGAGGCCTATCAGAAGTTCCTGCAACTGGCTCCGAACGATCCGAAGGTTCCACAGGTTCAGGCTGTGCTGACGAGTCTGGGCGAGAAGATCGACACGACGTACAAGGCACACAAGAAGTAAGTAGCGGGCAGGTGCGAACGCCCCGGCCGGTGGAAACTGGCCGGGGCGTTTGCGTCTCTGGCGGCGGGAGAGTCGGGCGATGAGCGAGAGGGTTCTGACGTTCGGGCAGGCGCTGGAGGAGGTGCTGGCGCACGCTCAATCAAGCGTGGTCGCGCGCAGGGTGGAGACGGTTGCACTGCTGGAGGGAGCAGGACGGGTGCTTGGGGCTGCGGTGGTTGCGGACCGGGATCAGCCGCCGTTCAACCGGGCTACACGGGATGGGTTTGCGTTGCGGGCGGGCGATGTGGGAGAGCCGCTGCGGGTTGTGGGCTCGTTGCGGGCGGGTGAGCGATGGTTGGGTGCGGCGCTGGCGAAGGGTGAGGCGATCGAGATTATGACCGGGGCTCCGCTGCCTGCAGGCGCGGATGCGGTGGTCATGGTCGAGCACACGATGGTTGCGGATGGACTGCTGCAGGTTGAGGCCGGGCGAACGTTACGCGAGGGAGAGAATGTGGTGCCGCGCGGCGCGGAGACGCGTACGGGCAATGTGGTGCTGCCTGCGGGGCGCGTGCTGGGTGCGGCGGAGATGGGCGTGGCTGCTAGCTGCAGCGTGTCGCAGGTGCAGGTGTTTGCTCAGCCGAAGGTGGCGATTGTGGCTACCGGCGATGAACTGGTGGAGTTGGATGAGCCGATGTCGGAGGTGCAGATACGGAACTCCAACAGCTATGCGCTCGCGGCGCTGGTGAAGGCTGCAGGCGGTGTTGGCGAACGGCTGGCAATTGCGCGGGACACGCTGGGAGAGCTGCGGGCGCAGGTTGCGGAGGGCCGTGAGGCAGACCTGCTGCTGCTCACAGGCGGGGTTTCGATGGGCAAGTATGATCTCGTCGAGCAGGTGTTGGGTGAATTTCGAGCAGAGTTCTACTTTACCGGCGCGCTGATTCAGCCAGGAAAGCCGGTTGTGTTTGGGCGATTGCCTTCGGAGAAAGGTTGGACGTATTTCTTTGGGCTTCCTGGAAATCCGGTTTCAGCGCAGGTTTGCTTTCATCTTTTTGTGAGTCCGATGCTGCGCGCGCTGGCGGGACGAACGGAGATTGCGCCGGTGTTTGTGGAGGCTCGGCTGGCGGAGGAGGTGAAGGGCGGGGCGCGAATGACTCGGTTTCTGCCGGCGGAGTTGAGCGGCGGGTGGGATGGGGTGAAGGTGTCGGTGGTGGGGTGGCAAGGTTCGGGGGATGTGGTGGCCAATGCTCGCGGGAATGGGTATGTGGTGCTGCCGGCGGGGGTGGAGGACTTCCCTGCCGGGCTGACGGTGCGCGTGCTGCTGCGGTAGGATTGCCGCTATGGGTGAGAAGCTGTCGCACTTTGATGATGCCGGGCAGGCGCGGATGGTCGATGTGGGAGCCAAGGCGGAGACGCGGCGGGAGGCTGTGGCTGCGGCGTTTGTTGAGTTGAATGCAGCGGTGTTGGCTGCGCTGCCGCAGAACCCCAAGGGCGATCCGCTGGAGGTGGCGCGGATTGCAGGGATTCAGGCGGCGAAGCGGACCAGTGAGCTGATTCCGATGTGTCATCCGCTGGCGTTGAGCTTTGTGGACGTGCAGGCGACTGTCGTTGCCGGTGGGGTGGAGATTCGGGCTACGGCGGCTACTGTTGCCGGAACCGGGGTGGAGATGGAGGCGATGACCGCAGCGGCGGTCGCTGCGCTGACCGTCTATGACATGACCAAGGCGCTGGATAAGGGGATTCGGATTCGGGAGATTGTGCTGCTGTCAAAGACCGGCGGGAAGAGTGGAACGTATACCCGGCCGGTATAGGGCACCCCCCTCCCCCCCCCCGTACTTTTTTGCGTAAAGTATTCCATTCAGGCTGGTTGCGGGATTTCTGGCGGTAAAGTATTCGATTCAGGTGGGTTGCGGGTAAGATATTGCATTGGTTGGGGTTAGGGTGGGCGCTTCGGACCTTGAGGGCGGGTTTGCCGTTGGCGCTTTTGGCTGTTAGTGGGTCTAGAACTGATTGCCATCCGGTTTTGTCACCGGTTCAAGAAGCAGATTCCTCCGCTTCGCTACGGAATGACAACCATCAAAATGGTTGCGACTACACCTGAAAGCGAACGGGTCTAGTTAAATTGTACGCACTCGGTGGGGGAGACTATGCCAACTTGCGAAATGGGAAATCGGCAGTGGGGACGCGGGGTTTGTGCGGTCTGGGGTCGCGTGGGGGGTTGACATGCGATTTTTGGGCTGTTTTCGCAGGAATTATTTTCGGGGAGGGTGGAGATCACGCCTTGTGGGCGCGGGAAGCAGATTCCTCCGCTGCGCTGCGGAATGACAACCAAAAAAGCAAGTGCAAGAGCCTAGGGTTAGAGGGTGTGGGCGAGGGTTAGAGCGAAGCTGCGGGTGGAGTCGTGGAAGGTGCAGGTGGGGGTGAAGCCGGAACGGGCGAGTTGGGCTTCGAGAGCCGCGTCGGTGAACTTGTAGCTGTTCTCGGTGTGGATGGTGTCGCCCTGGTCGAAGTGGATGCGGTGCCCGGCGATGTGGACCGTCTGGGGGACGAGGCTCTCGAGATGCATCTCAATGCGGCTCTCGGCGGCGTTCCAGCGGACGCGGTGGGCGAAGGCGGAGAGGCGGAAGTCGGCGTCGAGTTCGCGGTTGAGGCGGGTGAGGATGTTGAGGTTGAAGGCAGCGGTGACACCGGCGGCGTCATTGTAGGCAGCGAGGATGGTGGAGAGGCGCTTCTGGCGGCTGGGCGCGAGGTCGGTGCCGAGGAGGAGGGCGTCGCCGGGCTGAAGGTGGGTGCGCAGGCGACGGAGAATGATGGTGGCTTCGTCGGGCGTGAAGTTGCCGATGCTGGAACCGATGTAGAGGGCGAGAATGCGGCTGCGGACGGCGGGTTGGGACGGCCTGCCCTGCGGGGAGATGGAGGGGTGGTCAAGGGTGTAGGGCTCGGTGATGTAGTTGGCGAGCTGGGGGTGGACGGTGAGGCCGGGGAGGGCGGCGGTTAGGGTGTCGGCGGCAGTGGTGAGGGCGGTGGGGCTGACGTCGATGGGCTGGTAGAGAAGCTCGGGCTGGAGGAGTGTTGCCGCGTGGAGGAGAAGGCCGGTCTTGGAGGCGGTGCCGGCGCCGAGTTCGGCGATGGTGAAGGGGTCGGGCGCGAGGAGGGGAAGGCCGCTGGGGGCGCCGGGGGTGAGGAACTGGCGGAGGATGTCGGCGGAGTGGGCGGCGAAGAGGGCGCGCTCGGTGCGGGTGAGGTAGTACTCGGGGAGGGTGGTGATCTGCTCGAAGAGAGCGGAGCCGCGCTGGTCGTAGAAGAGCCAGGGGGGGAGGGTCTTCTGAGGGTGGGCGGTGAGGCCGGCGAGAGCTTCGGTGAGGACGGCCTCGTTGGGAGAGACAGGGGTCGTGGTGGTCAAGGGAGGCCTCGTGGGGTGGGAGGGGGTAAAGCCCCGTGTGTAACGAGTTGAGCAGCGGAGACAGGTAAAAGCAACAGCAAAAGACAAAAGCAGATCCCTGCGGGATGACAACCAAAAAGCAACGGCAACGGCAAGAGCAACGGCAAGAGCAACGGCAAGAGCAACGGCAAGAGCAACGGCAACAGCAACGGCAACAGCAAAAGAAGAAGCAGATCCCTGCGGGATGACAACCAAAAAGGCAACGGCAACGGCAACGGCAAGAGCAAGAGCAACGGCAAGAGCAAGAGCAACGGCAACGGCAACGGCAAGAGCAACGACAACGGCAAGAGCAACGACAACGACAACGGCAACGACAACGGCAACGGCAAGAGCAACGGCAACAGCAACAGCAACGGCAATGGCAACTACAGGGGTGCTTCGCCTTGCTCAGGAGGACGGGGCGGAGGTGGGTTGAGAGTTGGGGCGGGGCGGTTAGGCACCGTCGCGGGCGAGGCGGAGGCCGCTGAACTGCCAGCGGGTGGAGGGTGAGAAGAAGTTGCGGTACGTGGGACGGATGTGAAACCGCGGAGTGACGCAGGAGCCGCCACGAAGGACCATCTGGGAGCTCATGAACTTACCGTTGTACTCGCCGAGGGCGCCGGGGAGGGGCTTGTAGCCGGGATAGCCCGTGTAGGGCGATTGGGTCCACTCCCAGACGTCGCCGAAGAGCTGCTGCGGATGCGCGAGGTCGGCGGTGGTGGAGGCGGGCTGAGGGTGGAGGTGCTGGGACTCGAACATGTTGGCGGGGCGAGGGGAGGGAGCAGACGCTGCTGCTCCGGCGGGGGATGCCAGAGCCGGAGGAGGCTGGACGGCGACGAACTCCCACTCGAACTCGGTGGGGAGGCGGTGGCCGGACCAGCGGGCGAAGGCCTCGGCCTCGAAGAAGCTGAGGTGGCAGACGGGAGTCTCGGAGAGTTCGCCGAGGGAGCGGAAGCCGTGCAGGGTGAAGATGCGCCAGCCGGAGGAGGTGGCGGAGTCGCGGACCCAGTAGAGCGGTGCCTGCCAACCTTCGGAGCGCATGGTCTCCCAGCCTTCGGAGAGCCAGAGCTCGGGACGGGAGTAGCCGTCGTCTTCGATGAAGGCGAGGTACTCGGCACAAGTGACGGCGCGGGAGGCTAGCTGGAAGGGACGAAGATAGAGGGTGTGGCGGGGGCTCTCGTTGTCGAACGCGAAGGAGTGGAGGTTGTTGGGGTCCGGGGTGTGGCCGACTTCGACGAGGCCGGGCGTGAGGGGCGAGCCGGGAGTGAAGCTGAGCCAGTGGAGCGGCGGCGCCATGGTCTCGGATGAGCTGGGGGCGGAGGAGGATCTGGGCTCGGGGGGAGGGGGGTTCTTGTAGGCGGGGTGAAGGGGGTTGGTGAAGAAGGCGTGCTTGATGTCGGTGGCGGCTAGCTCGAGGTGCTGCTGTTCGTGCTCGAGACCGAGGACGATCCGGCGCTGGGATTCATCCTGGGGGACGCAGCAGAGGAGCCGGGCGATGGCCGCGTCGACGTGGCGGCGGTAGGCGAGGACCTGGTCAAGCGGCGGACGGGAGAACGAGGAGCGGAGTTTCTTCTCGGGCATGTCGCCAACAGCGCGGTAGTAGGAGTTGAAGAGCCAGCGGAAGTTGGGGTCGAAGGTCTGGTAGCCGGCGATGAACTCGGAGAGGACGAAGGTCTCGAAGAACCAGGAGGTGTGGGCGAGATGCCACTTGATGGGCGAGGCCTCGGGACAGGATTGCACCATCATGTCCTCCGGGGTGAGCGGGGTGCAGAAACGCATGGTGGCCGCACGCACGGTACGGAAGCGGTCGAGCAACGTTGCGGCGCTGGCGTGTGAGGGGGTGAGAGGTGTGGACTGAGTCAGCATGGTGCGCTCCGGTACTATTCGATGCTTCAGGCGCTTAGATGCTTCACCAAGAAAAGGTTGTTGCTCTGCAATTCAGGCGGGGCGGCGCGCGTTGCACCGTGGCTTGACGGTAAACCGATGAGCGAAGAAAAACAATGGCCGCCACCGGGAATGGGCCGATCGGGAGCGGCGGCGGGAATGCAGCAAAAGGGAGTGGGGCAGATTATTTGCTGGCCAGCGCGTCTTCTGCGCGGCGACGTCGTCTTTGTGTGTAGGAGTTCGAGGAGTGGATGATGCGTCGTAAGGCGATGATGATGGCGGTGATTGTGATGCTGGCCGGTGCGGCCGCGCGGGTGCAGGCGCAGGCTGCCGGAGCAACGCAGCCGGGTCAACAGCAGGGCCAACAGCAGGGGCGTGGGGCGTTCGCGGGGATGCAGCGGGTGGCAGGCGAGGTGACGGCGGTGGCCGGGTCGACGCTGACGGTGAAGACCGAGGATGGAGCGACGATGCAGATTGTGACCACTGACAATACGCGCGTGATGAAAGGGCGCGGCGTGACGGTGAAGATTGCGGAGTTGAAGGTGGGGGATGGGGTGATGGCCGCGGGGATGCTGGATGCGCCGAAGAAGACGCTGCATGCGGCGGTCGTATTTGCGACCGATGCCGCGCAGGTGAAGGCGATGAAGGAGAACCTGGGAAAGACGTACATCGTGGGGAGGGTGACCGCGATCGATATGGACAACGCCACGATGACCGTGGAGCGGCCGGACCATGTGACGCAGACGATCGGGTTCGATGAGACGACATCGTTCCGGAGAGGCGGGCGTGGTGTTGGAGGCGGATTTGGTGCGAGTGGTGTGAGTGCGGCGCAGAGTGCAGCTCCGGAGACTGGCGGAGAGAGTATTACGCTGGCCGACATCAAGGTGGGTGAGGGCGTGCGCGGAACGGGAGCGGTGAAGGGCGGGAGATTCGTTCCGACGCAGCTAGTGGTGATGGAGAGGGTTGGGCGGCGGAATGGCGATGCGGCTTCGGGTGGGAATGCGCGACCGAGTAACAATCAGGCTCCGCAGTAGTTTGCCGGTGAGATGGCGTGACGCTGTGCGTAGTGCGATCGAGCGGGCGGGGAAACGCCAGCTCGGGTGACGGGAGAGGTGTAGGTGAAGGGTTTGGAGATGAGGCGGATGCGCAGAGGAGCGGTGGGAGTTGCAGCAGGTGCGGTGTTGCTGATGGGGTGGGGTGCGGTGACGGCGCAAAGCACGGCGGTAGAGAGTGCAGCCGTGCAGGCTCCAACGACACAGGTGACGGCGGTGGCCGGGCAAGGTGGGACGATTGCAGGACACGTGGTTGCGGGTGCGGTGGGTAAGGCGGGAGGAGTTCCGCTGCCGGGGGTTGCGATCACGGCGACCAACACGCTGACGGGGAAGAAGTATGCGACGTCGACCGACATCGACGGAGCGTATGCGATGGCGATACCGCGCAATGGGCGCTACGTGGTGCGCGCGGAGCTGGCCGGATTTGCGGCGGCGACGGCGGAGGATGTGTTGACCGGAGTGGAGTCTCAGGCGGCGGCACAGGGAATTCGGATTGTGCTGAAGGCGACGGACTTTGGGTTGGAACTGGCGAGTCGAGCCGCGGAGGCGGAGGCTCGACAGAGTGGCGGCACGAGTGCGGGCCAGGGGTTGCAGGGGCTGAGCCTGAGCGCGGGCGAGAGTGTGATGGATGCGACGACGGGTGCGGGGAATACGGGCGCTGCGTTACCGACACTGGCGGGGATAGGAGACGATGCGACGGACTCAGTGGCGGTGACCGGGCAGACCGGACAGATGAATGGCCTGGCGAACTTCAGCGAGGATGAGATGCGGCAACGCGTGCAGGACGCTGTGGCGCGGGCTCGGCAGAGTGGGATGCTGCCGCCGGGAAGTGATCCGACGAATGCGATCGTAGGAGTGCTGGGCGGAATGATGGGTGGCGGCGGTCCAGGCGGACGCGGAGGACGTGGAGGATTTGGTGGAGCATTTCGGAACTTCAATCCTGCGCAGCCGCATGGGAGCGTCTTTTACATGGGGAACAATGCGGCGCTGGATTCGGCGCAGTGGTCGCCAACGTTGCAGCCGCAGACAAAGCCTTCGTCGTATACGAATCGGTATGGCGTGACGCTGGCGGGATCGCCGTATATTCCGGGATTGGTGAAGCCGAATACGAGTCAGTTCGTGTTCTTCAATTTGACGGGACAGAAGAATTTGAATGCGTTTCTGGGCGGGCCTTCTCGCGTACCGACAACGCTGGAACGGACGGGGGATTTTTCGCAGTCGACGCAGGTGGTAAACGGCGTGGTGAGGCCGGTGCAGATTTATGATCCGTCGACGGGGCTGGCGGTGTTGAACAACAACCTGACGAATGCTGTAACGCCGATCTCGGCGCAGGCGCTGGCGCTGTTGCAGTATTATCCTGCGCCAAACATTGCGACAAATGCGCAAGGGTTCAACTACGAGACAATCGCAAATGCGGGCAACAACGTGGTCGCGATCAATACGCGGTATGTGCGCACGGTGGGACAGAAGTCGGGCTCGCCGTTTCCGATGTTTGGAGGCGGAAGAAACTCGAATCTGCCGGCGTCGCTGCGACAGAATATCAACATTGGATATAACTACTCGCACTCTGCGAGTGATGTGCGGAACATCTTTCTGCCACTGGGTGGGACGACGGAGAGCGATGGCAATGCGCTGAATGCGGGGTACACGCTTTCGTATGGAAGATTCTCGAATCATGCGATGGTGAGTTGGAATCGGATGAACTCGCAGACGCGCAATTACTTTACAGACACGGCAAACAATCCGACGCAGACTGCAGGAATCACGGTTCCAAATGAGTCGGGAGGGTTTGCCGATCCGCAGTTTTATAACGGACTGCCAGCGCTGAACATCAGCAACTTCGCGGGGCTGTCCAATTCGACGCCGAGCTCGTTGATTAATCAGACGATCGGGTTTTCGGACTTCGTTGCGTACCGGCACAAGAGACATAATGTGCGGCTGGGGCTGGATGTGAGGCGGGTGCAGGCGAACTCGATTGGCGGAAATAATCCACTGGGGCAGTTTACGTTTTCGGGATATGCGACGGAGAGCCCCGCGGATAAAACTGCAGGAAGCGCGGCGACGAGTGGATCGGGGTTTGCGGATTTTCTGCTGGGGCTGCCGCAGAGTACGGCGTTGCAGGCGGGGTTGTACAAGATCTATCTGCGCGAGAACCAGTATGACTGGTTTGCGACCGATGACTTCCGCGTGGCTTCGAACCTGACGCTGAATTATGGCGTGCGCTACGAATATTTCGCGCCGTATACGGAGAAGAATAACCGGCTGGTGAACCTGGATCACAATGCGGACTTTACCGAGGTGGATCCGGTGCAGCCAGGACAGGTGGGCAAGTATGAAGGCGCGTTTCCGAGCGGGTTGATTGAGCCGGATCGGACAATGTTTGCGCCGCGATTCGGGATGGCGTGGACGCCGCGGCTGACGTCGACGCTGGGGTCGAGGCTGACGAGAGCGACGGTGATCCGCGCGGGATATGGGATCAACTACAACACGGGACAGTTCGCTACGATGGCGAAGTCGCTGTCGTTCCAGCCGCCGTTTGCAGCGACCGAGACGAATGCCATTGCTATCGCCAGCGCAACGAATCCTACGCCGACGGCTACGGGTTGCGTGACGACGACGACGACGACGACGGCGAACATGACGCTGGCGAATGGGTTTGGGTGCTCGACCGCCGATACGATTCAGAATAGTTATTCGGTGAACAAGAATTATCGGCTGGGAATGGTGCAGGCTTACAACATAAATATTCAGCGGACGTTGCCGCTGCAGATCGTGCTGAACGTTGGATATAGCGGAGCGAAGGGCAGTGGGCTGGATGTGATGGGGTCGCCGAACAGTACGCCCGCTGGGGTGACGACGCCGGGCGTGGCGCCGTTTTCGTATGAGACATCGGTGGCGGGATCGCATGCGAATTCGCTGGTGGTGAGCGCGCAGAAGCGGCAGCAAAAAGGGATTGCGCTGGGAATTACGTACACGTATGGACACTCGATCGACAATGCGTCGTCGGTGGGCGGAGTCAGCGCGACGAGCGTGCAGAACTTCCGGCGGCTGGATTTGGAAGAGGCCAATTCGTCGTTCGATCGAAGGCAGAGTGCGACGGGAAACTGGCTGCTGGAGCTGCCATTCGGGCCGAACCGCGCATATTTCAACAAGGGTGGATTCTGGTCGCATGCGCTGGATGATTTCTCGCTGAGTGGGACGTTCACGTTCTCGACGGGCGCGTACTTTACGCCGTCGTATGCGGGGAGCCAGGCGGAAGCGGCTTCAGGTAATTTGTTTACGCTGCGTCCGGACCGAGTGTTTACAGAGTCATTGAAAGGACCGGGGACGGTTGGAAACTACTTCAACAAGGCGGCGTTTGTGGCGCCTGCAGGGGAGTATGGGACGGCATCGCGCAACTCGATTGAGGGGCCGGGGACGGTGGCGGTGAATGCGTCGCTGTCGCGGACGATGGAGTTTGGCGGAACGCGGTCGCTGGAGGCGAGAGTGACGGCGAGCAATGTGTTCAACACGGTGCAGTACAACGGGATCAATACGACGGAGAACTCGGCGAACTTTGGCGAGGTGACCAGCGCGGCTGCGATGCGGTCAGTGCTGGTGCAGGCGCGGTACAGGTTTTAAGAGCAGAGCGTGGAGCGCAGAGGATAGAGATGCGGAGATTTTTGGCGGCGATGATGGTTGCAGTGATGGGAGTGGGCGGGCCGATGGGGGCTGCGGCGCAGACGACTGCCGCGCAGGGTCAGGACACGGCCGCGATGCAGCAGGCGGGGGAGGGGACGTTCAAGCTTAGCTTGAATGCAAATATCGTGCTGACGAATGTGATTGTGCGTGACAAGAAGACGGGCGCTGTGGTGAAGGGATTGAAGGCCAGCGACTTTACGATCTTCGAGGACAAGAAGCCGCAGAAGATTATCAGCTTCGACTATCAGAATGTGGATGAAGCTGCGGTGCTGGCGGAGAAGTCGACGGCCGGAGGAAAGGCTTCGGTGGCGGATTTGCTGCAGGGAAATTTTGCGGCGAGTCCGAAACAGTTGAAGGATCATCGGCTGATTGTGATCTTCTTCGACCTGAGTTCGATGCAGGATGAGGACATCGATCGGGCGGTGGATGCGGCGGACAATTATGTGAACAAGCAGATGCAGCCGGCGGACCTGGTGGCGTTGGTGAGCATGTCGACAGGACTGACGATGGATCAGGATTTTACGTCGAACAAGGCGGCGCTGCTGCGAGGGCTGGCGAGATATAACGGCACGGATGAGACGGGGTTTGTGAATGGAACGACCGGATCGACGGATGGGACGCCGGACGATACGACTGCGTTTGCGGCTGACGATACGGAGTACAACAGCCTGAATACGGACCGCGAACTGCTGGCGATACGAGCGATTTCGAAGTCGCTCGAACGAGTGGATGAGCGCAAGTCGATGCTGTATTTTTCTGGCGGGCTGACACGCAATGGGATTGAGAATGAGGCCAGCCTGCGGGCAGCGACCAACGAGGCGGCGAAGGCGAACCTGGCGATTTATTCGGTGGACGCGCGCGGGTTGCAGGCGCTGACTCCGGTGGGCGATGCGAGCCAGGGGAGTTTGCGCGGTAACTCGGCGTACAGCGGAGGCGCTGCGACGGCGCAGTTGAGTGCGAACTTTGGCTCGCAGGAGACGCTGAGTACGCTGAGTGTGGATACGGGCGGAAAGGCGTTCTTCGACGCGAATGATTTTGCGCCGGCGTTTCAGCAGGTGGAGCATGACACGGAGGCTTACTACTTATTGGGCTTCCACTCGACTAATCAGAAGCGCGATGGATCGTATCGGCACCTGACGGTGAAGGTCGATCGCAATGATGTGACGCTGCAATACAGGCCGGGGTATTACGCTGCGTCGGACTTCCAGCACCAGAAGACCGAGGACCGCGAGATGGCGCTGACAGAGCAGATGCGCAGCGATCTTCCGGCGACGGATGTAGCTGTGTATCTGCAGGCGCTGTACTTCAGAGAGGGCAGAGGTTCTTACTTTGTTCCGGTGAGCCTGATTGTGCCGGGCTCGCAGATTCCGTTTGTGCAGGGTGGCGATCGGGACAAGGCGACGCTGGACATTATGGGACAGGTGAAGGATGCGCAGGGGCTGGTGGTGGGCAATGTGCGCCAGACGGTGAAGCTGGCGGTGGATGCATCGCAGGAAGTGAAGCGGAAGAATATTCAGTACTCGACTGGCTTTGCGCTGGCGCCGGGAAAGTATCATCTGAAGTTTGTGGTGCGCGAAAATCAGACGGGGAATATGGGGAGCTTCGAGACGGATATCCAGGTGCCGGATTTGAGGAAGGCTCCGCTGAAGATGAGTTCGGTGGTGGTGGCGAGCCAGCGCACGCCGGATGCGGAGAAACATGCGGCGAGTCCGCTGGTGCGCGAGGGATTGGAGTGGGTGCCGAATGTTGCGCATGTATTTCGCCAGGATCAGCATCTTTATTTTCTGTATGAGGTGTATGACCCGGAGAGAGAGAAAGGCGCCAAGGGCGATGCCGTCAAGGTGCTAACGAGTATCGAGTTTCTGAACAAGGGGACGAAGGTGTATGAGACGGCGCTGGTGACGGCGCACGCGATCAACGACGCGGAACATGATGCGGTGGCGTTTGAGTTCGATGTGCCGCTGGCGACGTTGAAGCCGGGAACGTATATCTGCCAGGTGAACGTGATCGACGACGCAGGTGGGAGCTTCATGTTTCCGCGGCTGGCGTTGAAGGTGACGCCGGCGGCTGTAGTCGCGGGACCGATGGCTGCAGTGTCCGCTGCACGTTAGAAGGCGTCAGGTGCGGGAGCGATGGGTGCGGAGAGTTGCAGAGCGAACGTTTGCTCCTCGATTTTTGGTCGTCTGTGATTCCTGATCGACCATGAATTCCTGGTCGTCTGCGCCTTGATCTTCTGCATGCCGATGGTGCCTGCCGATCGGCGGGGATCTTTCAAGGACGACGACAAACTGGTCGCCGCCAAGATTTGCGTCGAAGTTCGGCGGAAGGACTCGTCTTCTGCGCGGATGAACGGTATGTCACGCAATAAGAAGTTCACTGGGGGCGATTGGACGCGTCTTACTATGTGCAGGCCGCTGAACGAGGTAGAGGCTGCGCGTCTTTCGTTGCAGGAGACGACGACCTTGTGTCAGGCGGCGGGAGGATGCCGGATGTCGATGAAGCGGATCTGGGTTGTGGGTGCAGGTTTTTTGGGCCTGTGGGTTGGGCTGTTGATGGTTCAGACGGGAAGCGCGTTGGCCCAACAGACGGCGGTGCAGAAGGATGCGCCGGGCAAGATCCATCTGGATGTGGCAGTGACGACGTCGAAGGGTGACCCGGCAGGAGCCCTGAGCAAGCAGCAGTTTACCGTGCTGGACAACAAGCAGCCACGCCGGATTGCATCGTTCGCGGCGGTGCGGGGAAAGGCGGCTGCGGTCGAGGTGGTGATCGTGATCGACTCGGTGAATACGCCGTATACGTACCTGGAATACCAGCGCAACCAGATTATGAATTATCTGCGCAGCGACGGAGGGAAGCTACCGTATCGGACGACGTTTGCGGTACTGACGGATACGAAGTTCGTGCTGAACGAGGGGGGCAGCAAGGATGGCAATGCCGTGGCGAATCAGCTGGCGAATACAGACATTGGGCTGCGGGATGTTACGCGGAGCCAGGGATTCTGGGGGGCGGCTGACCGGATGACGATCTCGCTGAACGGACTGCGGAGTTTGACCCAGGTGGAGGAGAAGAAGCCGGGACGCAAGCTGGTGCTGTGGGTGTCGCCGGGCTGGCCGCTGTTGTCGGGCCCGGAGGTGGAACTGGACGGGAGCCAGGCCGAAGAGGTATATCAGAACGCGATTGAGTTTTCGAGGGAGCTGCGCAAGGCCGACATTACGCTCTACAGCGTGAATAGCTGGGGCGCGACGGAGTCCCTGGGTCGGGAGTTCTACTATGAGAGCTTTCTGGATGGGCTGAAGGGGCCGGGGGACGCAGAGTGGGGCAACCTGGCGCTACAGGTGCTGGCGGCGCAGAGTGGAGGGCTGGTGCTGAGCTCCAACAGCGTGATTGACATGATGAAGCAGTGCGTGGCCGATGCCAACCTGTATTACCGGATCGTGCTGAACGCGCCGCCTGATGAGAAGCCGAATACGTATCACCGGATAGAAGTGAAGGTGGCGCAGAGCGACGTGCAGGCGCGTACGCGCGCGGGCTACTACTCGCAGCCTTGAGGTTGATGCTGGGACGCGCTACTTTTATAGGGGCTCGCTACCTATTTATAGGGGCAGTGGCGGCAGCCGGAGTTGCAGCAGTGGCCGCGGCGGAGATGATAGGCGGCGGTGAAGACGAGGGTTGGGCCTTCCATGTAGAAGTCTTCAGGGCGGAGCGGAGGCCTTCCCTCCGGGGCTAAAGCCCGCTGACTTTTTTCTCGCTCTACGGACGGGCTGAAGCCTGTCCCCTTCAATGCGTCTGAGCGCGAAGGATCGTTGCTGTCGCTCATGAGAAGAGACCGGGGGAGGGTGCGGGCTGGGAGGTGCGGGAGGCGAGGGCTTCGGCGCGGAGCAGGTCGGAGATGCTGCGGGTGCGAGGGGTGCGAATGGGCTTGGCAGGGGCTTCGGATTCGGGGGAGGGGGGTTCGCTGGCGACGGAGCCGTTGAGGTAGGTGACGGCGCGGCCGGGGATGGCGGGGACGCGGTCGCCGGGGACGAGGATGCCGGCGAGGTTGAGTGGGTCCGCGGCAGCTATGGAGATGGCTGGT
Organism: Acidobacteriota bacterium; assembly: GCA_021778845.1. Taxonomy (GTDB): domain Bacteria; phylum Acidobacteriota; class Terriglobia; order Terriglobales; family Acidobacteriaceae; genus Granulicella. The sequence continues at coordinate 61,198 of JAJYBU010000009.1, forward strand.
TCGGTGGCGCGGGCTTCGTGCTGTTTGCGGAATTTGCGGAGGCTGTCGACGGCTTCGGGGAGGGCGTACTGCTCGCCGAAGGGGCCGGAGATGAAGCGGCCGCCACGGATCTCGCCACGGGCTTCGAGACGGCGGAGGATGGGGAGGAGGTCGCGCCACCTGGGAGCGTTGGCTTCGCGGGCGAGAAGTTCGCGGAAGAGGACGCCGTAGCGGCAGAGGAGGATGCGGGCGTGGGCGTCGAGTGCGGCGTCGGTGCGGCGGGCGTGGTCGATGGCGGCTTGCGACCCCACCCATGACGATGATGCTGTCATGGATGGGGCACCCGGAATGGTCGCGAGGAGCGGCTGCGCCCCGGATAACAACGACCAGCGGCCGGCGGTGGTGCGGGCGGCGGCGCGCTTGCGGAGGGTCGGGGCGGCGGTAGTGGAGGTTGTCGCGGACTTGCGGCGGGGGTCCATCATCGAGCGGAGTTGGTCGAAGCCGTCGGCCGAGGCGAGGCCGGCGGTGGCGAGTTCCCAGAGGGCGGTGGTGGTTTGGAGTTTGGTGAGGCCTGAGAGGCGCTGAAGATCGGCGGTGAAGGCGGCGCCGTGGGCGGTGAGAAGCGCTCGGAGGGTTTGGGCTTCGGGCGAGAGGGATTGGGTGAGGATGGACTCGTCGATGGACTTGGAGGCGAGGGCGTGGTGGAGCCAGTCGGTGGAGTCGCGGAGGTAGAAGGTGATGGGCGCGGCGGTGGTGGGGATGACGCGGCGGGGCGCGGTTCTGGGCTGTGAGGATGGATCGTCGCCAGCAGAAACTGCGGGTCTCTCCGCTGCGTCCGCAAAGTACGCGGACTCCGGTCGAGATGACAACTTTGTGGAGCCACGAGATGACAAATTTGTGGAGCCACGAGATGGCAGAGTTGCGGAAGCGGGGGCCGAGGACCATGCGGGGTGGGGGGAGAGGCGGCCCCAGGCGATGACGCCGGCGAGGCAGAGGTTGTCGAGCCACTGGGAGTCGTAGTTGGCGACGCGGGCGGGAAGGAGGGTGCGCTCCCACTCGATGGCGGGGGCTTCGAAGCCTTCGAGTTGCTCGATGGCCGCGAGGACGGCTTCTTCGCCGGTGGGCCTGGGGTTGGCTTCGGTTTGCGGGGCGAGGTGGTGCCAGTCGAGGAGCCAGCGCATGAAGACGGTGGGCGTGACGGGCTCAACCTGCTTGCGCAGCGTGCCGAGGGTGAGGCGGTGGATGCGTTGCAGGATGCGGCGCTCGCACCACTCGGTTTCGTGAGGTGCTTCGGGGGACGGTGCGGGGTTTTCGAAGACGCCGCGGAGGGCGAGGCCCTGTAGCTCCATGGTGAGGAGAGACTGGAGGATGCTGGCAGCAGGAAGGTGGGTGAGTGCGGCGAGATGCGCGGCGGTGGTGGGGCCGAGGAGTTGGAGCCAGCCCTGAGTGAGGGCGAGCGTGGCTTCTTGCGGGCCCACGTGAGGCGACGATGGGGCACCCGGCTTCGTTGGCGCAGCGGGCGGAATACTGAGATCCTTCGCTGCGCTCTGGATGACGGCGTCCAAAGGGTGGGCGATACAAGTGGGCCAGAGAGCGGCGGCTTCGGGGAGACGCTCGGTGGCGATCCAGGCGGGCGAGCCGTCGAGGTCGATGCAGTGGGCTCGGCCTTGTTGGGCTAGGCGGTCGAAGAAGAGGGGCCAGTGGTGGGTGGAGCGGGAGATTGTCGCGGGTGTTGAAACCCAGGTCCGAGAGTCCGGACCCGGGGCACCCAGAGTGTCGAGGCAATGAAGAGGCAGCGCGATGAGTTGGAGGAGAAGGTCGTGGAGTTCGTGCTCGTCGCGGAGGTCGGGCCAGAGCTGGGTGCGGATGGTGGCGATGGCGGCGGGGTCGATGCGGCCGGGAGATTCAGGGAGACGCGAGGGGACGTTGCCGCGCGTGGCGACGGCGCGGGCGCGGCGGGCGACGGCGTCCTCGGGATCGAGGAAGGCGTAGGGCATGGCGTGGATGAGCTCGTGCGCGAAGACGGATGGGATGGGCGTGTCTATCGCCAAAGTACGGATAGCTCCGGAAGAGATGCCGCTGAGGACTTCGAGGAGGCCGTCGATGTCCATGGCCTCGGTGAGGGTGTCCTTCATGACCTCGCGGACGAGGGGGTGGTCGGGAATTTCGATGTCGCCGGACATGGTCTCGGGGCAGGCGGAGGCGTGGGGGAAGACGCTGGCGAGGAGGTCGTCGGAGCGGGTGCGCTGGATCTGCGGGGCGACGCGCTTTCCCTTCTGCATGCGCAGGAGCTGGAGGCTGCGGCCGGCGGCCCAGCGCCAACGATTTTTGAAGAGTGGCGAGGGGATCGAGGCCTGCTCGAGGAGGTCGCGGGCGGTGAGGGTGGTGAGGAAGTGGAAGACGTCGGCGAGCGGGAAGCTGTGCTGCTCGGCGAGGGAGATGTTGATGCCGTTGTCAGTGGCGGCGGCCTGGAGTTCGAAGTTGAAGCCGCGGCAGAAGCGCTTGCGGAGGGCGAGGCCCCAGGCCTTGTTGAGGCGGCCGCCGAAGGGTGCGTGGAGGATGAGTTGCTGGCCGCCGCCTTCGTCGAAGAAACGCTCGGCGATGAGGGTGGTTTTGGTGGGGACGGCGCCGAGGACGGCGCGGCCGTGGACGATGTAGGTGATGATTTGGAGCGCGGCGGAGGCGGAGAGGAAGCACTCGCGCTGGAGGAAGGCGATGGTGGCGTGGAGTTGGTGTTGGGGGTCATGGGGATCCGGACTACAGGTCTCTCCACTGCGCTGCGCTCCGGTCGAGATGACAGGGTTTAGAAGATGCGCGGAAGTTAGGCTACGGGTGCGGAGGTCGATTTCGGTGCGGAGGTCGCTGACGGCGTCAGAGAGGACGGAGGTGCGCTGGGGGGCTTCGCCCTCCCAGAAGGGGATGCTGGGTGGTGCGCCGTGGGCGTCCTCGACGAGGACCTTGCCGGTGGGGTCGACGCGCTGGATGCGCCAACTGGTGTTGCCAAGGAGGACGACGTCACCGGGGGAGCTCTCGACGGCGAAGTGCTCGTCGAGGGTGGCGATCTGGACGTTCTCGGGCTGGAGCATGACGGCGAAGATGGAAGTATCGGGGATGGCACCGCCGTTGGAGATGGCGATGCTGCGCGAGCCGCGACGGGCGTGGAGATGGCCCTGGACCTGGTCGCGCATGATGTAGGCGCCGTAGCGTCCGCGGGAGTTTTCGATGCCGTGATGGAGGAGCGCGAGGACCTCTTCGTAGTGCTCGCGGGTGAGGTTGCGGTACGGGTAGGCGCGGCGGAGGACGTGGAAGAGATCGTCCTCGCGCCAGGACTCGGCACCGACGGCGGCGACGATCTGCTGCATGAGGACGTCGATGGGAGCTTCGGGGACTTCGAGGAGGTCGAGCTCGCCGGCGACCATCTTGCGCAGGAGCGCGGCCTGCTCGAAGAGGTCGTCGCGGGTGGTAGCGAAGAAGCGGCCTTTGGGGATGGCTCCGCGCCAGTGGCCGGCACGACCGACGCGCTGCATCGCCACGGCGACGGCGCGGGTGGTGGCGATCTGGCAGACGAGATCGACGGTGCCGATGTCGATGCCGAGCTCGAGCGAGGCGGTGGCGATGAGGATGCGGCACTGGCCGGACTTGAGGCGCTGCTCGGCGTCGAGGCGGAGGGTGCGGGAGAGGCTGCCGTGATGCGCTGCGACGGCGTCCTCGCCGAGGCGCTCGGCCAGCTCAAAGCTGAGCTTCTCGACCAGGCGGCGCGTGTTGACGAAGACGAGCGTGCTGCGGTGCTGCTGGGCGAGTGCGGCGAGCTTGTCGTAGATCTCGGTCCACATCGCGGTGGAGGTGATGGAGGTGAGCTCGGCGCTGGGGACTTCGATGGCGAGGTCGAGAGTGCGGCGTTGGCCTACCTGGATGACGGTGGCGGGTGGACGCGCGCTGCCCGCAGACGCTGGACGCTCCAGACGAGAAGCAGATCCTTCGCTTTGCTCAGGATGACAATTCTTTGGTTGGATATTTGGTTCAGGGGCGGCACTGACGCCGGTGAGGAAGGCTGCGACTCGCTCGATGGGGTTCTGGGTGGCGGAGAGGCCGATGCGCTGCGGCGGGGTGTTGAGGCCGGTGAGCATGGTGCCGGGTGCGAGGTGGTTGTCGCCGCAGACGAGGGCGTCGAGGCGTTCGAGGGTGAGGGCGAGATGCGAGCCGCGCTTGTTACCGGCCATGGCGTGTATCTCGTCGACGATGACGGTTTGCACGCGGGTGAGGTTGAGGCGCGACTTGCCGGCGGTGAGCAGGATGTAGAGCGACTCGGGCGTGGTGACGAGGATGTGCGGCGGATGCTTGAGCATGGCCACGCGGTGTTTGGTGAGGGTGTCGCCGGTGCGGACGCCGGTGCGGATCTCGGGACAGAGATAGCCGCGCGCGATGGCGAGTTGTTGAATCTCGGCGAGCGGGCCATCGAGGTTCTTCTGGATGTCGTTGGAGAGAGCCTTGAGCGGCGAGATGTAGACGACGTGGGTGTGCGCGGAGAGACGGCCTTCGATGGCTGCGCGCAGAAGCTTGTCGATGCAGACCAGAAACGCTGAGAGGGTTTTGCCGGAGCCGGTGGGCGCGGAGATGAGGGTGGGGTCGCCGCGCAGGATGGCGGGCCAGCCAGCGATCTGCGACTCGGTGGCGGAGCCGAATTTCGAAAGGAACCACTCGCGCACAATGGGATGCGCCCATGCGAGGGGGTCCAGAGCGGGATCGGCTGGGAGCGGTTCGATCGCCATGAGCTATTGTAGCTGTTCGTGGTTTCTTCGCTTATTCCGGCTGAAGCCGGAAAGGGCAAACTGCAGGTCTCTCCGCTGCGCCAAACGATGGAGCCGTTTGGCTCCGGTCGAGATGACAGATACCTTCCCTGCTAACGACGTCTTAGAACAATTCTTAGCTGGGGCCTTTGGTGTATTGCTCGGCGGTGACGTGCTCGAGCCAGTCGACTGCCTTGCCGTCGAGGCGCTCCTGGATGGCGATGTGGGTCATGGCGGTGGTGGGGGTGGCGCCGTGCCAGTGCTTCTCGTTGGGGGCGAACCAGACGACGTCACCGGGGTGAAGGGATTCGATGGGGCCGTCCCAACGCTGCGCCCAGCCGCTGCCGGCGGTGATGATGAGGGTCTGGCCGAGGGGGTGGGTGTGCCAGGCGGTGCGTGCGCCGGGCTCGAAGGTGACGCTGGCGCCGGCGACGAAGGCAGGATCGGGAGCGCGGAAGAGCGGGTCGAGACGGACGGTGCCTGTGAACCAGTCTGCGGGGCCAACTTCGGAGGGTTGGGTGCCGACGCGTTTGATCTCCATGGGATTCTCCTGAGGTTGAAATGCAGTGAGTGAGATGCGTGGGTCAGATGCTGCTACATGTTGCCGGAGCCGATGTCGGCGGATTTGGCCTCGGCGCTGGTGGGGTCGAGGTAGCGCTCGATGGTCTGGTCGAGGATTCCGCGAGCGGTCAAGATGAAGTCGATGGCGTCGCGGCCGGCGCCGTTCCCGCCGGAGTTGGGCGTGATGTAGTGCGCGGCGGCCTTGGCCTGCGGGCGGGCGTTGGCGGTGGCGATGGCCAGGCCGACGACGCGCATCACGGGCAGGTCGATGATGTCGTCGCCGACGTAGGCGATCTCGTCGAGGGTACAGGCTTCGGCAGCCATGATCCTGTTGAGCGCGTCAACCTTGTTCGACTGGCCCTGATAGACGTGGTCGATCTTGAGGTCGCGGGCGCGGATGGCTACGACCTGCGATTGACGCTTGGTGACGAAGCCGATTTTGAGGCCGGCGAGACGGGCGATGCCGATGCCCATGCCGTCGTGCGCGGAGAAGGATTTGATTTCGGTGGCGCGGCCTTCGGGATTGCCGTCCAACGGCGGGATGATGGTGATGTCGCCGTTGGTGAGGACGCCGTCGACGTCGTAGAGGAGGACTTTGACGCGGCGGGCACGAGCTTCAGGGGTGAGTTCAGACATGCCTCTATGGTAGCCCGACGCGGATGGCGAAGGGGTCGGACTTAAGCAGGAGCACCCCACCCGTCGACAAAAGACGCGGACGAATGGGGCACCTGGGCTGAATACTGACGAGCGACTGCTTCTCCAGGACTCGGTCGCTGTTAGCGGAGCCAGTGGCCGGGGATCCAGACGTAGCCGCCGGGGCCGGGACGCCAGTGGCCGGGGATCCAGCGAGCGCCGAAGAAGGGCGGCCGGACGTAGCGGCCGGGGAACCAGACGTAGCGGAAGCCGTTCCAGCGATGGAAGCCGGGCTGCCAGACCCAGCCGGGATGGGGGACTACAGGGATGACCTCGACCGGCGGGGGCGGAGGACCGATGCGGACGACAACCTGCGCGCCGGCCGCAAGCGAAGCAGAGAGAAACAGGGCTCCGACGATCGCGAATAACTTGTTGTTCTTCATGAGGGTTCAGCTCCTGGATGGATACTGGATCATCTTGCTGCTGGTGGGGTCAAACCGCGACTCTGGAGAAAAGTTGCGGTCGGGGGTTGGGAGGGGGACGGCGGCGTTGGGGGATGCGGCTGCCTCGGCGGCGAGACGGGCTTGCTCGGCCCTTTGTGCCTTTTTCTCGTCGAGCTTCTTGAGGATGCGGGTAAAAGTGCCCATCGGCCTGTAGTCCTCGCACTCTTCGGGGTCCTCAGGGTCTTCGTCGGGGGCGATGAGGGTGCCGGTGGCTTCGTCGAGGATGGTCTGGCGAACCTTGCCAGGGATCTGGTGTTTGGGTGGGAGGGGGTTGAGGTTGCGGGCGTTGGAGCTGGCAATCTGCAGGCCGTAGAAGAGGAGCGCGGCGCGCTTGGGATCGATGCGGTCTTCGGCGAGGGCGGTGATGAGCACGGAGAGCGCAAGTTGGACGGAATGACGGTCCTCGAGCGGCGGGAAGTCGAGTTGGAGGGGCGCGGGTAGAGGCGGATTGGGGTACTCGGCGGGGATGGGATCGCGCTGGGTGCCGTCCTGGAGGGTCATGGGATGGAGGATGGCGGGCGTGGGATCGGGCTGCGTGCCGGAGCGGCGATGACGACGGCTCTGCTCGACGTGGTAGTAGCAGAATGGCTTGGAGGTGAGAGCGGGTGAGCCGCAGCGCTCGCCGTTGGTGCGAATGTAACGACAGAATTTGGTGGCCATGTGATCTTCCTTCGGGTGGTACGTTGCTGGGTGGGGCACCGGCGGGCGTAAGTATGCCCTGCCGGGGTTGCCCACCCCCCCCTCCCTTTGCAAAGTATTCAAAAGAGGTGGGTTAGGGGTAAGGTTTTCATTCCATTGGGGTCGATTAACCAGCCTGGAATGAGCTGTTTACGGACTTCTATGGCGATAAAGTATTGAATTCAAATGCTTTACGCGCAAGATATTCAAAGCAGACGGGTTACGATTGCTCCTCCGGAGGATGGCTACCGATTATTGACTGGGTTGGTCGCCGGGTTATAGACGCTGTCGTTGGGCGAGTGGGACGGCTTGTGGTGGCGGGCTGCGGGAAGATGGGCCACGCCTGGTAGATGGGTGACCATGCGCTTGCGGTTGCGACGGGCGTTGAGTTCGTGCGGCGGAAGCTTGCGGTCAACCTTGCAGTCATTGTCTTTGCAGGCGTCATGCTTGCAGGTTCCACGCTTGCAGGCGTCACTTTTGCAGGCGTCATTGTCGCTTGACTTGCTCTTGCAGGCATCGTGCTGGCAGGCGTCGTGCTGGCAGGTTCCGTTCTTGCAGGCGTCGTTCTTACAGGATTCGTTCATGATGTTTCTCCTTGATTTGGCGCATTAAATGGATCAGGGGCTGCAAGTGGCGGTGTCGCCGGCTTGCAGCCCCTGGTCCAGGGAGGAGTGATTCCCTTCCCGATTTATGGCCTGATTTAATTATAGAAAGTTGGATGGGTAACTATGCCAACTCTATTTGGTTTGTTTTGTTGTGGTTAGGTGGTTTTGGGGGTTGACAGGATTTGGGGTGGGGAAGGAATGGGCGCTCGCTCCTACCCCAAGGCTGATGCTGGCTAGCCGAGCCATTTGGGGTTGGCGGCGGTGCCGTCGAAGTGGGGAGTGGTTTTGAAGGGCTCGAATTTGCCGGTGGCCGCGGCCTCTTTGGTGCGGTCGAGGAGGGTTGCGATCTGCGCCGTGGTGAGGGGTTTGAAGGTGCGGGCCGCGGTGAGGGCCTGGTTCAGGATGGGCGTTGAATCAATGCCGGTGATGACCACGGAGACGGGCAGAGTGAGGCTGTAGTGGAGCGCTTCAATGGGCTCAACGGTCTTGCTGTTGAGGATGAAGCCGTCGCCGAAGGTCTTCATGGCGAGGACGCCGATGCCCTGCTGGAGAGCGACGGGCATGACCTCGTGGGTGAAGGAGCGGAAGTGGGCGTCCATGACGTTGATGGGCATCTGAACGGTGTCGAAGTGGAAGCCGTGCTGCTGAGCGATTTCGAGCATGCGGAGGTGGACGGCGGGGTCCTTGTGGCCGGTGAAGCCGATGTAGCGAAGCTTGCCGGCCTTGCGGGCGGCGACGGCGGCTTCGATGGCGCCGCCGGAGGCGAAGATGCGGTCGGGGTCTTCCATGCGGATGACCTCGTGAAACTGGACGAGGTCAATCATGTCGGTCTGGAGGCGGCCGAGGGACTGCTCGAGCTGCCTGTTGTATTCGACTGCGGTGCGGCCATCCATTTTGGTCATGAGGAAGACCTTCTGGCGGTAGCCGCTGCGGAGAGCCTGGCCGACGCGGACTTCGGAGAGGCCGCCGTTGTAGTCCCAGCAGTTGTCGATGAAGGTAATACCACTGTCTACGGAGGCGTGGATGAGGTGGATGCTTTCGGCGGGATCAGCCTGCTTGCCGATGTGATAACCGCCGAGGCCGATGGCCGAGACGGTCTCGCCGGTGGTGCCGAGCTGGCGGTAGATCATGTCCGGGGATTGGGGTCTTGCGATGGCCGGGGAGGCGAGCGGCTGCGCGGTTTGAGCGACGGTGGCAGGCGTGACGGCTGCGGCAGCAACCCCGGCCGCGGCGGCGGACTTGAGGAAATCCCTGCGTTTCATGCTCGATGACCCTCCGGTTTCTGGTCCTGGAATTTGCTGGTTGGACGGCCGCGGCTGCGCGTCTGGGGGAGATGCGCAGCCGCAGGTTGAGATGCACTCCGAGGCGGTAAAGGTTCGATTGCTACTTGCCGACGACGATGAGGCTGAAGGTGCCGGGAATAATTGGAGGACGCGAGGAGCGCTGGCCGGGTTGAGGGGGCGGGGTGGGGCCGAACTCGGCGGTGGCGGTGATGAGGTGGCCGGTAGTGGAGTCGAGGGTGATGGTGCGGGCTCCGCGTTTGGTGGCGACGGTCTGCTCGACGGCGAAGCTGGTGGGAGAGGACTCCTTGATGACGGTGAGGGTGCCGTCGCCCTGGGTGCTGAAGGTCTCCTGTGTGGCGGGGTTGAAGACGGCGCCGTCGCAGCCGACGCCGATGGGGAGCGTGGTGAGGATTTTGCCGTCGGAGGCGCGGAGGATGACCATGTTGTTCTTGTCGCGGCAGGCGGCAAAGAGGATGCCGTGGGCGACGTCGATGGCCAGACCGGCACAGCCGCCACTGACGCTGGAGATGTCGTAGTTGCCGGTGAGCTTCATGGTCGCTGCGTCGACGACGGCGATGCGATCCTTATTCTCTACGTCGATGAAGAGATGGCCGTGGTTGTCGAGGACGGACTGCTCGGGCTCTCCGCCGAGGTTGAGGGTGGAGAGGATGGAGCCGGTGGCGGCGTCGAGGACGATGACGTTGGGCTCGGAGTGAGAGAGGATGTAGACGCGGTGGGTGGCGGGGTCGTCGAGGAATCCGTCGGGGTTGCCGCCGGTGTTGATGGTCTTGATGACCTTGAGAGTTTTGGTGTCAAACATGGTGACGGGATTGCTTGTAGCGAAGCCGTGGTGCGTGGCGTCGTCGATGGCTGCTCCGTGGGCGTTGCCGATGGGTACGTCGGCGATGGGGGTGAGGGTGTCGAGGTTATAGACGTGGAGGGCGCCGTTGGGCCCGGAGCGGGCGAAGTAGAGGCGGCGGTCGGTGGAGTCAGCCGAGACGTAGTCCCAGCCACCTTCGCCACCGACTTTGTCGATCTTGAGGACTTTGTAGGGGCCAGACTGGGCGAAGAGAGTTGGGGCGAGAGCTGCTGCGACGACGGTGAGCGCTAGAGCGGAGCGGAGGACACGAGTCATGATGCGATTGAGTATACGGCGGGACAGAGCGGGCGAGGATTAAGTCTTACTCACGATGGAAGAATTTTCTGGAGACGCGAAAAGGCCCATCCTGCGCGGGGAGAACGGCGGATGGACCGGAGAGAACGTAGGAGAAACGGCGCTAATCGGCCTGGGCCGGATACGAGTGGGTGCGGCCCCAGATGAGGCGTGTGATGAGATTGCCGGGGATCTTGTTGTGACGCTCGATCTGGCTGGGTTTGACGTCGATCTCGAAGCCGGTGAAGAGTTCCGTGATGCGCTTGTCGGAGAAGCCGCGCTGGCGAAGGATCTGGATCTCGTCCTCAAGCATGGAGACGACTTCGGCGCCGGTGTAGCGCTCATCTTCGGCGCCGGCGGCCTCGCGGAGTTCGCGGGCGGCAACGGCGATCTGGTCGATGGTGTAGGTCTTCTTGCTGGCCATGAAATTCCTCCTGATATGGACCGTGCAGCTACGGCCAGGATGGCGAACTGCGGGGAGTCGTGCGTGGTCGTAAACGTCCCGTGAGGGGTTTATCGGCGGACGGACAGAATTCTGCACGCTGTTCCAAACTGGGACAGGTGGAAGGAGATGGGGAGGGCCTGACACCTGTTCAGGAAGGTGGGGATGTTTTCTTCTCGCTAATGGAGAGGCAAACTGGTAGAAGAGTGGATACGGTTCGAGACCCGGCAGGCTGCGGGTGCGGAGACCGCGCGAGGCGGCGGAGGACAGTGCTATGGCCGGAGATCGGGATACGCGTGGGCCGAAGTCGCGATGGCCTGATCTGGTGCAGTTTGTGTTTGTGGTGTGCCTCACGGTGCTGTTTCTGCTGCTGGCCGTGAGTATGCAACGGCACCACTTCCTGCGCGGAGAGTTGTACAAGCAGAGTCATCCGTACTCGCAGTAGCGAGAGGGGGAAGGCTCGGGGGGATCAGTCCGTCTGGAGGTGGGTGGGGTTGATTTTGCCCCAGATGAGGCGAATCAACTGATCGTTAAGCGGGACGGACCAGTTGAATCCGGCGGGTTCAGGACGGGCGTCGATGTTGAAGCCGCTGAAAAGGCCGTGGATGCACTCATCGCTGAGGCCGCGCTCGCGGAGGATGCGAATCTCGTCCTGGAGGGTGGAGTTGACCTGGATATCGGTGAGTGGAGCGGCGGCGGCGCGGAGCTCGGGAGAGGAAGCCGGCACGAAGGAGTAATCAGCGGGATTGGGTTGCGGATGGGTCATGAGATTCCGGACTCCGGATTCCTCCTGTGCGTCATTTACGAGGGGCCCGCATCGTTGCGCCTGCTGCTGTGCCGCGCAAGGATGTCTGCAGCGATCGAAACGCCGGCGGCCACACGAACTCTACGGGCACATCGAGCGTGCTCACGAGGCTGATCTCTCAACTGAGCAATTTTGATATTAGTGGCGGGGAGGCGAATCCACAGTGGTTTGCTGTGGTTAATCCGCTGAGTGACCTAGACAGTCAATAGCGCCCTTAGAACGTGTGCAACTGGATGCGGGCAAGGGAGAAGATGCCAAACGCCTGGCTGTGGATGCAGGGGAGAGGAGCGTTAACGGCCGATGCGGTCCATGAGGGCGCGATCGTCGGGGGGAAGGCCGCGGAGCCAGTCGGCTTCGGTTCCGGGCTCGGGGAGGAGATGGCCGAACTCCGCCATTTGCGTGGGCGGAAGCTCGGCGAGGTAGGCCCAGACGGCGTTGCGGGGAGAGTTGGAGGCGTGGGCGACCGCAGCGACGAGCTGGGTGAGGAGGTCTTGCTTCTGGGCAGGGGTGCGGCCGGCGCGGATGTGCCCATGGACGAAGATGAGGTCGTGCTGCAGCGGCCTGCCACCGACAAAGTGGTTGCCGGGCGCGATCTCCGCAAAGATCACCTGCGCGAAGAAAGCCTGGGCACCGGTGACGGCCTTGTGGATGCGCGTGATCTCGTGAGCGATGGAGGCTTTCTGGCGCGGGGTAAGACGGTGGGCGGAGGTGGAGACGGTGTAGGTCGGCATGATGGTGCGCCTCGGTTGTGGGTCAGAGGGCCTGCTGGATGGGGTTGCTGAGGGTGCCGATGCCTTCGATGGTGATGGTGACACGGTCGCCGGCGCGCATGTAGAGAGGCGGCTCGCGGGTGAAGCCGACGCCGCCGGGAGTGCCGGTGGCGATGACGTCGCCAGGGGAGAGGCGGGTGAAGCCGCTGAGATAGGCGATGATGCGGGGGATGGAGAAGATCATGTCGTCGAGATGCGCGGACTGGACGAGCTGGCCGTTGAGCTGAGTCTGGATGGATTGGTGGCCGAGGGGGCCTGCCTCTTCGGGCGTGATGAGCGCGGGGCCGAAGCCGGCGGTAGAGGGGAAGTTCTTGCCGGGAGTGAACTGGTTGGTATGGCGCTGCCAGTCGCGGATGGAGCCGTCGTTGAGGATGGAGTAGCCGCCGATGAGCTGGGCGGCCTGGTCTTCGGAGACGTGGTGGCCGGCCTTGCCGATGATGACGGCGAGTTCGCCTTCGTAGTCGAAGTCGGTGGAGTTGGAGGGGAGGAGCATGGGGGTATCGTGGCCGGTGAGGGTGTCGGCGAAGCGGGTGAAGATGGTGGGATATTTGGCGACGGGACGGCCGGTTTCGGCGCGATGCTCTTCGTAGTTGAGGCCGACGCAGAAGATCTTGGAGGGGTTGGGCAGGATGGGGAGATAGGTGAACTGGCCGGTGGCGTAGTCGGTGACGGTGGGCGCGGGAAGCGGCGCGAGAAGGCCGAGGCCCTGCGCGGTGAGGAGCGAGCGGAGGTCAGGGAGAATGGAGCCGATGCGGCGGCCGAGATCGAAGACGCCGTCGGGACGTGCGATGCCGTAGGAGGTGCGACCTTCTGCGCTGAATGTGATGAATGCCATGCTTGCTTCCCTGCCCCTGTGTAGTTTTGTGGCCGGATGACGGCCTGTGTCGATGGTAGAACATGTTGCGGCGGGCGAAGAGGGAGACCCTGGTTGCTTTTGAGGATAGGCAATGGCAAGAGCAACCGCAAAGCGAAAAACAAGAGCAAGAGCAGAAGCAGATCCCTGCGGGATGACAACCAAAAAGGCAAAGGCAAGAGCCAGTGCAACTGCAAAGGCAAGAGCCAGTGCAACTGCAATAGCAGGTGCACTGGCTCTTGTGTGGCGGCCGTGGTTCCGGGTTAGTTCGTGGAGGAGAGCGAGCCGGAGAGGGAGAGGTCTACGTCTACTTCCTTGGCTACTTTGAGGACGAACCAGCTGGGGTCCTTGAGTCCCCACTCGACATAGGGGACTTTGAAGCGGGTATCGGCGGTGCAGTGGGTCCCGTCGATGTGCAGATGCATGGGGACGGTGAGCGGATGGGGAGTGCCGTGGAGGGTGAAGACGCCGGTGACCTGGAGGGTGGAGTCACCGGTGGGAGCGATGGTGCCGGTGTAGCTCGCGGGAGCAAAGGTGATGTCAGAGTACTTTCCTGCGTCGAGGACGTCCTTGAACATTTTTTTGTCGCGGCCGTCATTGCCAGAGTTGCCGCTGGTGGCGGCGACGACGATGAGGCCGGAGAGCTTCGGGGAGCTGCGATCGAAGTCAACCGTTCCCTTGTCGACGTGGAAGGTGCCGGTGGTGGTGTCGTGATTCGAGGCCAGGGTGAAGGCTACGGTGCTGGCGGCGGGGTTGACGGTGAGGGTCTGGTGTTGGGCGAGGGCAAAAGGAGTACAGAGCAGCGGGAGGGCTACCAGGAACAGACGTGCAGTGTTTTTCATTGAATATCTCCGTGAGGGATTGGACGAATGGACGGTGAATTTGGGTGCGGGATGATTTGTTGCAACCAAAGTGTGAGCGACGCGACGTCGGCGTCGGGGAGATATTCGTGGCCGGGCATGTCGGTGCCGGGGATGCCGAACTTGATGATCTGGGCGAGGCGGTCGCGCCGCGGAGTGCCGGGCTGGGAGGGAATGTCGAGCAGCGGGCCGATGGCCGGGATGGGGGGAAGACGGCGGAAGCTGGTGCGCCACTGGTTGCGGGTGGCACCGTTGGCGGCGTGGCAGGTGGCACATTCGGCGGTGAAGAGTTGCTCACCGTGGGCGGCGGTGGCGGTGGCGTAGTCTGCCGGGGAGGGCTGCCAGGAACGCTGGGCGAGGAGGTGGGCGAGGTCCTGATCAGGGTCTTGCGGGCGGAGGGTTTGGAGGTAGGCGATGAGGTCGTCGCCACGGGTGTCGGCGGCGTGGCTTCCGGTGCCCTGCTGCGTGCGGAAGAGGTAGGCGTAGGAGGGCATGATGGAGTCGTGGCTGACCTGTGGGGGCGAGTAGAAGTGGGCGCGGAGCCAGAGCGGAGAGCGGCGGCTGCCGACCTGGGAGAGGTCCGGTCCCTGGCGGCGGTTGCCGATGAGGGGTGGCTGCTCGGCACGGAGGCTGGCGAGGGTCTGAGTGGGGCCCCAGAGGAGGACGTCGGGGGTGTTGGGACGGACGTACTGGGAGTGGCAGTTGATGCAGCCTTCGGAGATGTAGACGCGGCGGCCGCGCTGGATTTGGGTGAGGGGTGGGGGCGCGGAGGTAAGGGCTCTCTGCGCGGACCACGCTGCGGCTGCGACGAGGAGAACGGCAGCGGTGGCGAGAAGTTCGCGGCGGCGGGTCTGGAGGAGCTGCGGCGCGAGGATGAGCGCGGCGGCGAAGAGGACGAAGAGGGGTGGGATGTGGCCGAGGTTCTGGCCCATGCCGATGCCCATAGCGGAGCCGCACCAGCCGCCGATGGCGTAGAGCAGGCCTGCCTGACGGGCTCGCTGCGCGAGAGTTTGGGCTGGGGAGAGGAAGGCGGGATAGGCTACGAGCGCCACGGAGTAGAGTGAGACGCCGACGGGATAGAAGAGCGAGGCCAGCAGTGCGCGGTGAGGGTCCAGCAGGAGGAAGCAGGCCGCGGCGAGGGCGAAGAGAGCGGCGGCGAGCGTGGCGGAGAGGCCCTTGCGGCGAAGGAGATATACGCTGGCCAGCGCGGCGACGAGGTGGAGAGTGCCGTTGAGATAGAGATGGGCGGTGCCCTGCCAGGTGCCGGACTTGAGGGCGGGGGTGCTCTGGATGATGAAGAAGGCCGCGGAGTCCAGCCAGATGAGCGCGGTGAAGGCCAGGAGAACTTGCGGGAAGGTGGGAGTTATGGACTGCAGGGCTCTACGCTGCGCAGAACGATGAGAACGTACGGCTTCGGTAGAGAGGACAGCGGGTTGCGACGACGAAGCTGAGGCCACAAAGACGGCGGCGAGGCAAAGTATGGCGGCGGTGAGGGATTGGGTTGCGGAAGAGGCAGTGAAGAGCGGCGGGAAGTTGCAGAGAAGGTAGCCGAGGCCAGTGCCCAGGCCGACTTTGAGTAGCGGGTTGGACGCGCCGAGCCAGAGGCGGAGATGCGTGACCAGGGTGACGGTGAGCGTGCCGAGGGAGGCTCCGATGAGGAAGGCGGCGGCGATGCTGGCGGGGAGATTGAGCGGGAGCAGCGTGAGGAGGGCTGCGGCGGCGCAGAGGGTGAGGGCTAGTTGCAAGCGTGGCCGCGGGGCCGCAAGGATTTCGGTGCGGGGAGCGAGAAGGCTGAAGAGGATTCCGCCGAGGGCCATGGCGGCCATGACCGCTTTGAGGTGTGCGTCGGCGATGTTGAGCTGGGCGAGGCGGTGGAGGAAGGCGAACTGCGCGAAGATGAGGAAGTAGACGTAAGTGATCGCGATGAGCGCGACGCCGCTCCAGCCGGAGGTGGGCTGGGAGGTGGCGGCGGCGTGCTGGTCGGTGGGGGTCATGGCGCTGTGGGTAGAGTGGCTTCGATGCTGGGGAGCCAGTGTTTGGCGAGGCCGATGAGTTGGAGGAGTGCGAAGGCGCCGTCAGAGAGAGCAACGCTGAGCCAGCCGGGTTCGAGTGCGTGGGTGAAGACGCTCGCGAGGACGAAGAGGGCTACGCTGGCGCGGCTGATGGCGGTGAGAAGCCAGACGACCTCCAGCCGGGCGGCGAAGCCGCGGACGGTGGTGAGCCATGCGCCATAGAAGCAGGCGATGCCGACGGAGAGAACGAAGGCTCCGATGTAGGAGAGGAATGGGAGAGTGTCTGGCGCAGCGTGCAGGCGCATGAGACGCAGGGTGAGTGCGGGGGCGATGAGCAGAAGGACGCCGGTGGAGGTGTCGGATGCGCCGAGGAGGAGTTGGTAGGCGAAGAGGAGGGTGCGGGGTTTCATGCGGCGGTCTCCGGGAGGGATGGCTGTGAGGTGGAGGACTCGCGGAGGAGTTGGGAGGCGGCGAGGAGCCACTCGGCGGAGGCCAGGAACATGAGGACGCCGACGAGGAGGCGGCCGGCGTAGAGGAGGTTGCGGGCGGTGCCGGGAAGGATGGTGAATGAGGGGTCGGAGCCCTCGCGCCAGCCGGCGAGGAACATCAGTGCGATGTAGGCGAAGACGCCGAAGTTCCAGGCGTGGAAGGACCAGGTGCGGTTGAAGATCCAGCCGCCGTCGCCGAGGAGTTCGACGAGGACAAAGATGAGCAAGGCGGTGACGAAGCCGGCCATCGCCATGAGGGAGTGGCCGACGAGGCCGTCGGTGAACTTGAAGTGGTCGAGGACGGCGGGGAGAAAGAGCGCCCAGCCGGTGGGCACGAGCAGCGCCCACCACCAGAGAAAGGCGAGGCGCCAGCGGCGGGTGTTGGGGTGCCAGGCGAAGGCGGCGAAGTAGGCGGGGATAAGCGGGATCCAGACGAGGAGGCTGGCGAGCGAGATGTATTGCGTGGGGCGATGGTTGCTGACGTCGGCGCGGCCGAGGCCCAGGCAGAGGAGAGATTCGGCGGCGAAGATGATCCACGACGCAGTGATGGTGTGGGAGCGGACGGTGCGGGAGCGCGGAGCCTTGCGGTGCGTGAGGCCAAAGGGGAGCAGCAGCAGGATGGCGACAACGACCAGCGTGGACTCAAGCTGGCTGGCGCCGGTGGGTCCGCCGGTGGCCGGGTTGATGGGGGGATAGAGATTGGGGCTCGCGGAGATGTAGAGGAGGATGGGGACCAGAAGCAGCAGCGCGAGACCGATGAGTTTGGCGATGCGTGCGTTTTGCGTAGAGCATGCGAAGGCGTAGGCGAGCAGAAGCCAGACCGCGAGGACGGCGAGCGGGAAGAGGATGCGGGAGTAGCCGGTCCAGTCGAGGAAGAGCTTGCCGCTGGTGTGGCCGGTGATCCAGGTGAAAGCGCCGACGGCGAGGGCGGTGGACCATATCCAGAGGATGGGGCGGGCCCATCGGGCTGCGGGCTCGCGGTCGACGGCGTAGACCTTGAAGAGGAAGGCGAGGAGTGGGATGCTCGACCAGCCATAGAGTTCAAGCTCGAGGTGAACGGTGATCCAACGGCCGTAGGTGAAGGTGTCGAAGAGGCGGTTGGTGGCCGGGAAGAGCAGCATGACGGCGAGCAGGACGCCGATTGCATTGGCGAAGGTGAGCCACGCGAGCGAGTGCCAGGCGGTGATGGCGTAGGGGTGCGGGGCGGTGGTGGTTGCGGTGAGGCGGCCCGGAACCGCATCGGAAGGAGAAATACGGAGATCCTTCGCTGCGCTCTGGATGACGGCAGTGGTGGGGGTGACCGCCGGGGAGTGCGTGCGGTTGTGGGGGAGGGTGGAGCTTGGGGCCGGGCTAGTCGGGCTGGGGCTCACGAATCCTCCCATCGTGCATATCGACGAGGCGGTCGCAGCGGGCGGCGAGGGCGCGATCGTGGGTCGCCATGACGAGGGTAACGCCTTCGGTGGCGGCGATGTCGAGGAGCAGTTGAAAGACGGTGGAGCTGGTCTCCTCGTCGAGGGAGCCTGTGGGCTCGTCGGCGAGCAGGATGCGGGGGGAGTTCATGAGGGCGCGGCAGAGGGCGGTGCGCTGGCGCTCGCCGCCGGAGAGCTTCTGGATGCGGTGGTGGAGACGGTGGCTGAGACCGGTGCGATCGGTGAGATGCTTGAGCCGGGCGAGTGCGGCACCGCGGTTGATGCCGGCGGCGACGGTGGGGATGAGGCAGTTTTCCTGGAGCGTGAGATCGGGGATGAGGTTGTGGAGCTGGAAGACGAAGCCGATGTCGTAGCGCAGGAGATTCAGGCGGCTGCGATGGCGGCTGAGCTCGGTGCTGTTGACGGCGACGCTGCCGCGGTCGGGTTCGTCGAGACCGCCGAGGAGGTGCAGGAGCGTGCTCTTGCCGCAGCCGGAGGGACCGCAGAGTGCGACAGTCTGACCTTCACGGGCTGCGAAGTCGACACCCTTGAGGACGGTGATGGAGCCATCGTCGTAGCTCTTCCAGACCTCGGAGGCACGGAGGACGATGCGGGGCTCGATGGGATGGATGGTGGGAGGCTTCATTCGAAACGCAGCGCCTCCACCGCTCGGATGCGCATGGCGTACATGGCGGGATAGAGCGCACCGGCGACTCCGGTGAGGAAGGCAAGCACGATGACGGTGAGGACGATGAAGGGCTGAATGGTGACGTCGACGTAGCCGTGGAGGGCTGGGATTAATTTGAGCACCCAGAGGAAGGCTGCGCCAAGCAGAAGGCCGGTGATGGCTCCGAAGACCGAGACGAGCGCCGACTCACCGAAGATCATGGTGGCGATCTGGAGATTGGAGAAGCCGTTGACGCGCAGGATGGCGATCTCGCGGATGCGCGTGAAGACCGACATGATCATGGTGTTGGCGACGCCAAGGCCGCCCAGCAGCAGGCCGCAGCCACCAACGGTCCAGGCCGTGGCTTTGAGGATTTTGAACTGCGAGTAGGAGCGGGTGAACTCTGCGTCTTCAAGGGCGATGAGGTCGGGATAGTGGGCCTTGATGCGTTGCTTGAATTCGTCGACGAATTTTTTATCAGAGAGCTTGATGGTGATAACCGATGAGGCTCCGGGCTTGTGGAAGAAGTCCTGCGCGGCGGGGAGAGGCATGAAGACGCCGCCGTCTTCGAAGCCGTTCGCGGTCTGGATGATGCCAGCGACGTGGAAGGTACCGTTGCCGATGGCGACCGAGCTGTTGAGATGCGCGTGAAGAAATTCAGCGGCGCGCTGGCCGAGGACGACATCGTCGGGCTGGCGGGCGAAGTTGGCACGAGAGCCTTCGAGCCATGTGGCCTTGCGCAGACGGGCGTCGGCGGCGGTGATGCCGAAGCAGGTGATGATGGGGTGGTCGGAGCTGGTGACGACGCCGAACAAGACCGGGTCAGCGTGCTGGACGATGGGCCAGGTGGAGATTTCGGTGAGGGCGCTGGCAGGGACGTTGCTGAAGAAGAGGTCGGAGACGTTGCGCTCGAATACGATGATCTGACTATCGCTGGAGAGGATGCCGGAGAACATGCCGACGGCTCCCTGCAGGATGGTCACGATGGTAAGCATCGCGGCGACAGAGAAGGCGATGCCGGCGATGCTGATCAACGATCGAATACGATGCCGCAGCAGATTGGTAAGAATCAGCTTGAGGAAGATCATGCTGCTCCCTGAAGGGAGGCCGGGGCGAAGCTTTCGCAGGCGTTGTCGATGATTTCAGCGGCCTCTGCATCCAATTGGACACGCAGCTCCTGAAGGAAAGCAACTCCGGGGCGGAGGACAACGAGGCGGTCGAGCATGCGATCGCCCATGCGGATAAGGCGTTGGAGACGATGCACGGCGCCGGTGACGCCAATGGCAAGAGCGATATTCGGGCGACCCATGGAGATGTCGCGCGAGACGGTCTTGCCGCTTTCCTCAGGGCTCTGGAGGATGTCTTTGAGGTCGTCGACGATCTGATAGGTGAGGCCCCAGCAGATCGCAACGCGATCGAGCAGTTGCAGCTCGGCAGGAGAAGCGCCGCCGAGGATGCCGGGGAGAACCAGGGTGAGACGAATGAGCGAGACGGTCTTGCCCATGGCAATGGACTCGGTGACGGTGTGATCGGTGCGCGGCGAGTTGGCTGCGTGCAATGAACCGTAGTTGATGTCCATGCTCTGACCGTTGAGCAGGCCGCCGACGCCGAGGTAGCGCTCGATGTATTCGAGAGCGCGCATCTCGCGGCCACGACCGCAGCCAAAGACGCACTTCCAGGTGAGCCCATAGGCGCGGTTGACGAGAGCGAGGGCGGCGAGGATGGCCTCGGCCTCTCCGAACTCAGCGTGGATGCAGGGTGCGCCGCGACGGTGCAGCGCGTCGTCCATGCAGGGCAGATCGTCGAAGAGGAGAGAGGCGGTGTGGAAGTATTCGAGAGCGAAGCCGAGTTCGGTGGCGTGAGCTGCGGGGAGGCCGTAGCCGGCGAACATCTTGGCAACGATCTGGGGGCGCACGAGGCTGCCGGGATTGTTGAGGACGCGATCAAGCGCTGCCCGGAGATGAGGCTCGGTATCTGCGGGGAGGGGAAAAGAATCAGTGAAGGTGCTGGCTAAACTTTTGTGATGTTCATCATTCATGGGGTGTCCCGCGTTGCCTACTCGGAAAGAAAAATGGCCCTGGAAGCCTCCGAGACAGTAAGTTGTGAGATTGCACCCAGGCCCTGCAGCACGCGCGTGCTCTGTACTATCAGACGCACTTGATTCCGATTAGTAGCGTCGAAGATATGGAATGGGCGATGACGATTTGTTCATGGGCTGGAACGTCCATTGCGCTCAAACAGACAAGGATAGATTACCATCGGGTCATGCGACTTCTATTGGTTGAGGATGAACTCGAGATTCAACATTTTCTGGAGACGTCGCTGACGGAAGCCGGTTACGAGGTGGACGTTGCGGAAGATGGAAAGACAGCGGAGATCCACGCCTCGTCGAGGGTCTATGATGCGTTGATTGTTGACCTTGGCCTGCCGGACCAGGATGGAATCGATCTGATTCTGCGGCTGCGGCGGCTGGGCGTGAGTAGCCCGGTGTTGATTCTGTCGGCGCGGCGTTCGGTGGACGATCGCGTGGCGGGACTGGAGCAGGGCGGCGATGATTATCTGACCAAGCCGTTTGCGCTCGCGGAGTTATTGGCGAGGCTGCGGAATCTGCTGAAGAGAAATGCGGCGGCTGGCACGGGGCCGACCAGCTTGCAGGTTGGCGATCTGGAACTGGATCTGCTGAAACGCAGGGCGTCGCGCAGCGGCGAGCTACTGAACCTGAGCCCGCAGGAGTTTGTGCTGCTGGAGTACCTGTGCCGGCATGCGGGGCGCGTCGTGACGCGGTCGATGCTGCTGGCTGAGGTGTGGGGGATGCGCATTCAGCCAGACACAAACGTGGTGGATGTACATATTTACCGGTTGCGCGGAAAGGTCGATACGGAGGGCCGCGAGCCCCTGATCAAGACGCTGCGAGGTGTGGGGTATGTCCTCAAAGGTTGAACGCAAGCGGTTGCGCAGCGCTGCGTGGCGGATCTCGCTGTGGGCGACGCTGGCGTTTGCACTGGGGGCCTCGCTGGTGTTCGCTACGCTGTATCGGTTCGTGGCCAATGATATCCAGCGCCGCAGTGATGCCTGGCTGTCGGGCGAAGTCGAGGTGCTGGGGGATGTGGCGGAGCGAACGCCGAAAGATCGCCTCTATGACCGCGTGGTGAGTGAAGTCGCGGAACTGGCAAGCAACGAAGTACCCAATAAATATCCCGGCGAACGCAGTGAGAACGATTCGGTGTTCTTTCTTCAGGCCGGGCCGACGGGGCCTGCAACGCTTTGGGTTGGTGCAGGCAACGGACAGGCCAACCTGAGTGCGATTCGCGCCAGCACGGTCGTACCGGATGTTCCCTTTCATCTGAATGTGCAGGGTTTCTCTATACCGTTTCGGGTGGTCGCAACGCGAATGGACGATGGCCGATTCATCTACCTGGGGCTTTCGGAGAGGGATGAATTGCGGGTGCTGCGCAATTTGCTGCTGCGCTTTGTGTCGCTGAACGTGCTCATTGTTCTGTTTGGCTTCGGGATCGTCTTCTACACAACCGGAAGCATGCTGGGCTATGTGCGTGAGATCACCGAAGCAGCGTCACGCATTGGAGAATCCGATCTGAGCCACCGGGTGCCAACGACGAAGTACAACGACGAGGTGGGCCAACTGGCGCTGACGCTGAACCGGATGCTGGATCGCATCGAAAGTTCAGTACACCAGTTGCACACGATCACGGATGCTCTGGCGCATGATCTGCGAAGTCCACTCACGGCTATTCGAGGGAAGCTCGAGATGTCACTTTCCAAAAGCAGCCGAAGCGCGCAGGGAGAGCTGATGGTGGTGTCTGCGATTGACGAGCTGGACCGGCTGACGGAGTTCCTGAATGCGTCTCTGGATGTGGCCGAGGCGAGAGCAGATGCGCTGCGGCTCACGCGTTCGGTGATTGATCTGGATGAGATGATTCGCGTGATGATCGACCTGTATGAACCCTGCATGTCGGAACGCGGGTTGCGGATGCAGTTGCGGAGCGCAGGTGCGGTGAAGGTATTCGCTGATGCGGCGCTGATTCATCGCGCGGTTTCAAACCTGCTGGACAACGAACTGAAGCACCTGCCGGCTGCATGCACGATCATGATCTATCTCCAGACGGAGAAGGGTTTTGCGACCCTGATGCTGGAAGATGATGGGCCAGGATTTGGTGAAGAGGTGGGAAGCGAGATGTTCCAGCAACGAGTGAAGGGGAAGTACTCAAGCGGCCATGGGCTGGGGCTGGCGTTTGTGGAGGCGGTGGCGCGCGCGCATGGCGGAACGGTTTCGGCATCGAACCGGAGCGACGGTGGAGCGCGACTGGTGATGACGCTGCCGTGCAGGGACTGTCCACAGGAACGTCCGGAAAACCCGCTTGCCGTGGTAGTGGGATGAGTGCGTGCCAGACTGCTGCAATCCCTTGCCGGGGTGGAGAGTAAACCGTGGATCATCGATGGGTTGCGCGGATACTGCTTGCGCTGCTGTGCGGAATTCAAGGGATTGCGACGCCTCTGATTGATCTGAATCGGACGCACGCGACGAACCCGGCGTGGGTGCGGCATGCGCGATTTCATGTGGTGTGGCAGACGCTCACGATGGTTCTGCTGGCGGTCGTTGAGGTGGCACTGATCTGGGGACCGTGGGTGGATGCGGAGCGTGGGTTTTATATGGCGGTGGCGCTTGCGGCACTGTCACCGGCTGCGTTTCTGCTCTCGTTTGCGGGACGAGCGTGGTTTGGTGGAGCGCTGTCGGATGTGAATGGGATTCAGCCGCTACGGGTGGTGGTCGGAGCGCGAACGCTTGTCGTCGATATGAACCTGGTGGCGGTGATTGCAGCGATGCTGTCGCTGGCTGCGTTTGTTGCGATCTATCGCTGGCAACTAACGTGAGCGCAGAGCTTCAGGGTTTGGTGACGTCGATGGTGTTGTCGTCGGGGATGCGGTCGATGAGCTTGTTGATGGGGTCGATGCCGGCGCGGGTGGGAAGTTGGTCTACGACGATCTCGAAGGTCTGCTTTGGCTGCGTGAACTTTTTCTTCTGCAGATAGAGAGTCTTCTCGTGGCCCTTCTTGCCGGAAAAGACGCCGATGTCAATGTAGTCGGCGAACGGCATGGGGGTTTCGTTGCCGGAGCCGTCGGACTTTAACTTTCTGGCCTGCACGGTGAGGGTTACTTTGTATTTTTTGTCGGGGGTCTTGACGTAGGTGGCGGTGAGGGCCTTGTTGTCGTAGAGGACGATGTTCTCGAAGGCGTCGGTGATGTAGTACTGATACTCAGGCGGTGTTTGCGCGCGCAGAGCGGCGACGAACTGGCGGGTGTCGGGGTAGGGGGCGTCCTGATTGTCGCTCGCGTTGGCGTAGCGATATTGCATGAGGAAGTTGTGCAGGGCGAGGTTGACTTTGTCTTCGCCAATGAAGTCGGCGAGGCCGTACATGACGAGTGACCCCTTCTGATACCAGACGTAGGCTTCGCGCTGTACGAGGACGATGGGCGGCTCTTTGTGGGCTTCGGAGGCGCGTCCGCGGAGGTAGCCGTCGAGCTCGTGCTTGAGGAACTTGTGCATCTGATCGTCGCCGTATTTCTTCTGTGCGATGCGCAGGGCGGAGTACTCGGCGAGGGATTCGGACATCATGTTGGAGCCGGCGACGGCGCCGCCGATGAGCTGATGGCCCCACCATTGATGGGCGAGCTCGTGCGCGGTGACGAAGTACGTGCGGTCGATGTCTTCCTGGGGATTGACGACGCGGCCGATGAAGCCGGACTCGGCATAGGGAACGGTGTTGGGGAATGACTGCGCGAAGGCGCGGTAGCGTGGAAACTCGAGGATGCGGAACTGCTTGAACTCGAAGGGGCTGTAATTTCTCTCGTAGTAGGCGAGGCCGGCCTTGGACGAGGCAATCATGTCGTCGACGTCGTAGGGGTGGTGGGGATCGTAGTAAACCTCAATGTTGATGGGGCCGTTGACGCCCTGGAAGACGTCGCGTTTGACGTCGTAGCGGGCGGAGACGTAGGCGAAGAAGTCGAGGGTTTTGACGTCGCCCATGCTGTAGGCGAAGTAGTGGCGGCCATTCTGATGCCAGTCGCGCTGCAGGTAGCCAGGTGCGAGAGCGATCTGGGGCTTGCCTTCGGAGTCGTGGTCGGAGGTGCTGACGACGGTGTTGTAGGTGATCCAGTCGGAGTCCTTGGTGAAGAGGTTGGTGCGGCTGCCGAGGGGGTCGCCGCGCTGGGGAAGATCGGTGACGGGACCGAGGTGTTGTTCGCGGCGGCGGCGCGGATCGGTGAGCTCGAAGCCGGGGTCGTAGCCAATGGTGGGGAAATATCCGACATCGAAGAAGGTTCCGGAGTAGGCAAGTTCGGGACGCTCGCCGCCGTCGCGGAAGCCGCGCGAGTTGTAGCCGACGGAGAAGTTCATGTTGAGCTTCTCGCCGGGCGCGAGGGGTTGATCGAGCGCGTAGATGGTGTAGAGATCGCGCTTCGAGGAGGAGACTTTGTGGAAGGGGCGATCGAAGCGGACGTTGGAGATGGACTGCTGGGTGTCGACGATGTGGATCTGGGAGATGGGCGCGGCGGTCTTGTTCTGCAGAACGTAGTGGCCGGTGCCGGAGAAAGATCGGTGCTCGGGGTAGATGTCGACGTTGGCGTCGACGGCGATGACCTTGGGCTGCGGGAGGAACTGATACTTCTTGAAGTCGCGCTCGTACTGGGCCTGGATGTCGCGACGCTGCGGCGCGCTGAGGAATTCGTTGAGGACGTGCGTGTTGTAGAAGTACCAGGAGCCGCTGCCGATGGCGATGAGCACGAAGGCCACCGCTGCGGGCATGAGCCGCGGAGTTCGGTGACGGAAGAGACGCATGCGGGCTGCCCAGCCGTCGTCTGCGCCGCGCATGGCGAGGCCGATGGAGAGCACACCCAGGAAGGCCGCGATGGACAGCCAGTAGGTGATGGACCAGAAGAGAGCAGGGACGAAGTGGCCGTAGCCGTTCATGTCCGAGTAGGTGTAGCTGGGCGTGTTGCCGAAGAGGTAGAGGGTGTCTTCCCATCCGTGGGCCTGCAGGACGGCGAGCAGAACGAAGCTGCCGATGACGATGCCGTGGCCGATGAACTTGTTCTTGAGGACGGTCTGTAGAAACAGCGCGAAGAGGGTGTAGATGAGGACTTGCGGGAAGACGATGACGTAGAGCTCTTTGAAGTATTCGATGAGTTCGTAGTGGAAGTAGCCGGCGAAGGTCTGGCTGAGGATGCCGCAGAGCATGACGACGGTGAGGAGGACGAGTTCGATGGCGGCGAGGGCGGCGAGCCTGGAGAGCCAGTCGGTGGATTCGCGCATGGGGAGAGCGTCGTGGATGCCGTCGAAGTGCGTGTCGCGCTCGCGCCAGACGAGCTCGCCGGCGTAGAGGGTGGCGACGACGAGGAGGAGGATGAAGGAGTTGCCGCGAACAGCGTCGAGCATGAGGAAGGTGACGGGATAGACGTTCTGGTCCTGGAAGTGGCCGGCGAAGTGGCCTTGGAGCATGGCGTACATCACCATGACGCAGAAGATGGCCCAGAAGGGAAGCTCGGTGAAGATGTTCCTGATGCGGATGCGCGTGAGTGAGACGAACTGCGCGAGGGTGGTGGAGGCGTTGAAGACCTGATGGATGATGGGCAGACGCGCAGCCACGAGCGAGCGGGCGCCCTGTGCGGCGGAGGCATCGTTTTCGCGTTCGCGGGCGGCGCGGCGGCCTTGCGAGACGGAGGTGAGGGTTTCAACCGAGAGCGGAAAGAGAGCGTAGACGACGATGAGGCTGAGGACGCCAACGCCCATCCAGACGAGACGGTTGTAGAGGCAGACGCCGGACCAGGGGAGTTGCAGGGTGTTCTGTTCGACGGGAGTCCAGTAGCGGGTGACGGCGTCGAGGAGGCGGAGGCCGACGGGGTCGAAGATGGCCGACCAGAAGTGCTCCAGCGAGCGGGTGGCGTTGAAGATGGCGTTGATGACGAGATAGACGGCGAAGAAGACGACGCCCTGCAGATAGACGACGAAGAGCTTGCGGGTGAGAGCGGCGATGGTGAAGAAGATGGAGCCGAGGAAGAAGATTTGAACGACGGTGACGATGAGGAAGGCATGCACGTACCAGTGGAAGGCGCCGTGCGCGATGCGGGTGTGGTCTGCCCAGGGGGCGAGGGTTCCGGCAGCTTCACCGAAGATGAGGCCGGTGAAGACCAGGACCGTCGTGACGAACGAACCTGCCCAGCGGCCGCCCAGATACGCGAACCTGGTGATGGGCTTGGTGAAGATGATCTGGTAGGTGTCGCGCTGGAAGTCGCGCAGGATGGAGGTGCCGAAGAGGGCGGCGATGACGATGCAGCCAAAGAAACTGAAGATGATGTAGATGGCGGTGGTGGCGAACGGGCCGTTGAGCAGTACCTTGTCGTTGCCGGTGTTGAGGAAGTCTTCCGCGGCGATGCAGAGGAAGCTGAGGAAGAACCAGAGCGCGAAGTAGACGTAGGTGGAGAGGCTCTTTGCGCGGAGCTTTAGCTCGAAGGTAAAGAATTCCCAGAACTGTGCCATGGATGACCCTGTGTCTCCGAATGGATGCGGATAGATGCGGATGGCCCGAGGTGAATCAGTTCGCGGCCTGACTGGCAGCTTGGGTGGCGAGGTTGAGGAAATAGACGTCTTCGAGGCCAGAGTCGACGGGCTTGAAGTCTGCGCCGGGATTGGTGCCGGCGTAGATGCGGACTTCATGAAGGCCGCCGACAAGATGGGTTGAGATGACGCTGAAGGAGGCTTCGAGGGCGCGCAGCTCGTCGTCGGTGGCAACGACTTTTGAGAAGATTTTTCCGTTGAGCAGATCAAGGGCTGCGGCGGGCGAGCCTTCGAGCAGGACCTGCCCGCTGGCGATGATGGCCATGCGCGGGCAGAGCTCGCGAACGTCGTCGACGATGTGGGTGGAGAGGATGACGGTGACGTTGGAGCCGATGGAGCTGAGGAGATTGAGGAAGCGGTTGCGCTCGGCGGGATCGAGGCCCGCGGTGGGCTCGTCGACGATGATGAGTTTGGGATTGGCGAGCAGGGCCTGCGCGATGCCGAAACGCTGCTTCATGCCGCCAGAGTAGGTGCTGAGTGACTTCTTGCGCGCGGCCCAGAGATTGGTCTGGTTCAGCAGCGCGTCGACCATCTGGTTGCGCTCGGTCTTGTTGGAGATGCCCTTCATGATGGCGAGGTGATGGAGCATGTCGAGGGCGGACATGCGGGGGTAGACGCCGAACTCCTGCGGCAGATAGCCGAGGACGCGGCGGACGGCGTTCTTGTCCTTGAGGACGTCGATGCCGTCGAGGGTGACGGAGCCGGAGTCGGGGTCCTGCAGCGTGGCCACCGTGCGCATGAGCGAGGACTTGCCGGCGCCGTTGGGGCCAAGCAGACCAAACATCTCGTTGCCGATGGTGAGGGAGAGATTCCTGAGAGCTTTGACGCCGTTGGGGTAGGTCTTGGAGAGACCAGAGATGGTGAGTGCCACGCGCTACCCTCCGATGTGGATGGTGCTGAAGGACTACAGTAGCCGGAATATATCACGGCCATCGAGGAGTACGGGGATGAATCGCGTTTGGTTCCATGGCTGCAGCGCGACAGGAGTTTTCTTCTGCTGAGCCGAGCGGTCGGCTTGTCTGGTTTGTCGGAGAGGGCTGCTGGTTGATAGATTGGGGGCTGAGGGAGGGCCATCGGAACTGACACGATGGCGGCTGCCCGGCAAATCAGCACCGAAAAGACGGTGGCTCGTGAGAGGATTTGAGTATGAGTGATTTTGTTCCCAAAGCAGGCGGAGTGAAGGTCGGCGGGCTGAGCCGCAAGGCGCAGAAACTACAGTCGTTGCGCGAGAAGGCGGCCTCCGTGAAGAGTGGTGCGAAGCCGCTTCCCGGGGCGTCGGCGGCGGTGTTCAAGGCGAAGGATTCGTTTGCGAACACGAAGAAGACAACGTTCCAGCGCAAGGCTGTTTAGCGAAACGGATAAGGGGCAAGGGCTGGTTGGACAAGCCGTTGGGCGCTGAATAAACTATAAGCCTGCCCTTTTTTAATCCGCAGATACAAGGATTACCTCCGAGTTCATGGCGTCTCCCCTGTCGTTCACCGGATTTGTGTGGAAGAATTTGAAGCGGCGACGGCTGAGAAGTCTGCTGACCCTGTGCGGGATTGGCATGGCCATTGGAGCATTTGTGGGTTTGGTGGGATTTTCGCATGCGTTTGAACAGGGCTGGCAGAGCATCTACTCGAGCAGCGGCATTGACATTGCGGTGATCCAGCAGACGTTTCTGAATACGTCGGTGGACGAGGCGGCGGGGGCGAAGTTGAAGGCGCTGCCGGTAGTGGCCCAGGCTACGCCGATGATCTACAACTTGATGGACCTGACGCCGGAGGTGAATGCGCTGGTGTATGGGTGGAAGGCTGATTCGTTCGAGTTTCAGTCCTTGAAGGTGCTCTCAGGCAGGCGTTTCCAGGATGGCCAGGCGGAGGTGATGCTGGGCGATCTGCTGGCTGAGGATCTGAAGAAGCAGGTGGGCGATACGATGGAGATTCAGGGTACGCCGTTCAAGGTGGTGGGGATCTACCATGGCGGCTCGGGGCTGGAGGCCGGGGCGGTGATCATGCCGCTGGACCAGTTGCAGCAACTGAGCAGCATGCAGGGAAAAGTCTCGACGTACCACGTGCGGTTGCGTCCGACACCTCGTGGCATGAGTGCGGAGGCGTATAGGAAAGAGGCGCAGGCCGAGATCGAGGCCGCACTGCCGGGGCTGCGCGCGATGCCGGCAACCGAGCGCGCCAACAATAATCAATTTGTGCGCATGGCGCAGGGTTCTGCGTGGGGCACGTCATTGATTGCGTTGCTGATCGGTATTCTGGGCATCGCCAACACGATGGCAATGTCCGTGTTTGAGCGCACGCGGGAGATCGGCGTTTTGCGTTCGCTGGGCTGGAAGCGGCGTCAGGTGCTGGTGCTGATTGAGTTGGAGGCAGGGCTGCTGGGTTTGGGCGGTGGACTGCTGGGCATCGTGCTGGGATGGTGCGCGCTGCATGTGCTGGCGATACTGCCGCAAACGGCGAGTATCGCATCTTCGTCGTTTCCGTGGGCGCTGGCCGTGGAGGCTCTGGGGCTTGCTGTACTGGCCGGACTGGCGGCCGGGGCGCTGCCGGCGTGGCGCGGAGCAAAACTAGCTCCGGTGGAGGCTCTGCGGCATGTCTGATGCAACGCTCGAAGTACGCGATCTCCATAAGAGCTACGACGAAGGACGCATCGAGGCGCTGCGCGGTGTGGACCTCAAGATCGCCGCAGGGGAGTACGTCGTGATCACCGGACAGAGCGGCAGCGGTAAGTCCACGCTGCTGCACCTGTTGGGCGGATTGGACCGTCCAACCAGTGGTGAGGTTCGGTTTAGAGACGCGAGGCTGTGCACGGCGACGGACCTGGATTCGTATCGGGCCGAGAGCGTTGGATTCGTCTTCCAGGCCTTTCACCTGCTGCCAACGTTGCGGGCGATCGAGAATGTGCAGGTGCCGATGCTGGCGCTGAACCACCCACGAGCGGACCGCGCAGCGAGGGCCAGGGCGTTGCTCGAGGAGATGGACATGGGGCACCGGGCGGAACAGTATCCCAACCAGTTGTCGGCAGGAGAGCGGCAGAGGGTGGCGGTGGCACGGGCACTGGCGAACGATCCGGAGATTCTGCTGGCCGATGAGCCGACCGGAAATCTGGATAGCGTGAACTCAGCGCACATCATGGAGATTCTGATCGGGCTGCAGCGGCGGCGGGGGATGTCGCTGATCGTGGTGACGCATGAGCAGGAGATTGCGCGGGCCGCGCCGCGGCTGATTCGTATGCGGGATGGGAAGGTCGAAGCATGAGATCAGGAGCTCTGACGCTGGCGGCAGCGATGCTCTTCCCGGGGGTAGCACGGAGCGCGGATGTTCCGGGATCGCTGGCAGCAGCGCGCGCGCAGATCACGACCGCGGACTATCGACTGAGTGGACGCCTGGTGCGCGTGGACGCAAGTGGAGCCCGGACCAGTGACGGCATCAGCATCAAGGCGCACTGGTTTCCGGGCATGTTGCGGGTGCTACTGGAGGTGAATTCGCCCGCGCAGGCGCGGGTCCATGCGCTGATCGAGATGCGTCCGGGAGGAGCGACGACGATACAGATTGCGCGTCCGGGCGATGCGGCGGCGCGCGTGCTGCCGTTTGATCAGTGGAGTACGGGGCCGCTTGGGGAGGGATTCAGCTACGAGGATTTCGTCGACTCATATTACTTCTGGACGGGCCAGAAGGACATGGGAACGGTGAAGTTCGGGGCGCGGATGTGCGACCTGCTGCAGAGCACTCCGGGAGCAGAGGACAGGACGCACTACGCCGAGGTGAAGAGCTGGCTGGATGCAACAAGCAGCTTCCCGGTGTACGTGGAAAAGACGTTGAAGGGCCACGGGACGGTGAAGGAGTTTACGTCTTATGGGCTGCGGCGTACCGAGGGTGTCTGGTCGGCGAGCCAGGTGGAGGCGAAACTGCAAGGCCAAAGCGGCTCGACTCTGCTTATAATCGAGCACGGCACGCCTAGAGCACACCTCGGCAACAAGGATTTCAGTTCGGAACAACTTACGCATTTTTAGGACGGTGCATGCACTATCTTCTCTGGATGATTGGCTTAATGGCGGCTCTGGTCGCAACGGGTTTCATGTATCAGTGGCTGGGCGCGCACTATGACCGGTTGCGTTATGCGAGCAATGGACGGTGGATCAATATCGGAGAAGGACGCAGGCTGTACCTGCTCGAGAAGGGATCTGGCGGCGCGCCGGTGATCTTCGAGTCGGGGATTGCGGCTACGAATTTGAACTGGTTCCATGTGCAGGAGCGGGTTTCGCGGTTCGCATTCACTGCGTCGTACGACCGCAGCGGCCTTGGCTGGAGCAGCCCGTCGCAGACAAGGCGGACGCCGGGTAACATTGCCGCGGAACTGCATGCGATGCTGGAGGGCGCTGGAATCAAGCCTCCCTATGTCCTGGTGGGACACTCGTTCGGCGGCCTGGTGATGCGGAAGTTCGCGCTGCTGTATCCGGATGAGGTGAGCAGCGTCGTGCTGGTGGACCCGATGCGTTGCGAGGAGTGGCCGCCACTGGATCCGACCAAGCAGGCGCTGCTGAATCGCGGCATGAAGCTCACCAACTATGCGATTCCGATTGCGCGGCTGGGACTGGCGCGGCTGGCGGTGACCTCGCTGCTGTGCCGCTCGGGAAACCTGGCGGAGCGGCTGGCTGGCGCGGCTGGCAATGGAGGCAAACATGTCCTCGGGCGAGTGAGAGGCGAGGTGAACAAGATGCCGCAGGAGGTTTGGCCCGCCGTAGCGGCTCACTGGTCGCGGCCTGGATATTACGCTGGGATGCACAACCATGTGGAGGCCGTGCCGGAGAGCGTGCGGGAGATGCTGAGCTCAGGGCCGATTCGTGGAATCCCCGTGCTGCTGTTGACGCCCGGAAAATCGCAGCCGCTGTCCAAGGAGTGCCTGCTCCAGATTGGCGACAATGTGCAGCAGGTGATCGCGCATGAGAGCGAGCATTGGATTCATCTCGACGAACCGGATTTGGTGATCGATTCTATTTTGGAGATGGTGACGGCCGCTGCTCCTGGGGTGTTGGCCGCCACGCCACAGACACTGGTTCCAGCCGCCGTGGCGATGACCCGCGCTCCCGAGGCTTTGGCCGCCACGAGCTGAGAAGCCGGGTGGATTGGGCCGCGGCCGCAGAACTATGTTCCGCTGGCCGGTGAGCCTGTCTCTTTGGAGAACTGCTCGCGCAGCACGCGGCGGAGCAACTTCCCGTTATGATTCTGCGGGAGCGTGCCGGGAGCGAAGATCCAGATGCGGCGTGGCGATTTGTAGGCCGCAAGCTGCTGGCGGCAGAAGTCCATCAGGGCCTGCTCGCTGGTCGCAGCGCCGCTGTGCAGTTCGACAGCCGCGGCGGGAATCTCGTGCATCTCCTTGTGGGGAAGGCCGAACGCAACGGCGCGGGCGACGGCGGGATGCGCGAGCACGGCCTCTTCCAACTCACGGACGTAGACCGAGTAGCCGCCGGACTTGATGACATCCTTGATGCGCCCGACCAGGCGAATGAGCCCAAGGCGGTTGCGCGTCGCCAGGTCGCCGGTGCGCAACCAGCCATCGGAGGTCAGCAGGGCGCTGCTCTCGGCTTCGCCTTTTTCATCCTTCCAGTAGTGCGGAGCAAGCCCGCGGCGACGGATCTGGCACTCGCCGGTCGCGCCGGTGGGTACCGGTCTTCCCTGCTCGTCAACCACGCGAATGTGAAAGGGCGGCACGGGAAAGCAGAGGTCGCCGCTGCCGGGCAACAGCGACAGTTCCACGCCCATCATGGCGAGACCGCCAAGCTCGACCATGCCGTAGCCATTGAGCAGCACGGGAGGAATGCGCCAGCCGCCGGGCAGGCGCAACAGTGCTCCATACGCGCGCAGACGCTGACGGACTTCGGAGGGTAGATGGTCGCTGGCAGAGAGCCACACACGCACGCTTGCGAGACGTGCGGGGTCCGGGTTGCTGTCGACCAGCCGGGCAAACATGGCGGGGACGCCAACAAAGGCGGTGATGCGGAAGCGCTCGGCGAGATCGAGGGCACTGGCGACGTCGAAGCGATCGAGAAAACAGCCGCGAATGCCCGCCATCAGACCGTACAGCGCGATGCTGACTGCCATGATGTGCGACCACGGCAGAGCGATGAGCGCGAGATCGCTGGCGCCGAGCAGAACGCCGGTGAGCACGGTGGAGGAGCGCGCACCCAGGAGCGCGTTGCTGGAGAGAACAGCGCCCTTGGGAAAGCCACTGGTCCCGGAGGTGTGGAAGATGGCCACGGTTGCGGCCGGATCAACGGCTATCGGTGGGAAAGATGGTCCGGTGACGCTGGCGCGGACAAATCCATCGAGAGTGTCGGCCTCGTCATCGGCCTGGATCCAGGTGTGAACAGGCAGAGCGCTGCGAT
Organism: Acidobacteriota bacterium; assembly: GCA_021778845.1. Lineage (GTDB taxonomy): Bacteria > Acidobacteriota > Terriglobia > Terriglobales > Acidobacteriaceae > Granulicella. The sequence continues at coordinate 94,691 of JAJYBU010000009.1, forward strand.
CGGCGATGCTGCGTTGGAAGACAGCCTTATCGGTAACGAGAATCTCCGTGCCGCTGTCGCCGAGAATGCGCCGCACCTCGGCAAGAGAGAGCTGCGGGTTGAGCGGAACAGCGATGCCTCCGGCGCGGATGATGGCTAGAAACCAGTGGAAGCAGCGGCGATCGTTGGTGCGATAGATGCCGACGAGTTGGCCGGGGCGAAGTCCGACGGAGCGGCGAAGGAAGGCGTCCATGGAGCAAACGTCTGCGTGCAATTCCGCAAGACGATAGGGGCCGGCTTCGGTGACCGCGACCTCGCAATCGCGTTTGCGCCGCAGCAGCTCGTCGAGGAGATTGGCCACCGTAACGCTGCCGTCACGTGAGAGTTCGAGGCGCTGGACGATGTTCATGAGGTTGCGACAGGCTTGCGGCCCCACTCGCTGGCGACGCAGTAGTGAAAGAGGCGATCGAGATAGTCGAGCACCGGCGGCGGGTAGACACCGGACGGGCCGAGTAGCCGCTCCGCATTCGTGGTATCAAACTGCATGCGCATCGTGAAGTAGTCGCGATAGGCACGGCCGTCACGCAGCACGCGGCGCTTGCTTCCCCACAACGCCATGAAAAGCAGTGGCCGCAATGCGGCAAAGAAAAATTTGGGGTCGACGTAACGCGGTTCCGGGACGTGGAAGTACTCGGATGCACGCTGCGCAACCTGTGCAATCGTCGCGCTGCCGCGAGGACCAGCGCAGAGATGGACGGTGCTGCCGAGAGCCGCCTCGTCGAAGGCAAGCTGCGCGACCGCGGTCGCAACAAAATCAACGGGCACGATGTCGAGCACCGCATCGGGATAGCCAGGCACGGTACGCCACAAGCGGCGAGCGTAGATCTTCAGCGGCCAGTACATCATCTTGAAGCTCGAGGTGACACCCGTGCGCGAATCGCCGACGATGATGCTGGGACGCAGAATCACGCCAGGCAGCGATCCAAGGCGCGACTGGACCAATGCTTCGGCTTCGGCCTTGGTCTGCTCGTAGGTGTTGCGATAGGTCTGGCCAACCACCAGCTCGCCCTCACGGACGAGATCCGCGCGCTCGCCAGCTACATACGCCGTACCAACATAGGCAAGGCTGCGCAGTTGACGCGCAGCAGTCGCGAAATCGAGAACCCGGCGCGTACCTTCAACGTTGATGCGGCGAGCTTCCTCGAGCGAGTGATCGAAACGCACGGTCGCAGCGCAGTGAATGACGCGCGTGGCCTCGGCAGAAAGGCGACTCCAGACTGCGGAGTCAATCCCGCAGTTGGGTAGACCGACGTCACCGGAATACACCTCGACGCGCGAGCGCTGATCGGGAGCAATGATCGCATCGGCGCGCTGCTGCCCTGATAGTCCGGGCCGGTCGCGGATGAGCAGTGCGAGCCTGGCGTGAGGTTGCTGCTGCAGAATCTCATGCACCAGTTGGGTGCCAAGAAAGCCCGTCGCGCCGGTGATAAGAATAAACTCTTCGTTCGTCATGTAGAAGCCAATCGCAGTGCTGAGTCCACGCGATGGCCGCAGAAGGAGAATCCTTCGGCTCCGTTGCTACGTGGGTCGCATATAACATGATAACCGCCAGCACCGGTTCGGTACTGGCGGTTATTTGACGGAGCGATCGGTGCCGTGGAAAGCGGCGGAGTCAACCGAAAGACACGGCTCGGAGCTACTTTTGCCCGTAGACGGTCCCGGCAGGTCGATACGGAGGATCCGCCATGACCCGGATGTAGGCAATGACAGCTTGAACATCGGTAGGGCTCAACGTGTTGCCGTACGGCGGCATCAGCGCTGAACGATTGAGCGCTGGGCCTCCATGTTGAATGATCGAAAGCATGTCCGCATTGCTCATCTTGTTGTACGTATTGCCGTCGGTGAAGGCATGCGGCTTCACCGCGAGGTTGTCGTAGTTCGAGACCTGCGCCGCGGAAGATTCCGGATCGTGGCAACGGCTACAGTACTTGTCCTGAAGAATAGAGCCAAGCTGCTGCTGATAACCGAGCGCCGTCTCCGCAATCTGCAGCGTCACGGGATGTGACTTTCCGGGGGTGGTGGCGCTGACTTCATAGAGACCGCCGATGGTGCCGAGCCGGACAGCCGTGGTGGCCTGACCGCTGGAGTCGGTAAGCACCGCAGCGGGATCGAAGAGCACACCCGCAGGACCGTGGAACTCGACGAGCGCCCCGGTGACCGAATTGCCCTGATCGTCATTGACCTGCACGACCAGCGGGTTGGCCAGCACCGATCCCGTCGGTGCCGCCTGCTTGTCGCCGCTCGATACGACGATCGCCGAACCGGTGGCGGTTGGTTTCAGACCAGACGAGGACGTGGATGGGTGTTTGCATCCGGTCCCAATAGTCGTCAGCAACAGCACTGCGCATGCAACGGGTCGCCTTGTCATTGCTTTCCCTCCTGCTTGCCGGGGCTCTTCAGCGTCATCAGGAACGCTGTCATCGCACGGGCATCTTCATCACTGATGTTCTGGTTAGGTTCGATCGTGCCGGGGCGCAGCGCCTGCGGATTCTTTAGCCACGCATAGATCCAGGCTGGTTGCAGCCGCGTTCCCACCTGGGCCAACACCGGGCCGATGTAGCCTTTGTCGGTGTTGGTGTTGGCTGTGTGACAGGACTGGCAGGCATACTTCGAGTAGAAGAGCTGTCGGCCCTGCTCCACCAGCGCGGGTGGATTGACCGCGGGTGGCGCCTTGTCGGGATCGATGTTCGGGGACTGATACGCGACCATGATGTAGTCAGTGAGGGTCTTGCGATCCGCATCCGACAGGTTGAAGCGAGGCATACGCCGTGTAAGCGCCGGCCGCAGCGTGTTGGGGTTCTTGAGGAAGCTGTCCAGCCATTGAGCCTGCACGGCACTGCCCTCAAGAGAGAGATCGGGAGCCAGGTCGCTGCCGTGTCCGTTGATGCGGTGGCAACTGAAGCAGGCCAGATCGGCCATGAGCTTGCCTGCACGTCCGGCCGGCTCATAGGTTGTTTGATGGACGCCTGGGATGCGCAGCTTTTCGGGCATCGTCTGGCTGCGCTCAGAGAGCGCGAGCAGAGCGGTCGTAACCGATTCTCGCTGGGCATCGGTGAGGGGAAGCAGCGGCATCTTCATCCCGGGACCAAACGCACTTGGATCCTTGATCTTGGACGCAATGTAGGTGGGCAGCGTCTGCTTCATGCCGGGGAGGAAGATGAGTTGAGCCAGAGGCTTGCTGCCGATCTGGCTGAGATCCGGAGCAAAGTTATCCGGCTTCTTGACGCCATTGATCGTGTGGCAGGCCGCACAGCCAAGTTCTGCCACCAACTTTCTGCCATGCGCGATCTGCGCCGCAGTTGCAGTACCGAGATGGACATCGGTGCTGTAGTCGGAGTCGGACTTGCTCATCAGGAAGCCAGTGAGCGTGGCGACCTGCTGAGGCGTGAAGCGATAGTGCGGCATCAGCGTGTGCGCGTCGTAGGAATGCGGATTCTCGATCCATGCCTGCAGCCATGCTGGCTTTACCTTGTTACCGACACGGGTCAGTTCAGGACCTACATCGCCGCCAACCAGGTTACCTGCCGCGTTCTGAACGGCGTGGCAGGTGGCGCAGAACGACTCGCCATAGAGACTCGCTCCTGCAGATGGGTCGGCATTCTTCGCGGCAGGAATGATCGTCGTATCAACGTCCCCTGCCAGCGGCTTGCTGCTGCTGATCAGGTATGCTGAGAGATCGCTGGCATCCGCGTCACTAAGCTTGTAGTTCGGCATGGTGGCCGACGCTGCGTAGGCCTGCGGATTCTTCAGCCAGGTGAAGATCCATTCGCGGGTGGTCTTATCCGCAATGTGTTCGAGTGACGGAGGATCGTCGGTCGCCTTCATCACGGTGCCGTCAGGCATCTTGACCATGTGGCAGTTGACGCAGCCGTATTGCGCGAGATACTGGCGGCCAAGATTGAGTTGCGGCGTCCCGGTAAGTGCATTCTGGTGGCACTGACCGCAGCCTGACTCGATGTAGCGCGCGGGAAGGATGGGATCGACACCAGCGAGCTTGCTGTAATGTGCCTCTTCCACTGTTGTCGCAGCACCCTGGCCGCGATGGCAGATGGTGCAGCCGTAGCGGTCGAGCGGATGCGGGATCACGGGATGTTTGCGAAATGGCTGCGTCGTGACATCGGCGAGGCTGGCCTCTTTGAGCCCCTCATGGCAGGTCTCGCAACGATCAACCACACCGATCTCGGGGTGCCATATCTGCTGGATCCCGGGCTCGAAGCGACGGCGAAGGCTGATAGCGTCGCCGCGTTCGCGGATCATCGCGAGATAACCGTTTTGATAGCCGTGCCACTGACTGAAATGATCTTTCGCAGGAGCAATGGCGAGGGTGAGCATCAGAATGACGCTGACTATGCCGAAGGCGCGCATGGTGTCCCCAAAGAGCGCACGCCACGCAGAAGAGATGAGTTGCTTGACGGACTTCACTTAGCTCCTCCAGGGCAATACCCACGACCATCCGGGGCCGCGGAAAAAGGTGCCAACCGCTGTCAGCACGATGAGTTCAAAAAGAAACCAGGTCATGACCCACCAGGCCATGGGCTTGCTTGCGAGGTACCGCCGCGGAGCACTGAGCGACGTAGGGGAGCTGTTGGCTGCAATCATCATCGCAATCGCAACGATCAAGGTGGGAACCGCAGCTACATACACATGGAATGCAACCAGAAACACGATCAGACCGATGGCCGTAATGTAGAAGATCTGCAAGCGCCGCTGGCGGTTATTTAGAAACAGGCCGGCTGCTTCGATGTTGATGTTGAAGTACGGGATGATGACGAGCGAGACGACGAGCATGGTTGGAACCAGCACGCCGGCGACTACGGGCGGGAAATAATGCAGCAACTCCTGCAACCCGAGAAAGTACCATGGAGCCTTCGCGGGATTGGGGGTGTGGGTTGCGTCTGCAATGCCCTCCAGCGGAGCGTTGAACAGCAGGGCCACGACCACCAGCACAATCGCCAGAATCTCAACAGCGAGCAACACGCGGAAGAGCACTTCCGGATAGGTCTGAACCTGCTCTTCATAGTGGGCTTTGACCTGCGCCGACGTGCGGCGAGTGACAAAGACGACCCGTGTTGGAGAACGCCGCTGATCGGAGTCAACGCCTGCAACAAAATCCTTGGGGTCACTCATTGGACCTCCTTGACGAGCTCTGTTTCATCCACGGCTCCTGCCTTCTTAGGCTCACTCTGGTGTACGTAGAGGCCACCATCCTTGCGAATGCGCCAGAAGTGCACTGCCACGAACAGCAGCGCCGCTAGCGGCAGGATGAGGCAGTGCAAGACATAGAAGCGCAGTAGCGCATTGGCGTCCACCTGGTTACCGCCGAGCAGCAGGAAGTGAATCTTGCTGCCCACCAGCGGAACAGCCGCGGAGATATTCGAACCCACGGTGATTGCCCAATACGCAAGCTGGTCCCACGGCAGCAGATAGCCGGTGTAGCTGAGCAACAACGTGATCAGCAACAGCACCACACCGATGACCCAGTTGAACTCGCGGGGTGCACGGTAGGCTCCGCGATAGAAGACCTTGAACATGTGCGCGAAGACCAGGAAGACCATGGCCTGCGCCGACCAGCGATGCAGATTACGAAGGAACAGTCCGGACGAGACGACGAACTGCAGGTCCTTCATATCCGCGTACGCCTGCGGAACCGACGGATGGTAGTACAGCATCAGCAGCACGCCGGTGACGATGAGGATGAAAAACGTCCCCAGGGTCAGCGTGCCGAGATACCAGGTGGAGCTGAAGCTAAGCATCCGCTTGCGCACCTTGGTAGAGAAGAGATGCAGGAAGACGCTCTGCTGAATTGCCAGGGCGTTATGAAGAGTGCTGGTGCCGCGTCCGCTGCGGAAGATGGAACGCCACACCCGGCTCTGCTCTACCTGCTCGAGGATCTTGTCGATTTTTCCGGGCATGCTCATATCCTCAAAAACTGCAATGGATGAATATCTGTGGAGCGATCGACCATCAGCTCGCCTTCATCGCTAACCCAGGTCTTGAGCCACGGAAGCGGCTTCGGCGCGGGGCCTGCGATCTTGACTCCGGTACGCGTGAACTCGCTGCCGTGGCAGGGGCACTTGATCATCCCCAACTCCTGGTTCCACGCCGTCAGGCAGCCCAGATGGGTGCAGATGGCGCTAAGCGCGAAAAAACCCTCGGCGATATGCACCAGATAGATGGCCGCGTTGGGATCCATCGTCACCGAGTCCAACGCAAAGTCTTCGGGCTTGCCGAGATTGACGATGGGAGACGGCTCGTACAAAACGTTGGGAGAGAGATACTGATACGCGAAGCCTGCGGTTCCGGCCGCAGCGATGGCGAGCGAGCCGAGACCAATCTTGGCGAAGAAGGCGCGCCGGTTTATCTCGCCGGACGCAGGGGTTGATTCGAGTCGTTTACTTTCGGCCATGGATTACCTCACACTTGCAGTTGCAACGGGCGGTGCTGGTCTAAATGCCCGGTCGATAGAATCCACTGAAATCAAACCAGTGGAGGCTACGGGCAAAATATTGTAGGACTCCATCGTGATGGTGCCTGCCGGGCAGCGCGCTGCACACAGTCCACAACGAATGCAGCGAGACTCATCTTTCAGCATCGCGGAGCCGGTGATGACGCCGAGCTCATCGGCCTGAATGTCATTCAGTTCGAGGCCCAGCAACTCGCGGGCATCGGAGATCTTCGCCGTCGTGTCGTCGCTGAATGCGATGCGGTCGAGCGAGACAAGCTGGAGGCACTGCTCGGGGCAGACATCGACGCAGCCACCGCACAGGATGCACATTGTTCCATCCTGCGGAGTGCCCTCGAAGACCGTATTGACCCAGCAGTGGAGGCACCGCTGCGCCTCAGCCATCGCCGAAGCCTCGTCGTATCCAACTTCAACTTCGGTCACGCCAGTGCGCCGGTTGAGCGGAAGCATGGGAATCGGCTGGCGTACGAGATCAAGCAGATCCAGCGGCATCCGATAGCGATCCATTACCGTAACTTCGACTACGGGATCGGCATGCTTTTCGCCGCGCAGATACTCGTCGATGCCAACCGCAGCACGCTTGCCATCGGCGACGCTGTCGATGATCAGACGCGGTCCGAAGACGCAGTCTCCGCCGGCGAAGACGCCTGCTGCCGTCGTCATCAGCGTCTGTGGATTGACGGCGATCAGACCGCGCGGCGAAATTTCTACGCCGTCCTCAGGCTGGAAGAAATCAAGCTTGGCAGCCTGGCCGATGGCCATGATGATGGTGTCGCACTCGAGCTCGGTTTCGCTGTTCTCGTAGAACGTGGGACTGAAGCGCCGGTTCGCATCAAAGACGGACTTGGTCTTCAGTGCTTCAAGTGCCACCACGCGGCCATTCTTACCGATAATCTGCTTGGGGCCAAAGCCTGCATGGATAATGATGCCTTCTTCTTCGGCCTCTTCAATCTCCTCCAGCGCCGCAGGCATCTCCGCTCGCGTTTCGAGGCAAACGAGATGAACCTCCTGAGCACCGAGTCGCAGCGCCGAAAGCGAGACGTCCATCATCTCGCGGGTTGCCACGGCGTCCATGCTCTCCTGCGAGGGCTCGATGTGTTCGACACCGCCGACATGCTGGCGCAGCACTTCACGCGCAGCGGAGCGTGCCACATCCATGGCCACATTTCCGCCGCCGATGACGAGAACCTTCTTGCCAATGGTGAACCGGTAGCCGAGGTTCACGTTGAGCAGGAAATCGATGCCCTTATATACGCCATCGAGATCAACGCCGGGGATGGTGAGGTCGCGGCTGCGATGCGCTCCCACCGCGATCAGCGTCGCGTCATAGTCGCGGCGGAGGTCGGCGATGCTGAAGTCGCGGCCCGCGGCCTGATTCAGCTTCAGCGTGATATTGCCGGTCTCAAGAATCTCGCGGACCTGCGCTTCAACCACGTCGCGCGAGAGCCGATACTCCGGCAAGCCCAGGTAGAGCATGCCGCCCGGTACCTGCGAGGCCTCATAGAGCGTGACAGCGTAGCCCATCAGCGCGAGATCGTGCGCGGCGGCGAGCCCAACAGGACCCGCACCAACGATCGCGACACGGTAGGGCAGTGCGGGCTGCACTCGTCCTTCGTTGACGTTGATCGGATTACGCGACTCCGGTCCGTGGCGTTCGGTGAGGAAGCGCTTGAGGGCGCGGATTGCGATTGGCTTGTCAACCTCGCCGCGGCGGCACGCCGTCTCGCAAGGATGCGCGCACACACGGCCACAGATGCTGGCCAGTGGATTCGGCTCGCGTGCGTAACGATACGCGTCTTCGAAGTTTCCTTCAGCGATGAGTTCGACGTAGCGGCCGGCATTGGTATGCGCGGGACAGGCCATCATGCATGGGAAGTTGGTATTCAACCAATCCCTATCCACCTTCTTGTCGACAAAGCGGTGCGGCATGACGGTCCTTTCTTACAGTGGGAGCTTACAGTGGGAGAGATATTCGGCGGCAACCTCGACGGGTTGCCGCCGTGGAGGGGTTACTTGATGGTGAAGTTGGCGGCCGTGTCGCCGGCGACCTTGACGGTGCTGTTGGAGGGCTGCTTGCCTTCATGCCAGGCGGTCACGGTGTAGGAGCCATCGGGCACGTTCTCGATCTTGAAGTCTCCCGCCTTATCGGTCAAAGCAAAGTAGGGCGTGGGAGAGACAACAAGGTAACCCGCCATGTCGGGATGCACATTGCAGAGCAGCGGAACGATGCCCGGGTTATCGAACTTGAAGGACTGGTGCTGACCCTGGGGCCAGGTTCCCATGTTGTGACCCAGCTTCTTGTTGCCGCTGATGGAGGGCCAGAAGACGTTGTGCGCGACGCTGTCGCTGTTGAGGAACTCGACCGTAGTTCCCTGCTGAACCACCACGATGTGCGGCATGAACATCAGACCCTTCTGGTCGATGGTGACGTGCTGCGCGGGGGCGGGGAACGTCTTTCCGGGGATAGCTTCCACATAGACGACGGATTCGCCCTTGACGCCGGCTACCTTGCCATGGATGGTGCCGGCAAAGGCCGCCGTGCTGCAAGCGGTGAGGAGGGTGAGTACTGCTAGAGCCGTGCGTTTCATGTTGTCTCCTGTTGGTGCTGAATGGGTAAATTATGTACGATGCGTGGTCCGAAGTTCAGGCCGCCATCAAAAAATGAAGCGTGCAAGTAGATAGACCGTATTATTGTCACTCGCATTGCGCCCCGCGCCATCATAGTTCGTGGATCCACCGTTGAAGCGGGTGTACCCGGTATATTGCACGGCGAGGTCCACGTTCTGCAAGGGCCAGTAGGACAGGTTGGCGATGTATCCAGCGCTGTGCGGGCTGCTGCTGGCGCTGCCGGAGATTGCGGCTGGAGCGTACAGAAATGGGTCGGATGTTCCTGTGGTATCGAACATTCCAAAAGCTCCTGAGTAGCGGTCGCCAAAGTGGTACTCGACGTTGGCGTTGCCCGAGTTCAGCTTATGGTCGATCGCCTCTCCCGGATTGGCGGCTGCCGTTGCCGCCAGGGAAGCCGTCTCGTGGATGAAGGTGCCACGCACGGTGAGCGTATCTTTCCGATGGATGGTCAGGTCGTACTGAAGGTCCGGACCAAAGTCTGTGTAGGTATCCTGGGGTCCCGTGACTGCTCCCGGGGTGGAAGCGACGTGCATGCCGTAGGCGCCGACTTCAAGATCATACTTGGCTCCAACCTGCTGCCATGCCGCTCGCCAGTAGGGCGCAACGCCGCGGATGTTGTAGCTGGCACCCTGCCCGTTCGTCGGCTGAGAGCTTCCAATGTGATCGGAACGGTACACCGTCAGGTCCCCGTAGAGATGCTTGTCCCACATGGCGTAACCACCGATGCCTGCGACGTCCTCAGCAAGCAATCCGTTTATGATCGGTGCGGCCGCCGGCGTCGGCGCCGAATCGGAAGCGATGAACGGATAGCCCCATGCCGGCGTATCATTCCACAGATCTTCAAGGGTGGGATTGTTGTTCAACGTGATGCCGTAGACGAAATCCTTCCCCCCAACCTTGGCGGTGTTGGCATAGCGGATATCGGTGTTATCCATGCCGAAGTGGTCGGCCTGCGCATCGTAGGTCACCTGCAGAAAGCTGCCGAGGTGGTCTCCCCATGCACCAGCGAGGAAGAGCGATACGTCCTGCGGAAACTCGAAGTTGCCATTCTGCGTCCCAGGCTGCGCTGCCTTCGTGCTGTCGAACGAGGTCTCAAACCAGGCGCCGAGCGGCAGTACCTGCAGCAGGTTCATCGGAGCGTAGCGCTGGCTGGATGCGGCCGAAATGAGGTCGCGGTTGGCTGCCCGGTTGACGTACCCGAGAAGCTTGAATTGCCGGCCTGCGTCATTCAACTCCGGTGGCGTCGTGTGGCAGCCAGTGCAGGGTAAGCCAGTCTGGCGCGCGTAGCTGGGAAGCGCGTGGGCCCTGGGGGCGAAACCACCCAGTGCAAGCATTCCCGCTACTACAGAAAGCACAATTGTACGTCTCATGATCCTCCTCATAACTCACAAACAATGTCTAAAAGCGCTACAGGAAATTCGGTTGCTCCGTCGTGGCGGAACGACTCCTGAAACTCCCACCCATGCCACGGGAGAGAGTAGCGTAGGGTTATCTTGCAGGATGGCCCGAAGGACCGTATGTGACGGGAATCACCAACTAATTTCAGGGATGTGTTCAACGTACCCGCGGACGTCACGGACGGAGTTGTCCACCCCACCCAGCTAAACCGATTCAGTCAATAAATACGTGCCTGAAAGCAATGCGCAGAAGATGCGGAGACGGAGAGTGGTGAGCGTCCCAATCAAGCTAAGATGACAGAATTGTCATCTTGCATTCGACGGCTAATTTCGCTCCGTACTTTAGCCGGTCGCGTCGATAGGAGCGGGGCAACCGAGGCAGCACAACACAAGGGCGGATGCGCCCCGCCCCTGCTCGCACCATCTCCCTGTTTGGCGAATCCGCTGAGACGGCGATGGTCACAAGGGGGCTACTCCGCGCCGGTGATGACGCAGAAGGGGTTGCGGGCCAGCCAACGGACAGGCGGGGGCGGGCAAATACGGTGGCGCTAAGCCTTCTGGGGGCTCAGAGCCATGCGCAGTGCCTGTCGATCATTCCACGCCAGGCGCAGGCTGCTCGACAGGGGGCCGCGGCCAAGAAGCCGTACTCCGCCAAGAATGTACCGCGCGAAGATGGGTGCACGACCGTCCCCGGGCCACAGCTGAGAGATGGGCCGGATGACACCATTGGCGTCCGGGTGATAGACGCGATCGTCCCAGTTGCGCGTCCCCTCCGGGAAGTCCGGATAGTGGCGGATCACGTCCAGCGTCGACTCGAGGATGCGGTACTTCCACGACACGGCATAGGAGGGCATGAAGAGGATGTGGCTGCGGTGCTCGCGGCGTACTTCGTGGACGAACTCCTCGAAGCTGGTGGCGTGCGTCAGGTTGGTGTTCGCATTGGGCTGGACGCCGTGGCGGTCACCGCCGCTGATCAGCAGTTGTTGCCACTGCTGCGCAAGCTCCTGCACGGCCCGGTTCTCCTGCCAGCCACGCAGGCCGTTCAACTCCATGGCATGGATGAAGTGGCCGCAGTTGGTCATAAACTCGTGGATGCAGAAGCGATGTCGCTCGTCACCAACCTTATTCAAGTCCCACACCGGATGATTGAAGACGATCAACACGTTCGGCAGATCATTCAATTCCGAGAGAAGTTCCTTGAGTCGCACCATCGACGGCGAGGCGGTGAAGGTAGCGAAGGTTTGCATCCATGCCGTCGCCGTGGTGCCGGGCAGATTATGGATGCCGAGATGAAAGAGCGAGTCGCGGTAGGGCACGGTCCACTCGACCGAGATGGGGACGTGGCTCGCCCGGGGAGTCGAACGCAGCAGGGTCGGCGCCTGAATGTCGTCGTGGTCTGTGATGGAAACCAGCGCAGGGAGCTGGAGGTGATCCTCAATCTGGCGGCGCTCGAGATCGAAGGCCAACTGCGGCGACAGCGGCGGCGTCCAATAACTGGCCTTGTAGTTAAGCTCAAAACCCAGCTTGCGGCAGTAGCGCTCGCGATTGGCAAAGATGGGGCGCAGCACTCTGAAGTCGTTCCCCATCTCGGCGAGAAAGCCGAGGGTCTCCTTCGACATGCAAGTGTGACTGTGAAGAGATACGCCAGAAGCGAAACCGCGTGAGGCGTTTCGTTTGCGCCAGGCATAAGAGATGCTTAGTTTTTGAATGGTAGCCCCCGCTCAGCGGTTGAGTTGCAATGAGCGGGGTTTCTTATGCCGCGTGGGAGGGGTCCATAGACCACGACCACGAACATTTCCTCTTTATCCCCCTGATCTTCGATCGAGATGGAAGAGGCGAACCTTCTGCATCATGCGCGGTACTGCATGGACTCTCTGTAGATGAGACGAAGCTATCATACGTATGTCTACCGCGCTCCGGCATGACATTTCATTCATCGGGCTGTGCCAGCGGCGTGCTTGAGGCGTACGGTCATAGTTGTCAACCACATGCGAGGACCCTGCGCTCCTATACTCGAGCAGTGAGGACGATTCCCATAACCCGAATCGAGGTGCTGCAAGGATGAGAATTGTCCTGATGACCGAGCCGTTTCTGCCCAAGATCGACGGCATTGTGACCATGCTGACCAGGACCGTGGAGTGCCTGCGCCGCAGAGGCGACGACGTGCTGATCTTCGCACCCAGCGGCGGCCCGGCCGAACTCTTTGGAGCGGAGGTCGTCGGGCTGCCTTCCACGCGATTTCCCTTGTATCCGGAGCTCAGGCTGGCCCTTCCTCGCGCTTCCATGCGAGCCAGATTGAACGCCTTTCGTCCCGACATCGTTCACCTGTTCGAACCCGCGCTCCTGGGCCTCGGAGGGCTTTATTACAGCCAGGTTCTCAAGCTTCCGCTGGTGATCTCAAGCCACACCAACTTGCCGGCGTATCTCCGCTATTACAAGCTTGGCGCTCTCGAGAGCCTGACCTGGATGCTGATGCGCGAACGGCATCGCCGAGCCAACTTGAATCTCTGCACATCGACCGTGACGATGAATGATCTTCACATTCATGGAATCAAAGATCTGGCGCTATGGGAGCGAGCGGTCGATTCCACGCTATTCGCGCCGGGTGCGCGATCTGCCGAGATGCGGAACCGTCTGAGCAACAATGAGCCCGGTAAGCCTCTCCTGCTCTACGTCGGGCGTCTCTCCTCCGAGAAGGAAATCCCCAGACTTCGCGATGTGCTCCGGGCATTGCCCGAGACTCGATTGGCGATCGTAGGCGATGGTCCCGTACGGCAGGAACTGGAGAAGCTATTCCACGGAACGCCGACGGTCTTCACAGGCTACCTGCGAGGCGAAGCCCTGGCCAGCGCCTATGCTTCGGCCGATCTCTTTGTGCTGCCCTCGAAGACCGAGACGCTCGGCCTGGTACTGCTGGAGGCAATGGCCTCGGGGTGCCCTGTCGTTGCCTGCCGCGCCGGTGGCGTTCCGGATGCGGTGCAGGATGGCGCAACCGGCTTCCTGTTCGAACCCACCGATCCGGATGGGCTCGTCCGCACGGTGAAGCATGCTCTGAGCAGCGCGACCGATCTCGACGCCATCCGCGGAAACGCGCGGCAGGATGTTGAGCAACATAGCTGGGAGGGCGCAACCGACCAATTGCGACAACTCTACGCAGAGACAATCCAGAACTATTCGCCGAACACATCAAGCCGGCCGGACAACGCCCTCAAGCGACTTGCCATCCGGGCGACACTTGCCACGCTGCGCACGCTGCTGCCTTGAAGCATCCGCGCAGACTCCGCTCTGGCCCCAAAGCCGGGCTCTCCCCTCAGCGTGTGAACAATCCCAGCGGAACAGCATCTCCCATCGCGCGATACCCCGCAGGCGATGGATGCAGGTGGTCCCCAGAATCGTAGGCGGACAGGAGGCGATCGGGATGCGCTGGGTCGCGCACGACCTGATCGAAATCGATCACTGCATCATAGTGGCCGGGCGTTCGAATCCACGCATTCACGGCTGCGCGGTCCGCCTCGCTCAATGGGCCTGGATGATAGTAATTCGAGCCGGCGTCGGGCGTGATCGTAGCTCCGAACACGCGCAGTCCGTGCGCATGCGCCCGCTCAATGATCTGCTGATAGGCTGCAAGCATTCGCTGCACCAGCGCTGCATGTTGTTCGGGCGAGACCTCTCCGTCGCGCGTCAGGCCGCCAAGATCATTCACGCCCTCGAGCACGATGACCCACCGCACACCCGCAGGCGCGAGCACATCACGATCGAAGCGCGCCAGAGCGTTCGGCCCCAGCCCATCGGTCAGCAGATGGTTGCCGCCAATTCCCTGGTTTGAAACGCCAACATCTTTCGTGTCGCGCGATCGCTGTAGCCGCGCTGCCAGCACATCGGTCCAACGATCATTGCCATTGGTTGTGGCGGCGTGCCCATCCGTAATCGAGTCGCCCAGAGCAACGACGGAAGCAGCGCCGGCGTCTGACGCAACATCAATCCCGGAGAGTTGGAACCAGTGGTCCACCTTGCCCGGATGCGACAGATTCTGCGCGGCGACCGCATCGCCATGCACGTACCACGTCGTGGAACGAGAGCCGGGATGGCTCGTCTCGCGCGCAGGCGGCGCATCGAGATGGAACGAAACTGCAAGGTCCGAGAGAGCGCCCACCGGATACGCAATCGGGTCCGACACAAACTCCGCGCCCGCAGGAATCGTGACATCGCTGGCTCCGGCGAAGCTCAGCGCGCGATCGCTCGCAGGATCAATCGCCGCCGCATCAGGAGCGAGCGGCCGAGCAATGTGCACCGACGTAATGTGTAGCGACTCCGGTCCAAACGCATTGGACAGATGCACTCGCAACGCCGTGCCGCCTGCGGAAACGTGCACGATCTCGCGCACGGTGGCATCGGTCAAATCTGCGGGTGGCAGCGTGTTCTGCGCCTCTGGAATTTGTTGCGACGCTCCCCACGTGGCAACCCAGACCACAGGCTTCGCTCCGGTCTGCGCATTCAATCCAGATCCCATCGAACAGGCAGTGAGTACAACCATTGCAAACGTGCGGTGAGCGTGTGTGTTTTTCATCGTGAGATTGTTGTATCTCCAAGAGGCAAATGGATTTTCACTGCGGGAGAATCTTGCGGTCTCACCTGGAATCTCACCGGGAAATAGAGGGCAGCGCTTCCCATGTACAGACCAAGCGGGTGAAGCAACTGGTCACGTGGTAGGCCCGGAGGGATTTGAACCCCCAACCAAGGGATTATGAGTCGGGGCCCAACGCGTAAGTCTATGATAATAAAGCGCAATACAGCGAAGCTTTGCGAAGAGCTAAATCATTGATTAATCGTAGTTTACGAATAACCCACCGAAGTTGACAGCTACTCACGGGTGTACCGCTATTGTACCGAACCAGTCGAACGTTATAGCCGACTTTGACACCCTCTCCGGTGATCTGCTGGACCTCGGCAGCCAACCGTTCAACCTGTGCGCGGTCATGCTCGGCGACGGTCACATCCAGCGCCAGCAAAAACCCGTCGGCATCAACCTGGCTTAGTTTTGTGTTTCGGATCAACAAATACATTCACGGTCTTCAGACCGCCCATGCAACGCATTAATATCGTGAAGGACTACGTGCGCGGCGAACAACGGCGCACCCGGTAGATGTTCATTCCGCTAACACACACTCCGGGCGAGGCGCAGGCGGACTTTCCACCCCAGCGAACCAGAATCGGTTCGCCGGGGACCCCGGACCTTGGCGAAGACATGGTGATGATCGCTCGCGTGGAGCAGAAGGCCCACTACCTGGCGATGGACTTGCCGCACTCGGATGGTTGCTTCGTCGTGGCGTTTCCGGCCGAGACCTTCGAGGCGTGCCTGGGAGGCCATGTGCGGGCCTTCGCCTACTTCGGTGGCGTGCCCACGCGGATAGGGACACAGTCAGGTTCTGGTGAAGGGCTTCGTGCATGAAGTGGTGATTGCCTGCGCCAGCAAGGTCATCGCACGACACCAGCGCAGCTATGAACGCGAGACAGTAGCCTTCGATCCGCTGCACTATCTGGCGCTGCCCGAACAGAAGTCGCGGGCGCTGGACCAGGCGGCTCCACTCGCCAGTTGGACGGTGCCGGACTGCTTCGCCGTCCTGCGGCGTCTGCTCGAAGCCAGGCTCAAGAAGCATGGCAGCCGCGAGTACCGGGCCCCAATGACAGGTCTTCGTCACTGGGGTGGGAGTATGTGCAGGTGCTACGTCTGATGGAGACCTTGACCGCCGCGACTGGACATGGAGAACGATCCCTACCTGCCACTGGCCCAGGTCCACACCATCCAGACCGCCGATTCCATGACCCTGCTGACGGAGGCACGCGCATGAGCAACGATACTTCCAACACCGCCGCTCACACCTCCGATACGCACATGACCGATGACATGCTGGACCCCGAACTCTGCGAGCAATGCAGTGGCGGAATAGTCGAGGAGTGCGATCGCTGTCTCGCCCTGAAGGATGTTGACGCCAACGAGCGGGATCTTGACTTTGGCCCGACCACCTGATCTTTGGAGATCGCAGTATGCCTAAACCTGTTCGCCGCTTTCTGGATTGGGCTGTCATTGGCTCCTTCTATCTTTCCAACTCTGGCCCTTCAGGCCCTGCTGAGCTTTTTCTTCCTCTGCCTGACGACATCTCCACGTTTCATTGCCCCTCCGGCTATGACAATCCTGAGTTTGCCGACGGCGGCATAGTCTGCCAACGAGATGAAGGCTTGGACTCGCACCAGTCCTTCCACCACGCGCAACATTACCCCACAGTCAAGCTCCAATCTCTGTCCTCGACTCGTTACAACGTCCGGTAAATCTCCACCGTCACGCAATCTCATCCTCCAGGCTCAGTGTCGCGCTACCCGCGACACCGAGCCTTTTCGTTTTCCCGTGCCAGACCATTACGACTCAGAAGAGAAGCCTATGGCAACGTACTCAGTCGACTGCGAATTGGCGTCGACTCATATCCCAGCACATCCCGATCGAACCGTCATCGTCCAAACGAATCCCTATAGCGTGTACTTTCGCGAGTTCTCCATCTGTCAGGAGATGCAGCGGTGGGTCAACAAACAGTCGTGGCAAGACAAGCAGCTGTGGAGCCCATGGATGGCTTCCCTCGCCAATCGTCGTCTTCTTGCGCGTGCGCGCCAGCGCAGCCGCCGTGCGTCTCGGCGGGCCATGTGTGAGCAGCAGCAAGATCTGTTGTTTGCGTAAGCGTAACACCATCTCTACAAGGAGGATCTCAATGCCCATCACTCGCCAGCAGGCTTTCACTGCGGCTAAAGCGTAGCTCAAAGATGCTGCCAACTACCGCCGGCAGACTGGTCAACAGTGCGCTATTCGCACCGATCTGGCCGCTTCGTACATGGTCATGTGGCCGGTCCGGATTGCTGTATAGCGAGAGTCCTTCGCGACACGCATTCGGCAGTTTTCTGCCCTTTTTGGCGTGGAACGATGGTCAAAAAGATTTGCCGCTGCACGCCTTCCGCTAAGGGAGCCTTTGACTCACGATCAAGCCGACCCCCTGGACCGCTTCGCGCGGTAAAGATCCGGATTATGTCTGCCGATACACCTAATGACAACCAACATTTGTGCATTCACAAGGAGCACCATGAATTTTCGTAAGCCAGTCCTCGCCGCTGTTCTCTCATTTGCTGCGCCCGTCCTCGTTGTGCTAACAGGATGCGGCGCAAACCCAAGTGGAAGCAGTGCCCTCGCAACGACCACGCCCAATGTCCCTGTTGGACCACAGCTAATCACTGTTTCTGGCTTTTGGGCCTCCGCCGTGAACTCTGCTACCAATATGGTCTACGACCTGGGGAACGACAATACGATGCAGGTCGTGGATGGATCAAAGAATGTTGTGGTCGCATCCGTGACGTTGGGAAGTGTACCTTACGCCTTGGCAGTGAATTCTGCCACGAATATGATCTACGTTAGTACCCCAAACAGTAGTAGCGTAACGGTGATTGACGGTGCGACTAATTCCATTGTTGCGACCGTGCCAGACGCTGACGGCCCCGGCAATGTGGCGGTTAATCCTATTACCAACACTGTTTACGTTACAAATAACGACGCCAGTACCATGACGGTGATCAATGGCGCTACCAATACATCTACCGCGACGGTAAAGACGGGATCTGGTTATTCTGCCCTGGCTGTAAATACACTGACAGACACGGTCTACGTGTCTTCAGAGATCACCGGAACGCTAACGGTGGTCAACGGTGCTACCAATGCTGTGGCTGCGACCGTGCAGGTCGGAGCGTATCCGTTATCTGTTGCCGTGAACCCTGTTACGAATACTGTCTACGTCTCTAACTCCAATAGCAGCAGTCTGTCCGTGGTGAACGGTAGAACTAACACCTTGACAGCGACCGTGCAGGTCGGAGGCCTCCCCGGCAACGTCGCGGTGAACTCTGTTACGAATGCTGTCTTCGTTGCCAATATCTCAGGTGGAACACTGTCCGTGATTAATGGTGCTACCAATGCTGTGGCTGCGACCGTGCAAACAGGATCGTATCCGCTCGGAGTCAAGGTAAACTCCACCACTAACACGGTCTATGTTTCGGACTACACCGGGAACTCAGTCACTGTGATTGACGGTGCTACCAATACTGCCACCGCGACAATCCCTGTCATCGTCTCGCCTGAATCGGTCTCCATCAACGCTGACGCGAACATGATCTATGTGGCTGCACACGCAGGTGGATCAGTGTCAGTGATTAATGGTGCGACGAATACAGTGGCAGCAACAATCAAATAATTCAACCGCGGGCCGGCGCGTTATCCGGCCTTCGATTCTCGACGAGATGTGTTCCGTATGATGCTTACTCGCACAGTCACATTTGGAACTCTTCTCGACCTGAATCTCACTGAGTACGGGCCTCGGGTTGAACTCGAGGCCCTCGAGTTTGTCGGGAATGCTCCCATCGAGTGGCGTATTGTTACTCATCCGTGGCGGCCAGGACTCCACTCAGGCCACCCATCACTGTGTGGCTTCCACGACCTCCAGTTCCCCATAGCCGGGGGCACGCGAGGCACCACGCCCACAGCAATCGAAACAATTGGCATAGGTGACGATATTCTTCACGTCTGGCTCCCTGACGGTGGATTGCCCGATGTTTTGTACCAGTGAGGAGTTTGTGTAGCGCATTGACTGAAGGGCCTAGTTTTCTTGTACCAAGCCTAAGGATCCTCTGCACAAGTTCTGCGACCACCGCCTGATTGATTAATCTGATAGCTATGGGGTGAGGATCGATGAAGGAGCAGAGTTTTGCGTTACAGAGTGGGTTTGAGAAGTATGGACGAAAGAGCCGCCGTGAGTTGTTCCTGGATGAGATGGAGCACGTGGTTCCGTGGTCGGCACTGGAGTCGTTGGTGCGTCCGCACGATGCGAAGGCGGGCAACGGACGGCAGCCGGTGGGGCTTTCGATCATGCTGCGGACGTACTTCGTGCAGCAGTGGTTCAACCTGTCGGCCCCTGGCGTCGAGGAGCTGCTGTATGAGTCTCCGGCCGTGCGCAGGTTCGTGGGCGTCGATCTCGGCATGGCATCTGCGCCAGACGAA
Organism: Acidobacteriota bacterium; assembly: GCA_021778845.1. Taxonomy (GTDB): domain Bacteria; phylum Acidobacteriota; class Terriglobia; order Terriglobales; family Acidobacteriaceae; genus Granulicella. Next base: position 114,300 of record JAJYBU010000009.1, read on the forward strand.
ACGACCGTGCTGCGCTTCCACCATCTCTTGGAGAAGCACGATCTTGGCGGTCTGATGCTGGAGGCGGTGAACGTGCATCTGGAGGCCAGGGCATCAGGATACAGACGGGCACGATCGTGGATGCGACCATCCTCCACGCGCCTTCTTCAACCAAAAACAGCACGGGCGAACGCCCACTGAGATGCATCAGACGCGCAAGGGCAGGCAGTGGTACTTCGGGTTTAATGCGCACATCGGCGTGAATGCGAAGGAGGGTATCGTGCACTCGCTGGTGACCACGTCTGCCAATGTGGCCGACTCGACGGTGCTGCCCGATCTGCTGCATGGCGAGGAGCGCAAGGCGTGGGGCGACGGGGGCTATCAGGGACAGACCGAGGCAATCCGGGAAGCCGCTCCAAAGGAGCAAGACATAACCTGCCGCAGGACGAAGTTCAAGCAATACCCACCTGAGCCTGCTTCAATACACCTACTATTTACTCTGCGGAAAATCGCTCCTTTTTCAGGCACAATCTCCTCTCATGTTTGGCCGAAGGCTAACATTTCAATTGGTCCCAAATTACCGGGGTCGATCAGTGGCCGCGCACACTCTCTTATCCTGACATTTCCTCCAGTTGTTCATGGCGCAGAATCGTGATGTTACTGCCGTTTTGTGCGATGATGCCTTCTTCTCGAAGTTGAGTGATGGAACGAGTGACCGTTTCCCGTCTACTGCTGACCATTTCAGCAATTTCTTGGTGTGTCAGCAGCAACGGGAACGCTCCGTATGCATCCGCTTCATGCCATCCTTGCTTCAACTTCAAGAGAACACGAGCGACTCTCTCAGTGATGGTGTTCGATAAAGACGCGTGGCAAGTCTCGGAAACTGCAGCCTGATGTTGCCTTGCCAATAACTCCGTGACGCAATGGTTGGCAGCCTTATTTTCAGCGACAAGTCTACGTACCTCGACGCTTGGTAAGACGCGTAACAGGCACGGGGTAAGAGTCTCCGCCGTGATTTCATAAGGATCGTTTGCGATTGCGGCACTTATCCCGAGGACCTCCCCTGGTGATGCGAGCTTCACAATGAATGTATTCCCGGTTTTGGAATTACTCGAAAGTTTGATGGTGCCACTGCAAACGATGAATATGTTCTGTGGGGAGTCGCCTCTGCTAAAGAGGAGAGTCTTACTTTTCGTAAAGATGTGTAAACCGATCTTGCAATCTCGGGGAATTACTTTAGTGCAGATTTCACACGATACTTCCACCTGTTGTCGTGTAGAAAGCTGTTTCGCAAATGCCAATCTTGATGTCTTCTGCATGATGCCCTTCCAGTCCATTGTGTGAACATGACAAGGTTCGATTCCATTGAATGCATCAACCTCAAGCCCACCGTGCCGTAACGACTTGGAGTTGAATGCTCCAAGGTCCGTAGGACTTAGTGTGCTATGGGAGCACTCTATTATTTGAAAATTGGCGATAGAACGTCGAGCCCTGTGCACAGAAGGTTCTGGAGCGCAACCGACCGGCGCAGTGGGCCTGTGAAGGCTAGATTCTAATCACAGAAGGAGTACAGGCTCGCAATCTCAAATGTGAGGATTTGAAGCTGCAGCATCGCCGTATGTGAGACGCAGCAGGTACTGAGAGGTTCAAATACTGCGAGGTGAGCGTTGTGCTCGACACCGGAGTGGCGACATATTTTCGTTGTTGTAATGCACATCGGCTGGCACGTTCGGAATGTAACAGGGCGCATTTGGTACCACATGCACCCTGCATGTGGGTGCAGAGAACATGTGCTTCGTGGCAGCATGACATGTCCGACTGGAATGCACACCTGTCAGCATTGCAGCAATTCATGGCCGGTGCAATCGCCCAGACGATGAACAGAAGAACCGTACCGAGTATGGGAAAATTCTTCATCTCTTGGATCCAGGGGCGACGGTAAGTACATCACACGCCAACTGCCACGCTTCTTAAGTTGAGTGTCTAAGAGCCTATGGCACATCGTCTGTGACCTATATCACCTATTGTCAGAGCCATAGAATTGGCTGACTAAGGGTGAAGGACCCTCTGTTGGGCCTTAATGTAGCGTTAGGTCCTGACTCTGGAAGACAGATAGCCCAGAGCCGAAGGCGAAAGTTTGGGACACGGAGACCCAGACCTCCGTGCGCTCCGTTGAGATGTCCCCTTGTCTCGGCGGACGGGCTGCGGCAGAAGGTGTAGGGGAGACAGCGAATCCCCGGGTGAGGCCGGGGATTCGCTGAATGCGTGGGTGGTCAGGCGGTGGGTGCTGCCGTCATCTGGGTGGCGACGAAGGTGTAGGCGCCTGCGTTGT
>JAJYBU010000037.1 GCA_021778845.1 Acidobacteriota bacterium
CATCGGCGTCCTCAGCGGCAAAGGCGAAGGCGTCGACCCCACGCCCATCCTCGCCAAGGCCATCCATCTCGACGGCGTCTACGTCGGCAGCAGCGGCATGCGCGCCCGCCTCAACGCAGCTATCGAAGCCAACAACATCCACCCGGTCATCGACAGCACCTTCCCCCTCACCCAGGCTCACGAAGCCTTCGCCCACATGCAGTCCGGCAGCCACTTCGGCAAGATCGTCCTCACCCTCCGCGACTAGAAAAGCAAGCCGTCGTAGTAGATAGCTCCATCGCCGTCATCCTGAGCGAAGCGAAGGATGACGGCTTTGCCCTTGCCTTTCTGCCTCTCATCCCGAGCGCAACAACGAACCCGCTTCTCGCTCGCAACACGAGCGCCCATTCTTCCTCCTCCACCAGCGTTATCATTCTCAAGTCGAGCAGGAGGCTTGAAATGCGAATTGGAATGTTAACCGGCGGCGGCGATTGCCCCGGCCTGAATGCCGTAATCCGTGCAGTCGTCCGCAAAGGCGTGCTCCACTACAACGACGAGTTCATCGGCTTTCTCGAAGGCTGGCGCGGCGTCCTCGACGACCGCACCATGCCCCTCGACCTCACCACCACCAGCGGAATCCTGCACCGCGGAGGCACCATCCTCCGCTCCTCCCGCACCAACGTCAAAAAGATCGAAGGCGGCTTCGAGCGCTGTCTCGAAGTCATCGCCAGCCACAAACTCGACGCCCTCATCGCCATGGGCGGCGACGACACCCAGTCCATCTCCGTCGAACTCGCCGCCCGCGGCGTCCACTGCGTCGGCGTCCCCAAAACCATCGACAACGACCTCTCCGGCACCGACGCCTGCTTCGGCTTCGACACCGCCGTCACCATCGCCACCGAGGCCATCGACCGCCTCCACTCCACCACCGAAGCCCACTCCCGCGTCCAGGTCGTCGAAGTCATGGGCCGCGACGCTGGCTGGATCGCCGTCACCTCCGGCATCGCCGGCGGCGCCGACGTCATCCTCGCACCCGAGCACCCCATCGACATCGACGACGTCGTCCGCCTCCTCCGCGCCCGCTGGCAGAGCGGCAAACGCTTCGCTCTCGTCGTCGTCGCCGAAGGCGCTAAACTCCCCGAGCACACCGGCCAGATCGCCGTCGGCACCAAGCTCGACTCCTTCGGCCACGTCCGTCTCTCGGGCATCGGCCAGGTCCTCGCCGAAGAGATCGAAAAGCGCACCGGCTACGAGACCCGCAGCGTCAACCTCGGCCACACCCAGCGCGGAGGCACCCCCACCGCCTTCGACCGCATGCTCGCCACCCGTTACGGCGTCGCCGCCATCGACCTCGTCCACCAGCAAAAGTTCGGCCGCCTCGTCGTCCTCAAGGGCACTGAGATCACCGACATCCCCATCGCCGACGCCATCGCCAAAACCCGCACCGTCAGCGACGACCTCTTCGCCGTCATCAAAGGCCTCCAGCCCCGCCCCTGACCGCGCTCACGCCAGCCTGCCGCGAAACAGCCGCCCGGCCACGATCATGCTCACCACTCCGATCGCCACCAGCGGCCAGTACTGCGGCCAGTACTCCGAAGCGCTTCCGCCTTCCAGAAAGCTCCCACGCAGAATCACCAGAAAATATCGCAGCGGGTCGAACAGCGTAACGTACTGTACGGCCCGCGGCATATTCGCTATCGGCGTCGCAAACCCCGACAGCACAATCGCCGGCACCATAAACAGAAACACCCCCAGCAGCCCTTGCTGCTGCGTCACCGCCAGCGACGAGATCATCAGCCCGATCCCCACCGTCGCCAGCAGAAAGCACCCAAAGCCCACATACAGTCCCACAAAGCTTCCCGTAAACGGCACGTGGAACCAGAAGATCGAAGCCAGCACAATGAACGTTCCTTCGATCATTCCCACCAGGTAACCCGGCAGCGCCTTCCCCATTAAAATCTCCGTCGGACTCATCGGCGTCACCAGCAACTGGTCGAACGTCCCCATCTCCCGTTCGCGCGCCACCGAAAGCCCGGTCGTCAGCAGGCTCACCAGCAGCGTAAGAATCCCGCAGATCCCCGGCACAATGAACCACCGCGAGATGAGATTCGGATTGAACCATGCGCGATCCAGCAGCACCGTCGATGGCGCACGCGCTCCGTGCGCTGTAATCAACGCCCCATTGAACGTCGTCACGATCGACTGCGCATATCCACTCGCCAGCCCTGCCGTATTCGAGTCTCGCCCATCCAGAATCAACTGAATATGCGCCGTCTTTCCCCGCTCGATATCAGAGCTGAACGTCGGACCAATATCCATCGCCATCAGCGCCGACTTGTCATCAATCGCCTGCTGTAAATCTTTTTGATTCCGCACCACTCGCAGCAGATCAAACGTCGGCGACCCCGCAAAGCGCGCAATCAACTCCCGCGACAACTGCCCCTGATCCTGGTTGTACACCACAAACGGAACATGCTGCAGGTCGAACGTCGCCGCATACCCAAACACCAGCAGTTGAATGATGGGCGGCCCAATCAGCACCGCCCGGCTCGCGGCATCGCGCAACAGCGCCAGCAGTTCCTTGATCGAAAGCGCAATCACGCGTTGAAGTATCGACCCCATCAGTCCAGCCTCTTATGAAATCGCAGCAGCGCAATGCTCAGAAAAACCACGCACAGCACACCCAATCCAAAAATATTCGGCAGAATCACCGACCATACATCGCCCGCCAGAAACGAGCTTTGCAGCATCGCCACAAAGTACCGCGCTGCAACAATGTGGGACATTCCCCTGATCATCTTCGGCATCGAGCTGATATCGAAGATAAAACCCGACAGAATAAACGCAGGCAGAAACGTCGTAATGATCGCCACCATCGCCGCCACAAACTGGTTGCGCGCCAGCACCGAGATCACCAGCCCCATCCCCAGCGCCGTCAGCAGAAACAACGCCGCAATCCCAAACAGCACCAGCACCGACCCGCGCAGCGGAACCCCAAACAGAAACACCGCCATCAGCGTCGACATCGCCATGCCGCCCATCCCCATCATGAAGTAAGGAATCAGCTTGCCCAGCAGAATCTCGGTCCTCGCCACCGGCGTCACCATGATCCCCTCCATCGTGCCGCGCTCCCACTCCCGCGCCACCACCAGCGCCGTCAGCAGCGCACCAATCAGCGTCATAATGATCGCAATCAATCCCGGAATCAGATAGTCGCGACTGCGCAGCGAAGGATTGAACCACACCCTCATATCCGCCACAACCGGCACCGTCAGATGCACTCCCTCGCGTGTTGCCTCCTGCTGCTGCCACAGCAGCCACGTGCCCGTCACATAGTTCTCAATCAGCCGCGCCTGGTTCGCATCCACGCCGTCCACCATCAAGTGAATCGGCGCGCTCCCGGAGCGATACGAGAGCCGCGTAAAATCGCTTCGCAGCCACACAATCGCATCGGCTTTCCCTTGCAGCATCGCCTGCTGCGCCGACGCCTGATCGCCATACAGCGTCGGGCTGAACCACGTCGAGCGCTCCAGTTCCGCCAGAAACGAAGCCGTCCTCTGCGTCGGATGATCCACCACCTCCGCCACCTGAATGTGTCGCGCATCCAGCGAAACTCCGTACCCAAAGATCAGCAGCAGCACCACCGGCAGCACGAACGCAATCGCAATGCTCGAAGGATCGCGCACAATCTCGTACACTTCTTTTCGCATCAGGCCGGTCAACCGCATCATCTTCACGACGCCCTCCTGCTCATCTGCTCATGCTCTTCAATCAGCGCAATGAATGCGTCTTCCATACTCGGATGCTGCTGGTCTGCACGTCGCACCTTCGCCTTGATCTCCGCCGGCGTCCCCTGCGCCAGAATCTCTCCCAGCGACATCAACACCAGGTGATCGCAGTACTCCGCCTCCTCCATAAAGTGCGTCGTAACCAGGCACGTCGTTCCTCCTTCCGCCAGCGCATTCACGCGTGCCCAGAACTCCCTCCGCGCCAGCGGATCAACTCCTGACGTAGGTTCGTCGAGAAACAGAATCTCCGGCTCATGCATCAGCGCGCACGCCAGCGCCAGCCGCTGCTTATACCCCAGCGGCAGGCTGCCCGCATTCATGCCCGCATACTCCTTCAACTCCATCTCATCCAGCGCCCACGCAATGCGTTCCTTCCTGCGCTGGTTCTGCAACCCATACGCTGAAGCGAAGAACGAAAGATTCTGCTGCACGCTCAGCGGCCCATACAGCGCGAACTTCTGCGACACATAGCCAATGCGCGCACGCGCCTTCGCCGAAGCCGTCAGCAGATCCACCCCTGCAACGCTCAGCGTTCCCGAAGACGCCGCCAGCAGTCCGCACAGCATCCTGAACGTCGTCGATTTCCCCGCGCCATTGGCCCCCAGCAGACCGAAGATCTCTCCCCTGCGCACCGAGAAGCTGATATTCTTCACCGCCGCAAACGTGCCAAAGTAGCGGTACAGATCCTTCACCACAACAATCGGCTCGTCGCCATCCTTCACGTCTCTGTGTTCCGGCAGCGGAATCGAATGGCGCTCCGCCCGGTTGAACAGCAGGCTGACAAACGCATCTTCCAGCCGCGTCGGCACAGCCTTCAGCGCTCCGGTGCCCACCAGTTTCTCCGGTAGCACCGGCGGCTCCGCCCTGTCCATCACGATGCGTAACCCATCGCCTTGAATCACCGTATCGATCACTCCCGGCAGCCGCGCCACACTGGCCTGCACATTGCGCGGCGCCGACGAAATACCTCCCAACACGTAAGCATGTCCCCGCAGCGGCGCCGCAAGCTGCCCCGGATCTCCCTGCGCCAGAATCTCGCCCTCATGCAGCAGAATCACATGATCGCAGCGCTCCGCCTCATCCATATACGCGGTACTCAGCAGCACCGTCACATTCCGGCTCGCAATCTGCTGCCGAATAATGCTCCACAACTCCCTCCGCGAGATCGGATCAACCCCCACGCTCGCCTCATCCAGCAGCAGCAACTGCGGCGATGGAATCAGCGTGCACGCCAGCCCCAGCTTCTGCTTCATCCCTCCCGACAACTGCCCCGCCAGCCGCCCTCGAAACGGCCCCAGCGCCGTCATCGTCAGCAACTCATTGAATCGCTCCTCGCGCATCGCATACGGAATCTCATGCAGGCTCGCAAACAAATTAAGATTCTCTTCCACCGTCAAATCTTCATACAGCCCGAAGCGTTGCGGCATGTACCCGACCTCACGTTGCAGCGCCAGCGCCTCCTTCGGCACCGCATGCCCCAGCACGCGAATCTCTCCCGCAAGCGGCGTCAGGATCCCCACCAGCAACCGCAGCAGCGTCGTCTTCCCGGCTCCATCCGGCCCGATAATGGCCGTCATGCTTCCCACCCCAAGCTGCAGCGAAACATCCTTCAGCGCATCTCGCCGCTCGGCTCCCTTGCCGAACGACTTGCTCAGGTTCTTCACCACCACCGCGTCCATATCAGTTCGTCCCGCAAGGATGCGCGTCGATCGCATGCGGTGGGTTGTCGCTCAGCGGAATCACCACCGTCGCCGGCATGCCCAGCCGCAACCGGTGGTCCGGATTGCACGCGTACACTCGCACCCGATACACCAACTGCGTGCGCAACTGCGTCGTCTCCACATTCTTCGGCGTAAACTCCGACACCGGCGAGATATATCCGATCCACCCCTGAAACCGCTGTCCGGGAAAGCTGTCCGACTCAACCCACGCGCGCATTCCCAGCGCAACCTTCCCCATCTCCGGCTCCGGCAGATACGCCCGCACCCACAGCGGATTATCCAGCGCCAGCGTAAACACCGGCGTCTGCGGCGTCGCCATATCCCCGGCTTCCAGAATCCGATCCTGAATCACACCATCCGCCGGAGCGTACAACTGCGTATCATTCAACTGCTTCTGCGCCAGCGCCAGCGCCGCCACATCCGCCTTCTCTGTCGCCTCCGCCGCCGCAATGTCCTCCTTCCGTGGTCCAATCACCGCCAACCGCAGCACCTGCTCCTTTGCCGCCAGCGCCTGCTCCTTTGCCGCCAGCGTAGCCTGGTCCGTCAGGTACGTCCGCTCCGCATCGTCGCGAATCTGCAACGAAACATACTGTTGCTTCGCCAGCGTCTGCTGCCGCTGATAGAACGTCTCCGCGTTCGCCAGATTATCTTTGGCCGCCTGCACATCCGCCGTTGCCCCAGCCACATCCGCGCGCGCCTCCGCAATCTCTTCCGGACGGCTCCCCGCCAGCAACCGCGCCACCACCTGCTGCTGCGCCGCCAGCGACGACTGGCTTTGTCCCACCGCATCCACAAACCTCTTCTGCACCAGTTGCGCCACCAACTGTCCCGTGTGCACCGCACTTCCTTCATCCACCAGCAGCGTCTCAATCCGCTCACTGTCGTTGAACGCCAGCTCCACCTGCCGTATGTCGACATTGCCATACAGCGTGATGTTCTCGCTCGGCGCACGCCGGTGCGTCATCCGGTAGACCACAGCAGCGCCGACTCCCACCAGCAACACAATCACCACCACCATCCCAACGCGTTTCTTCACTGAGACCATCTTCTTCTCCCAACACAACTGTGGTGCCTCTACTTCGAAGCATTGCCATCCAGCAGCACATTGATCGCGTCGATGTCCGTCGGCGTCAGCACGCCCGCCGCCGCCTTCAACTGCGTCCTCGCAACCAGTTGCATATACAGCGCGAGATAATACGTCCGCTCAGCCGCCGCATAGTTCGTCGTCGCCGTCAGCAAGTCAATGATCGAGCGGCTTCCAATCTCATAGCCCTTCCGCGTCCCTGCCATCGACACCTCAGCCGACGTCACCGACTGCCTCGACGCCTCAAACTGTGCCACGCTGCTCTGCAGATCCAGAAACGCCGTCTCCGTATCCAGCTTGATCTGGTCCTGCACATTCGCAACATTCGCCTTGCTCGCTCGCGCCTGCGCCTCGGCCTGATGAATGCTCGCCCTCGTGCCGCCGCCCTCATAGATCGGAATCGCCACATTGAACGAAGCCCCGATCTGGTCCACCATCACCGGCGGAATCAGCGTTCCCGCCGCATGCATCCCAACCCCGTTCAGGCTCAACGTCGGCCACCGCGCACGCTTCGCAAGCTGCACCTGCCGTTCCGACACATGCAGCGACTCCTTCGCCTGTCGCAGCAGCGGCTGATTCCTCAACGCCACATCCACCCACGGCTCCATCGCATCCGGTTGCGGTCCCACCGCCTCCAGCGTCGTCACATCCTGCAACGCCTCCACCGGGTGATGCGTCAGCCGCTCCAACTGGCTCTTCGCCACATCCACCGCATTCTTCGCCGTCACCAGGCCAGCCTTGGCCGCATCCAACTGCGCCTGCACCTCCTGCACCGAGATGATGTCCCCCGTTCCCACCTTCAGATTCGTCCGCGTCTGATCATCAATGCTCTGCAACAACGCCATCTGCTGCTGCGCCACGCGTTCATTCGCCTGCGCCTGCAGCACGCCAAAGTACGCCTGCGTCACCTCCAGCGCAATCAACTGTTGCGCAAACGCCAACGCCGCTTCGCTCTCTCGAATCCGATGGTCAGCCTGCTTCATCGCCGTAAACGCCTGCCCATCGAAGATCGTCTCCGTCAGGCTCGCGCTGAACACATCGGAGTGATATCCCGTCGAAAGCGGCTCTGCGCCAAAGCCCGTCACATACGCCGTATTCATCCCTCCACTGGCAGCCCCATTAAGATGTGGCATCACCGCAGCCCGTGCCAGTGGCCTCCCGGAAAGCTCTGCGTCCAGTTGCGCCTGCGCCTGCGCAATCACCGGCGAAGCCGCAGCCGCCTGCTGATACGCCGTCTGCAAATCCTCCGCCGCTGACGGCGCTGCACCCACAGCCGCCCACCCCCACACGACAAGCACCGTCAGATACCCTGCCAACGACCTCCGCTGCCAATCATGAGCACCTTGTCTTTTCATCGGAACGTCAAGGCCTTCCTTGCCTGAAAGCATCTCATCGTACTCCACCCATCCACTCCGCTTCAGTGATCGCGCTGCGTGCCCGGCCACAGACCACAGCATGCATCCCGGCGCCGCAACAGTCCATCCGTTACGCCTCGCACACTGCATCGAACACCCCGCCGCCCAGATCCGTGCTGAGACCCGCAATAGGCGTTCTCAAGCGTTGTTGAGCCCTGCAGCAAAAATCGCTCCCCGAAGGGAGCGATTTTCAGCCAGTCCAGAACAAATTTGTACATGACTTCAGAAGTTAATTTGCGACAATCTCCACACCGCGCCAGAAGGCCACATGATGTTTCACCGTCTTGGCCGCCGACTTCGGATTCGGGTAATACCATGCTGCGTCAGGGTTTTCCTGGCCGTCTACCAGTACCGTGTAGTACCGCGCCATCCCCTTCCAGGGGCAGTTGGAACTCGTCGAACTGGGCCGCAAAAACGCCCTGTTTACAGTCTCTTCCGGGAAATAAATATTCCCCTCGACGGTTTCGACCTTGTCGCTTTCAGCAATTGTCTGTCCGTTCCAAATAGCTTTTGCCATATCCGCCCTTCCAATCGTTTCAGTAGGTTACAACGACCAGACGCCCTCGCAAATGCGAAGCTCAAGAAGCGCCATGCCGCAGTGGGAGCCGCGTGCCTCTACCTTTATACCACAAACCTACTGGAAATGGGAAGTCGCAGATGCGATTCCTCCAGAACCTCATATTCATATTCATAAACTACCCGATCTCAGGCCACAGCCTCCACCACGGCCCTCGTCTTCTCCGGGTCAGGACGCTTCCGCTCTTCCGCCTCCTCCTTCGGCTTCGGAGGACCTATCTTCTTCTCGTAACTACAGTTAGGCGTCTCTGAAACCTCCTCCTTCGCCCCCTTGCGAGGCCGCCTCTTCGGCAGCGCCTCACGATTATTCGGGCAGATCAGGAACGTTCCCTCACTGTTCGCATACTCCACGAGATACGCCGAATCGCACTTCGGGCACGTCTCGTTCACCAGCTTCTGATTGCTCGTAAAATCGCACTTCGGATACCGCGTGCACCCATAGAACGTATCGCCGCGCTTATTCCTGCGCACCGCAATCTCGCCGCCACACTTCGGGCACGGCACATCTAACAGCTCTTGCTTCACATACTTACACTTCGGATATCCCGAGCAGGCAATGAACTCCCCATACTGCCCATCGCGTTGCAGCAACGGTTTGCCGCACTTCGGACACGGCTCCTCAAGCACCACCGGGGGCTTCGACTGCACCTTTTGCGTCAGCTTGCGAATTGTCTTGCACGGCGGATCCTCGTTGTACCCAGGACACGCCATAAACGGCCCCCACGGCCCATTCCGCAGCACCATCGTGCGCCCGCAGTTATCGCAGAACTCCTCCTCCTGCTCGCTGTCCTGGGCATCCGGTGAGTTCAAATCCGGCTTGGCCGCGAAGTTTTCCTTGGTAAAGTCGCAGCTTTCCGGCTCAACCACCAGCTTATTGCCCTGGCCTGCGGCCCCTTGCAGCGCCGCCACCAACGCCGCCTTGTCCCCAACCTTCGTGCTCGACTCGATCACATCCTCATTCACCGCTTTCACGTACATCGGGAAGCTGAACGTATCAAGTACTTTCTTCACCGCCGCCTTGGGGTCCTTCTTCAGCGGCCCCTGCGCCACCGTAATCGGTTTGACCTTGGTAAAGTTCGAGCACGAGTAAAAACTCCCGAACTTGCCCCATTTCAGGATCAAAGGCGCTCCACATTTGTCGCAAATCTCGTCGGTCGCCCGCTCCATCGCCTTGACGTCCTCCATCTGCGTCTCGGCAACCTTCAACTCCTCCTCAAAGTGTCCATAGAAGCCCTTCAGCAGGTCGGTCCACTTCTCCGTCCCCTCTTCCACCGCATCCAGTTCACTCTCTAACTGCGCCGTATAGCCAGTCTCGAAGATGTACGGGAAATTCTTCACCAGCAACTCGGTCACGACCATACCAATCTCAGTCGGCACCAGCTTCTGCGCGAGCTTCTTCACATACTCCCGCTCCTGAATCGTGTTGATAATCGACGCATAGGTCGACGGACGGCCGATCCCCTTCTCTTCCAGCGTCTTCACCAGGCTCGCCTCATTGAACCGCGGCGGCGCCTGGGTAAACTTCTGCTGCGGATCGAGCCTCACCCGCTCCAGCCCCTGCCCATCCTTCAACTCCGGCAGCCGACGCTCCGCCGAACTCTCCTCAGACGTCGCATCCTTGGCTCCCTCCACATCCTCTGCATCAGCACTCTGCGAAGCCTGCCGCTTCTCCGCCGCCTCTGCCTTGGCCTCCACGGCCACGCGCGCTGCCTTCGCCTTCTTTGCCTCTTCATCGAAACGCAGCCAGCCATCGAACTTCAGAACGCTTCCTGTCGTCCGGAAGTCATACGAAGCCGCCGCCTTGGCCTCAATGTCGACCGTCGTCTGGTCAAAGACCGCAGCCATCATCTGGCTGGTCACCGCACGCTCCCATATGAGTTTGTACAGCCGGTACTGCTCGTCCGACAGATACCTCCGCACCTCATCCGGCACAAAGCTCACATTCGTCGGACGGATCGCCTCATGCGCCTCCTGCGCGTCCTTCTTGCTCTTGTAGACGTTCGCTTTCTCTGGCAAATATTTGCTGCCAAACTTCTTGTTCACCCACTCGCGAATCTCCGCAACCGCATCCGCGCTCATGTTCGTCGAGTCAGTTCGCATGTACGTAATCAACCCAACCGTACCCTCACTGCCCAACTCGATGCCCTCATACAGCCGTTGTGCCACGCCCATCGTGCGCCGCACATTGAAGCCCAGCCGCCCCGCAGCCTGCTGCTGCAGTTGGCTGGTCGTGAACGGAGCCCGCGGGTTCTGCCGCCGCTCCTTCTTCTCGATCGACCGCACCCGCCACGTCGCTCGTTCAAGCTGCTCCATCACCTCATCGACCGCTCCCTTATCCGGCAGCGCATTCGATAGAAACACTTCCTTGCCGTCCTTATCGACTCCATTGGACACGCGTATCGGCAGTCCCTGCACGCCCACCATGCGCGCCGTAAACTCCTGCCCATGTTTTACAGATGACCCCGGCGAAAGCACCGCATCAATATTCCAGTACTCCACCGGAGCGAACGCATTAATCTCGCGTTCGCGTTCCACGATCAGCCGCAGCGCCACCGTCTGCACGCGTCCCGCACTCAGTCCCCGCTTCACCTTGTCCCACAGCAGCGGGGAGATCTGATAGCCCACCAGCCGATCCAGCACACGCCGCGTCTGTTGCGCGTCCACCAGGTTCCCATCCACATCCCGCGTGTGCTCGAACGCAGCCTTCACGGCCTTCTTCGTAATCTCGTTGAAGGTCACGCGCCGCAGCTTCTTCTTGTCGCGCATCGACGGCAGCAACTGCATCTTCAGATGCGCGGCAATCGCCTCACCCTCGCGATCAGGATCGGCCGCCAGAAACACACTATCGCTCTTGGCTGCCAGCTTCTTCAGCCGGTCCACCACCTTCTCTTTTCCCGGGGACACAATCAGCGTCGGCTCAAACGTCCGATGCGTCAACTCCACACCAATATCGTTCTTGGGCAGATCCATGATGTGCCCAATCGAGGCCTCCACCACGTAATCGCTGCCGAGATATTTCCCGATCGTCTTCGCCTTCGCCGGCGACTCCACGATCACTAAATTCTTTGCCATCCTGCACACCCATTCAAAGACGTCCGGCCGAAACCGCGTCCCCGCTTCCAATTCCTATGCAACCTATCACGTTTTACCGAGGTCAAGTCAAACCGCTCGTCGACATTCATCGGCTTGCGACCCAACCCTCTCGTCTTGTTGGACGCACAACCGTCCCTGAAAGGGCGACCAATCTTCCATCCAGATCGACAATGTATCTAGAAGCAACGCACGTAATTCTTTCCCGGCATCTGCTTCACTCTACCGCTAAGCTCCAATTCAAACAATGCGGTAAACACCTCGCCCGACACCATCTTCGACTCCAGCCGCTCCATCAGCTCATCCAGTTGCAGCATTTCATCCTGCCGCAACTCTTGTATCACAAGCCGCTCATGTTCGCTCATCGGGGCCGCCGTCGAGCTCTCGTTGAATAAGGATGCGCTCCCCTCCCTCGGGGATTCATTCCTGCCCATCTGCGCCTCCGCCTCATCCTCCAGTTGCATCCGTATCTGCGACGGCAGATCCTCCCAAACGTCCTCCCACGTTGCCGTCAACTTCGCTCCCTGCTTGATCAGCGTGTTCGGCCCCCATGCGTTCTTGTTCGTCGCGTTTCCCGGAACCGCATACACATCGCGCCCCTGATCCAGAGCGCACCGCGCCGTAATTCTCGTACCCGAATACTCTCCACCCTCCACCACCAGCACGCCGACGCTCATCCCGCTCAGCGTTCGATTGCGAATCGGAAAGTTCTGCGGTGCCGGAAACGTCCCCAGCGGAAACTCACTCACAATCGCTCCACCCTGCGAGACAATCTGCTCCGCCAGCTTCTTGTTCTCCTTCGGATAGATCACATCGATCCCCGTCCCCCACACCGCCACCGTAGCTCCTCCAGCCTCCAGCGCTCCCTTGTGCGCGCACGTATCCACACCTCTCGCCATGCCACTCATCACCACCATCCCCCTCCGAGCTAGGTCGCGGCTCAGCATCTCCGCCATCCCCGAACCATACGGCGTCGGCTGCCGCGTCCCCACCACCGCAATCCCCGGCCGGCTCAACTGCGCCGCATTTCCCCTCACCCACAACACCGGAGGCGGATCATAAATCTCCAGCAGCCTTCCCGGATAGGCCTCATCCTCAGGGGTCAAAAAGCTTGCCTGCTGCTCGACGATTCGCTCTGCTTCGCCCATTGCCGCGGCTCGCGCCCTCCCGTCGAAGCAGAACTGCGCAGCCTCAGCCGGCAACCCCACTCCCTCCAGTTCGGTAAGCGAAGCTGCAAATAGGCGCTCCGCAGCTCCCAGCCGTTTTACTGCTCGCGCACAGCGCGTCGGCCCCATCCCCGGTGTCAGCGCCAGCGCCAGCCAACCCAGCCGCGCCTCGGAGTGCGCATCCATCCTGCTTTCAACCGTCATCACGCGTACCTCTCTGCTGCGTTGTGATCGAATCGTATACCATTCCGGCCAAACCCGCTGTGCACCCGCAATCTTCTAAAATCATCCTGTGCCTCTTCGTGTCTCTACCATCTCATTCCTGAATCCCGCTCCACTCCTCTTCAACTTCGAACACGAGCCCGCCGCCACCGCACTGCGGGAGCACTACGATGTCCACTACACCCTACCCTCCGTCTGCGCCGCCGAACTCCACTCCGGCGCCGCCGACCTCGGCCTCATCCCCATCGCCGCTCTCACTCCCTCCCTCGCCGTCGTTCCTGGCTGCACCATCGCCTCGCGCGACGACGTTCGCAGCATCCTTCTCCTCGTCAAAAATCCCTCGCGCCTCTCCACGGACGAAGCCCTCCAGCAAGTCCGCACCCTCGCCGCCGACACCGCCAGCCGCAGCTCCGTCGCCTACACCCGCATCCTCTTCGAGCACTTCCACCACACCCACCCCACCTTCCTCCATCAACCCGCCGACCCTCTCTCCATGCTCGCCTCCGCCGACGCCGCGCTCCTCATCGGCGACCCCGCGCTCTTAGCCCGCGAGCACCGCCCCACCATCGACGCCGCCTCCGCAACCCCACTCCTCTGGCTCGACCTCGCCCATCTCTGGCGCGAGCTCACCGGCCTCCCCTGGGTCGCCGCCGTCTGGGCTCTCCGCCCCGAAGCCCTCGCTCCCGCCGGCCTTACGTCCCAACAACTCGTCGCAGACCTGACCGCCAGCCGCGACGCCGGCCTCAGTCACACCGAGCAACTCGTCACCGAGTGGGCCCCGCGCCTCAACCTCTCCCCCGAGACCGTCCGCACGTATCTCACCCGCAACATCCACTACACCCTCGACCCGGACTGCCTCCGCGCCATCGAACTCTTCCGCACGCTCGCCGCCTCGATCAACGCCCTTCCACCCCTCCCCACCCTCAACCTCCTCACCCCCTAACGCACCCGCCGTTGCTGTTGCACTTGCCTTTGCTGTTGCCTTTGCTGTTGCCTTTGCTGTTGCCTTTGCCTTTGCCTTTGCCTTTGCCTTTTTGGTTGTCATCCCGTAGGGATCTGCTTCTTCTTTTGCTTTTGCTTTTGCTCTTGCTCTTGCTCTTGCTCTTGCTTTTGCTTTTGCTTTTGCTTTTGCTCTTGCCTTTGCCTTTGCTCTTGCTCTTCTACTTATCTTCTGAGCGCAGCGAAGAACCCGCCTCTCGCTCGCGCAGCGAGCGCCCGTCCCTCCCACGGCCGTTGCTCATTCTGCGGATAGCAGGCTGCTTCAGCCCCGCGAACAACGCCCTCACACCTCCGGAGCCCACGTCCATCCTTCAATCCCATGCAGCGGATCGCGCGGCTTCGGCAGCCTCGCAAACGTCTCTCTCCGTTCCGCCATCACCATCGTGCTCACCAGTGCATCGAACGCATCCTCACTCCCGCTCGCTTGCTGCATCACAGTGCGCGACAGCCCCGCATACGCCGCATCCTCTCTTCGCTTCTTCCGCAGATACACCGCCCGCGCCTCCGCATTCGACTTCCGCACCGCCCCCGTATTCAGCCGCGTATACATCTCCACAACCAGCGGACGAGCCCCCACCCCCATCAGTCGCGGCGCATCGAACGGCCACACCCGAAACCCCGCCTCGCGCAGCCGCAGCAGCACCGCAAACCCGCGCAGCGAAGCCGTCCCCACACTCCCCGCGCCCCCAATCTGAAACACGCTCTTCGGCGTAATCCCCCTCACCCTCGCCTGCCGTTCCGCCTCCGGAATCTCCGCAACAATCTTGCAATCAATATCCGTAGCCCGCAGCATCCGGTGCAGATGCTCCCCTGAAAACTCCGCTGGCCGCGCGCCTTTATGCGTCGCTCCGGCCTTCCCCCAGAATCTCCGGTCCTCCGCATTCCGCGCCAGCCAGCGCTCTCCCAACCCTTCCCTCACCACGCGTTCCCAGAACGCTGGCCCGCTTCCCATGCCGTGCTCATCGCGCACAAACCACGCCGGGAAGCTGAAGCAGAAATCGAACCCCACCACCATCCGCGGCGTCTCGCGTTCCAACTCCACCAGCCACTCCGCAACCTCCGCGCGCGTCCGTCCCGCCTCCAATCGCACGCTCACTCTCCCACCATCACCCTCCGTCCAAACCCCCGCCCAAATGTGCCGCCGCTGCCCCGCCGCATCCACTCTCCCCGACCAATCAATCCCCACCACCCGCTGCACCGCATCGTCTTTCACTGCACCTTGCTCCTTACTCACCCTCTTCCATGTCCACCTCTTCCACCTCCGCGCCCCACCCGCGCAGCACCTTCCATATCGTCCGCGTCGAAAACCCTGCACCCACCAGCCTCCGCATCGTGCGTGCAACAGCCTTCTCATCCTCCGGCTTCTTCATCCGCTTGCGCGCCACATACTCCTTCGCCAGCGCCACCTCATCCACCTCGTCATACGCTGTCGCCAGCGCCGACTGCGTCAACTCCTGCGCAATCCCCTTCTGCATCAACCCCTGCTGCACCCTCCGCCGCCCATACTTCTCATTCTCCTTGCGCAGCCGCGTGTAGTCCGCCGCAAACCGCTCATCGCTCAAGTAACCTAACTCCTTCAGCTTCGCAATCACCGCGTCCATCGCAGCCTCGCCAGCCTCACCCGGTTCCGCGCGATCGCTCATCCGCCGCCGCAGGTCGCGCACGCTCTTCATCTTCGAACTCAGCGACCGCACCGCAAACTCCAGCAACCCTCCCTGGTCCAGCGGCGGCTTCGGTGGCTTCGGCTTCCCCGGGCTCCCTTGTCTTCCAAAGCTCATCGCTTCTCACTCGCCATCGGATTCCGCGCCGGCCCCACCGCCGCATACTTGTTCGTCCCCGTCCACCGGTCGCACCAGTCGCTCACGGTCTCATTCCAAAGCCGCGCGTTCTGGGGCTTCAGAATCCAGTGTCCCTCATCCGGAAACGACAACATCTCGCTCGGTACGCCCAGCAACTGCAACGCCGTAAACAACTGTAGCCCCTCGCTCAAATCGAGCCTGTAATCAAGCTGCGAATGAATCACCAGCGTCGGCGTCCGCGCATCCTTAATAAACATCATTGGCGACCACTTGCGGAACGGATCTTCACTCGCCGGCCTGTCATAAAAATCCCACGGATGCGCCGGCTTCGTCTGCTCCACCACCGCATCCGGTCCCGAGCCCTCTAACGGCCGAAACTCCCACTCGTTGAACCACAGCTCCTCGGTCGTCCCGAACGCGCTCTGCGGGTTATACATCCCATCGTGCGTCACAATGCACTTGAACCGGTCCGTATGCGTCAGCACCCAATCCGCCATGAACCCGCCATAGCTCGCGCCCAGCGCACACTCCCGCGTCTTGTCGATGAACGGATACTTCACCTCCGCAAAATCCAGTCCCTTCATCAAATCGACATAAGCGCGCCCACCCCAATCCCCCGACACCTCATCGACAAACTTCTGTCCATACCCCGTCGATCCCCTCCGGTTCACCATCACAACGACATACCCATCAGCCGCAAACAACTCCGCATTCCACCGATAGCTCCAGGCATCTCCCCACGCCGTCTGCGGCCCTCCATGCAGCAAATACTTCACCGGATACTTCTTCCCCGCATCAAACCCCGGCGGCCGCACCACAAACCCCTCCACCTTCGTCCCACCCGCGCCATCAAACCAGAACGACTCCATCTTCGGCAGATCAAGCTGCGCAATCAGAGCTTCATTGAGGTGTGTCAGCGCAACCATCCCATGCCTGCCCACCATCGTCCCATCCTTGTCATAGCTCTGCTGCGGAATCCGCACCACATCCGACGGATGATCCACCGTCATGCGCACCGCGACGATGCCGGCCTTCGCTGTCACACGAAGATCACCGAACTCGCCAGACTCCTTCCGCGTACCCACCTCATACTTGCCCGAGCCTTGCACCTCTTCATCCGTTGCCACCAGCCCAATCCGCTCCTCCCCCTCATGCGGACTCGCAAACAAAATAAAGCTCGAGTCCGGAGCCCACGTAAATTCATCCACCCAGTCCGTCAGCCCCGGCATCAGGTTTACGATCTTCCCCGTCGCCCGGTCCATCATCATCAGCCTGAAAAGATCCGACTCAAACCCCGCCCGCGCCTGCGACCGCCAGGCCAGCCACTTCCCATCCGGCGAATACGCCGGCCCGTCATCACTCCCCGGGCTCGTACTCACCTTCCGCGCCGTCCCCGGCGCCGCACCCACCTGCAGCACATAGATATCGTTATTCGTACTCTCCGCCGGAACCTTATCCAGATTCACAACATAAGCAATCTCCCTCCCATCAGGAGAGATCGCATACCCCATCGGCCCGCCCAGCGAAAACGTCGGAGCCACATGATCCCCCACCACGCTCGCGGGAGTTAAGTCCTCGGGCACCCCACCCTCCACGCTCCCATAAAAAATATGCGAGCGCTTCGGCCCCACATAGTGGTCCCAGTGCCGGTACAGCAAATCTGTAAAGATCCGGGCCTTCACCGGGGACTTCGCCGCGGCCTCATCCTTCGCCGCATTGCACTTCGCCTCCGCCACATTCCGCTCCACCCCCTTCGCCTCGCACTCCGGATACACCTCCGACACAAACAAAAAGTGCTTCGAGTCCGGAGCCCACACTTCCCCATCGGCCCCCGTCTCCAGCCGCGTAACGGCCCGCGCCACTCCCACCGTCCCCTTCGCATCATCCCACGCCGCCACCATCAACTGCCCGCCTGCGGCATACATCACAGCCTTCCCATCCGGCGAAAACCTCCCCTCACCCTCCCCACTCCCCGCAGTCACCTGCCGCTCCGCCCCACCCTCAATCGGCACCACCCAAAGATGATTCACCTTCGTATTCTTCTCCAGCGACACATCCGTCACCGAGAACAGCACCCACCTCCCACTCACCGACACCTGCGGATCGCTCACCCGCTTCATCGCCATCAAATCCGCAAACGTCATCGGTCGTTTGCCCGCATTCCCTTGCCCGTTCGCCGCACACACCATCGCCGCCAGAACAACCGTCGCAAACATCGTCTGAACTCTCATCGCGTCAGTTTACGCCTGAACCCGACGGCAAATCCGGCTGCCCCATTCATGGCGGCTTCACGTCCCGGATAGGAACGCCATCAAGCGCGATCTCCCCACCCACTCAACCCATCGCAACTCGTCTATCCTGCACGTAGCAACAACACCATGCCCCAGGCCCTCCTCACTCTCGCGCTCTTCCTCTCCACCGCTCAGTCCGGCACCGGCTTCGGTCCTCTCGACACCACCCCGCCCGCAACCCCCATCCCCGCGATCATCCAGCGCATGGGTCAGCAGGAGTCCGCCTTCGCCGCCGCCCGCGACCAATACACCTTCCGCCAGGACGTCACCTTCGACACCATCGCCGACGACACCCTCCACCCCGACGGCGAGTATCGCCAGATCACCGACATCTCTTTCGACCCCTCCGGCCGCCGCGTCGAGCACGTCCTCTTCGCCCCCCAGAACACCCTCCAGCGCGTCACCCTCACCGAAGCCGATCTCGACGACGTAGCCCACCGCCTCCCCTTCATCCTCACCGCCCCCGAACTCCCCGACTACAACCTCACCTACCTCGGCCAGCAGCACGTCGACGACCTCGACACCTACGTCTTCGACGTCAAGCCCCGGCAACTCGTCAAACATCACCGCTACTTCCAGGGCAAAGTCTGGGTCGATCAGCAGGACAACGAGATCGTCCTCATCAACGGCACCAACGTCCCCCAGGACACCCGCCCCGGCCACGAAGACCTCTCCCCTCCCTTCACCACCTACTACCAGCAGATCGACGGCAAGTACTGGTTCCCCGTCTACACCAAAGCCGAAGGCACGCTGCACTTCCCCGCGCAGCACGACGCCCTCTCGCAATCCGTCCACGTCCGCACCATCGTCCGCTACACCGACTACAAGCGCTTCCACGTCACCGTAACCCTCCACTACGGCTCCGAAGTTCCCACCACCCCCACCCCACCGCAAAAATAACTCCCAACCGGCCCCGGCTCCGCCCACCCGCCAGAATCTGTCAAGCCCCCCAACCGCCTCAAATACGCCAAAACCACTATAAACACTGGCGATTTATATTTTCAAAATCTGGCATAGTTACCCCCGCCGACTCGCTACAATTTAACTAGATCCCACCGCGATCGCCATAACCCAAACTAAAATCGCTCAAGGACAAAGACGGACTGCCACAAGTCCGCCCATAACTCCAATCCACGGAATACTTTAGCCCCAAAAGTATCGGGGGGGGGGGGGAGGGGCCCCCTACGCCGCAGGCTCCGACTCAAAGTAAAGATACTTCCGCCAGTTCGCATCCGCGCTGCCGATCATCCGCATAATGTGTCGCGACGTATGCAGTGAAAACGGCCGCGGCTCGCGCACCAGTTTCATATCCTTCAACTCATGCAGCATCTGGCTGCCCTTGCGCCGGTTGCAGTCCCTGCAGCACGCCACCAGGTTCTCCCACGTCGACAACCCGCCATGGCACCGCGGCACCACATGGTCCAGCGTCAACTCCGACGCAATCAGCACCTTCTGGCAGTATTGGCACGTATTGCGGTCGCGCAGCAGAATATTCTTCCGGCTCAGCGCCCGCGTCTGGTGCGGAATCCGCCGGTACTCCAGCAGCCGGATCACGCTCGGCATCTGCATCTTCATCCGGTGCGAGTGCAGCTCAGTCCCCTGCTCCTCCTCCGTCCGCGCCACGCCTTTCAGCACCAGCACCAGCGCCCGTCGGGCACCACAGATATTGATCGGCTCATAGCTCGCATTCAGCACCAGCACCGGAGTCTGCATCGCCGGCTGCCGAAACACCCCCATGCGAATGTCGATAGCCTCAGCCCTTGCCGTTCCCGCCACAGGGTGAGTCGTATGATGACGATTGCCCGACCGTTTCGTCCGCATTCCATTAGATTTCCCAGCCTGCATTCCTGCCCTCCGGTTCCATGGTTCGTACTCCAGCCCACATCAACGACTCTGCTAAAACCTCACCTGCCTGCTCGCCTCCGGCTGAACGATGCAAATGGGTTGAGTCGAACTCGCATCCCACATCGCAAAACTCTCCGTCTCGTGTTGCACCACGCTCTGCACACTCTCTGGCTGCGCCTTGGCCGCCGTCACCACCCATACCTTCGTCGCACCCGCGCTCTTCAGCACTCGCGCACACTCGCGGGCTGTCGCTCCGGTCGTCATGATGTCGTCGATCAGCAGCACCTCGCGTCCGCGCACGGCTTCCGCATCCGCAACCCGAAACGCTCCCTTCAGGCTTGCCCTTCTCTGCGTGGGATTCAGCGCATACAGCGCCCGCGTATCCTTCATCCGTTCCAGCGCCTTGAACGACAACCGCAGTGTCCAGTCCGGCTCCAGCCGCCGCAGCCGCTTCACCGCAGCCTCAGCCAGCAGTCTCGCCTGGTTGTAACCCCGCGCCTTCTCCCGCGCGGCAAACATCGGTACAGGAACCACCACCAGCTCCGTCGCAGCGCTCTCTCGCAACCTGCGTACAGCCGCAGCCATGCCATCACCCAGCACATGCTCCGCAATGCCGCGCATACCCTCGAACTTGAGCAGGTGCAGCATTCTCCGCATCTCAGCTTCGTAGTTGGAAAACGCCACTGCCCGGTCAAACTGCGGCGGAACCAGTCGGCACATCGTGCACTCGCTCACACCCATCGCGGCCGCGAAGCGCGCCGACTCCATCCCCAACGCATCGCCACACCGCGTACACAACACATCCTGTACGGCTTCCACCTGCGGCCCCACCCGCGCAACGCATGCCTCGCAAACCCTCACCCGGGCCAAAGCAGCCATCGCCGCCCCACAAACCCGGCAATCGGACGGCATCAGAATATTGAATATATCGGCGACGACCCACTCCATCGTCGCTCTGCAACTTCGAAGCACGCGTGTCACCGCGCGCCATCCCGCCTCTCCACCCCACGGGAAACCAACCCCGCCAGGCGGACCACCACTTCCGAGCTGGACATCCCTCACGCTTTCGCTGAAGACGAACCTCACTCGCGGCACAGCAAGAAAAGCACCAGCTCTGCCAATAAGCGCAGTATAACCTCCCCTCCCATTCGCCGCAATGCGCGCTCGAACCAGTCGAGATGCGGGTGCTCGCGGTCTCGCGCTCCATCAGGACCGTCAGGCGCCCGCGCGAACTTCCCCAACTCGCGATATCCTTTAGATTCGACGTGTCCGCCACCGCCACCTCCGCAGCCACTCCCGCCCACGCTCGCAGCCACTCGCTGTTCAGCGACTACGCCGTGCTCTTCAAACCGCGTGTCTCCCTGATGGTCATCATCACCGCGGCTGCCGGCTTCTACCTCGGATCACTCGCCTCGGGCATCTCCCCCTTTCAGTCCGGCCTCATCAAGGCCCTCTTCGGCATCGCACTCGTCACCGCCGGCTCCAGCGCGCTCAATCAGGCTATCGAGCGCGGCACCGACCGCCGCATGCCCCGCACCGCCGATCGCCCCATGGCGCAACACCGCATCGGCCTCAAGCACGGCCTCGCCGTGGGCTTCGTTCTGGTATGCGGAGGCTCCATCTACCTGGCCCTCGCCACCAATCTCCTCACCGGCACCCTCACCCTGGTCACTGCCGTCTCCTACATCACCATCTACACCCCGCTCAAGCGCATCACCACCCTCAACACCTTCATCGGAGCCTTCCCCGGCGCGCTCCCTCCCCTCATCGGCTGGACCGCCGCCCGCGGCGTCGTCGAGTGGCCTGCGGTCGCACTCTTCGCCATCCTCTTCATCTGGCAGTTCCCCCACTTCATGGCCATCGGCTGGCTCTATCGCGCCGACTACGCCCACGCCGGCATCCGCCTCGCCGCCACCCAGCAACCGGCCCGTGAAGCCGCCCGAGCCTCCACCCTGCAAGCTCTCTTCTACGTCCTGCTCATGATCCCCGCCAGCCTCTGGCCCGCCGCACTGCACGTCACCGGCACCCCCTACGCCATCGCCGCCGTCGTCCTCGACGCCTTTTACCTCGCCGCGACCCTTCGCTTCCTGCGCATCACCCGCGCACCCGACGACCCCGAAAACCGAGTTCTCGCCCGCCAGCTACTCAAAGTCTCCGTCATCTACCTGCCCCTCCTCCTGGCCGCCATGATGCTCGACGCGCAAGGCCGCCTCCTCTTCTGATCCACATCCACCACGACGCCACCCCACCGCGCTCAGGAACGCCATGCCCGACCTTACCGCTTCCAACCCGAACTACCGCACGCCCCCTTCAGTAATCGCCGCCATCATCGGGGTCAGCGCCATCGCGTCACTCTTCCTTGCCTGGCTGGTCTACTACCATCCCCCGGTCGACGTCGCCGGAACCCACCTCACCTTCCTCCCCGCGCTCGACGCCATACTCAACGCACTCTGCGCCATATTCCTCGTCATCGGCTTCCGCTACATCCGCCGCCGCGAGATCACCGCACATCGTAACAGCATGTTCGCTGCCTTCATCGTCTCCAGCGCCTTTCTCGTCGCCTACATCGCCAACCACGTTCTGCACGGCGACATGCTCTTCCCTGCCGGCCACCCCACCGCCCGCTTCATCTACCTCTGGGTCCTGCTCCTGCCGCACATTCTCTTGGCGGTCGCAGCCTTGCCTCTCATCCTGATCACCTTCTTTCTCTCGCTCACCGGCCGCTTTCCGGCTCACCGCAAGCTCGCCCGCTACACCTTCCCCATCTGGCTTTACGTCTCCGTCAGCGGCGTCGTAGTCTATGCCATGCTCGCTGCCTACCGCTAAACCACAACATCT
This sequence comes from Acidobacteriota bacterium, assembly GCA_021778845.1. Lineage (GTDB taxonomy): Bacteria > Acidobacteriota > Terriglobia > Terriglobales > Acidobacteriaceae > Granulicella. The sequence goes on from JAJYBU010000037.1 coordinate 22,814, forward strand.
GCCATTCTTCGCCGCACGCGCAGAGCGTGCTCTGCTTGATTGCTTTTGACTATCGTCTACGTCTTACGATCTCCCGTTATGCAACCAGACACCCGCAAGCTCCTCATCACCGGCACCGCCATCTTTCTCGCCGGGGCACTCGCCGCACTGCTGATGGTCACCGTCTTCGGCGGCGTCACCCGCCAGGGGCCGCACACCAACGCCGGCTGGCTTGCCCTGATCATTGCACTTGGCTGCCTCCCCACCAGCGCCTTCACACTCTTCCTCGGCCTGGCCAAGCTCATCGGTGACCTCCGCCACCGCCGTTGAACCACAACGCAGATACCTACTTCGGCGGCAATGCCACCATCAAGCCCCCATGCCCGATCAAGTTGTTCTCCCCGCGCGGCAGCTTCAACCCCGAACCACTGCCAAGATCGCGCTCATAGATCTCCCCGTAATTTCCCGTCGCCGCAATCACCTGCACCACCCAATCGTCCTCAAGCCCCAGCCCGCGCCCAATCTGCTGTGACCCTCCCAGCAAGAACCTCAGCACCGGATCACCGCCGTTCGCCTGCGCAGCGCGAGCGCGCATAGCCTGCACGTTGGCCCGCGTCACGCCGCTCTCCTCGGCCTGGACCAGCGCCTCCATCACCCAGCTCACAATCGCCACCCACTGCGGATCATCCTCGCGAACCGCCGCCGCCAGCGGGTCCTTCGAGATACTCTCCGTTAGCAGCCGAGTGCGTTGACGGTGCTGCGCCAGAAGCTCTTCCGTCCCCGCCAACCGCGTCCGATCGCCAGCCAGCGCCCCGCAATTCCCCGTCGCAAACGCCGCCTCCATCTCGCCCTCTTCCTGAAACGGAAACGGCACAAAGTCCAGATGCTCGCGTGTAAACCACGAGCGCACACTCTCCTCCACCGCCGTCTCAGCCAGAAAGCATATCTTTTTCCCACTCAACTGCCGCGACCGCGTCACCGGACTCGCACCGGGGACCAGAAATCCAACGCCATCCCACAGCACCGGTCGAGTGAACTCGATGCGCGTCCCCACAGCATGCGTAAAGTCATCGGTCAGCGTCGGCACCAACTCCACCGCGCCCGACCTGAGCCCACTCATACTGGTCCGGTCATCAGGATAATCCACCACCTCCACCCGCGCGCCCTCTCCGAGCACCGCCACCGCGACCGCCCGGCAAAGGTCCGCGTCAAACGCTGCACGATTCCCATGATCGTCCGAGGTTGAATACTCCGCTTCTTCCACGTCGATCCCGCAGCGCAGCATCCCCGCCGCACGCACCCGCGCCAGCGTAGCCTGCCCCTCCACCGGCACACCACCACGCGCCGCAACGCTCGCAATCGCCAACGCAACGCCGGCCGCCCATGCTCGCACTATGGCGTCCACCCGCCAGCCGTAGGAATACCCGGCGTTGAGTCCGGCCGCGGATTGAAGTCCTTCGGAACCGGATTCGGACGCCCGCTATCGGTCGGCGAGATCCCCAGCATCCGACAGCCCTGTCCGCCCGCATGTGGAAACTGCTCCACCTCCGCCGTCGGAATCCTCGCGTACTCCGCGCTCAACGGTGCCCGTTTGCCTTCCAACCGCAGCACATCAAACGCCGAGCTCATATCACCCACGCCCTCGACCTTGTCATCGGCCGGCCCCAGATTCGCCTGTCCGAACTTCTCCTTTCCAATCTCTCTTGCGCGGGTCTCATCCGGCAGATCAGCCAGCGGCACCAGTCCAAACACCTCATCCACCAGCTTGATCACCGAACTGTGCTCCGTCGGCACATGCGACACGCCATGCACGACCGCATAGGGCGAGATCAGAATCGCCGGAATCCGTGGCCCCTGCTCCAGCGGCAGTCCCGCGGCATCGTGCGAGCGTACCCGTGGCCGCACATGGTCATACTCACCATCCGACTCATCATAAGTAATGATGATGGCGCTCTGGCTCCAGTAAGGACTGCTGGCAATCGCATTAATCTCCTCTGCCAGCAGCGCTTCGCTGATCTGCGCATCCGAGTAGCCCGGATGATCATCGTTGCCGCTGAACACCTTCGCCAGCTTCGGGTTCGGGTCCTCCGGATGCCATCCCTCAATATTGCCGTACCCACCGCGTACATAGAACACACCCGACGCCGGCAGCCGCTTCGTCGCCACGTCACGGAAGAAGTCGCCAAGACCATGCAGATGCGTCGTCGCCACGGGGTTGTTCGCAATATACCCAAAATACTGTGGCGCATTGTGATGCGCCACATACCCATCGTGCGACGCCTTCCCAGCAGCGTCACCCGTCTCGTGGTCATACCCCTGCTGATACCAGCCCCAGTTCACCGCACTCACCCCATGCCCGGCAATCTTCGTAATATCCTCCTGCACATCCGGCAGGTCAAAGGTCGGATCATAGTCCGCGGCCGTAGTCTTCTTAATCTCCTTCCCCATGAACGAGAGCGGCAGGCTCGCAAACGTCAGGTTCTTCGACACGCCGCCAAACGGCCTATTCGACTGCGGTTGCTTCAATCTATCCGCCGTATCCAGCATCGATCCCCAGTACGGCTGCGGATCAGACATCACCGGCACGGTCGCACCACTTCCGTATCCTCCCGTCGCCGCCTGGTCCGGATGCAGCATCCACTGCGTCTCACCTGCCTGCCCCGCGATCATCGCAATCGCATTCGGTGTCGACGGCCCGATGACCGTATCCATGAAGTGATCGAACAGCGTAAAGCGGTCCGCATACCGCCACAGGAACGGCACCGTATCGCAATCCACGTGACTCATCACCAGTTCACCAAACTGCTTCCGCTCCAGCGTCGGCACCTTCGACGGCTTGCCGTTCGTCACCGTCACGCCCTCCTCCGTCAGCGCATACTCCGAATTCTGTGCAACGCCATGCGCATCCAGCGCAAGCTTGCGCGCACTAGCCACATGCGAGTGGTTCACAGAAGCAATATCTGCCGGATAGAGCGGCACCGTCTTACCCGTGGCATCGATTACCGTTGCGGGAATCCTGAACGGCATCACCGTTCCCAGCGTCCCGTCCGTATTCACAATCGTCTGCCTGAACCCCGCCACTTGATCCGCAGCGTAAGGTCCATCCGGCCCCGCATAAAGCCCATCGGCCCCCGGATAACTTCCGAAATAAAAGTCAAAGGAGCGGTTCTCCTGAAACAGCACAAACACATACCGCACCCGGCTGCGAATGAGCCGCAGCTTCTCTCGCTGCGAGATCACTGGCTCCTTCCCCGGCTCGATCACTTGCGCATTCACCACCGCACTCGACCGGGGCGCAATCGTAACATCCGCCGCCCCATCCGCTGCCTTCTGCTGCGCTGAACCCATCCCCAACCCCATCGCGCTAACCGCCATCAGCAGCGCAGTGGCCCTCTTGAAATCCAATTTCCGCATGTTGCTAAAGTATGCCGCCACACTGCGCAGTGGCAACATTGGCACCGGCAAATCCCGCTCCGCAATGCAAAAATTCACCCTCCATACATCTATCCCCGCAAACCCGCGGCAGGAAGCGGCAGCCATCCTCGGATCGCACCGCTATAGTATGATTCTCTTTGCGTACTGGGCATTCTCATGCATCCATCCGGAACCGATGGGGAACCACTGCGGCGCAGCCCCGACAGGCAATCGCAGCCATCAGCAGCCACCTTGGTTCCAGTCACACACTCTTTGTAGTTCAGCAACAAACGGAGCACATCCATGGCAAAAGGCGTCAACAAAGTCTTCCTCCTCGGTCGTCTCGGCAAAGACCCCGAAGTTCGTACCACCGCTGGCGGCATGACCGTAGCCAGCTTCACCGTCGCCACTTCCGACCGCGTCAAAGGTCAGGATGGCCAGTGGACCGACAAGACCGAGTGGCACAATCTGGTCGCCTTCCAGCGCACCGCCGAAATCGTCCGCGATTACTGCAAGAAGGGCAAAGAGGTCTTCGTCGAAGGCAAGCTCCAGACCCGCTCATGGGACGACAAGGATTCCGGCCAGAAGAAGTACCGCACCGAGATTCTCGTCAACGAGCTCTCCCTGCTCGGTGGCGGAGCCTCCGAAGGCGGCGAACGCAGCAGCTCCACTGGCGGCTACTCCAGCTCACGCTCCACATCCGCGCCAGCGGCCACCGCACCAGCCAACGATTACGCCGATCAAGGAATCACGGACGAGGACATTCCCTTTTAGGTATACCTCTGTCTTCCTGCAAGCAACTAGCGGATAAGACAGTGAAGCCTGGAAGTTCGTCAGATGGTTAGGGAAGGGTTCCGGGGAAGTACGACCTCGTGAGTGTGCCCGCATGAATATTTTTCGAATCGAGTCGGGCATTCTTCGCACCGCATAACGTGTGTTGAAAATCGTTTGGCGCAGTCAACAGCGGAATAGAGTTCTGTAAAAACGCTCTCGACTACCGCAGCCAACTCTGTCATACATTCAGCCGGGGTGTACCCCTTTTGATTCAACTGTTGCGTGTCGGTCGCAAGCGCAGACGATATGCGTAACGAAAGCGATCGTAAATCGCGCCTCCCTGAAGTGATTCCGAACTCCGGATTCAGCGCGGCGTTCGATCGATTTTGCATCGGAGAAAAGGACTTGCGAAGGAGGTGGCAATCATGTCAACCTGCCCCCGCTTCTACAGAGCATTACGGGCTCAACGTGCTCCAGTTGAGAGAAGGCTCTATCCCAGGTGTTAGTGATCACGCAATCGGCGGAACTGACGCGCATGGGTGTCTCCGGCATTTGCAGGTACAGAGTCATCACCGCAGTCAGATAGGAGTTCGATTCCGCAGTCTGATTCATGACTTCCTCCTGCGTCGCGCCTGCTCTCGGCACGGCTGGCCGCAATAGCGCTGACCCGGGTCGCAACAGGTGCAGATCGTGAACAGCGCGTGACATCCGAAATTGCTGCAAAGTCCCACTTTGAGAACAGCTTCTGCATGAACCACCATCGTCCCGGACCGTCCAGATGATCGACGGATGATCGCGCCTCCGGCGCTGATGATATTAAGCTGCTATATACCGGATACTGTTCAGATTTCTACGTTTCGAGATGATCGATGACACCAAGATACTGATTACGTTATATGCTTGCGAAGTTGACTTAATATGTGAATAAGAAGGTGTTTGGGGCTCTCCCTCAGCAACTGGAACCAGACGAAGGCATAGGGTTCTTCAGAATTCCGCGCTCGTCGCTCAATCAGAAGATCAAGCGACTCAACATCGCGCTCAAGAAGCGGCTAAACAGTATCGGCGATTTGATGGGGCTTTCGGATATCTCTCGATGGGCTGGAAATGACTGGACCTTGCACTGGGCAGCGAGTGCCCTTGCAATCGTTCTATGCGCGATGCCGTGGCGCGCAGCATCGGCGCAGCAACCGGCAGTAGGGCACGAGACCGTGGGTCGTGCAATGAATCAATCAGCGAGTGATCTTCCGCAACTCGTGGACATTACCGCGAAGACTGGAATTCACTTCACCCATCTATCGTCGCCCGGCAAGAAGTACATTGTGGAGTCGATGAGCGGCGGTGTTGCGTTGGTTGATTATGATCGCGACGGCTGGCCTGATATCTTCTTTACCAATGCGCCCGACGTGGACATGTCCCTGGCCGGGACGAAGGCACGCAGTGCGCTCTACCATAACAACCACGATGGGACTTTCACCGATGTGACGGACAAAGCCGGCGTGGGACATCCCTGCTGGGCGATGGGCGCGATCGTAGGGGATTACAACAATGACGGCTGGCCTGATCTGCTGATCTCATGCTTTGGCGGAGTTGTGCTGTACCAGAACAACGGCAATGGAACCTTCACCGATGTGACGAAGCAGGCGGGCCTGAGCAGCGATAGAGGATGGGCTACGGGTGCTGCGTTCGGCGACTATGACAATGACGGATTCGTAGACTTGTTCGTACCGCACTACGTGGACCTCGACCTGAATGACCTGCCGACGCTGGGGTCGAAGAAGACCTGCATGTACCATGAGATTCCGGTGCAATGCGGTCCGCGCGGCTTGCAGGGCTCGCCGGATAATCTGTACCACAACAACGGGAATGGTACCTTCACCGACGTCTCCAAGCAGGCAGGCGTTGACGATGCGCAGAAGTACTTTGGGCTGACGTCGGTATGGTCGGACTTCAATGGTGATGGCAGGCTAGATCTGTTTGTTGCGAATGATGGCGAACCGAATTATCTATATCAAAATGATGGCCATGGGAAGTTCACTGATGTCGCGTACCAAGCCGGCATCGCAGTGAACAAGGACGGCTACGAGCAGGCGAATATGGGTGTCGCGCTTGGCGATTATCTACACACAGGCCGCTTCGCCATTGCAATCACCCACTTCAGCGAGGAGTACACCACGCTCTTCCGAAATGATGGAGGCTTCAATTTCACGGATGTATCGGACCAGGCCGGCATAGCCCTTGCGACGGCACCGTATGTGGGTTGGGGCGACTCGTTCTTCGATCTGGATAACGATGGATGGCCCGATCTGTTCCTGGTTAACGGCCATGTATATCCGCAGGTAGATACCAAGGATATTGGAACGAAGTATCGAGAGCCCAAGCTGATGTTTCTGAATCAGCACGATGGAAAGTTCCGCGACATCAGCAAGCTTGTGGGACCCGCCATCCAGATTCCGCAGGTAAGCCGCGGGCTTGCAGTGGGCGATCTGTTCAACGATGGACACATGGAACTGGTGGTAGAGAACCTTGAGGGAAGCCCGATGATTTTACGCACGGAGGGTGACCTGAAGAATCAGTGGATCAGCTTTGAGTTTGCTGGAACCAAGAGCAACCGACTGGCGCTGAACACGCGCGTCCGTGTGACGGCTGGGGACCTGGTGCAGGTGGGAGAGGTCCTTAGCGGCGGCAGCTATCTGTCGCAAAATGATCTGCGGTTGCACTTTGGCCTCGGCTGCCACGACAAGGTGGACACTGTCGAAATTACGTGGCCGTCTGGAGAGAAGGAGACGCTACATGGCTTATCTGCAGGTCATTATTACTCGGTGCTTGAGGGGCACGGCGTGGTGCCACGAGAGAAGATCGTGCCGGTGGCCAAAGCGCATTGATCGTTCTGAAACCTAGTGATGAGCTGCTACACGACTAATATCCGCAAGCTCTTTCCTGAGTGCCATGTCATCCGGCTCCAACTTCACGGCTGCTTGCAGATGAATCACAGCGGCCCTTCTATTTCCCTGCTCAAGCCGCAGATGAGCCAGGGCGATGTGGGCTTCGACATCCGTGGGGTCGAGTCGAATTGCCTCCTCTAGTTCCTCTGCTGCAGCGGGAGACTTTTCTGTTACATAGGCTTCCCCGAGGGCACGGTGGACTACCGCAACCTTCGGGTTTGCCTTCTCGATCGCCAATAGCCGCGTTACTCCACCCTCCAATCCTCCGGTTTCAATGAGTGATTCTGCGTAGGCATACTGTACCGGAAGAGCATCACCACCCGATCCGTCCAATGGCTCGAGCGTCTTACTAGCTGCGGAATAGTTCTTTGTATAAAACTGACTGAGCCCTAACTCTGCACGCATTTCTTGATCGTTGGGATGCGTCTGTAGATAGTGAGTAAGTGGGGCGATCGCTCGCGTAAACGCTCCGGCCGCATAGGCCGCGCGGCCCCAGTTGAAATCCAAACCTGGAAGGTTTGGATTCCACTCGGCTGCCTGATCAAAATATTGCAGGGCAGAATGGTAGTCGCTTTTGCTTCCAGCAATGGCACCAAGATTGTTGTAGCTGTCGGCAATTGCTGGCCCGAGCTGCTTCTCGAGCGCATCGGTCTGTTGTTCTGCCTCCGGGTCTGGGGCCTTGTCTTCGACGGGCATGGGCATCTGCGGCCCACTGCTTGCAACTGCTTGCGCCGAGCGCGGGGTCTGAAGGTAATCAGCGAGCTGATTCTGATCTCGCTTCAGGTTTTGTTGCATAAGTGATTGGGAGGCGGCAATCTCCTTCTTGCCGCCGTCCACATCACCGGTCTGCATCAGCAGCCGTCCCAACAGGTAGTGCGCCTTTTGTACCTGATACCCATTTCGGGTAACGTCCTTCGTCAACGAGATCGATTGGCGAAGTGCTGCCTCAGCCTCTGGCAACTTGTGAGCGTCCGCGTAAAACTGACCCAGGTAGAGGAAGCCATCAGGACCTTGCGGGTCCAGCTGCGTGGCACGATTCAGATCGTTCTCTGCTTCAAGCTGCGTAGCGGGATCGCGATGCTGCTGCGCCAGCAGATGGCCCAGTGCTGCGTAGGCCGCAGCGTAGTTCGGCGAGATTGCGATCTCTTTGCGAAGCTCCTCCTCAGCCTCAGGCAGTTTGGAGCTGCCAGCGGTGGAAAGATACGCTGCCGCGAGCGAGTAATGGACGCCGGACAGGCGGTTGTCGCGTGCGATTGCCTTCTTGAACTCCGATACTGCGTCGTCCTGAAAGTCCGAGCGACCATAGGCTTGCCCGAAGTACATGTGGATGGCGGCAGTGTCGCCAAAAGATACCAGCATCTCCGAGAATATCGTTGCAGCTCCCTTGCCGTCGCCAAGATCAAGATCCGCGACAGCCAGTTCGTATCCATTCTCAAAGGTTGGATCCAGAGCGACCGCAGCATTGAACTGCTGCTTGGCTCCGTCATCATCGTTGAGCTTCAGCAGGATTCGACCCAGAATCGCATGCGCATCGGCCTGGGCTTTTGGATTATTGGGATAGCTCTGGATGACGTCCGTGGCAAGCAGCCTGGCGTGCTCAATATTTCCGCTATCCAACGCGACCCGGGCATATTCAATCTGCATGGAGGGAAAGATGGGCACCAGACCAAGTGCTGTATCGAAGTAGTTCGCTGCCTTATCGTACTGGCCAGCATGCGCTCTTCCCAATGCCAGTTCACCAACCGCATCGGCGATGAAGATTCTGTACTGCTGGGCTGCATGATCGAGGTCGTGCGCGGCCTGGTATCTCTGCGCGGCATCGTAACGACGCTGCAGGACGGATTCACTCCCTGTTGCTGGTGGTGCCTGCGACGGCTGTGCCGCGATCGTTAATCCCCCGGCGAAGATAAGGAGGCTCGCCCACGCGATGCTCGGCAGCCTCAACTGAGACAAGTTCATCGAAGGGTCCAATCCACGGAAAATACGGTCGCCTCTAGCGAGATACGAATCCTTGTAGTGCCAGATCGTGCGGCAGCGATAGCATCAGGAAGTCAGCCACAAAAGCTATCTTACTCGACAAAAAGAAGGTGGCTGGAAAACGCCACCTTCTACGAATGGAGAGCACTTATATTGAAGTCGGCGTTTGCCAGGCAGGTCGTTCGGCATACGTCGCCTGGAGAATTGAGTGGAAGACTTGAGTGGAGCGCAGAAGTCTCTGCGCTCCACTTGCACGTCTGAGGGTTAGAAGGTGTACTTGACGTTCAGCTCGATGATGCGCTCGTACGGTGTTCCAGTCTTCGTATCCATGGTGCCGAAGTTGCTGACCGTACCACCCGTGCCCGTGTTGAGCGAAATATTCCTGCTTGGGTAGTCGACCAGGTACCGCAGCGTCACCTGATTCGCTGAGCTGAACTCTGGCAAAGGATGGTTCAGCCAGTCGAACGCCGAGATGCGGAACTGGATGTTCTGTGTGTTGTGGAGGTGAATGGTCCTATACAGAGCCAGATCATTGTCGAAGTATGATCCCATGCTCATGTAAGGATACTTCTTACCACCATACTCACCCGGCTGACCAACGCCGCCAAGTGTTGGTGCCGCAAAGCACTTCAACTGGAGCCGCTGGTATTTCGCAAGTCCCTTGTTTGGATTGCAAGTCAGCACCGGCTGGATTGCGAGGGCCGCATCCGTTCCATAGTACGTTGCTGCGGAGATACCGGTGCCAACCCCTAGAGTATCCTTGGTAGTTGACGTCCCATTCGTCGGTACGGATGCAGCGGTGTAGCTTAGCGACAAGCCATAGTTCGGAACGTTGTTGCCGAGTTCCGACAGCAAGCTGCCGCCCGCCTGCCAGGTAGAGATACCAGAGATGGTCCATCCGCTGAGAAGGGTCTTTAAGATCGCACCTCCGTGAGTGAACTCTCCGGTCTGATACGTGTACGACGAGTTGAAGACATAGGGACGGTCGATTGGAGCCGCACCATAATTGCCGGCTCGAACCACGAAGGGATTTTCCTGCAACACAGTTCCCAACGTCTTCGACCACGTAAAGTTGAAATCGAAGGTCAGCTTGCCTGCCTCCTTGAGATAGGCTACCTGCAGACCGTTGTAGTTAGAGTATTGATTACTCTCGGATTGATACACGCTATTGGTTCCATAGGCATAGCCATAGGGGTGGTAGTCTGCGGTGGCATTGCCCGTGGGCGCCCCGGTGGTGGGATTCGTACCTACGTTCTCTGGGTTGGTGGACGTAATACCCGTCTTCGGATCCGGTTTGAAGAAGGCTCCAATTGGAGTCTTGTTTTGATCCGCGAGGCCGCTAAACCCACTGCCCTGGATCGTTTCGCCGTTATCCAGAATCTGGCTGCTCGTGTTACCTACGTAGGCGACGTCTAACAGGGTGTTCCACTTGAATCGCTTATCAATCGTGAAGTTCCAGGCATAAGTAATTGGAACTCCATAATCGTTGGCATCCAATCCGGTCTGTGTGCCTGTGATGCCGCAAGGAGGGGTAGTGCATTTAGGAGCGGCCAGGGAAGAGATTTGTTTGAGCAGGACACTCTTCTGTCCAGGCAGATTGTAGGTGATAACGTGCTGCGCAGTGGTCAGGGCCGCAGCGTAGTCGTTGTACTGCCCAGCGAAGCGGTAGACGCCCCATCCGCCGCGGATCACGGTCTTGCCCGTTCCGAACGGATCATACGAGACACCCAACCGAGGGGAGACAAACGCCAGACGATTCGGTTGACCGCTCAGAGGTACTGAGGGGTCGATCGCATGCCAGTAGAATCCAGGGTCAGCCTTCCCGGAGTTGTAATCGGAGAAGACGCGATCCGGGAAGAAGTCAGCCATACCGATGCCCTTCCGGTCATACCAGTGGCCCACATGCTCGAAGCGAGCTCCTATTTCCACGCTCAATCGCTTGTTTGCCTTCCACGAGTCGTCTACATAAACGGCCGTGTTCTGATAGGCCATATCGCTGACTGGGGCTGAATTGCTCTCCGAGTACCCCGTGACACTTCCGATCACAAAGTTCGCGTCCGGATTGTTCGGAGAACCGGTGTTAATTCCAGTGATGATATTCGGCTGCTGTCCGCCAAAGCTGCTGATGCTTCCGTTGGGATTCACGCCATCATTGCCCTGCAGGTTGCCTGTGTTCTGCGTGTAGGCACCCACTTTGACGGTGTGTGCGCCCCAGACCTTGGTGAAGTTATCCGTGAAGCTGGGAACTTCCTTCCGGACTAGATAATAACCATTCGGTTCAAACCAATCTCCCTGTGAGAAGTCCGGGAAAGTAGCGGTTCCAGCCGAACTGTAGGCCGGAACGAGCTGCGAAGCCCCGAAGATTGAGCCATAGGAGTACCCCAGCGTGCTCTTATCAGAAGCCTTCGGGTTCGGAGGTCCAAACGGGAAGCTGCCCAGGGCAATCGCATGAAGGTCATCTGAGTCCGAGTAGTTCAGCGCGATAGGAATCGGAAGTGGCGGCGATGAGTCTTCGGGCTTTGACGCCTCCTT
>JAJYBU010000038.1 GCA_021778845.1 Acidobacteriota bacterium
CCGAGCCACCCGTCGCCGGCACTAACGTCGCCGCCATCACCGGCAGCGTCGGCAGCGCGACCTCTCCCGCCGCAATCGCTGAACTCTTCAAAAACTCACGTCTCGACAGGGACAAAAAATTCCTCCTGAAGCCTGTACTCATCCTGATCATCCGAGCCAAAGTCTTCTGGGGATAACGATAACATGTAGTAAATCATCTAGTCGCGGATGCATGGAGCGATCGGCTGCATGCGAAACCTACGTGACCGTTTTGCGAGAGAATCGTCCACTGTGCGAACCGCAGGAGTCGCGAATGACCAACTCAACCGGGAGCACAATGCGCTTGGCCTTGTTCGTTTGAACATGGTCCGACAGCCTTGAAAACAGCAACTCGGCGGCGATCCGTCCTAGCACATCCGTTGGCTGCCTGACCACGGTCACCGCAGGCCGGATGATGCTGGCCATCTCGAAGTCATCGAACCCCGCGAGAGCAATCTGCTCCGGAATCTTCGCATTCAACGTCGAGAGCGCATGCAGCGCGTTGCGCATCACCAGGTTGTTGGTGCAGAACAGCGCCGTAGGCGGTGCCTTGCTGCCCAGCAGCACACGGACAATCTGCAGCATCTCCGTCTGCGACTCCGTAACCACGTACGCATCCGGCTCCAGTTTGGCGGCCTCCATGGCGGCGCGGTATCCGTAGAGCCGCTCGTTGACGGTCCACAGTTGATTAGAAAGCCCTATGCAGGCAATGCGGCGGTGACGGTGTTCGATCAGGTGGTGAACCGCCAGTTGCGCACCACGTTTATTCTGCACCGTGATGCTGTCAAACGAACTTCCCGGAGCCGGCCGGTCCAGTGTCACAATTGGCGTCCGTTCAAACTCCGGGTCGCGCAGTTGTGATTTACCCGGAGCTGGCACAATAATCAGTCCCTCAATATGCCGCCGCAGCATCCGCTTGGCCTCGATGAACTCCGTCGCCGGATCTTCATCCGACGTCGTGATCACCGTCGAGTAGGAGCGCTCCTTCGCCACCAGGTTGATCGAATGCGCGCACTGCGCAAAGAACGGATCGTGCAGATTCGGAACGATGATGCCGATCTGCCGGGTACGCTGGTCGCGCAGTGAGCGCGCCACCTCATTGGGCACATAGTTCAGCTTCGCAATCGCATCCACCACTCGCGCGCGAGTCTCGTCGGTCACGTGCACGTTGTGGTTCAGCACCCGCGAGACCGTCATCGTCCCTACGCCCGCCAGTTTCGCAACATCGCTCATTCGCGTCGGACGATTCAATGCAAACGTTCTCCTCCATCAATCTGGCTAAAACTCCACCTGCGTCAATGGCTTCGGCTCAGCAAGCCCCGGCTTCCGGCGTGAGCGTCGAGCCAGGAAACCTCGCACCGTTAAAACATACTACGCGGCGCCATCGGTTCAGGAGTGCAAACCCCTCCACCCGGCGCTCCAGGGTACGACGCACGAAAAATTTCTGCTGCTCCAGGCGACACACTTGTACTCCGCCCGCGCCTAACCGGCGTGGCGACCGCGCGACCGTAGCCTTCGCGAGCAACTTCTTCAGCTCATCAAACTGATACGTGGCTCCATCGATGCTGTGTCGCAGGAGCAAAACATTATCCTCAGCCGATCCGTTGAGGGCAGTCTACCAACATCCGCACCATCCCCACCGACGACTCCGGGTTCGGCCGCCCCTCCGTTTTGTGCTCTGACAAGTCCGTCTTGGGAACGCTCCCGGCTTAATCCCCGGTCGGCGCATCGGCACCGGTCACTCCTTACTGGCTGGTCGCGTCAGTTGACAACTACTTCCGAGTTGCCGGTTGTCATTAGATCAAGGGTCGAGGTCCGTTCTCCCAAGTGTGCCACCCTGCATCCTGTCCGGCACGAAGATCGCCCACGGTTCCTCGCCGAGTTAGCCATTTGTTGCGTTTCCCGCAATGGACGGTGATAATCCAGCGAATGATCCGAGCGCTTCTAATCTGCGTTATCTTGTGTGCTCGCTGTTACGGACAAGTTGTTCCCGATCTGGTGCTTGTACACGGACAGTTGTTCGATGCTGGCGCTAACGCGCACGCGGTCGCGATCCGGGGCGATCGGATCATAGCGGTTTGAACGGATGACTCGATCCTGAATATGGCTGGCCCGACGACAATCGTTTACGATCTGGAGGGCCGCACTGTACTGCCAGGTTTCAACGACGCCCACTTCCATTGGATGCCCGCGCCTGGAGGCGTGGAAGTTCGACTATCTGGAATGGACCCGAAGTGGGACGAGGTGCTTTCGGCCGTCAACGGCGCAGCGGCGAATTCACCCAAGGGAAGCTGGATCTACGCGACCGTGGTGCGAGCGTAGTGACCGATTCCACGCCAAGTCGCAAGAGTCTCGATCAGGTTGCTCCGGGAAACCCCGTATGGGTCGAATGCTGGTCAGGCCATGGGCTCATCGTCAATACGGCAGCACTTCACAGACTTGGGCTGAGTGAAGAGGAGGCGGATACCCACGAACTTCACTATGAACGATTTTCTGGGACAGCTCAACTGAGCGGACGATTTACCGAGTATGCACAGTGGGTGCAAAGAAGGCGTCTTGCGTCCCTCGCGACCAAAGGAGAAAAGCTGAAGTCGCTGCGTGCAATGTCCGGTGAAGCTATCAATTTTGGTATCACGAGCATGCAGGTCATGCCGACTACATCTGTCGAGGAGTTTGCATCGTTATCTAACGAAGCGAAACTTCCTGTTCGTATTCGCGCGATGGATTTCACCTTGCCGGGAACGCCGAGTTGGACAGCGAATTCCGACCGAAGAGGCGCGGGCAATATCTCCTCGATGGTTCGCGTTTCAGGGCTAAAGTGGATTCTAGACGGGACGCCCCTGGAGCGCGGGGCCGCGTTACGCACGGCTTATGCGGACAAACCGGGCTGGAAAGGACAGCTCGACCTTAGCTCCTCCAAACTTGACAGCGCCGTGCAACGCGCCTGGAGCAGCAACGACCAAACTCTGTTCCACGTTGTTGGAGACCGAGCGACTGCCAAACTTTTCAGGGCGATGGAAAGAACCTGACCGGACGAAGGATGGAGATCAAAGCGCATCCGCGTGGAACACGGCGAAGGTATCATGCCGGATCTCCTGCCTCTGGCCGTTAATCTCGGCATCGTCGTTGTTCAAAATCCGACGCACTTCAGTCTTCCTGATGTGATGGTAGCGAGGTACGGTGCGAGTGCGAAGGTTCAGCCTTTTCGCTCTCTTGCGCTGGCTGGCATTCCAATTGCAATAGGTTCTGATGGCCCAATGAACCCGTACCTGAACATCATGTTCGCGAGTACGCACCCGGACAATCCCGATGAGGCCTTCACACGCGCCCAGGCAATTGAGGCATATACGCGTGGCTCCGCGTATGCCAAATTTGCAGAAAAGGAAAAGGGGTCACTCGCGGTAGGCCAACTAGCCGATCTTGAAGTGCCGTCAGACGACATCCTTACAGTGTCAGCAGATAGGCTTTCAGGCGTCCATAGCGTCCTGATGATTGTGGGAAGACGCGTAGTTCTTGACGACAGCACATTGAAACACGCTTCCAGTAAGGCGCTTCACCAGCCTTGAGGCCAAGGAGTCGTTCCGTCCCGGTAGGGTTTGTTGCCCTCCAAACGAAGGGGCCCGGAGTGACTTGTTCCAGTTCGACGAGCAGGATTGGTGTCCGCAAAGGCACTACGGTCCTGGAACATTTGGGGAATGATGAAAATCACCAAAGCACTACTCGAAGTTTGCTGGCCTCGAAACGCTCGTTGACCCCTACTCACTCCACATTCACCAACACAAGCCGCGGTGCCGCGACCGCTGTTGGCTCCAATCGCGCGCACATATTGTCAAAGCCGAAGCGAACCTCTTGGCCATTCAAAGCAGCAGAGCGCCGGGGAGATATTGGGTGAATCTGTGGCTATTGGGTGTGGCTCAGTGGGTTTGGTCACTCGCTGGAGGCCAGGCGCCAACGACCGTCTGGGCGCCAAAATAGACTCCTGGAAATGGCGCGAGGCCCGTACCCGTCGTGATGCCGGCTTGTGGGGAGCGACTGCGACGTGCTGTCAAGCGCACAAGAAAGCGGGAAGGCCAAATGTCTTACCCTAACGGCTGAACGGAGACAGCGAAGGAAGCCAAGCCAGAATAAGCGTGCAGTTGCTAAATAGAAGTTGCGTCATGCGGAACAGGCATCCTGCACTTTCTGAGAAGACGGACCAATACGAACGGTGTCCGCGAACCACGCTGGAGGGCTTTTGCTCAATGACTGCGAACGGATGTGTTGGATTGGCATCATATTAATAGATGGGCAGATTACGCCAGATTTTGATATCGATATCTAAAGTTTGAATGCCGCTGTAGCTGAATAGCTGCAGGTGAGATTACGTTTTCTTGCCCCCTTAGGCCTGTCAGCATAAAATCGCTTTAATTTTTATAACTTTAATCCTTGACGTCTCCGTGCTCGTGCCTGCATAATTTTTCCGCAATCAAGTTTAGATTAATCGGGGTTCAGTGCGGGCGCTTCTGCCCCACCATTGTGATCGTTATCAAGCATGGTTTCGATGAATTGAATGGAAGTAGCCAAAGGGGGCTGTTAGATGATGTCATTTCCTAAGATCAAGCCGGCAGCCGGATTAATGTTTCTCCTGGTCACGGGACTCCTGCTGCTGCAATCGCCCGCTTTGGCGCAGGAGACTACGGGAACTGTGTCCGGCATAGTGGAAGATGCCACCGGTGCCGCGGTCCCAGGTGCGTCCGTCGTGCTGACCAACGTGGACAACAGGACCGAGCGCAAGGCAGTCAGTAATGGCACGGGAAATTTTACGATTGCATCGGTAACATCGGGTGCCCGGTACCGGATCAAGGTCTCGATGACAGGGTTCAAGAGCTGGGAGTCGCAGCCCTTTCCGATGCGCCCGGGCGACGAGGTGAACTTTACTGATATCAAATTGCAGATCGGCCAAGTTTCCGCGGCGGTAACGGTGGAGGCTACTGCGAGCCAGGCTGTGAAGCCTCTGGATACCCCCGAGCGCAGCGATGTCATTACGTCGAAGGATCTCGAGACTCTCGCCATCGTAGGTCGCGACGCGACCGAACTCATTGAGACGCTGCCCGGATTTGCCATGATCAGCCCGGGAGTGAATAACCAGCCATCGGCCAACACCGCGGCGGTAGGGCTGAACAATGGCATCTCAGGCGGCTATTCGTCGAATGGCCAAGGGGCAACGGGACTAGCCACGATATTAGATGGTGTTTCGCTAACGGACATTCAAACGAACTCCGGTACGGTGCAGACCATCGATTCGGACATGATTCAAGATGCAAAGGTCGATACTTCGAACTTCAGCGCAGTGAGCGCGAAGGGCCCATCTATATTCAATGCCACGACGAAAGCTGGTACCTCGTCATTCCATGGGGAAGCTTACTTCTACGCTCGAAACACCGCGCTCAACGCCAACGATTGGTATAACAACTATCTCCAGCAGACACGCCCTGATGGGAGCTATTACTACCCGGGCGGAACGCTGGGTGGCCCATTGTGGATTCCTGGCACGCGCTTCGGCCGCCATAATGACAAGCTCTTCTTCTTCTTCGGGTTCGAGGTTCTCAACCAGAAGTTCTCACCTGAGACATTGGGATCGAGGGTTCCCACTATGGCAGAACGTACAGGTGACTTCAGTGTCGCCAATCTGAATGCTCAACTATGCGGTGGGCGTCCGGACGGTCTATTGAATCCAAACTCCATCCAACCTATGTGTTACGCGGAAAATTACCTGCCAACCGGCGAGGCCGTTTTGAATGGTAATGTTGCGGCGAATGCAAACGCTGGAGGGGTGGCACTTGTGAATTGGCTGCCGCTGCCGAACGCCGATCCCTTCGTGAATCTGTCCGGCTACAACTACGTTATGCCGGTTGTGCAAACACAGAATGGCGACATCCTCCATGCTCGGATCGATTACTCCATCAACGACTCCAATAAGTTGTACATCTCCTATGGACGGCAGGCGCAGGTCACCCAGGATCCAGTAAGTTTGGGTTACGCTCCCAACTTTTCCGTGGAGTATCCTGGCGGGGTTACTACTGGCGATATCTCAAATATTCTGGCCATCAACTATACGCGGGTATTCGGCGCAAACATTACTAACCAGTTGACGGCAGCATTGTCTCTCATCAGTGACCCAGGGAACATGGGCAATCCCGCTGCCGTGGACCGGTTTCAGATGAACAAGTACAACTGTAACGACCCGGTTGCGCGTGCCTCTGGAACCTGCACCAATCCAAATACAGACAGCTTCAACTACCTCGGTGAGTACAAGAACGCTGGAGACTATTCCGTTCCGGCATTGAATGACGGAAGTGGAATTCTTGGGTATTCCAACTTGCTGATGCCTGGTGGCTTCTATAACGACCAGGTCCATATGAAGAAGACTGTGCCCGACGTGCAGGATGCTGTCACATGGTCGAAGGGTGCCCATACCCTTGAGTTTGGCTTCTATTTCGAGAAGGGAATTCTGAACGGCATTGCGGACACTGGTGCCTATCCGCAGGGCGAGTATACGTTCAATCCCCAAAATAATTTCTATGAGTACAACGCGCAGGTCGGCCAGGCCTCGCAATATGTAGGCTGCGAGAATCCGCAATCTACGGGGACGAGCCGCACTTCGGGTGCGTCGTTTCTCGGTGCGTGTATCAATCCCGTCGCCATGATGTACACAGGGACACCGGACAGTTTCCAGCAGACTAATTTCACTCCAATTGTAGATATGCAGTACACGACCTTGGCCGGTTATGTAAACGATCAGTGGAGGCTTCACTTAGGGAAATTTCACAACGTAACTCTCGTGGCTGGAGCTCGTATTGAACACCTTGGCCCATGGATTGACCGCCACGGCAATGGTTTGGCGACATTCTCTCCGTCACTTTATAACCACGAGTGCAACCGCGCGAATGGGTCCAACGTCACCTGCGCACAGACCACGGATTATCCCGGCATTACGTGGCATGGTATCGACGGTTCCGTCGCAAACGGCGTTAATAATCCGCCAATGGTTTACTTTACGCCGCGTCTCGGCCTCGCCTGGGATATCCGGGGTAACGGCAAGACAGTGATTCGGGGGGGGTGGGGAGTCTACCGCCAGGAGGAAGCATTCGCCCCCTATGCTGAGGCTGCTGCCACCGCGCAGGGTTACAAGACGACCTATCTGCAGCAGCAGTGGAACTTTGATGGGGTCGACGAGCAGTCACCCGTCAATCCATCCGACTTCAATGTCGACGTACTCTCTGCTAACGATACGGTGCGACCGGTCAACTATGAGTACAACATGACAATTGACAGGCGGTTGCCGTGGAACTCGCTCTTTGAGATCGCCTACGTCGGCGGCAACAGTCAAAACCTGAGTACCTATAACCCGGGCGGCTACAACGAGGCTTCCGACATTAACCTGATTCCTCAGGGTTACATGTTCCAGCCATCACCTGCTTTCTGCCTTTGCGACCTGCCAACGAACCTAGGCGCCGGTGCTATTTCCAGTTTGTCAACCCAGGGTCAAGACTATTTCCGACCATTCCCCTTCTATCAGCATATCTATGCCCTGAAGCACGACTTCTACTCGAACTACAACAGTATGCAGGTGAGTTGGAATAAGTCGTCAGGCATGATCTCGTTCGGAGCAAACTATACCTTCTCGAAGACCCTCGCTACGGCTGCGTCATACAATAACCAGCTTGTGGATCCAGTGAATCTGCGGAACGACTACAATCCCGCGACCTTCGACCGCACCCATGTCATTAACGCTCACTACCAACTCGATCTTGGCAAGCGCTATCACGGCGACCATAAACTCATTGCTGAACTAGCTAATGGCTGGCTGATTTCCGGCATTTCAACGATTATGAGTGGTGGGAATCTGGCTTCTGGGCAAGGTGAGAACTTTGGATTTGGCTACGGCTCACTTAATGTCGCTCAGGTCGCGACGTTACAACAGATGCAAAATACTGAACAACAACAGTGCGTCCAGACTTATAACGTTCCCAAGGATGCGAATGGCAATCAGTATTGCGTCACAAACTTAAGCCCGATCACATGGTTGGGCACTCCTGACTATCAGTTGATGCCAACTCTCAACTGCAATCCCGCTGGGGGTCCAGCCAAGGGTCAGTTCATTAATCCGGCCTGCTTTGGGGTTCCGCTGCCCGGAAGCCCAGCAGGTGGCAAAGGTGCTGACTTCTCTAATCCCACCGGTCAAGGGGTTCCCCGGCTGCCGTATATCCATGGCCCCTATTTCCAGAACCATAATTTGTCCCTGTACAAGAACTTCTCGATGGGAGCGAGCAAGGTCATGCAACTTCATGCCTCGGGCTTTAATTTTATCAACCATCCGCTGGTCTCGTTCAACAACAACGACAACACCAATTTGAGCTTAGGGAACCTCAATTTCGCCACAGCCGGACAGCCAATTACCCCCGGGGAACTTAGCGTGCCATACTTCGGCGTTGCAAATGTTAAATTCGGAGCGCGTCTCATCGAGTTGGGTGCAAAGTTCACGTTTTAGAGAATGACTCGGCTGGTCTGTTGCGTTGAGTTCGGGCCAGAGGAGAACCGGATCGGCGGCCACCAGCTTTTGCCGCTTGTCTACAAGAGGTATAGATCGTAGTTCTAAGTCGGTCTAAAGCTGCGGGTAGCTAGGGGCTCCTCGCAAGGAATTGAAATAGAGATTTTCTGGAGGGGTTTTATGGCCATGGAGACTGCACCGCACTTCCCCCGGATGGCGCGCACCGGGATGTTGGTTTTGATTGGGATATTGTCTCTATGCGGTGTCGCAATGGCGCAGCAGGAGCTTGTAACGACTGGCTCGGTCATTCCACTGCAGCATAGCAACCAGTATTGCCAGATATATCAGGTCCTCAATGCGCCTAATGGGGACACGCTGTTTCTGGACGTCTGCGGCGGTGGAGGTTATGGCGCGATATATCAATTGAAACGGGGTTCGACTACCTTCCAGACGGTGACGTCCGCTATCGACAGTGCGGGGACGTACTGGAACGAAAGCATGGCGATGGATGCCCAGGGAACTATCTATATTACAGACCGCTATAGTGGCAGCCAGCATCTCTATCGTGTTCCCTACAACCCGTCAGACGGCACTTGGGATTACTCGGCGTCGAAGGACAGTTTTGAGCCCACGATCGATGGTGGTTTTGAAGGAAACGGCACGCAGAATGATGCGTTTCTTGATAGCCCGGCAAAGGATGGAAGCGGCATTCTGTTTGTTTCCGAGCAAAACGCTAACGACATCATGATGATCCCGGTCAATTCCAACGGCACGGTTCCACTCTTTCCGAGCGGCCCCGATGCGGGGCAGCCTGAATTTCAGTACCTCATCAAGGGTTTGGCAGATAAGGTCATGCCTATGGCCGTTGATACCAATGGGAATCTTTACTTCATTGAGAATCCCTATGACCCTCCGGCTAGCCGCGTTACAGGTGTCTTCTTTGTTCCTGCCAGTGCCTACAAGAGTTGCATGGCCGCTAGCGCCGCTGGCACGGCTAGCCCCACGACTGCCTGCATCTCCGGTGCGGAGACATCACTGCAGCGCATCGATCCTGGTAACACGGAGAAGTTCAACGGTATTACCCTTGATGCGGTTGGTAATGCCTATTTGGCAGATTCGAGCGATGGCTATGGCGGCACGAGAAACGGTCTGCTGATGGTTCCAAATGAAAGCGGGAGCCCGGTTGGAGTTACTGCCACGAGCTTCAACTTTGAACATGCGGAGTACATCTCTCCTGTCGGCGTCAATGCCGAACCCACGATCGATCCTCGAGGATTCATCTGGCTACCTACCGGTTCTGCGTCCAATTGGAGTCCGGCCGGGTCGGGCCCGATCCCGGGCACTGGAAATCTCGTTCTCTGGCAACTCGGTGCTGCGAATCTGGGTGCTACGCCTGCAGGTACGCCGAGTTCCACGGCCGCGGTATTCTTCACCTTCAGTGGCAGCGTAACTCCGGCATCTATTTCGCTCTCGCAACCAGGTGGCGGAACTGACTTCAGTGCCGTTACAACGAATCCTTATCCGCCTGCCAGCGGGACTACGCCGGCAGTCCCTTGTACTGCTGGCACAACCTATCTTGTCTATAGCTCTTGCGAATATTGGGTTGCACTTACTCCGCATGGAAGCAATTCGGTCGGCAGTGTATCGGGTCAAGTGTCGATGTTGGATGCGACCAGCAAAGTCATCAACGGCAGCACGGCGGATTTGAATGGCGTAGGGGAGGGCCCAGCGGCGGCGTTACTGATTCCGGCCGCGCAGATCCCGCTTGGGACCGGACTCGTCTCACCACAGCAGGTGTCCGGTGATTCGCTTGGCAACTCCTACGTAGCTGACTCAGGACAAGGCAAGGTGCTGATGTTTGCTGCCGGTTCGGCTACAACCTCTGCGGGGACATCGATTGGGCAAAATCTTACGGCTCCAACTGGTGTGACCGTGGACGGCTTCGGCGATGTGTACATCGGCGACTCCGGCAAGGTGATCGAAGTTCCGTCGGTCAATGGAGTTTTGAACCCTGCTGGCCAGTTGGTGCTTGCATCGGGCCTTGGAACGCACCTCAACCTGGCAGTCGACGGTGCGGGCAACGTGTACGTTGCGGATCAGGACAATGCTCGTGTGGTCAGGATCTACAATCCTCAGATGTCCATGGTGATCGAGGGCATCGACACGGTGGGCACTGGATTTACAAAGCCGTCAGCAGTCGCGGTCGACGACGCTGGAAATGTCTACGTTGCCGATGGATTGAACCTGGTAGAGATCAACTTCTGGGGTGGGCAGACCACAATTACCAGTAACCTGTCCGCACCTGTAACCGGAGTGGCGATTGATCCTTCAGGCTCGGCGTACGTAGCCCAGAGCGGCGGCGTACTTCGCATACCGCTGGAGACCGCAGGTCTCAACTTCAACGATGCCGCCGAGATTGATAGCACGGGTGTGACGGCGCCGAACAGTGTTGGAATCGACTCGTTGGGAAATCTCTATGTTACGGCTGCGTCTTATAACGTCAGTACTCTCGGCGCTACAGGCGCAGGAACCAGCGCGGTGACCACGCCTAACGTCCTGCTCCTGAGCGGGGCTCTGGTGAACTTCGGCCTTGTGAGCCAGCAGACTCAAAGCAACCCCATCGATGTCAATGTGTACAACATCGGAAACATGCCGCTTGCGCTGACAGCATCTCCAACGTTTGCGGGTGCAAATGCCGCTGACTATTCGATCCAGACAGATGGCCAGAACCCCTGTGATACAAGCGGTGGAACGACCGTCGTGAGCGCTACGGCCTGTCAATTGGGCGTGACCGTTACCGCAGTAGGGTTGGGCCTCAGTCAGGCTACGATGGCGGTTCCCACGACTGCCTTGAACGTTGCGTCAGCGAGCGCATCTCTGGAAGCGTATTCAAGTGATCTACTCTGCCGAACGCTGACAACCATCACGTTGACTCCTGCAACGGGCCTGACGTATCCGGGCAGCACCACCGTGACCTCGACGACGGTGCCCGACCCTGCGTATCCATGCGCTGCGGGGGGAGTGCCAGAGAACGGCAAGATCACGCTTACCCTTGCACCACAGGCGAAAGGCTCGCAACCTTCCACACAGACTCAAACCCTGTCAGCCAGCGGAATACAAACCTTCTCCCTCACGGGCTTGAATGGCGGAACGTATGCCGTCTACGTTGGCTACAGAGGTGATCCCGTCTATGGTGGAAGTTCCAGCGCCAGGAGCTATACCTTTACCGTAACGCCGGCGGTGCCAAATGTCGCGCTGAGTGAGCCAGCCGGTGTCTCGCCGGTCAATGGCGTGTACTACGTCTTGCAAGGATCGACAACGACAGTTAAGGCCTCGGTGACCTCGGCCTTGGGAACTCCGACCGGCAGCGTAAAATTCCTCAACAATGGATCAGTACCTGCCGATCCGTCGCAAAATCCCGTTACGCTCGATGGAAGTGGAAATGCGACGCTTAATACCTCGAACCTGGCGGCGGCAACCTACAATATCACCGCAGTTTATAGCGGCGATCTGAACTTCTCACCCGTCACGTCTTCGGTCGTGACCATCGTCGTGATTCCGCCAAGTGCGCTCATCACAGCTAATCCGGCTGCGGTAACGACTGTGGCAGGCACTCCAGTGACGAGCACTCTCAGCATCACTGCCCTCGAGGGCTACTCGCCCAAACTTGGGGCCCAACTCTTTTGCGACAACACGACACTTCCGCAGTACGCGGAGTGCACATTTGACGTGCCAACGATCGACCTGTTTGATCACCCCGGCGTTCCGCAGATAAGCCACGTCACCATCAGCAGCAACCTGCCGGTAAATGTAGGGGCGGCCCGAACAGGAACTTCGCCCGTCGTCTTCGCCGGGTTGTTTGGCTTGGGTCTGATCGGGTTAGCGTTCCGTCGAAGGGCGAAACTGTATCGCTCCACTCTCGTAGTCGGGTGTCTATTGCTATTGCTGGCCGGGTCAGCCGGGGGCCTCACCGGATGCACGAACTCGGGGTACACTACAACGCCGCCTTCGCCACATGTGATTACGCCGGCGGGTACCTACAAGGTGCGCATGTACACGGTTGACCTTATATCGAACCAGGTATCCTCACTGCCCTTCACGTTGAGTGTAACGATCACTGCGACCAAATAAGCGCTGCAATAGATGGCTGAAAACGAGGCTTCCGGGGAGAGCGTAGTCAACTCCCGGAAGCAGCAAAACAGAAGCTTCAGGTAAGTACGAGTTCTCTAGGGAGAAATGCCATGTTTACCACGTTCTACACATCGCTGCGCCGGCTCTCCGCATCTGCGCTGACGCTGGTCCTCTTTTGTGTGCCTTTCGGCAAGCGAGCAGAAGCGCAGGCGACCACTCCCCTCGTGACAGCAAGTTTCCCTCAGAGTTTGACGCCGCCCACCGGACTAGGCCAGGTCTACCAGACTGCTCTTGATACGTATGGCGACTTACTCGTGGTCGACTACTCGAACGGCACCCTGTACGAGTACCCCGTCAACGGCGGCGCTGTGATCACATTGGTAGCGGCGGGCGGACTCCCCACCTATGCAAACCCAGGGATTGCGATCGATTCCAACAATAATCTCTACATTGAAGCCAACTACAACAACTGCCTCTTGATGTTTCCTTACAGTACGACGACGAGCACCTGGACCGGACTTTCAACTGTCACTCCCGCAAACCCTACTACCTATGTCTGCCCGAACAACGGGAAGGGAACCAGCCCCTACATCTTCGCGCAATACGGAATCACAGGCGTTCCGAATGGGTACTTCCAGCCTTGGGCTATCGCGGTTGATTCCAATAATAATCTCATCATCTCCGCTCAAAATAGTGGCAACTTCATCTTTTCGCTGGCGGTGACTGGTTCCGGAAGCACAGCCAAGGCGGGCACTGCAACAGGCATTCTCTTGAGCATTAGTGCACGTCCCCAATCCATTGCCGCGGACAAGTTCGGCAATATCTATTTTGTCGAGGAGAACGACCAAAAGGCTCCCCTCCCCGGTGTCTTCATGATTCCAGCAGGTTCAACGGCTCTGAAGTCCGAAGCAGGTCTTGCTCGTGTTGATCCGAACCTGCCTGCAGTCACGGGTGTGACCACGGACGCCTCCGGAAACCTCTACATCAGCGACTCGAAGGAAGGAGTGTTCTTCGTTCCGAACCCATCGGGAACTCCGAACACTTCTGCGGCCGTCCTGCTCACTCCGGTTCCTGCGGACGGTCAAGTCAGCGTTGATCTGACGCGCGACATTCTCTATGTTCCGACGAAACAGAGCGGAAGTCAGTCGATCTCGGAAGTTACCTTCAATGCTGCGCAACTTGGCTCGTCGGCTGCGGGAACCCCGACCGCAACAGCGGCATCGGTTCTCTTTGGCTTCAGTGGCGCTGTCACTCCCGCGTCCTTCGCCATTCAGGAAGCCGGCGTGGCGACCCCTGATTTCACCATTGCGAGCGGTGGCACCTGTGCAGGAGGGATCGCATATACCGCTCAAAGCAGCTGCTCGGAGAATGTAGCCCTGAGCCCTCATTCAGTTGGCAATGTGTCAGCTAAGTTGCTCATGCTGGATGCCTCCAGTAATATCCTCTCTTCGATTACGCTCCAGGGAACAGGAATGGGTCCAGCGCTTCAGGTGACCCCTCAGGTTCCACCCGCGACGCCCTCGGTGATAGGGGCCGGTCTGAAGACGCCAACTCAGGTTGCCGTGGATGCCAACGACAATACGTACGTCGCCGACGCTGGCCTTGCAGCAGTCGAAGTCTATCCGAAAGGTTATGGCGCCATCGCCGCAGTGACGACAGCGGGCACGGGACTCACGGCACCCACAGGCGTTGCTGTGGACGGAGCGGGTGACGTATTCATCGCCGATACTGGCAACGTCTATGAAGTGCCCAACGGCCCATCGGGCCTCATCGCTGCAGGGCAGCTAACACTCAAGGGTGGCCTTGGTACAAACCTCAGGCTTGCAGCCGACGGATTCGATAATCTCTACATCTCTGACCCTGATCATCACCAGGTAGTGAAGTTGGGAAGTCTGGCCGGAACTTTCGGCCCGGTAAGTCAGACCGAGACCGATCTGGCAGGATTCAACGCGCCCTCTGCAGTGGCAGTAGATGAGAGTGGCAACCTCTATATCGCCGACGGTTCAAACCTGTTCGAAGTAACGCCCACTGGAACGCAGACCACAGTGCTGACAAGTCTCACCAATCCGACAGGCCTGGCAGTGGATCCATCTGGAGCTGTCTATGTCACGATGGCGGGTGGAACCGGCCGCATCCCGAACGTGGGTGGAACACTGACTCCGGCCGATCAGACGATCGTCGCACCTGGTGTCACGAGTCCGACTTCGGTCGCAATCGATTCCATGCAGGATGTCTACGTTACAGACTCCGTTGCGGAAGACATAAACTTCGTCAGCTCTAGCGCTTCGATAAACTTCGGAACACTGACAAGCGCAACGGCAACAGAAACCGCAAATGTTACGGTCGTAAATGACGGAAACGCTCCATTCAATTTCACGGGATTTACCAGTACGCCCGACTTTAGTGCGACCAGTACAACCTGTGTTGGTCCAGAGGCAGTTGGTGCGAACTGCTCCGCAACCATCACCTTCAATCCCGGACCCGGTGACCAGGGCACACTCTCAGCAGAGCTTCTGGTCCAGGCTGGTGCAGCAAACGCTCCGGTTGGAGTGAACGTCGTGGGTGTAGGTGTAACACTGGCAGATTCGACCACGACCCTGAGCGTGACGAACGCCACGGTCGATGGAGCACCTGTTGTCGTTAAAGTCGTTCCGGCTTCAGGATCAGGTTCCGCGCCGACGGGGCAAGTGACGTTGACCATCACAGGTGCCACCGTCACGACACCGGTTATCGTTACGGGCATCCTCGACAACGGCACGGTTACCATCGCCCCACCGCAGATTCCGGCGGGTACCTATGCGTTCAGCGTGAGTTACGGGGGAGACCGGGTGTACAGCAAGTCCACCGCTTCAGCGCAAGTAGTGATTGCAGCCGGTGCAGTGACCCTAACGCAGCCGACGATGGCCGCAGTTCAGCTTGCGGATCCAGCCTACCCCTATGTTCTCGCCGCAGGTACGGGCTCTCAGGAGCCATACGACGGATCCGTTGTTCCATTTGAATACACATACCCGGTGCAAGTACTGGCCACTGACGCAGCTCCACTGATTGGTCAGCCGGTCTATGACAGCACCGGCAAGCTGGTTGGCATGAATTACGGCTCGGTTACCTATGCTGGAGCGCCAACTCCAGGCTGTGCGCCAGTTCCCGTGGCCGCTGATGGCACCGCGCCGTTCCTCACCACCTGCTTCTCGATCGACACCAGCAACAATTCCATCCCTGACCTTCTGACCACTTACACCATTACACCCACGTACAGTCCAGCTGGGACCGGTGCCGCTGCAGGGTTAACAAATCCAAACTATGTTGCATTTACCGGTTCGCCCATTTCCTTCACCGCGCTGCGCAATCCCGTCGTGCAGATTTCTTCCAATCCCAGCGCACTGACAGTGTCTCCAGGGACTACGACGACAGCGACGCTTACCCTGACCTCGCTTCTGGGCTTTGGGTATGCGGGAGGTGGGAACACACCCCCGACGGCACACGTGCAGGAGCCGAGCGGAGGCTTGCTGAATAATTATTCGCTCCCGGTGCAACTCGCCTGCGATGGTTTGCCTGCGTATGCTACCTGCACCTTCAGCTATCCGAACCCAGACGTTTCGGATCCAAACTCAGTTGCCGTCGGACCGCCTCCGGGCACGCTCATCGGCGGAGTTGCGTGTGCGGCCAACGTCGGGTGCGTCGGTCCAGGCACGGTGATCATGAAGATTACGACCAACATACCGTCTGGTAGCGTTGCGCGTCTCGGCCGCGGCCCTAGCGCCATCACCTTCGCTGGCATGTTCGGGCTCGGTCTGCTTGGCATCGCTTTTGGCAGGAAGAAAAAGTCGATGCGTGGACAAATCCCGACCCTGGGTTGTCTGCTACTCTGCTGCGGAATCATGGCCGGACTCAGTGGCTGTACGACGAAGCAGCTTGGCGTAAGTTCCGGAGCTGTATCTCCGACAGGAACCTACCAAGTGCTGATTACAGCCAAACAGGTTGGCAGCCGCACGATCACCCAGTATCCCGGAATCGTTTACGGCAATGAGAATCAGATGTCCGTGCCATTCACCATCAGCTTGACCGTTCAATAGGCCTCATAGCTCACATGTCGGAGCGACTCATATGCTCCCTCCACCAGATTTTATTGAAGTGAGGTTCTCTCGTAAGAGCGAGGGTTCTGTTCCAGGCATGAACAGGAAGACCGCTCGAGACCGTGAGGCAGAAGTGGAACACGAGATCGGAAGGCAGCACGCAATGAACGGATTACGAGTTGTTCACGCCATGCGAAGAGAACTGAATAGAGGAGTATTAGAAATGAAAGCTATCCGGATAGGCCTAAGCTATTCATCGCGGTCATGCACATCAGCATCCACAGCCTTGGTCTTCGCTCTGGCCTTGTGTCTTTTCGGGATGTCTGCAAAGGCGCAGGTGCCTTCGTCCGGGGACGTCGTGGTGAACCAGTCGATGTCGCTTGGAGCGTTACCGGGTAACGGCGCGCAGTCCGGTGGAGAGCCTGCGGGCGACACCATGGCGGTTAATTCACTCGGCGACCTGATCGCCACTAACACTTACAACAACAAGATCCTGCTCTTCGCTCCGCAAGGGACGACTCCGACAGTCCTTGGTACTCTCAGTAACCCAAATGGCGTTGCGGTCGACAGCCAGAACAATCTATTCATTGGATTCTCGTACAGCCCCACGGTACTGAAGATTCCCTATGTGAAAGGAGCTTATGCAGCGATAGCCGCAACCAGCAGCAGCACGCCGAACTGCACTGGGACAGATACGGTGGAGTGCATTATGAGTAAAGTGTCGTTCGCTAGCGGCTCTGGAGTGGTGTCCATGGTGTTTGACTCGAAGGGCGACTTGTTCTTCGGAACGACCAACCAGAACCAGGGAGGAAACAATCCAAACACCATCTATGAGTGCACTGCGGCATGCCTCTACACGGGGTCTCCTGCGCCAGCGGTGATCTACACGGAGCCCACGGCGAGCGCGCCGGACACGACGGGCCAGTTGAGCATCGGTGGCATGGCGATTGATGTATCGGGCAACCTGTTCTTCACCGACTCAGCGATCGGTTCCACGAATAATCAGGAAAGCTTCCTGTCGAATATCAACGAACTACCATTCACGGCGGGAACAGGCTATGCCACTACGCCCACGGTGATCTACACCTATACGCCAGCCACTCCTGCCAACTATGACGCTGAAATTGACGGTGTCGCGACCTCTCCGAACGGCACGGTGTACGCCCTCCTCCAAAACACGACCGGTATCCTTGCCTTCCCGAGCAACAGCGGAACCTACAGCAACAAGACCATGTATCTGGTTTCCACTCAGAGCGGTAAGTTGATGAGCAGCGATTCTTTCGGCAACCTCTACGAGGCAGACAACAACGGCAACATCTATGAGATCGGAATAAATAATCTCACGGCTACTCCATCCGCGGTCGGAATTGCTTCAACTGCTACCAACCTCACGACTATTCTGAATGATGGCGGATGCTCGCCTGCTCCGATTGTTACATTCACCGGTACGGGTGCTTCCTCGTCAGCGTTCTCGGTTGCCACGACCGGTGCTTGTACCGCAACTTCAACTGGCGGCGCTTCGTACGCGACTACGCTTACCTTTACTCCCCCTGTTGTTGGCACGACCACCGCAACATTCACGGCGACCGACACCAATGGCAACACCGGGACCATTGCGGTCTCCGGCAGTGGAACCGGGACCGTCGCAACTCCATCCTTCTCGGTTGCGCCTGGCAGCTATACTGCGGTGCAAACCGTCACGATCTCCGACGCGACTGTGGGCGCATCCATCTATTACACGACCGACGGTTCAACACCAGGGGCCAGCACGGGTACCTCCACCCTCTATAGCGGCCCTCTCACGGTGTCGGTTTCAGCAACCATCAATGCAATCGCCGTGGACTCTGGCGACGTTAGCAGTGCGGTCGCTTCGGCTACCTATAGCATCACCCTGCCCGGAGCCACTGCGACCCCGACGCTCTCGCCGGCAGGCTCGTTCGCAGCGCCGCAAGTGATCACCATCACCGATGCCACGACCGGAGCCGCGATCTACTTCACCACGGACGGCTCAACGCCGACGGCCAGCTCCACTCTCTACGTTGGCCCCATCATTGTGGCGTCCACTGAACACATCAGCGCCATTGCCGTTGGCAGCGGGCTATCCGCCAGCCCAGTGGTTTCGGCGCTGTACACCATCACTCTGCCTGCATCAGCCTTCCAGAATATTGTGATGAGCCAGTCGACTTTGCTTGGAGCGTTGCCGGGTAACGGTGCGCAATCCGGCGGTGAACCTGCGGGCGATACCATGGCAGTCAATGCGTTCGGCGATCTAATCGCCACCAATACCTACAACAACAAAATCCTGCTCTTCCCTCCGCTAGGGACGACTCCGACAGTTCTTGGTACGCTCAGCAACCCGAATGGTGTTGCTGTAGATAGCCAGAATAACCTCTACATCGGGTTCTCGTATGGTTCGACTGTGTTGAAGGTTCCCTATGTGAATGGCGCGTATGCAGCGATAGCGGCAACCAGCAGCAGCACGCCGAACTGTACTGGAGCAGACACTGTAGAGTGCGTGATGAGCAACGTGTCCCTTGCGAGCGGATCTGGAGTCGTTTCGCTGGTGTTCGACTCGAAGGGTGATTTGTTCTTCGGGACGACCAACCAGAATCAGGGAGGAAACAACCCGAACACCATCTACGAGTGCACCGCAGCGTGCCTGTACACGGGCTCACCGGCGCCACAGGTTCTCTTTGTAGAGCCGAAAGCCAGCGCGCCAGACACGACGGGCCAGTTGAGCATCGGCGGTATGGCGATCGATGCATCGGGCAACCTGTTCTTCACCGACTCGGCAATTGGCTCGACGAATAACCAGGAGAGCTTCCTGTCCAATGTCAACGAACTGCCCTACACGTCGGGAACGGGTTACGCCGCGACGCCCACGGTGATATATACCTACACGCCGGCAACCCCGGCTAACTACGATGCCGAAATCGACGGAGTAGCGACCTCGCCGAACGGAACGGTGTACGTTCTGTTGCAAAACACGGCCGGAATCCTTGCCTTCCCGAGCAGCAGTGGAACCTACAGCAGCAAAAACGTGTATCTGGTTTCAACGCAGAGCGGCAAGTTGATGACCAGTGACGGTCTCGGCAATCTATACGAGGCAGATAACAACGGTAATGTCTACCAAATCGCGGTAGACAATCTGACCGCGCCGACGTCACCAGTTCAGAACCCGTCAACTGCTACCAATGTCACGACGTTCCTGAACGATGGCGGATGTACAACGACTCCTCCGACGGTCACCTTCACCGTCGCTGGGACGTCTGCGTCGGCGTTTACCGCAGCTACAACCGGGGCGTGTACCTCGACCACGACTCCGACGACGGCCGGAGCTTCATTCGCAACGACGATTAACTTTTCTCCGCTCACTGTGGGCACCAACAGCGCGACGCTGACCGCAACAGATTCACTCAGCAACACTGGAACCGCCCTGATATCTGGAGATGGAACGCCCGCACCGCCGGCGGCAACGCCGACCTTCTCAGTAACGGCTGGTACCTACACCACCATCCAAACGGTCACGATCACCGACACTTCAACCAATGCCTCAATCTATTACACGACCGATGGCAGCACACCGACTACCAGTTCGACGCCTTACACTGGGCCGATCACAGTGGGGGTCACCGAGACCCTCAACGCCTTTGCCACAGGCAATGGGTTCGCGAACAGCCCGGTAGCTACGGCGCTCTACACGATCAACTTGCCGACTGCCGCTACACCCACCTTCTCGGTCGCTGGCGGCACGTACACTGCGCCGCAGACAGTCTCGATTGCCGAATCCACAGCGGGAGCGTCGGTCTACTACACCACCGACGGCTCGACACCGACGGCTAAATCCATACCTTACACTGGACCCATCACGGTCGGTGTGACGGAAACGGTCAACGCCATCGCCGTTGCCACTAACTACAACAATAGCGTCGTGGCTTCAGCAAACTATGTCATCAACCTTCCAAATGCCGCTACGCCAGCTTTCTCGGTCGCGGCCGGCACCTACGCCACTGTACAAACGGTCAGCATCTCGGATGCAACGACCGGTGCGACCATCTACTACACGACGGACGGTTCGACGCCGACCACCAAATCGACGGTCTACAGCGGGTCCATCATGGTTGCTGTCTCCACAACGATTAATGCGCTCGCTGTGGCCCCACCCAACTACAACAACAGTGCGATTGCCTCGGCGGCATATGTCATTAACCTGCCCCCGCCGGCCATCACCCTCGCATCCTCCAGCGATACAGTGCTCGCTCAAAGCGGCACTGGATCTGTCACCCTCACCATAACGGCGAATGCGGCGTTCAATGGGTCCGTTTCTTTCTCCTGCTCCGGATTCTTACCCATCGGAGCCACGTGCGCATTTGCCCCTACATCCGTAAAGTTAGCCGCGCTTGCGAATGGGCCAACTAAACTGACGGTCACCATACCTGCAACCAGCGCAGATCTTCACCGCGGCTCCTCCGGTCCCGTGGTGGCTGCCACCATGCTGGCAGGCATCCTGTGTCTAGTCGGACTTAGAAAGCGTTGCCGCCTGCAGATCATGCTTCTCTTCGTAGTGAGCATTATCGGGCTCGGTGCCTTCACCGGATGTACCACCACATCGTCTTCGTTCCCCACTTCATCGCAAATTGTCGTAGATGCCTCGGGTGCCAGTTGCCCGGTCACCGCGCCGAACTGCACGACCCCCACCCAGGTAACAGGGAACATACCTTTGGTTCTTACCGTTCAATAGAGAGGTGGCTCAACAAAATCGGACAGGGGCATAAGCGGACCTTCTTTAGATCGCCAGCCTAAGATGGCTGGGATGAGGAGAGCACTTGAGCAGACTACCGCGTCGGAACCACACAGCGACCTTCAAGGTGAAGTTGGGATCGACCGCGATCAAGGGGGGAGAAGACCCTGGCCGAGCTTGCAGAGCAGTTTGATATTCATCCGAACCAGATCACGCAGTGGAAGAGTCAGTTTTTGGAGGGCGCAGTGGGGGTCTTCGGTGGTGACGCCAAGGCAGATCCGGCAGCTGCGGCGGTAGACCTCAAGACGCTGCACGCCAGGATCGTGGCTCTTGCACTGGAGAACGATTTTTTAGAAGGGGCGCTCAGCAAGGCAGGGATGCTGAGCGTAAAGCAGTGATCGGCCCCGCGCACGAGTTGCCCGTCAAGCAACAGGCCGAGGCACTGAGTATCAGCCGCAGCAGCGTCTACTTTCGGCCGCATCCGATCTCTGACTAAGACCTGTGGCTGATGCGGCGCATCGACGAGCTGCATCTGAATTATCCTTTTGCCGGCAGCCGGATGCTGCGCGGTCTGCTCGGCCAACAAGGTCTCAAGGTAGGCCGGCGGCACGTTGCTGAAGAAGATGTGCATGGAGGCCATCTATTGCTGGCCCAACACCTCCAAACCCACGCCAGGGCGCAGTACCGATCCGTACCTGCAGGGCGGCCTGGCCGTCACGCGGCCCAACCAGGCGAGGGCCATGGACATGACGTATATCCCTTTGGTGTGTGGCTTCGTCTATCTGGCCGCGGTGGTGGACTGCTTCAGTCGCCGGGTGCTGGCCTGGAAGCTGTCGATCACGATGGAAACTTCCTTCTGCATCGAGGCCCTGGAGGAGGCTCTTTCCAGAGATGAAAAAACGGAGCTCTTCAACACCGATCAGGGTAGCCAGTTCCGGGGTTCCCGGCGATAGGTCTTGATCGCTGGGGTGGAGTTCACCAGCGAGGTCTTCACCGAGCGGCTCAAAGATGAAGGGATCAAGATCAGCATGGACGGCAAGGGCCGTTGGCGCGATAACGTCTTCGTCGAACGTATCTGGAATTCCATCAAGTACGAGGAGGTCTACCTGCACGCCTATGCTTCGGTCCTGGAGGCCAGAACTTCCATCGGCCGCTACCTGGAGTTCTACAACTCCATCCGGCCACACTCCAGCATGAAAGAGCTCACGCCCGATTAGGTATACTTCCACCGCCTGCCAGAACCCATGGCAGCCTAAAAGCAAAAACAAGAACTTCCACTTAGTGAAAAACAAAAACTGTCCGAACTACCGGGGCCACCTCACTCAAAGGGTCATCGCCAACTGAGATTTCTTATAACTCAATGGTTGCCGCGTATTTCCTGGAGCCAACTACTCGGAAGCCGCGCCGATCCTGACTAGCTTGGTGTCTCTGGCGTGACGGGAAGAAAACAGGCAAACTCTGCCTATGATAACCTTATCATCCGAAAGGGACTTCCTATGACAAGGGTGCGGTGGACTGCGGTGTGGCTGGCAATAGGGATGGGCTTGTCTCTAACAGGCTGTGGCGGAGGTAGCAGTTCGAGCACGCCTGTCGTGACCACTTACATGCTTACAGTTAATTCGACCAATCCCGCGAGTGGCGTAGCCATTAGCGCAAGTCCGGCGGACAATAGCGGTGCCAACAATGGATCAACAAGCTTTACCCGCACCTATAACTCAGGGACCTCCGTTACACTAACCGCACCCTCCACAGTG
Source organism: Acidobacteriota bacterium (assembly GCA_021778845.1). Lineage (GTDB taxonomy): Bacteria > Acidobacteriota > Terriglobia > Terriglobales > Acidobacteriaceae > Granulicella. The sequence goes on from JAJYBU010000038.1 coordinate 23,248, forward strand.
GGCAGTAATACTTTTGCGTCATGGACCGGATGCTCGACCTCGAGCACCGTGATCTGTACGGTCATTCTCAATACGAATACCACGGTGACTGCGAATTATACCGTCCCAGCGCCAACTACCTACGTGCTGACGGTGGACTCGACGAACCCCACGACAGGTGTGGCTATCGGAGTATCTCCTGTGGACAACAATAGTGCTGCCAGCGGAGCCACGAGTTTCACGCGCACCTACAATGCCGGTACGTCCATCCAACTTACTGCGCCCACTACATCGGGAACCAATGCGTTTTCGTCATGGTCTGGATGCACCAGCGTATCGACCGTCACCTGCACCGTGACGCTCAACGCGAATACCACCGTTACCGCGAACTACTCGGTAGCTCCACCGCCGCCAACGACCTATACGCTTATGGTGAATTCGACCAATCCTGCAAGTGGTGTGGCAATCGGTGTAGCTCCTGCAGATAACAACAGCGCAGCGAACGGGACCACGCCCTTCCTCCGCACTTACAACGCAGGCACAGCTGTCACGCTTACCGCACCCACAGGTTCAGGCACGAATGCCTTCTCATCCTGGACCGGTTGTGCTCCCGCCAACTCCGCCACCTGCACGGTTACGCTCAATGCGAATACTACAGTTGTTGCAAATTACATCGCATCTGTTGCAGCGACCTACGTTCTTACAGTGAACTCGACCGCGCCTTCGAGCGGAGTGCCCATCGGCGCGTCCCCCCTGGACGACAGCAATGCTGGCAACGGCACGACGAGCTTCACGCGTACCTATAACTCGGGGACCCACATCACACTAAGCGCTCCGACTACAGCTGGTGGCAACAGCTTTAATAACTGGACAGGCTGCACATCTGCCATTACCGAGACATGCAGCATCACGCTGAATGCCAACACTACCGTTGCGGCCAACTACAACGGGCCTTCGGTCACTTCCGTAACGGTCTCACCGAATCCCGCGACGGTCACCATTGGCAGCACTCAGCAATTTACTACTACCGTCAATGGCACAGGTCTATCCGGCAACACCGTGACGTGGTCTCTAACAGCGCCCTCGGGTAGCAACGCAAGCCCCGGGACGATTACTTCAACCGGCCTTTACACAACGCCCTATCCGGCTCCGGCGACGGTCTCCGTTACGGCGACCAGCACCCAGGACACCACCAAGAGTACGACCGTGACCGTAACTCTTTCAGCTCCGGCAGCGACTGCCGGACCCGCGCTGACCGTAGATGCAGGAACCCAGACTCACCCGATCAGCCCCGATATCTATGGCATGAACGCGTACCTGCTCGATTCCACAACCGCCGACAATGCAAACATTACCGTAGCTCGCTGGGGCGGTGATGACACGTCGCGATATAACTACAAGACGAACGTAGTCAACTCCGCCAACGACTATTACTTTGAAAACTTCACTGGCTCCTCGAACATGCTGGGTGGCGGCCTTTTCAATAACTTCGTCACGACTACGAATGGCCTTGGAATCAAGACTCTAGGTACAGCGCCAGTTATCGGATGGGTCTCGAACAGTACCGCGAAGGCCTGTAGCTTCCCAAAATCAGCGGACCCAAGCCAGAAGAGTTACGACAGCGACAACTGTGGCAATGGCGTCGACTCTGACGGAACCACGCTCAAAGGCAATGACACGATCGCGTCTATTACCAGCATCCCTGAACCCCCGCCGGTTGCTCCAGGTGCTGGCAACGCTACACCCACGTGGGCTAACTCCACGTGGGATGGCGGCTGGGTTAAGTCGATTCTTGGAAATAGCTCCTTAGGCGATGGAGCCAGCGGCAAGGGGGTAGCCATATGGGATCTCGATAACGAACCGGAGTATTGGTCCTACGTTCATCGTGACGTGCATCCCAACCCCATGACCTATGACGAAATAACTAATGGCGGCATTGGTACGGCACTCGCCATCAAGACCGCAGATTCGAGCGCACTGATCAGCGGCCCCATCATCTCTGGCTGGTATCAATATTTTTATTCGCAACAAGATGTAAATAATGGCTATGGAACGGGGCCCTGCTATGACCCGTGGAGCGATCCCACCGATCGCACATCGCACGGTGGTGTACCGCTCATCGAGTACTACTTACAGCAAATGGCCGCGGCATCGTCCACCTATGGCATGCGGCTATTGGATTATTTAGATATTCACACTTACTTCGCGGCCAGCTATAATGGCACTTCCGTCGGCCTGACTAACGCAGGGGATACCGGTGAGCAACAGGCACGTATGAACTCCACGCGCGTCTTCTGGGATCCAACCTATACCGATCCTGACTTACCGCAGCCTAACTATCCAACGGACAAGGGCTATACCACCAGTTGCACCGTTCCTGACGTGGCGCCTGAGATTATTCCACGGATGCAGGGCTGGGTCGCTAATGACTATCCCGGCACCAAGACCTCCATCGATGAGTACAACTTTGGCGGTATGGAGTCCATCAATGGCGCAGTAACGCAGGCAGATATTCTAGGTATCTTTGGAGCGTATGGTCTTGACATGGCGGTGCTATGGCCAACAACAAATTACACAAGTCAGATTCCTGGCAACATGGCATTTGAAATCTACCGTAATTACGACGGAAGCAAGTCGACATTCGGCAACACGGCCCTGTTTTCCACGAGTGCCAATCAAGGAAGGCTGTCCGTCTACGCAGCACTTCGTTCCTCTGATCATGTCATCACCATTGTTGTCATCAATAAGAGCTATGGCCCCTTGACCTCAACCCTCTCGCTTGCAAATTACGCTGCAACCGCGGGTGAAACTGCGCAGTCCTTCCTCTACAGCAATGCCAACCTCAGCGCGATCGTCGCGCAAACCCCTGTTACCGTTACTGCGCCGGCATCTGGAAGCACCACCAGCAAGATCACGGCGACCTTCCCTGCGCAGTCGATTACGCTCCTCGTCGTGCCCCCAATGTAGGCTCTTCAAAAGTGGGTACAGCGCTGTCGCTAGCGCTGCTTCTGCCCTTCACGCGGATGAATCATGTAATTATTGCTAAATTAAAATATTACGAAAAGGCTACACCGTGGAGGTTCACAACATGTTTCGTTTCGGATCACACATCCGCCAGTACTTAGAGAGAGAGATGAAAATAGGCGTTCAAAAAATTGCCACTCTCGGTCTAGGCCTAGTAACTATTTGTTGTTCCAGTGCGACAACGGCACAGCAGAAAGACAAGGGCGCTGAGCATGCATTGGCATTCCAACGAGCCGCTGCCCTAACCGATGGCACCAACCTTTCGGGATGGTTTGGCGGCTGGGGAGACTATTCCACAGAGCACACCTCAACTTACATCACTGCGGCTGATTTCGAGGCGATGCACGCGATGGGCATTCGATTCGTGCGCTTCCCACTGGAGCCGACACTGCTGATGCAAGGCGGACGTATGGCCTCAAACAAAGATGAGGTATGGAAGCGTATCGACGGCGCAATCGACATGGCGATGCATGACGGTCTTGCCGTCGATTTCGTTGTCTTTCCCCGGGACGACTATAAACAGCGGCTCGCAACCGAGTCTGGCGCTGACCAGTTCATTATGCTCTGGCAGGTTCTGGCAAGACATTTTGTAAGCCGAGATCCCGATCGTTTCTTCTTCGAACTGATGAACGAGTCGGAGGAGCAGGACTCCTATCGCTGGGTCGGCCTCGAAAGTGCTACCGTCGCGGCCATCCGCCAGATTGACACGAAGCACACGATTATTGCATCTGGAGCCCATTACGATAGTCTTGGCGACCTGCTCACCACCCAGACGATTGATGATCCCAACATCATCTACAACTTCCACTTCTATGAGCCGTATGCCTTCACGCATCAGGGGGCAACATGGGGTTCCTTCGAGTGGAATTACTTCAAAGACATCCCATATCCTGCCACACCCAGCCAACTAGCGGAGCGCATGAAAGGCATACCAGACGATTACGCTCGCTATCAGCTTTATCTCTATGGCGCGGACGGATGGGATGCTGCTTCGATAAGCCAACACATCGCATTCGCGGCAGACTGGGGACGCGAGCGCCATGTTCCCATCATCTGTAATGAGTTTGGCGCCTTCCGTGAAACAGCTCCCCCGGACTCCCGCGCTCGCTACCTGCATGATGTGCGTGTCGCGTTGGAGCAGAACGGTATCGGATGGGCCATGTGGGACTGGAGCGGAAACTTCGGCCTTGTTCGCCACCAGGGCGGGGCTGTAGTTCCCGAGGATGCCGATGTCGACGCCCTGGGGCTGACGCGGCCCTAGCCAACGGCTGCAGGCTTCACTCCTACGACTTCCGCATGGATTTCTTCGAGACAACGAAAAGTTCAGGCTGAAATGAAATCGCTATCATTTGTGCCCGATGTATGCGGTCGGACATGGAGCGGTCGAGACAAATGTGCGGATCAGGCCATGGTGACATCCATTTAGGACAGGCTGTCGATAGGAATCGATCTCTCAGGAATCAGCCTTCACGTAGGCATGTATCAAGCTTCGCTGACGGAGCTTGATCGTGAAACCCTCGTGAGGCGAGTCAAGGATCGACCCAATGCTGTGGTGGCGGCTATGGCCGAGTGCGTGTGTCGTCTGAGCAAGAAGTTTCCTGGCCCAAGCGGGGTATCGGTTATAGGGCTCTGAAGTTCCGGACCTCTGAATGTCGATATGGGAACACTCGGACTGTTACCAAATTGTTCAGGTTGGGACGGCTATCCCTTTCGCTATCGCCTCTCCCGCGCGGCAGGTCTCCCTGTGCATTTGGAAAATGACGCCAACGCCGCAGCCGTCGCAGAGTGGAAGCTTGGCGCAGGTCGAATTGCACAGATAAATTCGATGCCATGATAACGCTCGTAGCAGGCGTAGGCAGCGGGCTGATGCTCAACGGTCGCATGGCATGAGATGGTGGGGATGGGAGGCGAACTCTGTCACCCATCGATCGACCGGAACGGGCCTCCATGTCCCTTTGGCAGCCGAGGCTGTCTTGAACTCTATGCCTCCGCGAACGGCTTGCATCGGTTTGCACGGACGCAGGCAATCACTTCGGATGCCACCGTCGCGTTCAAACAATTCGCTGACCGGGACGAGCGCTTCTAGGCCCAAGACGTCGCAAGCTTCGCCGAAACTGGAGATGTCTTGGCTCAACGCTGTTTTCATCAAATGGGTGAGTGCCGTGGCTTTGGTCTTACCAGTCTCATTAACATACGGGATCTTCCGCTTATCATCGTCGGTGGGGGCTTTGCCGGAGCATGAAGCCTGTTTTCGCCCAGCATGTTTGCTGCGGCTCATAACTACAGCATTGTTTATAGGCTGGACGTACCGACCCAACGCGAGATAACGGAACCCAATCACACGTTTATTCGCCTTGCCGAGCTTGGTCATCGGCGGGTCTTTTAGGTGCGGCCTTGCTGCCATTCTTGCTCAGTTCTCCAGATCCTGAAACCATGAGCATCGGACAAATCACATGCTGAATCTTCGACCCCATTGCCCAGCGGCTTTTCAATTGGCCTCGTAGCCCTCGCTGTGAAAGGGAAGGCGAGTGCCGAGATTATGGTACCCACCGCCCTCAGTGATCACGCTGTGCGCCAACTTCGCCCTGGTCAACCTCTACATGCACCGCAAACGTCTGGCAGTTCTCGGGTAAAACTGCGTCCGGGGGCAGGGAAATCGGCTTCGAAACGAATCAAACAGATCTCAAAACCCGCCCATACTACCCCTCTTCCCGCGCCACTCCATGCAATCAGGAAATCAGGCCCCTGCGCAGAGGCTCCCTGAGTGATGGATTCAACGTTCCCGGGTAATTGCGGGATGTGGCGTGCGGTGCGTGCGCCGTGGGTTCATGTGGCGTTCTACCTTGTGATCATTGGGTGGGAGATTGTGAATGCAGTCCTGCGTTGGTGGGGAAGCGTGGCGCAGCTTCGTGGGTTGAGAAAGTCTGAAGCAGAGTTTCGGCAAGCAAAGCAGATTGGCGTGGTGGCGCTGACAACGGGGACGCTGCAGTGGTTCCCGGCCTTTCTGCGCATTGGCGCAGAGTAGTTTCTGATGTGGCAGTTGAAGCTCTGGAATGGACAGGACGCGGCGTTCAGGATGGTTGCGGTCGAGTGTCTTGTGATGGACATTTTGCTGCTTCCTGCGTAGCGAGCCTACGTGCGGCGCAATCACAGCAAGGGAAATAACAGCATAACGTAGGCATAATATGGGGTCCGATTGAGGGTACCCACAAATTCCCACACAATCAGCGCGCAAGCGTCTTTAAGAAAAGCTGGAAGTTGTAGATTTGAATGGTCGGGGCGGAGGGATTCGAACCCCCGACCCTCTGCTCCCAAAGCAGATGCGCTACCAGACTGCGCTACGCCCCGACTCATCTATCATATCAACTCATTGCCAGCCGGGTGCATGCAGCTCGTGAAGTAACGACCTGCCCAACCAGATCAGCAGCAGGAATGGCAGCATGGCCAGAAGCAGCAATCCCAATCCCAGCAGCCCCATATACAGCCAATCGCGCCTGGTATCTCTTTGCGATGCGGCCAAGCTGCGCTCAAGAAGACGATAGTTTCGCCGGTTGGCCCGCCAACCGATATCAAATAAATTCCCCAGCACCGGCACCAGGCCTACCCCAACCTCGATCGCCAGATTCGCTACCATGCGCGCGAGGGTGATCAGCGGGACTCCGCGAAAATAGGCCGCCAGAACAATGATGCAACTCGCCAGCCCACCAAGCACGTCGCCGATCCCCGGAATGAATCCGACAATACCATCCAGACCAAAACGAATATTCGTTCCCGGAACCCGAAACCAGGTGTCGAGCACGCGGGAAAGCAGATCGAGATTCTCATCGCGAAACGCTCCACCCGCTCCGCCCATGCGCGGGCGAAGCCCATGCTGAGGAGACGTTGGCCGAGCATCTGGCGGCAAAATCTCAGGCTGCGTCGTCTTCACGGACATCGTCCCACGCTCCCTCTTCGCTTCTGCTTCGTAGGATGCTACAATCTAGATGGATACGGCGGCTATAGTTCAGTGGCAGAACGCCGCTCTGTGGCAGCGGATGTCGTGGGTTCGACCCCCACTAGCCGCCCCAATTTCCAGTAATCGCTCACCAACTCGCGGCGCACCCCTGCGCGCGACAACTCCCGATTGCACAGCGAGACCCCCTTGCCGGGTACCCCGAAAGCCATCGCCGTCACCACTGTGTCCCTCGGACACTCGCCACGTGAACTATTCGCCGGAATCTCCGGCTTATCATACGCAACCCTCCCGCATAGGATTATGGCAAATCCTCGCTGCGGAGCACGCGCATGACCTCTACGCCGCATGTCGCAGCGCAACCCAAGCCAAACGACGCCTGGCCGTCAGCCTATCCAACCTTTCACCCTCGTCCCTGGCTGGTGAACGGTCACCTCCAGACCATCGTGGGCAACTTCCTTCCCAGACCTGACTCACTTCCAGCGCCCGACGTCGAATTCGTCGAGGTCTCCCCTGCACGCGGCTCGCAGATTGCCAGTCAAGTCCTCTGCGAGTGCCACTGGCAACCACTTGCCAAGCGAGCGACCAGCCCTACTGCGGTTATCCTTCACGGGCTCGAAGGCTCATCGCACTCACAATACGTCATCGGCAATGCCAACAAATTGTGGCGCGCCGACTGCAACGTCATCCGCATGAATATGCGCAATTGCGGTCCGGGCAAATATGGCGATATGCTGCGTCTCTCTCCAACTCTCTACCACTCCGGCATGTCCAATGACGTAGACCGCGTGCTCCGCTACTTCATCGAAACGCAGGGTCTCGAATCCATTGCGCTCATCGGGTACTCGATGGGGGGCAATCTTGTTTTGAAGTTAGCTGGCGATCTTGGCACTTCCGCGCCGCCGCAACTGCGGTCGGTCGTCGGAGTATCCCCTGCAGCGGATCTCGGTGCCTGCGCCGACGCTCTCCACGAGCCCCATAATCGCATCTATGAACGCAAGTTCGTGCGCGGACTCCTCAAGCGTTTCCGCCGCAAGGCTTCGTTGTTTCCCCGCGCCTTCGATCCGCATCGTGCCAACCATATCACCACTCTGCGGGAGTTCGACGACCGCATCACAGCGCTGTACTGCGGCTTCCGCTCCGCCGACGACTACTACTCTCGCGCTGCCGCCGCCCGCGTCCTCGACCGCATCACCGTACCCACGCTCATCCTCAACGCCCACGATGATCCCTTCATCCGGCTCATCGAAGAAACGCGTTCAACCATCGCGGCCAATCCGCACATCACGTTGCTTGAAACCGAGCACGGTGGCCACTGCGCCTTCCTCGGGCCGTCCGATCGAACCTCTGGCAATGACGGTTACTGGGCCGAACATACCGCCCTGCGCTTCGTTCTCTCGCACGCCTGACGTATCCTAAAGATTGATGCTCTCTGAATGGACCGCCGAATGTTCCCACGATGCGCCGACGCTGATCGTACCCTGGTCGGCGAACCCGTCAGGAGACCAGCAAGATCGCAACTCCGCGGCGGCCACCGGAACACGCTTCATCGACCTTCGCGCTAATCCCTATGAGATCGCCGAGATCCCCGAGGCGGAGCATAACCCCACTCTCGCCCGAGCCCTGCGCTCACTCAACGCCACCCGCTCCCCCTTCCTTACCGCCAAGTGCGATACTTGGCTGCTCTCCGCGTCCGCTCATACAGAAGCCCTCGAAGCTCTTCGCCTCGAACTGATGCTCCACGAAGACGAGTCTCTCCACGGCTTCGCCAGCTACATTGACTTGCTGTGGCGTGAGCGCTCCGTCTTTGCCTCGGCCCACCAGCAGCAGGACCGCCTCGACCGCATCGTACGTCGCGCCCAGAGATTTCACCACGCAGAAGCCGCGCTCGAATGTGTCCTCCGACCCGCGTTTCTTGACCTCAACGGGCCGCTCGAAGGCTTCGCGGTCACTTGCTACCTCACGGCCGTGGGCCCTGACCCTGAGATTGCTCGCCGCCGCTGGGAGTTGGCAATGGAGGATCTCGTGACGCTCTTGCGCAGTAAGGAACTCGAAGTAGCCCGCGGCTCCGCTACAATCGATTCAGCGGATGCTTACCCTCTGCGTGTTCGTCACCTGGGATAGTACACACGGCCCAGCCCACAGGTCAGTCGTTGCATTGGGGCGAGTAGCTCAATTGGATAGAGCACGGACCTTCTAAGTCCGGGGTTACAGGTTCGATCCCTGTCTCGCCTACCACTTCACAATCCAGGGACGTCCTGTGCCATCCCAATGTCCGCGTAATTGTTGGTATTTAGTTATTTTGGAGTCCAGTAACGGACGATACCACCGCTTGGCATCCGGGTGCATCTGGGGGCAACATTGGGGGCAACTCTACTTCTATGAAATGAGTTGCCCCATCATGCCCTTGACCGATATAGCTATTCGTAGCCTCAAGCCCAGCAAGATGCCCAGCAAGCTCTTCGATGAGCGAGGGCTGAATCTGGAAGTCTCTCCGGCGGGTGGCAAGTGGTGGCAGTGGAAGTTCCGATTCGGAGGCAAGGAAAAGCGGCTGTCCATGGGCGTGTATCCCGATGTGAGCCTGAAAGATGCTCGTGAGCGTCGAGACGTGTAGAGGCTCAAGAGGTTGTTCCGATTCAGCCCTCATCTGGAAGCTGGCGGATTGAGATTGAGGCTAGCATGTGGGCGGTTGAAGTTGTAGTCATGTATCCAGAAGTCGAGTTCGCTCTCTCGTTCTGCTGAGTTCTGGTATGGACGGGCGTAGACCCATTCTCTGAGCGCGGTCTGGACGAACCGCTCCGCTTTGCCGCTGGTGCGCGCTGT
>JAJYBU010000039.1 GCA_021778845.1 Acidobacteriota bacterium
GCCATGCCCCTTTGCATGCGCCTCGAATATCTTCCGACGCAGATCATCCTCGTAGGCTCTCGCCATCTTGTTTTCGTCGCAGAGTCTCGCCTCTTCTACCTTACACCATCACTACTCTTGCTCTAGTGAAATAAATGCCAGATTTTCATGCGTAGCCGAGAGTCACTTTCGCTGAGGTCTGCATTGAAATTTCGAAATTGAGCCGAGAAGCCGAGTTTTTTGGGGCATAGAGCTCTTATCAGATTGAAATGATCGTGGAATGACAGGAAAGATGGACCTTGCAGGCAATCGTAGTAAATCGGTTTATGTGATTCGCGCGATTGCCTTTTTACCCCGCAAGCGTTGTGACGCTGCAAACAGGGCTTGTCGAGCCGCTATCGGCTTTGGACGGAATCTGGTTGCAGCAGAAGAAAAGTGATCGCGCTGATAGGAAGCGCGATTGTGTAACAAGCATTTGCCTGGGAGGGCACCCCGATGACGCAGTTGGTTCACAAAGTTCGGCAGCTAATTTTTGGCGGGTCGATACGTGGTATCTATGGAGCCGTCGCGCTCTGCATATTTCTGCTCGTGCCGGCAATGTCCGCACAGCTCACTACCGGAAGTCTGTCGGGCACAGCGCGCGACACGACGGGAGCCCTCGTGCCGAAGGCGGGGGTCACACTCACGAATGACGCCACGAACGACACCCGCAAGACAGTAAGCGATGATGCGGGCTACTTCACCTTTGCGGGAGTGCAACCGGGCACCTACTCCGTAACGGTCCAGGCTTCGGGATTCGCGAAGTGGACGCAGACCGGCATTGTGATGAACTCGGGAGACACGCGCCAGGTTGCCGGGATTCAGCTTGCGGTGGGCGCAGCCGCTACGTCGGTGACCGTGTCCGCGAGCGCGGCGCAGATCTTGCCGACGGACTCCGGCGAGCGGTCGATGGTGATTTCGAGCAAGGACCTTGAACGGCTCTCGCTGGAGGGACGTAATGTCTCCGAGTTGCTGAAGGTGCTGCCCGGCGTCACGACCGTGGCGAATGGTACGTCCGGCGGATCCTATGTTGATTTCTCTGCAGAGAGTCCGACGGGAAGCACGATCGGTGTGGGCGACTCGCCCAGCGGGTCACCGTATCGCGGTGGAACTTCGTTCTTGTTGGATGGCGCCAATATCATCGACCCGGGCTGCAACTGCTACTCGATTGCGGTGCCAAATCCTGACATGACCGCAGAGGTAAAGGTAGAGCAATCCTTCGGTGCGGATAGCCCGAACGGTCCAGTGGTGATCAACGTGACGAGTAAGAGCGGCGGGGCGAAGTATCATGGCCAGGCTTATTTCTATGCTCGCAACCAGGCGCTGAATTCCAACACCTGGCTGAATAATCAGCAGGGCACTGCGAAGCAGCCGGGCGAATACTACTATCCGGGCGGCAACATCGGCGGCCCAATTCTGATTCCACACGTGAACCTGAGCACGAATCACAAACTCTTCTTCTGGGCCGGCTATGAATACTACAAGCAGACGCTTCCTGCCGCGCAGCCGTTGGAGTCCTACATCCCAAGCGCAGGCATGAGAGCGGGCAACTTCACGTCCTCTGGTGAGGGCAACGCGGCACTCTGTCCCACTGGTTTCAACTCTGCTGCCACGAACTGGTGTAACGCACCGGGTCAGACGGCGAGCACTGAATGGTTCGCCCCGGATGGAACGCCCATTACGAGCGGGGTGATTCCGAGCCAGTATATTGATCCGGGCGCGGCCGCATTGATGAAGATGTTTCCGGCAGCGAATGCGAACCCGACGACCACTCCTGGTGGTTACAACTACGTGCAGAACATTACCAATCAGCAGAATGGTTATGTGTGGCGCGGTCGCGTAGATTACAACATCAATGCGAACAACAAGCTGTTCGTTACCTATCAAGAGGGCAAGACCACCTTCATCACGGTTGGGCATGTCTATTACAACCCTGCCTACGATGTGGCGTATCCGGGTGGCGAACTCACTCAGCCTGTGGTGTCCCGTGTTGCGACCGCAAACCTGGTGGACGTCATCACGCCAACGCTTACCAACGAGTTCGTGTTTGGCTGGGGCTGGGATAATGCGCCCTACTCGCCCACGGACCTCCCTGCCATCTATAAGTCCACGCTGGGCTACAACTACGGAACCGTCTACAGCAGCGCTTCACCGGTGGCCCCCTCCATCAATAGCGCGGGCGTGCAGACGTTCCCGGACATATCGCAACCGGCGTTCTATGATGCAGCCGGTGTCTATCCCACCAAGAAAGCGATTCCATCCTTTGCTGACAATATCACCAAGGTCTGGAAGTCCCACACGTTCAAGTTCGGAGCCTTTACCGAACTGGCGGGGAATGATCAGGGCGTTTATGCCTTTCCTAACGGTCAGTTGAGCTTCGGAAGCCAGCCGCTGCCCAATGGGGTGATCGGCAGCAAGCTGACCTCTGGCACCGATATCGGAGGCTACAACCCGACCGCCAACCTGGTGATGGGCGTCGCCAAATCCTTCAGCCAGAACAGCTACGAGCCTGTTCAAGATATGGCTTACCGGACCACGGCAGCGTATCTGCTGGATAATTGGCAGGTCAATCCTCGGCTGACGGTCAATGTCGGCATTCGCTTTGACCATGTCGGTCGCTGGTATGACCGGCAGGGCGTGGGGATGGCAACGTGGATGCCACAGTTGTACGCAAGCGATCTGGCGGAGAACGAGGCTGCCAAGTCGATGGTGATTCAGTATCCGGGCGTTCGCTGGCACGCTATCGATCCTGGTATTCCTAACAGCGGATCGCCGGTGCATATTGCATATAGCTCACCACGGGTTGGACTCTCCTACGACGTGCAGGGAAATGGCAAGACCGTTGTTCGCGGTGGCTGGGGTAAGTATGTGTGGAACGACCAGTACAACGACTACGGCGGCCCTTTGAGCACCGCGCAGAATATGGCAACCTACAACTCGCCCGGCGGACAGGCGATCACGCTCTCCCAGATTCCGCAACAGACGCCGACGGGTAATCTTGCGCCCGCAGGCAGCATCTATGCGGTGCCGTACAACGACTACGATATGCCTACAACGGACTCGTGGAATCTGACGGTGGACCGGCGGATGCCCTGGAACACTTTGCTGGATGTGGCCTATGTTGGTAACAGCAGTCAGCATCTGCTCATGGGCGGACAGAGCGATGGCTCGGGCATTGGCGGAGCCGAGTTTACCAACATGAACAAGATTCCTGTGGCAGGCCTGTTCGGTGCCGATCCTGTTACGGGTGCCACAGCACCTGCTGATCCGGATAACACGGCGACCTATACACTGCAGGACTACTATCCGTATTCTGGCTGCGTCAACGGAGGTGGCTGCTATGGATATGGCACGAATCAGGTCTATGTGCATCAGCACCTGGGCTACTCCAACTACAACGGCCTACAGGTTGCGTGGTTGAAGCAGGTTGGTCGTCTCTCCTTCGATTTGAATTACACGTGGTCGAAATCTCTGGGCATTGTCAGTAGTACGCTTGACGCATTCAATGTTCGCGGCAACTATGGCGTGCTCGCAATCGACCGTCCGCAGGTTTTCAACGCGTCCTATGCATACGGCCTCGGCAAGGTGTACCACGGAAGATCCTCGGTTGTAAGCCAACTTGTGAACGATTGGACGGTCTCCGGAATTACAACGTACCAAGGCGGCGGCAATCTGCAGGCCGGGTACACGCAAAACCTCGGGCTCACGATTGAGAAGCAGGATGTGAACGGGAACAGTATCGAAGCATTGACGTCCAGGACGTACTATGGAACCGATGCAAATTCGATCCTGCCTATTACGACCTGCAATCCGCGGAGTAACCTCGGGAATCTGCAGTTGGTGAATCTCTCGTGCTTCAGCGCACCGACTGTTGGGCACCTCGGCAACCGGCAGGTTTCTCCTTATCTCAAGGGACCGATCTACACTGATTCCGATCTCGCCGTCTTCAAGACCTTTGCGATCACTCAACAGCAGCATGTGGAGTTTCGTGCGTCGGCGTTTGATTTTATGAACCATTCGCTGTGGGGCTACAGCGGAAACAACCTTCTTACCCTGAAGTATGGCACCCAGGACGGAGGCCATAGCTTCTATACCAACAGCAATATCCTGGGGGTGCCCCAAAACACCTGGGGCATCATGAACCAGAAGTCTCCTTACTCTGGGGCAGGCTATGCCAGGATTATCGAGTTGTCGCTGAAATATAGCTTCTAATTCGCAACTGCAACTTCGAACAGCAACGGGGTGGACATGGTCCACCCCGTTGCGCGTGCTGCGCTGCTCATTGCTCTGGAACCGCATGCTGTCATGCAGCATAAGTCCAGCTTTGATCGCAATTTGGTGTAACGTCTCAGAATTATTTTTGTGTAGTCCGTGAGGCCGACGCGAAGAAGTTTGTAGCGAGCGATCAATCGAAGATACCTTTGCGTGGCTGGGCGGAGCGACCGGAGAGAGACGCCAGGTATAAAGAATGCGTCCTCCATCGCAGCCACGGACTCATGTGCAGCGAGATTCAGCACTGGCTCAAAGAGGGAAGCAATCTTGCCTTGACACCGCTGGCTTACGTCACCCGGAATGAGTTGCTTGAGACGATGCTCGCAGCCCGGCACACCCATGCAGAGAAAGCGTGCTTGTCCGCGGCGAAAGATGGAACCGTCGCTGGCCTCAAAGTGCTGCAACTTCTGCAAAAGCCCAGACCACACGTGGCGAACGTCGTAACTACTCTACGAACATCGTTCGGTCTTCCGTCCGCGCGGTCGCGGACTTCGTCAAGCATTTTCACCGTTTGCCGAAGCAGTATATAGGTTCATCATCTTTGAATCATCCATTCAATCGGTCCGAGGATGCCTGAAGGAAGTAGAGCCGAATCCTCGTGATAGCTCGTAATGTTGGTGCTTGTGATGCGGTTCGAAGCGCCTGGCTGCAGATCTCCAATGATGCGATTGGGCCACAGGTTTGTTACTTCGATGGCAATCGTATTCGTACCACCTTGCAGCCAGCGGTCAACCCGCAAGGTGAGCGGCTTCGCCCAGACTGTTCCAGCATCGTGGCCGTTGATGCTAATGCGGGCAATCTCTCGTACATCCGAAAAGTGCAGCAGGACATGCTCCCCTCTTGCGAACGAAGGCGCGATCACCCTCGCCTTGTAGGTCGCGGTGCCGGAGAAGTATCGGATCCCAGGGTCCGCGGAACCAGACCAGCTTTCGAGCTTGGCATTGGGCTCCTGCTCCGGCGCACCCCGCCCCGGCTGAAAGGAAATAGTCCACGTCCCCTCGAGTTTGAGAGGTTGCGTGTCCTCGGTGACCGGCTGCCGGGCAAGCCTCTCTGATTCCTGCCGCGGGAAGAGCACGAGCGTCGAGCCGAACGGCGGCAGTGTTATGCGAATCTGTGTGCGTCCATCGGCACGCACGCTGGGATCTGCCACGGCAAACCGCTCGCCCGTGACGGGATCCCATATTTCGGGAACAGAGGCGTGGGCCCGGAACACGACGTCCTGCGTAAAAGCCTTCGCAGAGCCATTGCGCAGGAAGTAGATGTCTGCAACGGCCGAGCGGCGATGTACGTAGTCGAGTGAAGATTCGAAGATTGCGCCCAACATGGTCCGATCCCCCACTCCGGCTTCTACATCTGGGAGCCAACCGAGTCGCTGCAGCTCTGCCCGCCCGCTCTGGGTACAGAAGACTTTGCCTGCACCGTAGACATGCGGAGATGCGCCGTCACACCCGGGCGCCCACACCCGCGCCACCAAACGCGAAAATTCCACCTGTTCATCTGTAGTTGTAATTCCAGTAGCCGAAGTTGGCGCTTCCCCGATGACAACTCCACCGGCACGCACGTAGTCAGCGGCAAATCGCAGCACTGCAAACGAGAGCCGCTTCGATCGCGACAGCGCAAGCGCGTGCCAATGCACACCCGACGGACCGACCAGATCACGGCCCTCTATCCTGATGGAATGCAGGAGCGCGTCTTCGTCCGTCGCGTCGTAGTCATAGCCCGGCAGCACACTCGCGGGATCGTCGGCTTTCAGGCGGACGAAGCTGGGAACGTTATCCCCAGTAAAGTAAAGGACATCGTCCACCGGTGTTCCCTGCTGCATCATGAACTGCACTCGGTTCAGGTAAGCGAAAAACGCGTCGCCGGCGTTCCACCACGTGACCTTCGGATTGACATGCGTGCCGGCAAAATACTCCTGTCCCGGTAGACCAGTCGACGCTGGGCTTGACGTGAACTCATGCCAGACGAGCCGGTTCATTCCCTCAGTGACCGCCATGTCAAACGAAGGCTTCAAATCTGTCGCGAGGCTCTCCGACCACTGTGGACCAATCGAGGTCTCTCCTTCCTGCGCCACCACGCGCTGTCCATAGATATTCGCAGCACTGGCTGCCTCCTTGGTAAAGAAGCGCTCTTCGTCGCGCGTGCGATGGCCGTTGATGGACCAGAACTCGGACTGTGGCACGGCAGAGTGACGGAACGTTTCTAACGCGTCGATAGGAGCACCGTGCGGCCCCCCGCTCTCAGCCTGCACGCCAAGCCCGTGCTGGGCAGCGCGTTGCGCAAATACGTCATAGTGGTTACTCACAACCAGATCAGCCACCGTCCGTCGCAGATCAGCGAGGAACCGCACACTCCGATCGCGATTATCGATGAATCGTCCCGCCACCACCGGAAGCCATGCAACAGGGTCATATCCACGCCGTTGCTTGAACTCTGCTGCGAAGTTCCCAGTCCAGTTTGTGCCTCCAAGCTCCCAACTGTCGGTGGCTAGGTACTTTAAGCTGTGAAATGGCCTGGCGGCGTCCAGCAGCGGTTCGACCGTGTGGTCCCAATACTTATCGAACGCGTCACGGCTCAGGTAGTCGATCGCTAGGCCCTGCCAGGTTCCGCTGGAGGTAGACACTCGCGCATCCGAGTCGGTGTACCCGATCCGGAGCACTTCCCAATCACCGGCGGGCGCATCCCATACGAACTTTCCATTGCGGCTTACAGTACCGGAAACATCGCGCACTTCGGCCACGGACGCATCCGCTGTGGACACGTCGACTGCATTGGGGCCTGCGTCCAGCATGCGTGTTGCATCCGGCATACTGAAGCCAGCCTCAGCCGCCGCTGCACGCACCGGCAATGATGGGCCGTGCAGTTGAACCTGCAAGTCAGTTCCTCGATGCAGCGGATATACCAGCACTGCGATCTCGCGATAAAAGCCGCTCTTCGTCGGCGGCTGGAGCACATCGACAGAAACCCGCTTGCCTCCTTTGAATGGAACACGCGTCCAGGTCAGCAGTTTGGATGCATCCTCCGGGCGCACGTCCGGGCCGCCAAGATTCCAGCCGCTCGTGATGTTCAATGTGATCTCGAGCCCGAGACGGTCTGCTTCACGCAGCGCATGCGTGTAGAGATCGATCCAAGCCGGACTGCCGAAGGTCGGCCCAGCAGGCACGTCACGATTGCCGGCTTGATTGGCCCCGTTCGCATCAACCAGAAGTGCCCCACCGAAGCCTTTCGCCTTCATTTCCTCGAGGTCATGTGTGATTGTTATGTGATCCGTGTGACCATTCAGCCACCACCAGTAACAGCGGAGTCTCGCTGATGGCGGTGGCGATAGAAACCCCAGGCGCAATGCGGTCAGGCTCTTAGGTTCCGCCAGTGGCTTGTTACCCTGTGCGGTCGCGCTGTGACTACAGAACAACACGAGCACCATCGCGGCCAGTAGGAGACCGCCGCCGTACACGGAATGCTTCCAGATATATCTCTCGTTCAACATTAGCGCTCAGATCTAATCCAGCACTTTGTGCCGGTGAGAAACAGGCGGAGCGCGAGGAGTTCATGCGTACCGCCCGAGGAAAATTCTAGAAATCGATTCGGACGATCAGTTGCCCGATATGAGGATGATTCGCTTGCGTCCGCGTCACGCTTCCAGAAAGGGTGCTTTCGATGCCCATGTCCGGACCTCCAACATTGGGATAGTTCCTCACATTGAAGAAGTCGCCACGGATTTAGAAGCTGACACCAAGGCGTCCGATGAGCGGCCTGAACACCTAAACTCTAAGAGCTTTTGGCTCTAGTCGCGTCGGTGATTTCACCTCCGATACTCCCGCGGTAGAGCTCTGATCAATCTCGATGAAATAAGCCTTCGACATTTTTTAGCTCTGCCGAAAGCCCATCAATTCCTGTTAAGGTCTCAATGTACACGTGTGCAAATTTAGTCGTTCCCAAATGCGAAGCTAGACTACACACCAGATTCGAAGCATGTCAATCGAGAGGTTGTCTCGGTCCTGAGTGCTCCGCCAGCAGAGCACGTGTCCAATGTAGGGCCATCGAGAAGGAGCAATGGACTATGAGCCAAATCGTCGCAGACGCAAGTCTCCGGCGTAAAGATGCCGGCTCGTCCGTTGACAATCGTCTTCTGCTCCATGGACGAGGGAAGGAGACGATGGGGCTAGAGCTTTCGCTTTGTTGTCGTCGAAATTCGTTTAGATGGGCGGCAGGTACTTTCGCGAACGATGAGTTCTGACGGCACTTTGTAACGTGAACCGCGGCGGTCAACGTTATCTTTGATGTGTTCAAGGGCGCGGAGGCAGGCTTCAGCCATACGGCGTCGTGGAATGCGGATCGTGGTTAGGGGTGGTTGCAGGACGTCACAAAGTAGGACGTCATCGAAACCGATCACAGAGATTTTCTCGGGTACGTTGATTCCTGCTTTATGGAAGGCTCGGATAGCTCCGAAGGCCGTCAGGTCGTTGGCGGTGAGAATGGCTGTGGGCTGCGGATATTCTTTAAGAAGTGAGAAGGCGGCAGATTCTCCCCCGGCAAGCCGATAATCTCCGGCGCGCAGAAGCTGTGGGAATAGACGTAGCCCGACGTTCTGCAGAGCATGCTTGAACGCGTCAAGCCGGATCTGCGACGTACGCAAGCCCTCGATGCCGCCAATGAATCCGATCCGCGTGTGGCCCAGCTTGGCCAGATGGCCGATCGCCATACCCATACCTTCTTCGAAATCGATGGCGACGTCGCTGGTCCCGGTATGAACAGAGTGGCGATCCACCGTTACGATAGGCACCTTGTGCTCGAGCAATGGCTCAATCGCGCTCGTGTCAAACTCCGAGGCCATAAGCACGACGCCATCCACCCGTCTCATGAGCATGCGTCGAACGGATTGAACGAGTTTGGTCGAACTGGATTGAACGGTTGCGAGGAGGAGTTCATGTTCCGTCTCCTGAAGTAGCTCTTCGAAGTAGCCCAGAAACTCGGAATAGAAAGGGTTGTTGATGTCGGGAATAATGAGGCCGTAAGTTTTGCTGCGCCCGTACTTCAGCGTAGTAGCACTTGGATTGGGTATAAAGTTGGATTCTTCCAGCACTTTGCGCACACGTTTGGCGGTTTCCTCTGTGACAAGAGAAGAACCGTTCAGCACACGAGACACCGTTGCGCTGGAGACGCCTGCCTTCAATGCAATCGTACGCATATTCATAGGCACAACTATACTTCGCAATATCGAAAGAGGGGAGCGCCCGTCCGTTTATATCCTATCCAGTTGACGAGCACGAACGCTTGTGGCGACGGCGCGGTGAATTACCTGCTGTCGAACACGTGCAGATCCCACGCGCTTCTCCAGGGGATGGAAAAGCTACTAGCTGCAAGTGTGATGGGTAGCCAGACATAGCGCCCGTCGATGGCATCCTTTGGGTTCCATTGATCAGCGATGAAGATGAAGGCCCCGGGCTTTCCGTGGACAGCCAGCACGTAGGTGCTTTGCGCTCCGAACGTGATATTCGCGTTCGGACCGGTGCAGGGGTTTCCGAGAGGGGTCCACGGACCGGTGATTCTCTCTGCGGTCGCGGCAAAGGCTGGATTCGGGGTCCAACCCGTGGTGTGCGAGCCAATATAAAAGTATCGGCCGTTCACCTTGAAAATTGCCTCTCCCTCAAGCGCCTGATGGGCCAGTATGCGAGCAAAGTGGCCGGTAGTGTCCAGATAGTCGTCCGTCAGCTGGGAGACGTGTTGTGTCTGGTTATTTTCGGAGGTCGTTATCAGATACGCCTTTCCGTCGTCATCGGCGAACAGGGTCATGTCTCGGCTCATTTCGCCGTCGGGGCGGAAGCTGCGAACGAAGGTGAAGGGCCCCACAGGGGATCGACTTGTAGCCACTCCGGCGAGTGCGGCACTGTAGCCTTTGCCCTTCAGTTCCAGATGGAACCACATGACATACTTCCCGGTTGCCGCGTTGAACAGGACCTTCGGTCGCTCGAGGACGGACCCTTTCACAATCGGACTATTCTCGTCTTCACTCACCTTCAGAGCAATACCTTCATTCTTCCAGTGGTAAAGATCGCGCGAGGAATAGACAGAGATGCCGACGTTGGCGCGGTTGCCTCCTTCGCCACCAGTTTTGAACTCGCCGTACCAGAAGTAGGTCCCATTGCGGTATAGGAATCCGCCACCGTGCGCATTGATGGGTGTGCCGTCCGTATCCGGCCAGAGTTGGCCCGGACGAAACGGAGGCGGAGAAAGGGGCATGCTTTGTCCGGCCGCCAATGGAGCCTGCAAAGTTGCACAGATAGCGGCGAAAAGCAGGAGCATCCGGAAAGTCGAACAGGAGCTTCGTGTCATGGCGTCAGTTAGTTCCGATGGGTAGTGGTTTGGCCGAAGATCGAGATTCGTACGGTGCTGAACTTAGCATATCCATCGCCCTGCAATTCAAAGATGGTCAAGGTATTGCGGCCCGTTGAGAGCCAGGATCCAGGGGTATACAGCGAGAACTGTGGTCCAATCGACCAGAATCTCCCCAGTGGTCTGGCGTTGACGAAGGCTTCGCCCTTGCGAAAGGTTCGAGTGTCTAAGAAGGTATCAGTTGGATGCCGAACATTGAACGTTGCCTGATAAAAACACGGTCCGCTACACGGCTTTGTTTCAAAGCGGAGACCGGAAAGCCTGTCCATTGGTAATGAGAAGATTTCCCAGTGTGAAGGGGCTTGCCCGTCAAGGGTAACCGTGTCCGTAAGTCCTGCGCGTTCGCTGCGGATCACCTTCGAGAAGTTGACGCGACCAGAGTTCTCGACCAGGATGTCAAGGGTTGCAGCCTGAGACAGCGCGGGCAGATCAAGAGACGTAGTCCCGGTGCGACGGTCAAGCGTTCCAATGTACCGTTGGTCGACATACACCTGCGCGTAGTCGTGGAGACCCTTCAGATTAAGGCTGCGCGCAGGCCCTCTATCTATACCCGTGCGATAGAGCACATAGCCGTAATTCTGCCCCAGATCTTCGAACGTCAAGAGAGTCTTGGTCTCAATGGGCATCGGCAAGTTACGCCATAAAGAAGCACTTTGGACGTTGCCGGACAAACTGAACTTGCCGACGGGAAGTGGCGGTGGAAGTGGCGGCGGCGTGACACCTGTGACCTCCATGATGTCTTGCCGGAAACCGAAGAACTTTGCCCGGGGTACGCCACGCTCGTCTACCGGAGCGTCGTAGTCATAACTCGTTGTGTCAGGCTCGTAGTTTGAGCCATTCGAGTTTGCTCCATTCATCCAGCCGAAGCTTGTTCCCCCATCGAACATGTAGAGATTGACGGAATGGCCCTTCGAGATCATGGCTCGATACTCCGCAACCTCAGCCGCCGTGTCGGATTGGTAGTGCCTGGCACCCCAGTGATCAAACCAGCCGGCCCAGTATTCACCACTCATTTGAGGACCTTCTGGACGGGCGGCTTTGAGCGCGGCAAATGCCTTCTGGGCATCCCCGGCACCGAAATTTACGACAGTGGGAAGTTCAGGTACAGAGCCTTTGAGAATGTCCGCGGGAGGGTTCGAGGTGTATAGGAGAGCATCCCCCAGCCCGTTGTTGATAAGGACCTGTTTTAGACCTTCAAGGTAGGCCCGGTCGTCACCGAAGGAGCCGTATTCGTTCTCGAGTTGAATCGCAAGAATGGGACCGCCGTTGTGAAGCATCAGAGGCCGTATCTCCTGAGAGAGGCGCTCAAGCCAGTTGCGCACCGCTGACGTGTAGGCAGGGTCGTTCGAGCGTAGTACGAGCGAGCGATCCTTGAGAAGCCAGGAGGGGTATCCGCCCAGATCCCATTCGCCACAGACATAGGGGCCAGGACGAAGTATGACGTGGAGCCCTTCTTGTTGTGCTTCGCGAATGTACTCCGCAATATCGTTTTGACCCGAAAAATCATACTTGCCCGGCTGTGGCTCGTGAACATCCCAGAAAACATAGGTCGTGATCGTGTTCAATCCCATGGCCCGGGCTAGCTGGAAGCGATGCCTCCAGTAAGCACGTGGGATGCGCGTGTAGTGCATCTCACCAGCGAGGATCTGGTAAGGCTTGCCGTCCAGAAGGAACTGCGTTCCGGAAGCAGTGAAGGTATGGCTGATGTTAGGACGGCTGTCTGCTCCAGGCAGGCGAA
The DNA here is from genome assembly GCA_021778845.1 of Acidobacteriota bacterium. Classification (GTDB taxonomy): domain Bacteria; phylum Acidobacteriota; class Terriglobia; order Terriglobales; family Acidobacteriaceae; genus Granulicella. The sequence goes on from JAJYBU010000039.1 coordinate 12,422, forward strand.
TTCCGGCGGTCTGTGTGTATCCGCGGTTGGAAGAAACGAGTCCGGCCAGAAGGATCGAGAAGAAAAGGAACCGCGTCATGATGAGGGAGGAAAAAATTGGAGCTTTCTCCTTCTGAATGTATACGGATTCAAAAACGAAAAGTCAATGATCTACCGGCTCGCCGTCTAACGCCAGAGAATGTTCAAGCCAAGGCAGCAAAGTAAAAGGGCGGTCGAGAGCACAAGCACCGGTAGATCGCGCCGTTCCAGGCGGAAAGGAGGGTGGCGAAGATCGATACATGCAGGATCGCCGACGGAGGCGTCCTGTCCGCAGGAGAGCAGAAGCGAGGTGATCATCGTCGTTGTAAAGGAGTACCCGGCGGCATGGAAGTTGCTGCTCATGACCGAACCATAGTGCACCCATCCCGCGGCCTGGACGAGAAGATGGCAGACGCCAGCGGTAATGCCTGAGAGAAATCCGATGATTGCAGTGCGGGATTTGACCCGAGTGGTCGTCATCCCAAGGAGGAATACTGCCCAGAACGGCGACCCGAAAAGAGCAAACAGGAGCTGCACGTTCTCCATGAGATTGCTGAATAAGAAAGTGGTGTAGGACACGAGGCAACTCAACGTGGCAGACGCCACGATCGCCATGCGGGCGACACGCATATAGTGAGCTTCGGTATCGTGCGCGTTAATGTGAGAACGGTAGATATCCTCCGTCCACAGCGCTGCGACAGCGGAAATATTTGCAGCCAGGCCTGACATGAGGCTTGCCACGAGAGCGGTAAGGCCGAGCCCGAGCAGTATCGGCCCGTAACTCAACTCCATCAACAACGGCAACGCCTGATCATGGTGGTGGGCGAGTGCCAGAGGGGGGACCAGTCGCATGGCCGCGATTCCTGGGACGACGACGAGGAAAGAAAACGCAAGTTTGCCGAAACCCGCAAGGAGCGGAACAGCGCGGGCTTCAGCTTCAGTACGCACCGCGAACGCTCGTTGCATCAAAACGAAGTCGGTACACCAGTAACCGAAACTTAGGACCACCCCCAGCCCCAGGCTGATTCCAGCCACGTCGAAGGGGGCGCTACGGCTGGCCAGGGGAAGTGCGGTCCAAAGGCGAGAAGTAGCATCAGGGCTCTGCAGGTGGATCTGCCAGGCCGTGTGGAAGCAACGCCATGCCAGGGGCGCAAGACCCAGAACCATGATGAGGAGTTGAAAAACTTCGTTATAGATTGTGGCGCGTAGCCCCCCAAGGAGCACATAAATTAAAACCACCACTGCAGAGAGTACGACCCCAGCCAGAAAGCGGACTCCAGAGACGACGATCAGCACCTGAGCCATCGCATACAGGCTGATTCCAGCGAGGAAAAACGCTGTCAACGCGCTGATGCAGGCGTTGAACAGACGCATGCCCGGGCCGTACCGCACTTCGAGATATTCCGGAACGCTGCGCACGGAGTTGCGACGGTAGAGCGGCATCATGAATAAAGCCAGAAAGACCATGGCGGGGATAGCGCCGATCCAGTAGAAGTGAAAGGCTTGGACTCCATACTGCGAGGCCATCGCGCTGAGGCCGACAATCTCCAGAGCACCGCAGTTTGCGGCGAGATATGCGGTTGCGATGACAAGCACTGGCAGTGATCGTGTGGCGTTGAGATAGGAGTTCGCAGTTGACTCGCGCCTCCGCGACAACCACCCGATGGATATGGTGATCATGAAGTAGACCGGCAGAATGAGAATGCCGATTAAATTGCGTTTTGTCATTGAGTTGTTGCCGCTGAAGATCGCGCAGACCGAGTTGAGAGAAAGAAGGTTCGAGGTCATTTCATACCGTGGCGACACCTAAGCGTATCGCGAGATGCTAGACGCCGCGATATGAAAACCTGCCGACTGACCTGCTGAATCTCAAGAGGGAGGATTTTTCTTTAGCCCGCACGTTGCGAACCCCAGTTTTGTATTCGAAACATTTCCTCCTTGACACGGTTGTAAGTGCGTGGGTAGGATTAGCCCGTTCCAATGCTTACCCTCTAATGCACACGTATACAGTCGCATTCCGAATGTGAAATTTCGTGTGCGAGATTGAAAGGATTCGCCCATGCATACCATGTTTAAATTGGCCAACCGCAGATTCGCCCGCCTTGGTCTTCTCGCTGCATTGATAGTGGTTGCAGCGCCGGCCTTCGCGCAGCGGTACCTGGGCGCGATTGACGGTGAGGTTACGGACCCCAGCGACGCCAGAATTCCGGGCGCCGTGGTTACCGTCCAGGAAGGTGCTACTCATTACAAGTCCACTGCGACGGCCGACGCAGCCGGTGAGTACAGCTTTCCATCCCTGAATCCCGGCACCTACTCGGTGACCCTGACCGCACCAGGATTTAAAACCGAAACCAAGCAAGGCGTCGTCCTGACAGCCGGCCAGATGCAGAAGGTCGACTTTCATCTGAGCGCTGGGGCGACCACAGAAACGGTTACTGTACTGGCGGACAATCCGTTGATCGACACTGGTTCCGCGAATATTGCTACAACCCTTAACCAGCAGGAAGTAACCGACCTGCCCAATATCGGACGCAACCCCTACGTCATGTCGACTCTCGCCGCCGGCATACAGGGAGGCGCTTACTTTCAGGGAGACGCCAACGCGTTCAACAATCCATTCAGTGGTGCCGCCGTCTTCATCCTCAGCGATGGCAATGGAGGTCACAACCGTCTGACGCTGAACGGTATCCCGAATGACGCAGCCGAGCGGCTGTCCGGCGCTACGTACACCAACTTCGTTCCCTCTCCCGAAGCGGTGCAGGAAGTCAAAACCCAGACGTCGATCTTTGATGCGCAGGTTGGCCACGGTAACGGCACGGTAACTAATGTTGTCGTTCGGTCCGGCACCAATACGCTGCACGGCGCCGCGTACTACGTGTTCCAGAACACCTACCTGAATTCGAGATATTCCCAGCAGCGGTTGCTCGGGCAGTCACGCAATAATGATCAACTCAGCCAGACCGGCTTTGTGCTGGATGGTCCTGTTTACATCCCCAAGCTATATAACGGCCGCAACAAAACCTTTTTCATGGTGGCGTTTGAGCGGTATGCTGCACACCAGGCCGTCAACTACTCTTCCCGCGTTCCGACCCAGACCGAACGCACTGGCGACTTCTCCGACCTTTGTAGCACCTTCGATGCTAACGGCCTTTGCACCTCGGGCGTACAGCTTTATGATCCCCAGTCTCCAATTGACGCGAACGGGAACCGCACCGCCTACTTCGCGAACAACCTTATTCCTGCCAATAGCGTTACGAAGACCGGACAAGCACTCCTGAGCTACTTCCCCCTGCCGAACGTTCCCGGCGCTTCGGCAACTGGCGGAACCAACTATGTTGCGAGCCAGACATCGTATGCGAGCACCTATCCGTCGTTCATCGTGCGCTTTGACCAGACGATCGGCGCGAAGAACAAGATGAACGTGATTCTATTCCGCTCCGGGCTCACCCAGCAGGGCCCCCACGAAGGCTTTCCAAAAGAGATCGGTCCCGGCGACTGCGGCATCTGCTATTACCACGTGTATCGCAACAATCGTGGTGGCAGCCTCGACGATGTGCAGCAGTTCTCCAGCTCGATGGTGTTGGACTCTCGCTTGGGCGTTCTCTATCACCCGTTCGGCCTGGTGTATCCGGACAACACGAACTTCGACTTGTCCAGTATTGGAATCTCCAGCAACGGTCTGCAGTATGCGTCGTTTCCCGGTGTGAACCCTTCCGGCTATGCGCAACTTCCTGCAGCGTCCCGTGGTCAGGTCAGCACCAACATGACGGCGGCTCTTGAAGAAGTGCTGACAAAGACCATCCGGACACACAGCATCCGCTTTGGCTTCGAAGGCAATCTGGTGCGCTACGACGTCCAGAACCCGCAGAGCGGCTTTGGCGCATTCAACTTCGACAATCGCTTTACGCAGCAGAACTATCAGACTGGAAGCCCGAACTCAGGTAACGCAGTCGCGTCACTGTTGCTGGGAGCCTTCAGTTCGGTTTCGTACGATATCACCCCGGCGTACGCGCTACAGCAGATTTACATGGCACCGTTTGTGCAAGACGATTGGCGCGTAACACCGCGACTGACCGTGAACCTGGGAGCCCGGTGGGACTACGAGTCGCCGTTCACGGAACGACACAACATGCAAGTGGCCGGCTTCTGCACCACATGCAATAACCCACTTCAGGACTCCGTCTCGGGCATCACATTGAAGGGTGGTCTGCTTTACACCAGCAGCAGCAATCGCTTCCCCTATCCGCGCGACCTCAATAACTGGCAGCCGCGTCTGGGTCTGGCGTATCAGGCGTTCCAGCACACCGTGGTGCGCGCCGGCTTCGGGATCATTTACTTCAATACACTCGAAAGCCCGGTTGGTACCGGTTTTGAGCAGAGCACCAGCTACAACAACTATCTGACCAACACGCCGCTGAACTCTACCAGCAACCCCTTCCCGAACGGCGTGTTGAAGCCTACCGGAAGCTCGCTCGGCTTGGCTTCGGCGGTGGGACAGAACGTAAGCTTTTACGATCCGAACCACGTGCAACCCAAGAGCACACAGTACACCGTGAGCGTGCAACAGGCGTTTGGCGGCGGTTTCGCAACACAGATCGCTTACGTTGGACAGCGCCCTTCAAGCCTCGAAGTCAACCACAATATCGACATTGTACCTGCGCAGTACTGGAATCAGGGTGGCGTTGGGGCGAACTACCTAAACGCCGCTGTGTCAAATCCGATGGCCGGTCAGCTTCCTCAGAGCGGCAACCTGAATGGCCCCACCATCAACCGCTTCCGTCTCCTGGTCCCTTTTCCCGAGTTCCTTTCGGTCACCGAACTGGGCTCCTCGATCGGCGTTGCCCCGTACAACGCTCTGCAGATCCAGTTGTCTCGCCCAATGCGCCATCACCTAAGCTTCCAGGCAAACTTCACCTGGGACAAGACGATGCTGCACACGTTCTATTACGACGACTATCACGCAGCGATCGGGCAGCTTGCTTCGCAACAGGACAGCAACCCGACGATATTTGGCAACATCTTCGGCACAGTGGAACTGCCGAACCTTTTGTCTCGTCCTGCGTGGGAGCGGCTAGCCCTGGGCGGGTGGCAGGTCAACACCGTGGCCCGGTTCACCAACGGTCCTCTGGTAGGTGCTCCGGGCGGATACAACATCATCGGCAACTATCATCAGCCGCGGCAGACGTACGCCCGGGAGTTCAGCACCTGCTATGAGACAGCCAAGCTGAACAGCTCTACGGGGGCAGTGATCTACACGACGCAGCCAACTCAGATTGGTGCCAACGGTGTTCCGGTGCATCAGGGCTGCGATGCTCAATCGCCAAACCTGGCGTTCCGTCAGCTACTGCCGTATGAATCGCTAAATCAGCCAGGCGTGCTCAATGTGCGCGAGCCGCTTAAGCCCCTCATGGACCTTTCGGTGTTCAAGCAATTCATCGTGCGGGAAGGGATGAGCCTCGAGATCCGCGGCGAGTTCTTCAACGTGATGAATACGCCCAATTATGGCGGTCCGAACACCAGCCTCGGAGCAGCGAATGCAGGATCCGTGCTCTCGTATTCAAGCACATACTCGCAGGGTTATTTCAACCAGGCCAATGATCCGCGCATCGGACAGTTGACTGCCCGGCTCAACTTCTAACTGTCGCTCCCTCAAGCGGATCCTCCAGTGAGGGTCCGCTTTTTCTTGCCCGTTAGCTCTCGATTTCCCCGTGCATCCTTTTGCCCACTACCGGATACGGAGAAACAAACATCTCCTCCTGCTTATCCTTCAGGCGGTACCGTAAGACCCAACTCTTTGAACTATTGGGGTTATCGCAAGGGATAGACCCCGGCCCTCGGAAACCGTATTGGACTGCATGGTAAAGGGCGTGAACTCATACCTAATGTAGAAGTCTCTGGTGCCTTCTCTTGCGAGATGCCTCACTCGCACCAACATATCACCTTGAAGCTATATCACTGTGGAGTGATAGCCTGTACGGCTTGAGCAGTAGAAGTCAGCAACGAATTTGTACAGCGGTACGACACGCTTGACGAAGAGGGGGAGCGTGAGCGTCGACACTTCCGTCGACATGCTCGTGGAATAGGGGCCAATGCTCGGATGCCCCGACGTTGATGCGCTCAAGGGTTCACGCTATCCCAACATGAAAGATCTGCGCGTACAGCACCAAGGGCCACCGTTTCGAATTCTCTTTGCTATCGATCCACGTCGATGCGCCTACCTCATTCTTGGCGGCGATCAGACCGGTGATGACAAGTGGTACGACACGGCAGTCCGCCGCGCAGAAGCGATCTACACATTCCATCTCGCCGAGATTTGAGGATGACCATGACGAACAAGTGGAACGACGTTCGCAGAAAGCACGCGCCTGAAGTGGAGGAGCGCATTCGAGCAAAGGTGAAGGAGAAAGCCGAGGGCATGACCCTTCATCAGCTTCGGGAAGCCCGGCAGTTGATGCAAGTGAATCCAGCTCCGGTTCTCAACATCAACCACGGCGCAGTCTCGACAAAGGAGAAGCGCATGGATAGGTACGTCTAGACGCTTCGCAACTTCATCAAGGCGATGGGAGACAAACTGAGAATTACGGCCGAGTTTCCCAGGGGCGCTATTCAGATCGAGCAGTTTGAGAACGTGGCGCAAGATTAGCTGAACCCCGTCAATGTCCGGGCATAAACAGCTTGCCGCTTGCATTGGCGGCAGGCGTCGATGCGTTACACCAAATGGTGTAACGCGAAGTTGTGTAATGGATGGTCTTGTTGCTTATCAAAAATCTGGGGATGATGTGTAGGTGATTGTTCCCGCCAGCCATGGACGGGCGGGGCAAACGATCGATGGACAAGACCTGTACCAGGGGCCACTGCTGATGCGCCAGTTGAGCTCGGGCTCGCGCAGTGGTCGGTGCACCATCAGCATGCGCTGCATCCGCTCGGCATTGCACGAGTCAAGGGGTTCACGCTGGCAAGAATGCTTTCGCCCGCGTATCCCCCCGGCCCGGAGCCGCGCGGAAACGACGAAGCTTTTCGCCGCTCCATCCTCAACCACTTCCGCTGACCGAACCCAAACGGACGAGCCCCAGCCCATAGCTTTTCGTTATAGGCCATTCCTACTTCTAATTGGACTCCGTCGCTGTGACAGGTGACGATCATTGCACTGGATTGCATCCGCGCCCAGGCACCTCTGTTGCCTTCGGCGCAGCGGTGGATCCGCCAGACGTTGATGGCTCGCAACAGAAGCGTCTCCTCCCGGCTTCTATCTGTGGAGACGGACGCTCGACAACCAACTTAGCGTAACGAAAGGAAGCGATGAATCTCCTGACTCGCAGATCGTTTGTCACTACCACCGCAGCCGGCCTCACAGCCCTTGGCACGCTCGCCGCCAGCCCGCAAGACTCCCAGGCACAACTCGTCTACACCACGTCGGACTGGAAGGTCACTGCGTTCAACAAGATCGTGCATGACCCCGCCCGCATCAAGCAGGTGTACGACGTCGTGGCCATCAACGAGGGCCGTTTTCTGAACAACATCAAGAACTCGCTCAACGGACTCCACTTCGGCTTTGGCATCCCGGCTGCGCAGATCAAGGTGGTCGCTGCGCTGCATGGGCCAGCCAATATGTTGAACTACGACGACTTCATCTGGAGCAAATATCAGATCGGCGCGTGGCTGAAGGTCATGGACGCGGCAACTGGAAAGCCTGCCGTCAGGAACCCTTATTTCACCAGCAGGACTGCGCTGCATTACACCTCGCAGGACCCCAACAGCGAAGGCTCGCTATACGAGGACAAGAGCATCCAGGCTCTGCAAAGCCGGGGCGTCACCTTCCTCAGTTGCCACACCGCCACCGAAGAGCAGGTGCGCGCTCTCGTCCAGCACAACAATCTGAGCGCAGACCCCGAATCCATCGTGCGGGAGATGCTTGCGCACCTCATCCCTGAGGCGCTCAGCGTGGCCTCGATGGTAGCTGCGATTGCTCTGCTGCAGGCTGACGGCCACTATACCTACATCACGGTTTGAACCCAGCCGAAAGGATCGACACGATGAACCTGCCTCTCAACCTTGGCCGGAAGGCCTTGCTGTCACTGCTCGCAGCAATGCTCGTCAGCACGCTCCACGCGCAGAACAAGCCCCAGACCACTCCACCCTGGAGCAACGGCGCCAACAACCCCGCAACCAGCAAAGGCTTCACATTCCAGGTGCCGGACGTGGACAACATTCCGGATCTCCACGGCAACCCTGCCGATGCAAAGCTGGTGCTCTTCATCGGCGGCAATCAGTTTTTCGTGCTGCCCCATCTCATCGCAGGCTTCGTCAAGCTCCACCCGGAGCTGGCCGGGCATATCTACTACGAGACGCTTCCCCCGGGCATTCTGCGCCAGCAGATCGCCGCCGATGACACCCTGACGCTCGGCAACTTCACCCTTCACGTTAAGCCCGACATCTATGAAGCCGGAGCTCGCGTCCTGCATGGCATGGCAGAAAAACAGCAGATCAACGATGTCACCGAGTACGCCACCAACACGCTCGAGATCATGATCCCCGCCGGTAATCCGAAGCACATCACCTCGCTCCGCGACCTCGGCCGCGCTGACCTCAGGCTGTCCATGCCCAATCCGCAGTGGGAGGGCATCGCCAACCAGATTGCCGCATCGCTCCGCAGAGCCGGCGGCGACGAGCTCTTCCATCAGGTCTATCAAAAGAAGGTCGCCGACGGCACCACCGTCCTTACCGAGATTCACCATCGCCAGACCCCCATGCGCATCCTGCAGGGTCACGCCGACGCTGGCGTCACCTGGGCCTCCGAGGTCCAGTTCCAGCAGCAGATCGGCAACCCCATCACCGGCATCGAGATCCCGCCCGCCGACAACAGCACCGCGATCTACGCTGCAGGTATCTTGCCCGACGCCCCACATCCCGAAGCCGCCGCCCAGTGGCTCGCCTATCTAAAGACTCCCGAGGCGCAGGCCGCCTTTCACCAGTTCGGCTTCCAGTCGATCGCAGCTCCTGCAAAGTAATTGGAGGCATCGATGCAAATTGCTTCACCCCTGAAGACGTCCATCCCCGTCGCGCTTGTTCTGCTGCTCGGAGTGCTCGCGGGCTGTTCTGTGCGGCCGCAGCCTCCCCAGCCCGTCGCTCCCGGTCCCTATGTCGCCGCACCCATCCCCTCCGGCGAGCAAGGCCAGCAGATCCGCCTCGGCAAGCTCATCTTCGACGACACCCCGAAGTATGCCCACGCATACGTAGGCAACCAGTACACCTGTAGCGACTGTCATCTTCAGAGCGGCACCGTTGCCTACGCCTCGCCCATGATCGATCTGGCCCAGAACTTTCCCGCCTTCAGCCAGCGCGCCGGCCACGTGATCACGTTGCAACAGCGAATCCAGGAGTGTTTCACCCGCAGCGAAAACGGTCAGCCGCCGCCCGCTGACAGTAAAGAGATGAACGCCCTCATCGCCTACGTCAACTGGCTATCCATTGGCGGCGTCAAGGGAAGATCCTACGCCGGCCGCGGTCTCGTGCCGGTCCCCGCCCTCACCGGCCACCCGGTCACCGGCAGAGCCCTCTACGCCCACCAGTGTGCCCCATGCCACGGCGACCGCGGTGCTGGCGTCCCCCACATCCTTCCGCCCATGTGGGGCCCTGGCTCCTACAACGACGGCGCAGGCATGAACAAGCCGCCCAAGATGGCTGCCTTCCTCATCCGCAACATGCCGCAGAACCATCCCGGAACCCTGTCCCCGCAGGATGCCTTCGACATTGCGACCTTCATCCACTCCATGCCGCACCCTGCGTTTAACCCGGCCTACAAGTCCTACTGAGAGACAGCGCATAGTGGATTCGGTCTGCAACGTTCTTGAAGCATGAACTCGCCCCACACCGAAAACTGGACAATCAGGCAGCGCACCCAACTCGTGCTACGGTCGAAGCGGCGCGCAGCTCCTCCGGACAACTGCACCCGAGTCCCCTGATCAAAATCCATGCGACCCTGCCAAGGCCCAAGAGCGTTTACGTCTCATGAGCGATATTGCACAGCAAACACCATCCAGCCTTTGAGAGCATCACGCCAGTGGAGATCGAAACCTTATGGATACTGGCGGGCATAATGTGGCGTCCCACACGGACGAGTCTCAAACTGGAGCAGACAGGAAAGCAGAGGCTTGCATGCGCCAATGGCGTCAAGTCATAGCTTGATATCTTGTCAAAGAGCTTGCTGGTGACAAATAAGCGCCTTGATGTATTTACCTGAATGACCGGGATCGTTACCAGCCTCCAAGGACGGCCTCGGGTGCCCCTTTGTTTATCCATAACAGAATAATGTCTGCATCGTTTTCGTTTCGCGCCACGTCTTAGTCATCATGCATATGCTGCTGTGCCGGATTTCGCAATGCGGGTCGTAAATCGGGATATATGACTCGTCGGGTCGATTCGCGTCACCTCAAGCCAGGGAACCAAGGGTTATCTATGAAGAAGATTTTGAGAATTGCGGTGGGCATTTTTGTGTTGCACAGCTTTCAATATGCACGTGCTGTGCCAAGTTTTGCTCGTCAGACCGGGCTCTCCTGCAATGTGTGCCACAGCAATCCGCCTGAACTGACGGCGTTCGGCCGTGATTTCAAACTCCGCGGCTACGTGCTCAGCGACGCCACACCGGGCGCAAAGGTCGGGAATGCCACGGATCTTCTACTGAGTAAGTACATTCCGCTTTCCTTCATGATGCTTGTCTCCGATACAGCCTTCCAGAATGTTGCGCCGGGTACGCAGAACAGTGCTGCCGGGTTTCCGCAGCAGCTCAGTGCCTTTCTGGCGGGACGATTTGCATCGCACTTCGGCTCACTCGCCCAGATCACGTACAGCCACTCGAGCAATACGTTTGCCATGGACAATACCGACCTGCGCTATGCCAACGAGACAACGCTGGGCGGGAAGGAACTCGATTACGGGATCACGCTGAACAATAACCCGACCGTTGAGGATCTATGGAACAGCACGCCCGCATGGGGCTTTCCCTGGATATCCTCGGAAGCCAACGTTGGCTCGATTGCTTCTCCGATCATCGACGGGACGCTCGGCCAGGACGTTGTGGGCGTGGGCGGATACAGCATGTGGAACAACCATCTCTACACCGCTGTGACCGCGTACCGCAGCGAGCATGAGGGAGGGCCTGTGCCGATCAACGGCGCGGGGTTCCCATACAACATCAGCGGTGCCGCCCCGTACTGGCGCGCTGGCTGGCAACAGTCGTGGGGAGCAAACTATCTGATGGTGGGCACATATGGGTTGGCGATGAACTCGCATCCGGGTTCGGTCACCGGGCCGGTTGACCGATATATCGACCCATCCCTTGATTTTCAGTATGAGCGCCCGTTCGGTGCGAACCTGCTGGACGCCCACGGGACATGGATTCATGAAAGCTCGAATCTGGGTGCAACCTTTGCGGCGGGAGGAGCTGATGCGATTCACCACACGCTAAATACATTCAAGCTGGATAGTACGTACCACTGGGCAAGCAAATACACCGCGACGGGCGCTCTGTTCACGACCACGGGAAGCAGTGACCCTGTGCTCTATGCTCAGGCGCCCGTGACGGGCAGTTTGAATGGAAGCCCTAACACCAGTGGATACACGCTGCAGGCGGCGTATTGGCCGGTGCAGAACATCGATATCAGCGTGAACTACACGGGATATACCAGGTTCAACGGCGCCAGCACGAACTACGACGGCGCAAACCGCAACGCTTCGGACAACAACACGGTATACATGGCGCTTTGGCTCATGTTTTAGGAGAACGCATGGAAGAGCAACCTTCAATTCTGGAAGTCAATCCGAAGGAAAACATTATTATCAACCGGCGATCCTTCTTTGGCACTCTTCTGGCTGTAGGGGCCGCGGGAATGGGTGCGATCCTTGCGGTACCCGTGCTGCGCTATGTGCTCTATCCACTTTATGCGCGGTCGAAGAACACCTGGTCTCCCGTTGGTGCCTTGGATACGTTTTCGAATCTGTCGAAGCCGATCATGGCGCCCCTCGACCTGAAACAGGTGGATGGATGGCGTGAAGTCGATACCTCTCAGACTGTTTATGTGACGAAAGATCCGCAGGGTGAACTCGGAGTACTCTCGTCCATCTGCCCGCACATGGGTTGTACGGTCGCCTGGCACGAGAGTCAGGATGAGTTTTACTGCCCATGTCACGGAAGTGTTTTCAAGGCAAATGGAGAGCATGTCTCCGGCCCTTCCCCACGCGGCATGGATCCGCTTCCGCACGAGGTGGAGGATGGCAAGCTCATGGTGAAGTTTGAGTATTTTCGCGAGAATGTTCCCAACCAAGAAGTGTTGAGCTAGGTGGCCCTGGTGGATAATCCGGTGAAAGTTGCAACACAAAAGAAGGCTACGTCGCGCTTCTATGGCTGGTTGAACGAGCGCACGGGTGTGCGCAGCCTGATGCGCGCATCGCTCGATGAGCCGGTCCCGGGTGGTGCGCGCCTGGCGTATGTCTTCGGCTCCGGGCTGCTGTTTATCTTTATCTCGCAGGTGATTACGGGTCTATGCCTGGCACTGTACTATGTGCCCTCCGTTGAGTCGGCACACACCAGCGTTGCCTACATCACCAAGGAAGTTGCGGCAGGTCAGTTTCTGCGCAGCCTTCATTACTATGGCTCCAGCGCGATGATTGTCGTTCTGCTGTTGCATTTTCTGCAGACGTTTATCTATGGGTCGTTCAAAGGCCGACGCGAACTGCTCTGGATATCGGGGGCATTCCTGTCCTTGCTGGTGCTGGGCATGGGCTTCACGGGTTATCTGTTGCCCTGGGATCAGACCGCCTACTTCGCCACGGCCGTCGGGACCAACATCGTCGGGGAAGTTCCTTTCATCGGGCAATGGCTTACCGAGATGCTGCGCGGCGGCGACACGCTGGGCACCCTCACGTTGTCGCGCTTTTATTTCGCTCATGTGTTTCTGATTCCAGGAATGATCTTCCTGTTTATTGGCACCCACATTGCTCTCTTCCGGAAAGCAGGCGCGGCTGGTCCGATCAACGAAGATCCTATCCACCCCACACTGCCTCCGGAGAGTTTCTATCCTCGTCAGGTCATTATGGATATGGCGTTCGCGCTGCTCCTGATGATTGGACTCGGATTCCTGGCGTACTTCCATCCCGTACAACTGGGACCCCTCGCCGACCCTAGTGATCCGAAGTTTGTTCCGCGGCCGGAGTGGTATTACCTGCCCATGTTCGAGTGGCTTAAATTCTGGTCCAGCCGGATGGAAGTTTTTGCTGTCATTTTTGTCCCTGCGATCCTCGCTCTGCTGTTTTTCCTGATGCCATTTCTAGATCGCAATCTGGAACGCAGGCCGTGGCGCAGACCGATTCCACTGCTTGCAGTTGCGACAGTTCTGGTCGGGATGATTTTCCTCGGGTTCAAGAGTCACCTCGATGATCTACGTGATCACAATGTCGCCGAACAACTCGCATACCAGGAAAAGCAAGCAGAGGACTACACCAGGGCACCGTTCGTTCCGAGCATGGAGTCCTCGAACGGGCAACCTCTTGCGTCCGGACCCGTCAACCCTATGGTTGCCAAAGGGAGGGCCGTCTTCCTCGCGGAGGGATGCTCGGGATGCCATGGACAAATGGGTACAGGCACAGCACTGGCACCAAGTCTGGTAGGGATTACAGGCAAATTTTCGCTGCCACAACTAACCGAGTTGGTGCATCATCCCAATGCGAAGATGCTGGCTGGCCACATGCCATCGTTCAATCTGGCCACTCCGCAGATGACATCGCTTTACAGTTATCTAGGCAGTCTGGGAACGAATGCGGCAAGCGCGCCCGTTGCTACCTCCATTGCAACACCGGACGCAGCGCCCGCAGAAGGTACTGTGCCTGATGCTGAGGCAACCACGAGCGTCCCGGCTCCAGCAACGGGAGCTTCTGGTAAATCATCGGCAGCAGCGGCAGCCGGAGAACAAATCTTCCAGACCCATGCCTGTGCGGCTTGTCACGGACCTGCAGGCGCGGGAACTGCTCGTATACCACCGCTGGCAGGCCTGATCGCAAAGAAATCGGATGCGGACCTGACGAAACTTGTCCAGGCTCCGGATGCCGCGATGAAGGCTGGCGGAATGCCGCCCCTGGTAGCCACGCCTGAGGAGGTAAGCTCGGTGGTTGCCTATCTGCGAACGTTATCTGCGGGCAGCGTTAAAAAATTAGAGAAGCCGCAGGGGGCAGGTCCCGCCCAGCTTCCGCAGAGTGAACCTGCGCCCGCGAATACTTCGAATGGATCTGCGTCGAAGCCAAAAGCCGCCGCCGCAGCAGCGCCTGCAAACGCGGTGGCGGGTGCTTCGACCGAGTCCGCGCCAGCAAAGGTGCCGCCAGCTGCCGCCAGCAATCCCACCGCACCAGGACGCGCCATCTTCGTTGCGAACGGGTGCTTTGCGTGCCATGGACGAGATGCGCAAGGCACGCATTTTGCGCCGTCGCTCATTGACATTACCAGGAAATATCCTCCCACCCAACTTGCTTACTTATTGCGTCATCCCAGGAAGGCAATGACCGCCGGCGGCATGCCTACTGTGACCGTGGATGATGCACAGTTGAAGCAACTGGTGGCGTATCTTTCAAGCCTGGGATCTGCGCCTTCACCGGAGCCAGTCGCAGCCACCCACACGACACAACCTCAATCCGGCCCTGCTGCGGCAGTCGCATCGGGAAGCGCGGCCACTGCAGTTGAGGCTCCCAAAGCATTGAAGCCTGTGCCCCTCAGCGCAGAAGCCGTGCGAGGGAAGGCGATCTTCCAGCACAACCGCTGCGAGACCTGCCATGGAGTTGATGGCTTGAATGGAACGGTGGCCGCCCCCGGCCTCGCAGGCATGGCCTCGGTCCTTCCCGCATCGGTGCTGGATAACCTGTTACAGCACCACAGCACGCAGATGAAGAACGGCAACATGCCTCCCACCAATATGAACGCAAGCACCAGAAAGGCGGTCGTTGCGTACATCCGTTCGATGCCGACACCTCCCGACGCGAAGTAATTCGCCGCGATCGGACTTGATGAAGGATCGTTGAACGCGGCAACCTTAGTAAAATCTGACGAATGGCTGAAACTCATGTTCCTGCAAACTCTTTAGACGCAGTGGCAGTCGCGATCCAGCAGTCGTCCCATCAATGCTTTGGGTGCAGTGCCTCCAATCCGCAGGGACTTCATCTCACGTTCTCGCTCGATTCTGCCGATCCAGACCGCATCACGTCCACCTCAACCGTGAACCTCACCCGCTTGCACGAGGGGCCACCCGGCTATATCCATGGTGGCATCATCGCTACGCTTCTGGACGAGGCGATGGGCAAACTCAACCTTCCGCTCGGAGCGGTTGCCATGACGCGCAACATGGAAGTCGACTATCTGCGGCCCGCGCCGCTCCATACCTCGCTCACTCTTGTAGGCACACACATCCGCCGCGACGGCCGCAAACTCTATCACAGGGCCGAACTCATACACCCTGACGGAACGGTTCTTGCCAGGGCCAAAGGCCTCTTTCTTGTCATCCATCTGCCCTTATCCGGGACTATATAGATAGGTCACTCGCGACTGGCGGGTGAGGATGATAACGCTCATCATGCCGCATGCCATCTGAGCCAGCAACTACGAACTACCAATCCCCGCGACAATTCACTTCTTTCCGGTTGGACGACCGAGGCTTGTCAGTCCTCTACTGCCGGAAACGAGGACTGAGCGCAGTCTGCATGCTGGCTCGCTTCCTTTCCCCGTGCGTGAAGTCACAAGATGATTCATCATGCGTCTGATCGTTTGTATAATCCCCAGCATAGAGGCCGTGAATGACAAAGGCTGGCGACGCACCGAAGGTGAACGCAATCAAGGTCAATCGGGGTTCGGGAACGTTGGATGTTTCTCGCCGGGAATGCCTGAAGCTCGCCGCTTCGCTCGGGGCGTTGGCCCTTGCGCCTGAGCCCTTGCGGAGCCTTCCCCTCTCTGCATCTGTTCAAACTTTGTCTCGAGGAGCGGCGACTCCCCGGGAGTGGACGGGCCGCAACAGGAATTTGGGCAAATACTTCCTTGAGCGCGGATACCCTGCGTACGATCCACATCCGCGATACCTGGGTGAACTCAGTGGTTCCTGGCACCAAATGGGGCGGCAGTATGGTGAAGGGGCAGGCGATCTCATTCGCATGGTCTACGAGGGTTGGTACAGAGAACTATTGCCGATCCAGGGTAACAGCGAGACGATGACAGCCTATTTAGTTCAGCAGGAACGATACTACGAGTTTCTGCTTCCCGAGGCACTCGAAATGATGCATGGCATCGCCGACGGAGCCTCTCGTGAACTTAAGGTGTCTGCCTTTCCTCACGAACTCAGTGATTTCCATAAAATCCTTATGATCAATAGCTACTACGGATTGAAAGGGAAGCCGCCGGTATCTGAGACTCCCGCTGTAGCCTCTAAAGACGAGGCAATTCACTCCTGTAGTGGTGCCGTCATCTTAGGGTCCGCAACGCAGGACGGCAAAGCCATCCATGTCAGCTCCGAGGATCAGCACTTCTTCCCACAGGAATACCTCGTCACCTTCATTGCCAACCCGTCCGACCCGCGAGCAAGCCGCTATACGGTGACAGACTCTGCCGGTGAAATTGGGAGCGAACATGCCCAAAATGCTCGCGGTGTAACAACAAGTGGGTATTCTGGCGGGACCCTTGGTGTTCTGGGGCCCACTCTGGATCATCCATTCTCGGGTTATCGCAGGGCCGGTTTGGATTGGCAGGTAGGCAACTTCTATGTGGCTGCCTTCGCTACTTCGGCGAGACATGCTGCCGAGCTTCTAACAATCGGCAGGCCGGAATATCAGGCCAAATCCGGAAACAAGATCGTGATTGGGAAATGTACCCGGGGCGTCAACTGGATGGTTTCCGACCGTCACGAGGCGTTTGTGATCGAGAGTATTCCCGCCGATGAGAACGGGATCGCGCGTTATGCGATTCGTGTTCCGGGCGATATGGGTGAGATGGGCAACCAATATATTGCCTCTACCAACAATGTCGAGGCAAAAGACAGTTACAACGAGGACAATATTCACGATCCTGACCATGCGATGAACCGGCATGGAAGCGGCAACCAGAACCCCACCCATTTCGGACTCAACCTGACCGGAACGCGCTTCTGGACTTTCATGTGGTTGATCAGGAGGAACTACGGTCATATCACGCCGGCGATGGTGCAGGACTGGCGGAAGACACATTTCATCTTCGATCAGTCGGGAACCCGGCACGACACCATAGAGAAGGACGGTACAAGGATCCCGGTCCATCTCGTCCCCGATACGGCAACGCTCTGCTGGCACAGTTCAGGCCCGGCCGGAGTCGACACATTCCATGGTGTCGATACCTATGTCAGCATGTCGATAGCGGATGACCTGACCTCATTTCGTACCAAGGGGAGACCGTGCGAGTGGGATGGCCCTTGGGATCGTCTTTCTCTGCGAACTCCACCACGTCTTTCGTAACCGCCGTGCTCGAACAGTGCAAGTCCCTGATGTGCGCTCCCATGTTTGCCCATCCTGGAAACGTGCTTCGGTTTGTCGTCCCCAGTAGTGAGTTCAGCCGACGAGTAAATGCAAGCAGCCCTCACGGGAGTGATGCCAGTTGCGTTCGGAGTGTGGTGTGCAGTTCGATCAGATATGCCTCGGTATTGACCTCACACTCCCAAACGCACACCAACCGTTACTGCGCCACGCAAGCCCGAACATAACTTCGCACCACTGACACCAACTCTCTCTGCATGACTTTGAACTGCGCCTCTGCCATGTCCGACTCCAGCAGTTGTCGTTTCACTCCCGCGATGGTGCTCTGCAGAACTGTAGCCATCAGCCGAAGGTCCCTCGTCATCACCTCGGGTGCACTCCGAAGCAGCCCGGCAATCGCCTCATTTACACTCACCGCTGTGCTGGCCATGATCTCCGCGCCCTCCAGGTCGGAGCTCACCGCGTATAACGCCCGGCTTTTCTTCGGGTCCCGCATCTTCACCGCCAGAAACGCCACTGCGAGAGCCTCCGCCATCTGTTCCGCCGGTTGTCCTCGCTGCTCTATGCACGCCTTATTAACCTCTGCGAGGATCTCCTCCGCGTGAAGCTTAAGAGCAGCCCGCAGCAAAGCGCTCTTGTTCGGGAAGTACTGGTACAGTGTCCCGACGGACACTCCAGCCCGCGCTGCCACACGCGTGGTTGTCAGCTTCTCCTTGCCCACCCTCAGCAAAACCTGAACAGTGGCCTTTAGAATCGCGTCAACACTCGCGGCGGAACGCGACTGAACCGGCGTCTTTCTTGGCTCTAAGCGGCCTGGTGTCTGTCGCGCCAAATGCGAAGTCCTAACCTGAAGCTTTCTTCATCTAACAGTTCAAAGCATAGGGCATGAACACGCCAGCGGCAACTACACAGGAGAAGCAATGACGAAGCGATCTGATCTAGGCGGAACATTTATCTTTCCCGGCAGTTCAATTACCGTAGGCCGGACCGGGTACGGCGCCATGCAACTCGCAGGAAAGGATGGCGACAAGCGGGTTTGGGGCCCGCCGCTCGATGTTCCGGGTGCGATAGCTGTCTTGCGCGAGGCCGTCGCTTCCGGCGTGAACCACATTGACACGAGCGACTTTTACGGCCCGCATGTAACCAATCAAATCATCAAGCAGGCGCTCCATCCTTACCCGGATGATCTCGTCATCGTCACCAAAGTCGGTGCGCGTCGTGCCAGCGATGGTTCATGGCCGCACGCCCGCTCACGCCAGGAAATCATCAATGCCGTGCATGACAATTTGCGAAATCTAGGCCTTGACAGGCTTGACGTGGTCAATCTCCGCCTCGGCGGCTTGAGCGAACCAACAGATGAACCCTTTGAAGAGCCGCTGACAGCGCTTGCCGAACTGAAGCAGCAAGGTCTCATTCGGCATATCGGTCTCAGCACCGTCTCACCTCAGCAGTTTGCCACGGCCCAAACAATAGCGGAGATTGTCTGCATTCAGAATTTGTACAACCTGGCCCATCGCGGCGACGACGCGTTCATCGATTCTCTTGCTGCACTGGGCATACCTTATGTGCCGTATTTTCCTCTCGGCGGCTTCTCTCCGCTCCAGTCATCCAAACTGAGTGGCGTAGCTGCGGCGCTTGGTGCGACGCCAATGCAGGTAGCGTTGGCATGGTTGCTTCACCGGTCTCCCAACATACTGCTGATTCCCGGTACATCGTCGGTTGAGCATCTGCGCGAGAACCTCCGCGCTGCCACACTTCAGCTCTCACCGGAGGTCATTGCCCAGCTGGACTCTATCGGCACGGATGAGTCGTCGTAAGACGCCCTCGTCGTCAGTGACATGTTCAGTATTTTCGGTTGACGCAAAATCTCCCACCCGGGTTTCTATCGGGTTCGGGCTGGAAACGTTCTTCGTGTCGCGAAATAATGAAGGGCCATCTTGGAGAAAAGAGTTTCATCCTCAGTGCGTTGTCGCTGCCCCGTCCTACGGGATTCACTACGAGGGAGGACCCGTTCCGAAAGCCGCTCCTGGCTCGCCACCGGGTTCGTTCTTCCGTTCGCCACTGCCACTTCGATCTGGCGCAGCAGGTTCACCACCTGCTCCCGTGGGTATCGCTTCACTTGTGGAAACAAGCTATTGATTTTGTCGCCGTTAAGCTCATTTCAAGTCTCCAGGGCCGCAATTCACTGTACAGCAGCCTTGTAGACTAACTGGACGCTCAAAAGGTCGCGGCTGTCCGTGTGGATTGCCCGATGTTTTGTACCAGTTAGCATGTTAGTTTAGCGCAGCTTCTTTTGATTTCAAGTAGCGGTCGTCGGGGGTGTGGGGAAGTGGGAAGCGTTGTTTGCTTTCCACTTCTCCATAC
>JAJYBU010000066.1 GCA_021778845.1 Acidobacteriota bacterium
TTCAAAGTACATAGCCCTCCATCAGGGCGGCTTCCTTCAAGTCGCTGTATCAGAAGCGCCCCGCTAACTCCCTGCGGCTGCCCACTGCTGCGCGACGGGGCGCTCCAGATACAGCACTAAGACTTCGCGGGACCAATCCGGTGCCGCTTAGAGCATTGGCGATTTTAAGCTAATTGACCGTGGGCGAGAGCCATTTGTGCGAGAACTCACCTCAGGCGGGGCAAATAACCTGAAGGATGTGCCGAGGAGTGATGTGATGGTGTCCTAGTCGTTGAAGGCGACTCCGAAGTTTTCCGCCACTCTCTCAAGTTCCTTTGGAGGGAATTGTTGGTTCCAAGTTGCCAGGAGTTGATCTCGGTCAAAATACAGCCGGTCAAGGATTAGAAACGCCTCCGGTTGGAAGAAAAATGCGCTTGCCCCTTCATAATCGTTGTCCGGATCGGAATAGATTTTCTCCAAATCTTGGCGGTAACGCTCGAATGTCGGAATGACATGCCGTTGCAGGATCTCTTGGGGCCTAGCCGCTCCGTACAGGGGCAGCACTAGACTGATCACCTCTCGCGAAAGTTCGACGTCAGGTCGCTTCGTCGCGACGCTGTAGTAGAGCTTTTCAAGACCGCTAAAGATTTCGGCGGTTGCTCCGGGCTGCGCTTCGTCTTTCATGCGGTCGAACTCACGGTCTGCCACCTCGACGAGACCTGCGGTGAGATTCACGCGGCGTTGCAGGTCTGGGGGCAGCTCGTTGACTAGCTCGTCATTCTTGTAGAAAGTGTCATGCGATACCTCGGACCAGAAGTGCTGGCCGTAGCTTCTAATTTGGAGCTCTCCGAAGAATTGGTCTGGGGGAAATCTGCCGGCCTCTTGGTCGTCAGCTTTCAAGGCTAAGCCATCAACGTGGATGCTCTGATAGCCTACTCTGTCGACGCCCAGCTTCGTGCCTTTATCGTCAACCACTCTAAACTGGAATCTTTGTTTAATACGTTCCTCAATGGCCGACAATTCAGAACGATATCGAATGACGACCCGCGCTCCTACTCTGTCGGGCATTGTCTCGTAGGAGAGGTGCGGTTTTCGAATGAGCTTCTTAATTAGGCTATGGACCTCTTTCTCTCGCGCCGATACCTCGGCGTATATTCCAAGCTCTCGGGCTATGTTTTGTAGCCGAATCCTGAGTAACTCAGCAAACGCGCGATACTCGGGGCGAACTCGGATCCACTCCGCACGCGCCTGCTCGATGTCCATCACGCTCTTCCCAGTTTGCTCAATCGATCGTTGACCACTATCTGTTCGGCTTCGACCACGACGAGCTCTCCACGGTTTTCCGGTGCGACGACGCGAACTCCGGCCTCGCTGATGTATGTCAGTCGACGAAGGGCCCCGCTGATGTCTTGCGTGTCCTTCTCAAACGATGTTAGCGGTACATGACGTTCTTCGAGAAATGTTCGGAGCTCGTGCCTTACAGGCTCCGGAACGTGGTTTGTAAGGAAGGCGCGAGGCGAAATTGCTTGATGGGCCGATCGAAGTTCGCTATGAAGACTTTCGTACATCACCGTCTGAAGCTCCGGGTCATCCATGTGAGTATTAATGAAATCCATTGTCGCGCCAAAGAATTTCGCCGTAGAAACTCTAGCAGCCTCCTCTAAATCACAGCCGAGATATTTTCGCCAGAATCTTGCCATTTCTTTCGTGTCGGTAGCATTGTGCTGGTTATCGCAGGCCGCCATTTCGAAGTCATCATCCCCGGGTCCTCTACGCAGAAAAGCAGCCGTCTTGAACAGGCGCGTGTTGCCGGTCAGGATGAGACTATCCAAAATCGACATCTCGAAATGAGACTTCTGCCCTTCGTGCTTCATCTTTACCTCGGCGCCTTGATCGCGTTCGAGTTTCATCAGGATGAGTCCATGCCGGTTATCCACAGTGATATCGATGACGGCCAAGAGTCCTGCAGAGACCGCACCAGTCTGTACCTGATAGAGATGCTGCGCCATTACCTGCGAGGCCTCTACGAACTTCGTTGCGTTATAACCCTGGGCGGTCCAGTCACGCACGAGTTTGGGTACCGGGGATGTGGGTTGGAGCTGGAATGTTACGCCGTATGCGGACTTTGAATCCAGCGACTTAACAAGTTTGGATTTAAGTAGTCGGCGCCGGTCTGCGTCAATCGGCGTCGGATCTGTTGCCAAGACTACTTGTTGACCACCTTCACCCCGCTGATTGGGGACATCGTGGAATATGACGTGGCGCAATACCATTGTTGCCAACTGGGCGTTTGTGAGCACGTTCTGTTATCTCCGTAGATCGCAACCATCCTACAGTGCTTTACCTCTAACGCACACCAACGCCGAATCCAGATTGTAAGGAGAATAATTGGCGAAAGTCAAATTGGATCGATTTCTGGTTGTGCATCGAAAGCCGGAATAGATATCGATAAACGCGGTTCGCGTCAGAAATGTTTCTGGACTAAGGACACGCCTTCAACGCGCTTCTTGAAGCCGTAGATACCCGGAACTTGGGGTGGCGGATGCTACCAGCCCATTTGGGCCATGCGGCGGAGGATGACGGCGCTGTAGCTGTTCATGCGGTCGGGGCGGCGGTGCAGGGGGGCGGGGAGGATGGCGGCGAGACGGGCTGCGGGTTGGCGGCCGATGGTGCGGGCGGAGGTCTTGTCATAGAAGCGGCAGGCGGCGTCGGCGCCGTAGATGCCGGGGCCCCACTCGACGACGTTGAGGTAGAGCTCGAGGATGCGGCGCTTGCCGAGGACGAGTTCGGCGATGGGGACGAGGGTGGTCTCGACGCCCTTGCGGAGGAACGAGCGGTTGGTGCCGAAGAAGAGGTTTTTGACGAGTTGCTGGGTGAGGGTGGAGCCTCCGCGGGTGCGGCCGCCTTCCATGTCCTCGTGGGCGGCGAGGTCGATGGCGTGCCAGTCGAAGCCGTGGTGCTGGTAGAAACGTGCGTCCTCCGCGGCGATGACGGCGTGCTGGAGATTGGGCGAGATCTGGCTGAGCGGGATGAAGGTGTAGCGGGGACTGTAGGGCTTGTGGTGGAGCCAGGCCTGCACGCGGCGCTCGACATGGACCGCCGTGGTGGGTGGGTCGATCCAGCGCGCGGCGACGAGGGTGAGCGCGGCGAGCGACCAGGCGAACGCTAACGCGAGGGCCAGCCAGCGAAGAAATGCTCGGAGAGAAGGCTTCCGCTGAGGGCGCTGGGCGGGGGTGGTTGGCGTTGGGCTCACGTGTGAGCATGATAGCGCGCGCGGATGTGGGGGATGGATTCGGTGGCGGGAAGCGCGTGGGGTTGAGGCGGCGCGGCTAGGGGCGGGCGAGGTGTTCGGCGGCGAGGAGAGCGGCGACGCGGGCGCGGATCTCTTCGCGGATGGGGCGGACTTCGGCGAGGGGGAGATGCTTCGGGTCGGGGAGGGGCCAGTCGTCGCGGCGGAGACCGGGGATGTGCGGACAGGCTTCGCCGCAGCCCATGGTGATGAGCATGGCGGCGTCGCGGGCGAGGTCGTCTGTGAGGAGCTGCGGGCGCGCGGTGGTGAGGTCGAGGCCGGCTTCGTGCATGGCTTCGAGGACGATGGGGTGGACGTGCGGGCCGGGGTTGGTGCCGGCGGAGATGGCGCGGGCGAGGCTGGGGTCGGCGAGCTGGTTGAAGAAGGCCGCTGCCATTTGCGAGCGGCCGGCGTTGTGGACGCAGGCGAAGATGTAGGTCCTCATGGGCGGCTAGGCTTTCGTTGGGGTGCAGCAGGTGGGGCCGCAGCAGGAGGAGGCGGCGGGCTTGAGGGCGTAGACCTTGACGCTGGCTGCTGCGGCGTTGACGTCGTAGGTTTCAAGCAGCGCGGAAAGATCGGCGTGGAGGGTGGCGGCGTCGGCGGGTGCGGGCGTGCAGCAGGAGGTGGCTGCTGGCGTGGCGGCGTCCATGGCGGGAGAGCAGCAGCCGGATTGGTTTTCGACTTTGGTGTAGGCGTTGAGGTCGGCGCCGCTGTCGACGATGGCGATGTTGGAGAAGCCGGCGCGGAGGAGTTCGTTGCGGTAGGTCTCGATATGGATGGCGCCGGCGATGCAGCCGACGTAGGCGGCGAGCGAGGAGGCGATGGCGGCGGGGAGGTCGGTCTTGAGGGCGATGTCGCTGGCGGCGAGGCGGCCGCCGGGCTTGAGGACGCGGGCGATCTCGCGGAAGACGGCGGGCTTGTCGGGGGCGAGGTTGAGGACGCAGTTGGAGATGACGCAGTCGACGGAGGCGTCGGGGAGGGGGATGCGGTCGATGGTGGAGAGGAAGAATTCGACGTTGGTGTAGCCGCCGGAGAGGGCGCGGGCGCGGTCGATCATTGCGGGCGTCATGTCGATGCCGATGGCGCGGCCGGTGGGGCCGACCTGCCTGGCTGCGAGGAAGACGTCGAGGCCGCCGCCGGAGCCGAGATCGACGACGACTTCGCCGGGACGGAGGTGCGCGGTGGCGGTGGGGTTGCCGCAGGAGAGGCCCATGTTGGCCGCGGCGGGGATGCTGGTGAGCTCCTCGGCGGTGTAGCCGAAGGCTTCGGCGACGGCTTTGACGCCGGCGTGGTCGGTGGAGAGAGAGCTTTCGGCGACGGCGCCGTATTTGGATTTGACGGCATCGAGGAGCTGGTCGGGCATGGGGCCTCCTGGGACAGAATTCTGGCAGGTGATTCGTTTGCCAGTACGTGGAGAAACTGCAGGTCTCTCCGCTACGCCAAACGATACAGCCGTTTGGCTCCGGTCGAGATGACAACGCATGTTCTGTGCTGATCAGAAAGCTGGTTTGGGGCGATCTGAAATATATGCGCTTACACGAATGTATTTTGCTTCTACATATCTGTCAAGACGTATATATTGGAGGGTATGGCGAAGCGGACGTTCGATATGGAGCGGTTCTTTCAGGCGCTGGGGGATACGACGCGGCTGCGGCTGCTGAATTTGATGGGGGAGCAGGAGATCTGCGTCTGCTACTTTGTGGAGATTCTGGGGCAGGCGCAACCGAAGATCTCGCGGCACCTGGCGTATCTGCGCAGTGCGGGGATTGTGGAGGCGCGGCGCGAGGGCAAGTGGATGCACTACCGGATTGTGATGCCGCCGCATATTGGAGCGACGCAGATTCTGCGGCAGACGCTGGAGTCGATGAAGGATGAGCGGGCGATGCAGGCGGACAGGGCGCGGCTGGTGAAGGCATGCTGCTCGCCGCGGAAGTTTGCGGGGATTGAGGGCGCGCCGTTGCCGGTGAAGGTGGGAGAGATTTGTTGCGAGGCTGAAGGACGATGACGATGATTGCGACACAAGGACAGGTATGCGCGCCGGCGGCTCGGAAACACCTTTCGTTTCTGGATCGGCTTCTGACGCTGTGGATTTTTCTGGCGATGGCGATTGGTGTGGGCGTGGGGCACTTTGTGCCGGCGACTGCGGGGTTTGTGAACCGGTTTCAGGTGGGGACGACGAATGTTCCGATTGCGATCGGGCTGATCATCATGATGTTTCCGCCGCTGGCGAAGGTGCGGTACGAGAAGCTTGGCGAGGTGTTTCGGAACAAGCGCGTGCTGGGGCTTTCGCTGGTGCAGAACTGGGTGATTGGGCCGCTGTTGATGTTCGGGCTGGCGGTGGTGTTTCTGCGCGGCGAGCCGGCGTATATGCGCGGGCTGATCCTGATTGGGATTGCGCGCTGCATTGCGATGGTGCTGGTGTGGAATGAGCTGGCCGACGGCGATACGGATTACGTGGCGGGCCTGGTGGCGTTGAACAGCGTGTTCCAGGTGCTGTTTTACAGCCTGTATGCGTGGGTGTTTCTGACGATTCTGCCGCGCTGGTTCGGGCTGCAGGGGAGCGTCGTGCATGTGGGGATCGGGGAGCTGGCGAAGAGTGTGGGGATCTACCTGGGGATTCCGTTTGTGGCGGGATTTATGACGCGGCTGGTGCTGCTGCGGGTGAAGGGTGAGACGTGGTATCAGACGCGATTCATTCCGCGGATCAGTCCGATGACGCTGGTGGCGCTGCTGTTTACGATTCTGGTGATGTTCTCGCTGAAGGGCGATTTGATTGTTCGGCTGCCGCTGGATGTGGTGCGGATTGCGGTGCCGCTGGTGATCTATTTTGCGGTGATGTTCCTGGTGAGCTTCTGGATGGGGAAGAAGCTGGGGGCGAACTATGCGCAGTCGGCGACGCTGAGCTTTACGGCGGCGGGAAATAATTTTGAGCTGGCCATTGCGGTGGCGGTGGCGGTGTTCGGGATTAATTCGGGCGAGGCGTTTGTGGGCGTGGTGGGGCCGCTGGTGGAGGTTCCGGCGCTGATCGGATTGGTGAATGTCGCGTTCTGGATACGCAGGCAGTACTTTGCGGATACGCAGGGTGACTTGCGGGCGTAGTGCGCGGAGGATGGAGTGGGTGGGCTGGGGTCAACTGGAGGCGTGTGGGAATGGCAAGGCGATGAGCCAGAGCAGAAGCAGACTCCTGCGCTGCGCAATGACAACGAAAAGGGCAAGAGCAATAGAGACGACAAGAGCCACCGCGGGCCTGTCATCTATAATGCTGCGCGGTTTGGTCGAGCTGAAGCCGGGTGGTGTTTGCTAGTGGGTCGGGCGCTGGAGGATGACGACGTCGAAGCGGTTGAGGGTGACGGAGTGGGTGGGGCTGCCGGTGAGCACGTTGGTGAAGGCGGTGGGGAGAGTAACGGTTTGCGGGGCGGCCTTTGAGCCTCCGAAGTTGATGAGAATCCAGACTTCGTGGTGTGCGTCGGAACGGATGTAGAGGTCGACGCCGGGGGCCAGGGAGTCAAACTCGGGATGGACGTTGGCGTCGGCGAGCATCCATTTGGCGGCGGCGTCGAGGGTGGAGCCTTCGAGCGCTGCGCCGATGTAGGTGATGCGTCCTTTGCCGACCTTGCGGGTGATGGCGGCGGGCT